>JAYVPW010000099.1:0-23610 GCA_043777315.1 Spartobacteria bacterium | reverse complement strand
CGACTCCTTCAAGATAGTGCGCCAGGGCCGAGGCGCGCTGCTGCGGCTCCACGCGCCGATGATCCTTTTCCCCGCTGGTTTTCCCGCACCCACGGCACAGCCAGCGCTGTCGGCCATGTCGGCTGTTCCCATTCTTCACCACCGTCTCGCTCTGGCAATGTTGGCATTTCACCCCTCCTTCCTCTTTGTTTTATTTCCAGTGTCAATACCTAATGAGCAATCCCCGAATTTCCTCTCCCGCTCCCGGAATTGATCGACCGGATGCAAAAGTCTGGAGCGGACGATGTCATGGGGATCTTTGCCGATCGGCTGGCCGCCGATGGCCACCTGACGCCGACGACGGCGACGGCGGACATCTGGAGGCAGTATCCGTTTACCGCCGAAGTGACCTGGCGACTGGTGCAAGGCCTCTGCGGCAAGGTCGCGCTCTGCCGCGGACATTGCCCGCTGACCAGCGGACATCATTTCGTGGAGGGAGCGGCGCAGGAATGAGATGGCGGGCGTGGGACCGTGTATCATTTCAAATGGCGTGCGGGCCTTGTCGAGGCGCTGACCCGGCGACTCCATATTTACCGGCGGGAAAAAGTCCCGTGGCTGGCGGAAGTGGAGCGCACGCTGGACTATCTGGCGGAAAATGAACGGCTCGTGCCCGAGCATTTCGAGGCGAAGCCGGGCTGGTCGCCTGATTGAGGATGGCCCGGCGCGTGGGGCGTCTGACTGCGCCTGGCTGAGAGGGTGTACCGGAAGTCAGGCGTCTCGCCTGACACGCCGGGTGAGACGCACCCGGTCAGGCGAGACGCCTGACTTCCTGGACACAGTCTCTCAGATCAGCAGCTTCAGGGCGGCGCGGATGAGGTCTTCGACGGCGAGGGCGGGTCCGGCTTTTTCAGTGGCTTGCTTGATGGCTTTGTGGGCGTCGATTTGTTTGTAGCCGAGGGAGATGAGGGCGAGGACGGCGTCGTTGATTTTGGCCTCCGCCGGAGATGGGGCGTGGCTGGCGCTGGCGGCTTCCCACGCGGCGGCGACGCCGACTTTGTCCTTGAGTTCGACGATGATGCGCTCGGCCGTCTTTTTGCCGATGCCTTTGGTCTGGGAAAGGAGGGCGGCATCGCCGGCCACGACGGCGGCTTTGAAGCTGGTGACGCTGATGCCGCTGAGGACGTCGAGGGCGGTTTTGGGTCCGATGCCGCTGACGTGATTCACCAAAAGCCGGAAGAGGTCGCGCTCGGCGGTGGACATGAATCCGAAGAGGACGTGCGCGTCTTCGCGGACTTGGAGGTGCGTTAAAATCTTGATCTGCGCGCCGGGGGCCGGGAGTTTGTCGTAGCTCGAAAGCGGGATGAACACATGATAGCCGACGCCATGAACCGCGAGAATGACATGGGTCGGGAGCGACTCGACGAGGGTGCCTTCGAGAAAGGTGATCATCGCCGGGAGTGGATGGGGCGGGCGGGGCGGTGGAAAGGTTTTTTCGCGGTGGTGCTGTGCGCGGTCGCGGGACATGCGGAGGAGCAGTCGGGCGAGGCGGGATGGCGGGTGTGGCTGGAGCCGAAGTTCATGCACGCGCCGGTGACGGTGGCGATTCCGGGGGCGGGCAGGACGGAGCTCGCGGCGGGGACGCGCGATGAGCACGGGGATGTGTCTCTGCTGCGGCCGCAGTTCGAGGAGTTGAAGACGGGCTGGGAAAGCTTTGTGGCAAAGGCGCGGACGAATGCGGACGCAGAGCTGGCGACGCTGAAGCCGAGCTATGTTCGCGACAAAAAGCAGGTGATCGAGTATGCGGTGCTGAGCTCGGAAAAGCCGGTCGTGGCGAGTGCGGTGTTCGCGGCGAAGTTCCTCGACCTATTTAAAGAGACGCTCGGCGAGAAGGTGCTGGTGGTGGTGCCGAGCCGATTTAAGGCGTTCGTTTTTCCCGCGCTGGCGAGCCGATACGAGGAGTATGCGCCGATGGTTTTCGAGGCGTACCGGGCGACGGCGTTTCCGGTGAGTGTGGAGGTGTTCGAGGTGAGCGCGGAGGGGTGGAAGGCGGCGGGGGTTTACGAGGAGCAGTGAGCGGCCGGGTGTGTTTTTTACGTCATCTCGAGCGCAGCGCAGCGGAACGAGAAAGTGGGTCCGCGAAAACACGCGAAACAACGCGAAATCGAAGCCGACATTTCGCGTTTTTTCGCGTTTTTTCGCGGACCAGACCCGCTTCGCTTCGCTGCGCTAAGAGACTGTCCAGGAAGTCAGGCGTCTCGCCTGACCGGATGCGTCTCACCCGGCTTGTCAGGCGGGACGCCTGACTTCCTCCGCACCGAGATCCCTGCTTTCGACTGATGACACAGTTTCTAAGGATGACGGGAGGGATCCTCGACTCCGTCGCGGTGCCGAAGTTTGCGTTGCGCCCGGGGCGCTTCGCGCAATGATTTCGCGCCCGTTTTCTTGCCATGAAAAAGCTGCTCAAGACCTTCATCGTTATCGGCCTGATCATTGCCGTTTTGTTCGTGGCGGGATTATTTCTTCGCGTGAGGGTGCCGCACATGGCTCGCGCGGCGGAGTTGGTGCCGGCGGAGGCGATCGTGTTTGCGCAGTTTCCCGATCTCCCGCGGACGGGGGAGCGATGGAAATCGACGGCGCTGAGTCAGCTTTGGAACGAGCCGGAGATGCAGGCTTTTTTGGAAAAGCCGCGGGCAAAAATAGCGAAGGAGCAGTCGCTTTTGCCGCAGCTCGCGCGGCTGCAAAATGTGGGGGTGGGGGAGGCGTTTTTCGCGGTGACTTCGATCGATGGGACGGAGCCGCGGTTCGTGGCGGGGTTCTCTTTTTCGGGGAGCCGGTCGGAGGTCGAGGCTCTGCTCGCGGAGCCGCGGGCGGCACTGAAAAAGGCGCGGCCGACGGGGCGGGCGGAGTTGGTGAATTACGGCGCGGCGGAGATCGAGACGTTCACGGAAAAGGAGGCGACGGTGGCGGGCGTCTTCCGGGACAACTGGTATTTCCTCGCGAACAATCTCGAGCTGCTGGAGCAGACGCTCGATCGCTACGATCACAAAAACGACTCGGCGGCGGGCAGTCTCGCGAAGGCTGCGATTTTTCTCGAAGCGACCGCGCCGCTGCCTGCGGACCGCGACGCGCTGATCGTGGCGCAACTCGGGACGGTGATGGATCGCGTGACGGCGCTGTTGCTGGCGAGCGGGCAGAAGATGGATGAAAAGCAGGTCGCCGATTTGAAGAAAACGACGGCGATCGCGGCGGCGACGAAGCTCGACGGGACGCAGTTTCGCGACACGATTTTCGTGCTCAGTCCGGGCGGGAAAACGGAGGCGCCGCTCGCCCGGAACTCGCTCGCGCTCACGTCGCCGGCGACGCTGCTTTATTTCGCGCTGGCGCTGCCGGCGGCGATTGAAGTGCCGGATTCGGCGGCGGCGATGCTACCGATGATCCTGCCGAATCTGGCGCCGATGCAAAAGTCCCTCGCGGCGAAAGGGCTGTCGTTTGCGGAGTGGAATCAGGCCTTTGGGCCGGAGTTCGGCGCGGTGATGGATTGGCCGCCGGCGACGCTGCAGCCGTCCCTGATGCTGACGCTCGACGTGCGGGACGCGGCGAAGGCGCGAGCGTTTGCGGACGCGCTCACGGGTCCAGTCGCGGGCGGTCCGGCCTGGCTGCGAAAAGAGGAAAACGGCGCGACGATTTACTCCGCCCCACCGGCGGACGGGTTGCAGTTGGTGACGCCGACTTTTGCGCTCACGGAGAAATTTCTCGTGGCCGGCCTCAGCGCGGAAGCGGTCGGCCCGGTGGGCGCGCGCCTGAAATCCGAGGGAGCAAATTTGAGCGGCGCGCCCGCGTTTGAGAGCGCGGGAAAAACGGTCGGGGCACCGACGAGCGCGTACGGTTTCATCGATCTGCGCGGGCTGTTCGAGCGGGCGTATGGGACGTTCCGGCCGTTCATCATCATGTCGCTGGCGTTCGCGCCGGATGCGGGAGAATGGATCGACGGGGCGAAGCTGCCGACCACCGAGACATTCACGAAACACCTCGGTCCGATCGTGATGTCACAGTCCACTTCCGAGCGCGGGACGCTGCTGGAATCGAGGGGCACGCTGACCATTAATCAAGTGCTCGTCGCCGCGGTCGGCGCGGCGATTCGCGCGGCGCTGCCGAACCTGCAAAACCTCCAGGGCATCGGACTCGATCCGGGCAAGTTTCTCCAACCCGGCATCCCGCCAGCGGCGCTGCCGCCGGCTTTTGAAAATGAGGAGGAGATCGTGCCGGCGCTCCCGATACCTCCGATCCCTGTGCCGCCCGCGCAATCCGATTCCATGCGGAAAATCCCGTAGCCGCGGAGGTGGAAAATCTCCTCGCGCGCGGGATGGTCAAGAAGGACGCCAAGAAATACAAAGGCATCCCGAAACAACTCGCGACCCTCGAAACCACGCCTCCGCCGCTGCCGCCCCGGCCGTCGGTGGTCTGATTTCACCGCTCAGTTTCAGATCAAAATATCATGCAAGATTACCTGCCGATTCTCCTCCAAATCATCGTCGCCATCGGCTTCGCCGCGTCGGCGCTGATCGCCAGCGTGGTGCTCGGCAAGTCCGCGCGCAGCAACCCGACGAAGGATTCCGCGTATGAATGCGGGATGCTCCCGATCGGCGAAGCGCAGCCGCGGTTCAGCGTGAAATTCTACCTGGTGGCGATGCTCTTCATCATCTTCGATATCGAGATCGTCTTCATGTTTTCGTGGGCCGTCGTGTTCCGCGAATTCGTCGCGCTGCATGGGCCGTCGATCTTCTGGAACATGCTCGGTTTCGTCGCGGTGATCACGGTGGGGTATGTTTACGCGATCATGAAGGGCGCGCTGGATTGGAAAAAGTAAGACTCTCGAATTGACGCAATTTTCTCGGGCGGCGCGCCGGAAGCGGTGCGCCGCCCGAATGTTTTTGGGGTAGTTCGCGCCGCGGAAATCTTCGTCCGAAATCCAATTGCCTCGCTGGGTCCGAAAATCTAGAAACGCCGCCCGATGGTTCATCAAATCTCGCTTTTCAAACTCAAGCCGGAGGTCACACCCGCCAAACTCGAGGAGATGATGATGACCACGCGCATGAGCCTGCTCAAAATCCCCGAAGTGCTCAGCGTGAAGTGCGGCAAGACGATCGACGCACATTCGGAATGGCCGTTTTTCATCGCCCTCGATTTCGAATCGACGGAGAAGCTCGCGGTCACCGAGGACGACGCGATTTACATGAAATTCGTGAACGAGGTGATCAAGTCCGGCACCACCGAGCGGCTGACGCTGAACTACGAGATGGAGCCGGGGAAGCTGGTCAAATATTCCTGACCGGCGCGGAGTGTCGCAGGGCGGTGAGGCTGAAATTTAGCCACGGATGAACACGGATGAAGGAAGACACGGATATTCACGGAAAGGTGCCAACGACATTGAGACTCTTCCGTGTCCATCCGTGTTCCTCCGTGGCTAAAATATGACGGTTCCGACAGGACGGCGCGTCTGTTTGTGAGAACCGAGCGCGCGTTCGTAAATCGCTTCGTAGCGCGCGGCGGCTTTGCTCCACGAGAAATCCGCGGCCATCGCGCGGAGCATTAGTTTCGTCCACTCCTCCTGATCGCGGAAGAGCCGTTTCGCCCGCGTGATCGCGTCGTAGAGCGCCTCGGCGTGGTAGTCGAAAAAGAGGAAGCCGTTGCCGGCATCGCTGCCGGGATCGTAGTCCTGCACGATCTCGTAAAGTCCGCCGGTCGCGCGCGCGAGAGGGAGCGTTCCGTATCGGAGCGAATACATCGCGCTCAGTCCGCACGGCTCGAAATGCGACGGGATCAAGGTGATGTCCGCCCCGGCTTCGATGCGGTGCGCGAGGCGGTCATCGAGCGTTTTGAGAAAAGCGAATCGTCCCGCGTGGCGTTTGGCTGCGACCATCAACTCGCGCTCATATCCGGTGTCGCCTTCGCCGAGGATGACGAGACGAACGTCGTCCGCGAGCAGGCGGTCGAGGATCGGCAGCAGGAGGTCGATGCCCTTTTGCTCGGCGAGCCGCGAGACCATCGCGAAGACCGGACCGGCGGGATTTGGGTCGAGTCCGAGCTCTTTCAAAAGCGCCGCGCGGCACGATTTTTTGCCGTCGAGTTTCGCCGCCGTGAAAGTCTCGGCGATCACCGGATCGGTCGCGGGATTCCAGGCTGAATCGTCTTCGCCATTTAGAATCCCCGTGATTTTCCCGCTGCACTGCCGGATGACTGGATCGAGGCCGCAGCCGTATTCCGGCGACTGGATTTCGCGGGCGTAGCGCTCGCTCACGGTCGTCACCTGGTCGGCGAAAAGGACGCCGCCTTTGAGCAGGTTCACATTGCCGTAAAACTCGACGCCTTTCTCAGTGAAGTAATCGCCGGGCAGGTTGGTCAGCCCAAAATCGAGGCCCCAAAACGCTCCCTGATACGCGAGATTGTGGATCGTCAGGACGGTCTTGAGCGGCAGCGCTTTTTCTTTGATCAGCACCGGGACGAGCGCGGTCTGCCAGTCGTGGAGGTGGAGAATTTCCGGCGGTGGGCTGACGCGCCGGGCGAGTTCCACGACGGCTTTCGAGAAGTAGATGAAGCGCTCCGCGTTGTCCTCGTAGTCGCGCCCGTCCGCGCCGTAGAGCCCCGAGCGGTCGAAGTATTCGTCGCGTCGGACGAGGAAGATTTGGACGCCGTTCGGAGCCTCGCCCGCGAGGATTTCGGCATCGAGCCGCTTCGCTCCGACCTGCACGGTGATCTGCACGCCGGTGCTCTTCATTCCGAGTCGCGGATCGTCGCGGAGGCCGCGGTAGCAGGGGAGGACGACGCTGACTTCGTGGCCGCGATTTGCCAGCGCGGCGGGCAGCGCATCGAGCACATCGCCGAGCCCGCCGGTGCGAGCGAACGGATTCATTTCACTGCCGGCCATGACGATTTTCATGCGCGAAAAGTGGCGGCAAAACGGAGACGAGAGAAGGGCAAAACGGGTCGCGGCACCGTGGCACTTTCCCCTTTCCAGTTCGAGGCCGGTTGCTACATTCGCGCGACCTTGACCCCCGGCCACGCGCTCCACGAATGACTCTCGGAAATCTCCTCTCGGTCGATCAGATCATTCCCGAAATGCAGGCGACCGAGCGCACGGCAGCGATCGTGGAATTGGTCGATTTGCTGGTCGCGCGGGGGCGCATCAAGACCGCGGATCGCGACGTGGTGCTCGCCGCCTTGCGCCAACGCGAGGAGACGATGAGCACCGGCATCGGGCTCGGCATCGCGATTCCGCACGCGTCGTCGGACCGCGTGGATTCGGTCATCGCCGCGTTTGGGCGGTCGAGCACGGGGATCGAATTCGACTCGCTCGATAACGCGCCGGTGAAGTTCATCGTGCTGTTCGTCGTGCCGAAAGATCAGTTCCAGACGCACCTCCGCACACTCGCGGCGATCGCGAAATTCTTGAACGATCGCGCGGTCCGGGAGCGTCTCGGCACGGCGGGATCGGCGGCGGAAATTCTGGCGATTTTCGAAAGCACGGGGAAGTGACCGCGCGGATGTTTGGTGAAGGCGAGCCGCGCAGGCGCGCCAGTTCTTCCGGTCATCCTGAGCGAAGCGCAGCGGAGTCGAAGGACCTCTTACTTTTCCCCGCTCGGACGCGCTCGTCGGGGGAAAAGTAAGAGGTCCTTCGACTGCGTTCCGCTGACGCTCCACTTCGCTCAGGATGACCTGACTTTCGCGCGCCCAACGCCGCACCTCTTAAAAATGGAAACCATCCAATCTCTCCTCGAAACCCGCGTCCGCGCGGCGGTTGCCGGGCTCGGCGAAATCCAGCCGCAGGTGACGCCGGCGACCGATCCGCGGTTCGGCGATTATCAGTGCAACGCCGCGATGATTTTGGCGAAGCAGCAGCGCGCCAATCCGCGGCAGCTCGCGCAGCGGATCATCGATGAACTCGACGTGGCGGAAATGTGCGAACCGCCGGAAATCGCGGGCGCGGGATTCATCAACTTCCGGCTCAAGCCCGCGTTCCTCGCCGAGCGGCTCGGCAGCTTGATCGGCGACGATCGGCTCGGCGTTCCAGCGCCCGCGAAGCCGCGCAAAATCGTCGTCGATTTCAGCTCGCCGAACGTCGCGAAGCCGATGCACGTCGGCCACATCCGCTCGACCATTCTCGGCGATTCGCTGGCCCGGATCGCGAGTTTCATCGGGCACGACGTCGTGCGGGACAATCACATCGGCGACTGGGGCACGCAATTTGGCATGCTGCTTGTCGGCTGGAAAACGGTGCTCGATCCCGATGTGCTCGCGCTCGATCCGCTGGGCGAAATGGAGCGCATTTACAAGCTGATCAGCGCGCTCTGCAAAACCGAGCCGACGACGCTCGAGAGCGCGCGCGGCGAGCTGGTGAAACTGCAATCCGGCGACGCGGAAAACCTCGCGCTCTGGCACGAAATGATCCGGCTTTCGCAGGCGCAGTTCGACGCGATTTACGGACGGCTCGGCGTGCGGTTCGACGTTTCGCTCGGCGAAAGTTTTTACAATTCGGGGCTCAAAAGCGTCGTCGCCGAATTGCGCGAAAAACAAATCGCGAGCGAGAGTGAAGGCGCGCTCTGCGTCTTTTCGGACGGCTCGGTGCCGCCGGAGCAGGATCCTTTTTTGATCAAAGATCAGGATGGCTGGCGCGCGAATCCGGCGCTCGTGCAAAAGAGCGACGGCGCCGCGAATTACACGACGACCGACCTCGCGACGCTGCAATATCGGGTCGAGACGTGGGCGCCGGACGAGATCATTTACGTCACCGACGGGCGGCAGCAGCTCCACTTCCGGCAGGTGTTCGCGATCTTCCGCCGTTGGCTGCCGGAGCTCTCGGCGACGGCGCGGCTGGCGCACGTTTGGTTCGGCGCGATCCTCGGCGATGACGGGAAGCCGTTCAAAACGCGGAGCGGCGAGACGATCAAACTCGCCGGGCTTTTGGACGAGGCGGAGGAGCGCGCGTTGAAGATCATCAACGAGAAAAATCCGGAGCTGCCCGAAGCCGAGCGCCGCGAGATCGCGCGCATCGTCGGGATCGGCGCGGTGAAGTATGCAGACCTCCTGCCGAACAGGCAGAGCGACTACGTTTTCTCATGGGACAAGATGCTCGCCTTGCAGGGCAACACCGCGCCGTATCTGCTCTACAGCTACGTCCGCATCCGCTCGATTTTTCGAAAAGGCGCGCTCGAAAACGGCGGCACGGCGGACGTTTCGGCACCGACCTTTTCGCTCGCCGAAAAGGCGGAACTCGCGCTGGCGAAAAAGCTGTTTCTCTTTGGCGAAGTGCTGCCGCAAGTGCTCGACGATTTCCGCCCAAACCTGCTCGCGAACTACCTCTACGAACTCGCCTCGACCTTCCACACGTTTTTCGAGGCGTGCCCCGTTTTGAAGTCCAAGCCGGCCCTCCGCACGGCCCGTCTCGCGCTCTGTGACCTCACCGCGCGCACCCTCCAGCGCGGGCTCGATCTGCTCGGAATCGAAGTCCCGGAGCGGATGTGAAGAGGTCAAAGATTGTTTGAAAAGTCCGGAGCGCTCTCCAGCCCGGAAGGCTGCCGGAAATTAGCCGGGGGTCGAGCGCAGCGACCACCCCCGGAGTTCGTTGGCAACCGGAGCGCACCCCGGCGGGGTGCAGGAATTGCCACGATTCCGCCGCCCCATCCGGGGCGGGACCGCGTCGTGGGGCGATTCCGGGGGTGGTCGCTGCGCTCGACCCCCGGCTAATTTCTGACATCCCTGCCGGGATTTTCGGCACGCGCTCTGGACGCGCGACTCTTCAGCGGTGGCCCGACGTTCGCGATTTCCGAACTTCAGATACGCAAACTTCTGGAACGTGCGCCACGCAGATGGGTCAGGCGTTTTCCCCGACGAACGGGTTCGTTTTCCGCTCGATGCCGATCTTTGTCGCGGGACCGTGGCCGGGCCAGACGGTGATGTCGTCGCCGAGTGGGAAGACCTTTTCCTTGATGCCGCGGAAGAGGAGGGGGCCATCGCCGCCGGGGAGATCCCAGCGACCGACGCCGCCGGCGAAAAGCACGTCGCCGCCGAAAAGGATGCGCTCATTTTTCGCGAGAAAGCAGAGGCTGCCTGGGCAGTGGCCGGGGACGTCGAGGACTTGGAAATCGAGACCTTGGAAATCGACGGCGGCGGTTTCGGCGATGAAGAAATCCGCGCGGACGGGTTCGATTTCCCAGCCGAAACCGAGGCGCTTGAAAAAGAGCGGATCGATGAGCATCTGCTCGCTTTCCGCGTGGTAGCCGACGCGGCAGCCGTGCTCGCGTTGGATGCGCGCGGCATCGACGACGTGGTCGATGTGGCCGTGGGTGAGGAGGAGCAGCTCGACTTTGTGCCCCTGTTTCGCGAGCCACTCAGCGGCGTCCTGCGGCGCGTCGATGAGGATGCGGGCCTCCTCGAGATAAAAGCAGTTCGTGTCAAAGATTCCGCCGGTGAAGGTATCCAATTTCATAGCAAAAGTGCGGGAGTTGATACGCGCGGCGTCCGCTGCGCAAGGCCCTCCGCGCGTTGAACAAAAACACGCGCCGAGAGTCTGTCAGGGTGCCACGCGACGTTTGCGCTTTTTATTTATCCTGTCACCGTCACCGCCCATTTCCGAACTCCCTCCGAATGCCTTTTATGAAGCCGCTCCGCCTTCTCCTCTGCCCGCTGGCAGCCCTGTGTGTCTCGACTTTGCCGGCCTGTGCCGATGAGCCGGACCCGGGGCAGATCGAAATTTCCGTCGGGCGTTTGCTAGAGCAGGGGCATTACAGCCGGAAGAAACTGGACGACAAAGTCTCGCAGCAGCTCCTGAAAAACTATCTCGAGGGGCTCGATTACAATCACCTGTTTTTCACGCAGGGGGATGTCGATGGCTTCACGGCAAAGTATGCGACGACGCTCGACGACGACATTCTTCTCGGAAATCCCGAGGCGGCGTACGCGATGTACGATGTTTACAAAAAGCGCGTGGAAGTGCGTGCGGCGAGTGTGAAGGAACTGCTGAAAAAGGAGTACGATTTCAAAACGGATCGGATGGTCGAAATCAATCGGCAGAAGGCGGCGTGGCCAAAGAACGAGGCGGATGCGGACCGGATTTGGTCCGACCGGGTGGAGGGCGAATTGCTCCAGGAAACGCTGACCCGGCAGAAGCTCGACGCGCCGAAAAAGGCGGACGCGAAAACGCCGGAGCCGGCGGTGAAGGTGGTGGACTCGCCGGTGAAGGTGCTGACGCGGCGCTACGATCAGATGCTGCGGAATTTGCACGAGCAGACGAAGGACGACGTGATCAAGACGTTCCTCACCGTCCTCGCGCAGACTTACGATCCGCACAGCGAATACATGAGCCGGTCGGAGCTCGAGAATTTCTCGATCAACATGCGCCTCTCGCTGGTCGGCATCGGTGCGGTGCTGAAGTCGGACGAAGGTTACGCAAAAATCATGGAGCTGGTGACCGGCGGACCGGCGGCGAAAGACGGGCGGCTCAAGGTTGGCGACCGTGTCGTGTCGGTGGCGCAGGGGGACAAAGACTTCGTCGATGCGATCGATATGAAGCTCGACAAAGTGGTCGAGATGATCCGCGGGAAGAAGGACACCAACGTTCGTATGCAGGTCATTCCGGTGAACGCGGCGGACCCTTCGACGCGGAAAATCATCGAGATCAAACGCGACGAAATCAAACTCAAGGAGCAGGAGGCGAAGGCTGAAATCATCGAGCGTCCGCAACCCGACGGAAGCGTGCAGCGGCTCGGCTGGATCACGCTCCCATCATTCTACGCGGACATGGAACACAGCGCGTCGGCGACTGCCGTGAGCACGACGAAAGACGTGCTGCTGCTGCTGAATCGACTGAAGCAGGAGGGGATCAGCGGGCTCGTGATGGACCTGCGACGGAACGGCGGCGGCTCGCTCGAGGAGGCGGTGAATTTGACGGGGCTCTTCATTAAAAAAGGGCCGGTCGTGCAGGCGAAGGACAGCAATGGGAGCCCCCATATTTCCAAGGATCGCGACCCGTCGGTGGCGTATGAAGGGCCGCTGGTGGTGCTGACGAACCGGCTCAGCGCGTCGGCGAGCGAGATTTTCGCGGCGGCGCTGCAGGACTACAATCGCGCGGTGGTCGTCGGCGATTCGAGCACGTTTGGAAAAGGGACGGTGCAGACGATGCTCGAGATCGGACGGATCATGCCGTTCCTCGGCGGCGGCACGAACGAGGCAGGAGCGCTCAAGTTGACGATCCAGAAATTCTACCGGGTTGCCGGCGGTTCGACCCAGCTCAAAGGGGTCGAGCCCGATGTGAAGGTGCCGTCGCCATTCGATTATCCCGAGATCGGCGAGGTCGCGATGAAGGGTCCGTTGCCGTACGACACGGTCGATCCGGTGCCGTTCGACAAAGTGGAGAAGCCGCTTTTCAAACCGGAATTGCGCCAGCGCTCGGCGACGCGGATCGCGGTCGATCCGGAGTTTGGTTACATCACCGAAGACCTCGACCAGGCGAAGAAGCGGCTCGCGGAAAACAAGGTTTCCTTGAGCTTGGAAAAGCGGCGCGCGGAGATCGATAGCGACAAGGTGCGGAAGGAAACGCGGATCGCCGAGCGGGGCAAACGGACGCTTCCCGACCCGAAGCGTTTTTCGATCACGCTCGAAAATGCGGACAAGCCGGAGCTGCAACTCGTGACGAACGACAAGAAAAAAGACGGGACGGCCGAGGCCGAAGAAAAGGCCACCGTCGGGGCGGATGATCAGGATGACGCGGACGACGTCGAGCCGAGCAAGCCGGTGGTGGATGCGGTGCGCAACGAAGCGGTCAACATCCTCTCCGATCTCGCGGAACTCTCGCGCGGAGCGAAGACTCCGGCGACGGCCAGCACGCGGGGGAAATTGTAGCCAGGGTCTGGGACCCCGGGTTGGTGGCCCCTGCTCCGAACGGCCTCACAGAGGCCGGCTACATCTGACTGCCAAAGCGGGCCCGGACGTGGAGCGTTTCTCCTGCTTCGATCGAGAGATCGCGCAGTTGCAGGTCTCCGAGGCCGAGGGAGGGGAGTGGAAATGAGCGGCCTTCGATGCGGTGAAAATGCGGTTTGAGGAGGGCGTTGGCGGCGCTGGCGATCATGCCTTCGCCGCTGCAGGCGAGGCCGGAGAGGCGGGCGTTGAATTGGGCGTCGATGTCGAGATTTCCGGTCACCGCGACCTTTGCCGAGACGATGAACATCTTCGCATTAACTTCCGCGCGAAAGCCGATCGAGCGCGGGCCGCGCTGTGTCAGTTCCAGACGCGTCTGCTTGATTTGAATCCCCTGTTTGGCGGCGGCGGCGGAGACGAGGGAATGCGCGAGTTTTTCCAAATCCAAACGCTCGACGGCCATGTGGACGGCTCCGTTCGCGGCATTGGTCAGTGTCAGGAAAAGCTCTCCCGAGGCGGCGCGGACGAAGCCCATGCTGGCCTCCGCGGCATTCAGATCGAGCTGGAGTGGTGCACCTTCAAAAAAGAGGGGAGCGGCGACGATGGTGAAATCGGCGACCTGAATTTGCTCACCGGTCGCGGCACCCGCGTTTGGAACGCGCAAGTCACGAGGAATTTTCGCGCCCGTGAGATCGAGCCGGATTTTCTCGACGGCGGGAAAAGTCCCGTCGGCCCGCACTTCGCGCGCGGTGATGCCGTGGCCGTTCAAGCCCGACTCGAGAGACGCGGCGAGAGCCGTGGGGGAATCGGGGATTTGCGAGCCAGCGAGCGGAAGCATGGGCGGACGGTCCGGGGCTGGTTGGTTGCCGTCAAGCACGCCGCTGGCACACGACTCACGGCAGGCTTTTGACCAAGCCCGCGCGCGCGTCCGGAAGCCGGTGGTAGGTGCGTCCCATCGCGACGGCGGCGGTCACTTCCGGGTGTTGGATGCCGAGCAGGCGGGCGAGTTCCGACTCGAAATGCAGGAGCGCGCGTTTCGACGCGGGGTTGGTGTTCAGGAAGCCGAACGCACGGCGAAGCAGGTCGTAGAGTTCGGAAGCCGGATGATCCGGCTCGGTGACGAGCTCGATCAATTCCACGAAATACGCCGCAATCGCGACGCGCGGGTAGTCCTGCCGCAACGCCGCGTGCGGGTTTCTCACCGTCACCTCGCGGAGGATGTGCAGCTCGCTTCTTTTGCTCCGCACGAGGTCGATCTCGCAGTCGAAAAAGAGATCGAGCTGGCCGGCGAAGCGGCTCTTCGGCGCGCGCGCCCCTTTCGCGACCGTTTTGATTTTCCCATGCGCGGCGCTGAACCATGTGATGATCAAGCTCGTTTCGGTCAGCTTGGTTTTGCGCAGCAGCATCGCGGTCGTTGTCTCCACGCCCGGTAGAGTAGCGAAGACGGGCATTCCGAGGCAGAAAAAGTTTGCGACCGGCGAAGGGCGGCGCTAGTTCTGCGCTCCCAAAATTACAACCCATGAGCGACGAACCAAAACCTACTGCCCCCCAAATCGATGTCAGCGGTCTGCGCACCAGCTACGCCAACGTCTGCCGCATCGCGCAGACGCCGAACGAAGTGATCGTCGATTTCGGGCTCAACCCCAATTTTTTCGGTACCATCCTCGATGAGCCGCTGAAGCTCGACAACCGGGTGATCCTCTCCCACGACGCCGCCAAGCGTCTCTGCCTCCACCTCACGGCGACCAT
The DNA here is from genome assembly GCA_043777315.1 of Spartobacteria bacterium. Classification (GTDB taxonomy): domain Bacteria; phylum Verrucomicrobiota; class Verrucomicrobiia; order Chthoniobacterales; family Chthoniobacteraceae; genus CAIURC01. Next base: position 8,973 of record JAYVPW010000099.1, on the reverse strand, counting down.
CCAAAACTTCGAAGCTCGCTACGGAAACATCGAGCTCGACGTGACGAAACGCCTGAAGAATCCGCCCGCCCAGTCGGTCAGCTGAAACACGCACGCCCATCCGCCGGCGAACCCACGACCTTGTTGAAACGGGCTAATCGACCAATGTCGTTAGCCCGTTTTGTTTTTGCGGTCCGTCTCTCGCGGAAGTGGGAGGACTGACCGAAGTTTTTTGCTCTATAGCCCGCTGCGGAATCGACACGAATGCGAATAGATTGTCTCCTGCTCCGTCCGGCTTAAGATTTTTGAAATTAGTCCGCCCCTGCCGTCCGCCTCCGTTTCGCCTCCGAATTCCACCACTCTGAGCGCTGATTCGAGGTAAGATAAACTTTTTAGATAAATAGTTGCACAACCCTCTTCCCCCTCTACTTTCACCCACCACCATGAAGCGCACACCCTCCGCCGGCACCATCGAACCTCTCGAGTCGCGCATCGCCCCTGCCAGAGTGATCATCGTTGGTCTTCCTGATTTTCAGGGAAACGACACGAATTACCGCGAGGCGAATCCCCAGGACAACTTGTTCGTCGATACGCAGGCGAATCCTGCCGACAACATTTCCGCAGCCGTCGGACCGGGCAATACGGTGGATAACCCGGCGACTTTCCCGGCTCCCGGCGAAGACCCTTTTTCAAAAAACGAAGCAGCCGACACGTTTTACCTGCGGCTGAGCAAGGGCGATGTGTTGCAGATTTCCGGGACGGACGGCATCAGCAATTATTTGGAGGTGAAGGCCGGCAACGTGGTCGCCTTTTTCGTGGATAAGAACTTCAACAATGAAGTCGAGATCAACGAACTCACCGGTCTTTCGCTGGGCAACGGGGCGAACGTCGTCCTGAAGTCGAGCATCGAGGGCGATGTCGTGAGCAATTTGGACGAGCGTGGGACGACGAGCCTGGCGGATGACACCGTCTCGATGACGGGGCTCGTCTCGAATTTGCAGGGGATCGCCAGCTTGACGATCGGCGGCGGCGACGTGGGACGCGCGATCATTTCCGGCGGCGCGATCACGAATGTGGACGTGAAGGGGAATGTCGGTTCGATCCTCACGGGGGCGGCGGCGAGCGGCCACCGCATCGATTTCTTTCCCGGCGTCGCTGGCGGCGATGGGGTGCTAAATGTCATTCAGCCTGTGGGAAAACTGGGGCCTTCGATTTCCAAAGTCGTGGTGAATGGAATCTCGGGTTATGTGATCGATGAGATCGACCCGGCGAATCCGGCGCAACCGCGCTACGATGCGCTGATCGAGGCCGGTGTCGGAGGCAACGGGGCGAAAGGCGGTTCGCTGACCTCCATTCAGGTGACGTCGGATATCGACGGCTTCACGTTGAAAGCTGGAGATGGCGGGGACGCGGTGAAACCGACGAGCGCGGGTGGTGCGGGCGGGACCATCACGACCGTGCTCATCGCCGGTATCGCCGATCCTACGCCCAATGATCTCGTGAAGGTGCTGTCTGGAAATGGCGGTCGCTCGGACTTGGGCAGTGGCGGCGTTGGTGGACTGGTCAGCAATGTTTTCGTGGGATTCCAGCTTCTCGCTGGGAAACCGTTCAACAGCGATGTCCTCCCTTCGGATAACTTCGTGATCGCCAGTGGCGCGGGCGGCGAGGGGAAAACGGGGGGATTGGGTGGCAGCGTCGTCGCGTTGAAGGCTCGATATTCCACTCCAGACGCAGCCGGAGATGAGTTTGTGGTCCGCGGGGGTGTCGGCGGAAATAATATCGTCGCCACGGGCGGCAGCGCCGGGCTCGGCGGGTCGATTCTCAACGCGGAAGTTCGCAACAGTGTCCTCACGCCGGATAGCGATCTGCTCCTTCAGGGTGGCAATGGCGGCGCGGCTCTGACGTTTGCGAATGGTGGCGGCGGCGGCAGCATCACCGGGGCGACCGTACTCGGTTCCGATTTCCGAATTGTGGCCGGTGATGGCTCTCCCGGAAAGACTGGCGGCCTGGCGGGCTCGGTAAAAAATGTGATCATCGAGCAGGGTGAAACGGTCTTGGCGCACAACGCGGAGATCAGTGCCGGCTTCGGCGGCGACGGCACGGGCGGCAATGGAGGAAACGGCGGGGTCATCACCAACGTGCTTTTCGTCAACGGCGACTTTTCGGTGCTTCGGGTGAACCAAGGGACGCAGGCTAACGGCGGCGATAGCGTGGGCGGCAAGGGTGGGAACGGTGGAACGGTCACGCTTCTTCGCATCACCGACTTCGACAGCACTGGAGCGAATGGATTTCAGGGCGACTTCACGTTGCGTGGCGGAGACGGCGGCAAGGGAGAAAAGGGCGGCGGCATCGGCGGTTCGCTGCTGAACACTTTTTTCCTGGCGGAAGATTTGACCGGCAATCTCCTCGCGGGCAAAGGTGGCAATGCGACCATGCTCGGCAACGGTGGAGCTGGGGGTTCGGTCAACGGCCTTTCGGTCACCGCCGAGGACAGCGTGGGTGGCGTGGCGGCGACGGGGACGGTAGCGGCCGGGGTCGGCGGCAACGGAGCCGGAAAATCGGGCTCGGGTGGTAAGGGCGGCGATATTAAGTCCGCCAACGTGAACTCGAATGGTTCTGTGAGCCTCACCGCCGGAAATGGCGGCGACGGCGCGATGAAAGCCGCTGGTCTTGGCGGCTCCATTCTTTCGTCCGGCGGATTTTCCTCCACCGGGACCGGTCTGCTCCGAGGGGGCGACGGCGGGGTGGGCGGCATCGGTGCGGCCAACGGCGGCAGCATTCAAGGCATTTCCGCGGATAAACAAGCCGGGCTTTTCGTGAAGGGTCAATTGACGGTCCGCGCAGGCGACGGCACTCACGGTGGTGCTGGTGGCTCGATCAAATTCCTCGGATACGGAAGCGCGGAGACGGATCTCGCGCCCACGCCGATCGGCGATATTCGCATTCAGGCTGGCAACGGTTCCGCGGAGGGAACAAAAGCCGGCGCGGGTGGATCGCTGTTCGACATCGTCGGCGCGGTGGCCAGTACGACAGACCCGGCGCTGCCGAATCCTCCGACGTTCACCACCACGATCGTGGCTGGCAACGGCGGCGGGTTGCCGAATGCCAAAGCAGTCGGAGCTGGCGGTTCGATCAACGGCCTGATCCTCGAACTCGGCGGGAACGTGGGCGGAGTGCTCACGATCACGGCGGGCGATGGTGGTTCCAGCGATGTGGCGTCCACTGGCGGCAAGGGTGGAGCAGTCGCCGCGGTCTCGGTTTCAAATCTAAATCCCGGCACGATTTTCCGCAGTGTGGCGGCAGGTGACGGTGGCACCGGGCTCAAAGTTGGCGGGCTCGGCGGCACGGTCAATGACCTCAAGATCGCCAATCTCGATCTCGGAGCGCGCAGCGGTCAGACTTACGGCTACACCACGATGGGCGGTCTCTTCGCCGGCGTCGGCGGTGCGGCGGTGGGGGTGGGAGGGAAGGCCGGATTGGCGGGTAATGTCACAAATATCGTCGCCCAATCGATCGCCGCGATCGTCGCCGGAAAAGGCGCGCTCCCGGGCCTCGTCGAGAAGGTGGATAACATTACGATCGGAATCTACACGGCGCGCACGCTGGACATCGTGACCGACCTCCTTGATGTCTCGCAAGGCGATCTCGATAGGACCGAGACCACCGGCGATCCGAAATATCGAGCCTACATCGCCGCGCGATTCGCCACCAATAACCTCGTCGGTGCCGTCATGGACCCGACCCGGATGGACGGCAATAAGTTCGCCTTCACCGACGCGAACAATAACGGAAAAATCGACGCTGGCGACACCGTCATCGACGGCCTCATCGCCGCGAAAGTCCTCGTCCAGGCGCACCTCAACTTCGTTCCAGAGGCCTTTTACAACGGCACCGTCCTTTTCGACCACGACAACACGTTCACCCGTTTCCCGTAACCGCTGACCCCCTTTTACTCTTATGCGTCACTCCTCCTCATTCGGTTCCGTCGAACCCCTCGAAGCCCGCATCGCCCCGGCCACATTGAGCCCCGTCGCCACGGCGCACTGGCTCACCGGCCAGCCCGGCGACGTTTTCGAGCTCCACGCCGGCGACGGCTTGAGCACCGCGGGCGACAAAGCTGGCGCCTACCTGCTCTACGTCGAGAAAGGCAACGTCCGCGTCTTCACGACCGATCTCAACAACAACGGCACCCTCGACGAGAACGAGATCACCGGCATCGCGGCGGGCGACGGACTCCGAATCACCCTCTTCGCCGACGTGCATGGCGACATCGCGACGAATCTGCGGGAGGTCACCTCCAGCTTCGGCCTCGTGCTCACGTTGAGCGATTCGAATAACAATGCGATCGACGATGACCCCGCGCAAAAGGGCGACGGCCTCGTCATCCTGAACAATACGATCGAAAAAATCGAACTGCGCACGCTCATCCCTGCCGATCTTCCCGACCAAAACAACGACGGATTGATCGACGATCGCGACGTGCTGCTGCGCGCCGCGCCGACCAGCTTCTCCATCTTCGGGAATATCTACGCAGGCAAGGGCTTCGGGCTCGCTTCCGACCCCACCAGCGGTTTGATCATCGATTCCTCCGGCGCGGCGACTTATTCGGTCATCCTCGGGGCGACGGAGGTCCACCCGACGATCGGCTCGGTCAAGGTCGGGACGGCGGTGTCGGGCCAGTGGCTGAGCTACGGAGTCTCGAGGAATGATGACATCGCCGGGACGATCGCGCGTTTCATCCCGCTCCCCGGTCAGCACGGAGCCGACATTGCTTTTGTGCGGTCCGCCAATCAGGGGACGGTGTTCAATTTCAACTCCCTCATCGCCGGCGACGGTGGCGTAGGCGCATCCGGTGGCGACGTCGTCGGGGTGACGCTGAATGCCGATGACAGCGGCGGATACCAAATTCTTGCGGGCAACGGCGGTCGCGGACCGACCGGCGGACACGGCGGCTCGATCGTGAACTTCACCGACCTCGGATCACACACTGGAAAAGTCCTGATCCGCAGTGGCTCGGGCGGGGTCGGGACGACCAACGCTGGCGGGACCGCCGGCGACTTCACTTTCAAGACCGTGAACATCTACGGATTTGTCAGCTTCGAGCTCGGCGACGGCGGGTCGGGCTTCGCCGCGGGTGGCGATGGCGCGAGTCTGCTCACCGGGAATTTCACGCAGACCGCGACGCCGTACAATGCCGGCGCTACGTTCGGGACCTATCATCAATCCACGTTCGATGGGAACGACAACCCGCTGAACATCGGCACGCACCGCGCGATCGACTTTGACGGGGATGGCTACGGCGATTTCGTTTACACCACGATCGGCACCTCGCAGCTCGTCGTCGTCTTCGGCGCGGATGCGGTCAATCCGAACGCCGCCCCTGAAGCCCGCAGCCTCCGTCCCGAGCGGATATATCTGTCCGGCGTCCGGAATGCGGAAGCGCTCACCGTGGCCGATTTGAATGGCGACGGGCACCTCGACATCGCGGTGGCCTCTATCGACGCCAGCAACCGTTCCGGGATCGCCGTGTTCCTCGCGAAATTTGAAGATCTGAACAACGATGGCGTCCTCAGCAGTTCTGAAGATCTCAACGGCAATGGAGTCAATGACTTCATCGGTTTCTACGACGGACGGTGGAGCACGCTGCCGCAGCTCACCGGGTTCGACACGAATCCGAAAGTGGATACGAAGCCTTACACCGGCGGTGGTGGGATTTTTCCGGTGGGCAAAGACAGGTTGTATCGGACGTCGCCGATCGCCATCGGTGACATCGCGGCGGGCGACTTCGACGGGGATGGAAAACAGGAGCTCGCGGTCTCTGCGAACTACTCCGGGGTGGAAGTGATTCTGTTTCTCACGCAGGACATCGAAGACAATGATTTGACGGGCGTGCCCTTCCTGACCGGTCAGTTTTACGCGGACTACGGTGCGAAAGAAATCAAGACGCCGACTGGGAATACGAATCCCGATCCGCGCAAACCCTACATCTCCGGTTTCGACGGAGCGCCCGGGCATCACCTCATCGAGGCGACCGCCCTTACCAACACGGATGGCCACGATGTCCTGTTTGTAGCCTCGCGTGATCTGAACTCGGACACCAGCACAGGGTCCGGCACCTATTCGTCGTCGGCGCGGGTGCTCGACTATCAGGCGCGCCAGAGCACTGTGGCCGGGGGCAAGTTTGTTGCGCATTCGCCGATCGTCGCAGGCTTTTATAGCTTTGGCACCGTGGACACGAATCGGGACGTGGGCAACATTTCTCCCGCGTCCGCGATTCCGATCGATTTCACGATCGTGGATTACGACGAGGATGGTAATGCCGATGCAATCGCGATCACTGGCGAGACCGCTGGCTTTGGCTTCATGGTGGGCTCCCAAGGCGACGGCACAGGATTTGGCAGCCCTGTCTCCGGCCTCGGTGACAATGCCGGCGACTTTTTCGGCATCCCCGGATACGGGACCGATCCGCACGACATGGCGCAGATTCGATCTATCGATGGCGACGGCAACGGGACCGTTCACGACGTGGTTCTCTTCGGCACCCTGGCGAGCGCGACTCAAGGACGGGTGATGAAGTTCGTCGAAGGCGGCGCTGAGTCGTCGATTATTTTGGCCGCTATCGGCGACAACTTCGCAAGCATCAATCCGCAGGGACCGAATCTGGCGGATGTCTATTATCCGGATGCCGCCAATCTCGGCGCACCGGTTGCCTACGCTGCACAAGGCACGAGCGCCCTCGCCTTTTTCGACGTTCTGGCCTTGCACACTCCGGCGAAGTTCGCCGTTTCCAACAACCAGGCCGGGTATCTCATTCACGCTGGCGACGGCGGGAACTCGATCGTCGGCAATGGTGGCTTAGGCGGCGGACTCGGGATCGGCAGCAAATTGACGACCTTCACCACGATAGACCCGATCACGGGCGTCTCCACGAGTCTCAAAGATTTGGTGGGATCGGTCCAATTCCAGATCAATGGGACGATCGACCTGCTTGCCGGCAAGGGCGGCGACGGCTTCGCGAAAGGCGGCAAAGGCGGTGGCATCATCGGCGTCGTTTCCCGCGGAGATGCCAACGTGACTCTCACCGCCGGCGACGGCGGGCGCGGAGTCTCGGGAGCTGGTGGCAGTGGCGGCAGCCTCGCGGCGGATTCGATCATTGGCGGGCTGCGCTGGATCGCCGGCAAGGGCGGTAGTGGCTCGACGGGCGGCGGCGGCGGCTCGATCATCGGAAACGGGTCCAACATCGGAGTCGGTGCATTCATCGCTGACACCGTCCTTCCTGGGGGGACCGTCGCAACGCTGACGGTCCTGGCCGGGGACGGCGGAAGCGGCACCCGTGGCGGTGGCGCTGGCGGCTCCATCAACAGCTTCCTCACGGACATTCACGGCAGCTTTTTCCGGATGGAGGCTGGTGACGGTGGACCGTCCGTCTCCGGGACCGGTGGAGCGGGCGGCAACATCGCGAACTCCAGCCCGAAAATCGGGAGCATTCTGACCTCCGACGTGGCTCTCATCGCCGGCAACGGCGGCGGTGGGGTCACCGGCGGCCGCGGCGGCTCCGTGACGAACTTCCTCTTCGCGCCACCTTCCACCGACGACAATGTTCGCCCCGCGCTCTTCAGCGCGATCGGCGGCCACGGCGGCGGCGGCACGGCCGGCAACGGCGGGGCAGGCGGAAGCGTGAGCAGCGTCAATGTCCCGACCAAGGGCGCGACCAATGCGCCTGTGCTCCAGAACTATAATTTCAACCGCATCCTCGGCGGGAACGGCGGCGCGAGTGCCGGCGGGAACGGCGGGATCGGAGGAAGCGTCCTTAACATCAAGACGAGCGCAGGCGACGCCGCGTATGCCCTGATCGGTGGCGCAGGCGGCGACGGACTGCGGGCCGGTGGCGCTGGCGGCAGCGTGAACACTGCGCAAGTCGAACTGGGATCCTCGACTTCGAGCAAACTGCTCGTGATCGCCGGTGCCGGCGGAGATGCCTCGGCATTTCTCCCGAATCTGGAGAAGGATAGCGCCGGTGCCTTCCGCGACACCACACCCGACCAGGACAAGAAGTCGTTTGGCGGGGTCGTCGGCCGCGGTGGACAGGGCGGAAACATTGTCGGCTTCACGCAGATCGGCAACCTCAACGCTCACGTCGATCTCATCGCCGGCAATGGCGGCGACACGATTCACTACGGCACCGTCCTCGACAAAGTGACGTTTGCAGGGCGCGGCGGTGATATCATCCACACCTTCGTCCGTGGTGATATTGGAAACCTCGACAACGGAAACACGTCACCCAACGTTGCCATCAAGAGCTACAACAACGATCTGACCGGCGAGAGTGTTGCGACGTTTGTCGAGACGAAGATTCGGAACAATCCTTTGGCTGTGAAAGGTCCCAAGCACCCGCCCATCAGCCTCTCCGATGCCGACGGCAATGTCGGAATCGTGGTCGGCTCTGCCGGGCGGATCAAAGTGATCTACAACCCCGGCACCGGCCTCTTCGAGACCCAGCGCGCCACCTTCCCGAACAAAGATGGGAACGGCGATCTCATCGACCTGACCGCGAACAACCTCCTCTCGGCGATCGCCGGCAGCGTCAACAGCATCGCCGTCATCCATGCCGCACGGGGCATCAAGATCCTCAACGGCGTCATCGGCGGAGACAAACCAACGCTCGGGCAGTTCGATTATCAGGATCAAAACGGAAATGCGATCACCAAGCCGGTGCGCAATGGGCGCCTCGTCGATGGTGCGATCATCGCCTCCGCGATCACCGACCTCGCCGGCAACCCGGTTGACCTCATCGGCCGGGACTTCCTCCTGTAAACAGGGGAACTCCTGAGACTTCGCCGATCGGCCAGACCGTTTCGGATCCTAGGATCAACTTTGAAGTGCAACGTTGGTTAGTGATCTTTCCTCGAAAATGAAGACAGCGAAAAGAGGGTTAATTGATATTGAGAGAGCGTTCGAAGTTTAGCGGGGATTGGAAAGCGAGGGAGCTGTGAA
>JAYVPW010000098.1:0-23860 GCA_043777315.1 Spartobacteria bacterium | reverse complement strand
CCTGCTCGCCCGCCCACCGACCCCCGCTATTCCCTTCCTCCTCCTCGGTGGTCACCCGGCAGATCAAATACGAGTGGGAATATCTTTACGGAGCGCTCGGCGCGGTCAGTGGCGAGGCGCACTTCGCGCACATGCCCGGCGTGAGTCTGGAGTGGGACCAAAGCTACCCTGGAAAACCTCGCGGCGAGCGACCCCGGGGCGGTCCATGTGCTGGTGCGTGACCAGGCCGGGTTCCACCTGCGCGATGGCGATCCGCGGCTGCCGCCGCAAGTGCGCATCCTCGACCTGCCGCCCTACAGTCCGGAACTCAATCCCTGCGCGCAACTGTGGGACATCGTCAAGGATGAAACCTGCAACCAGGTCTTTGCGACGGTGGGCAAGCTGCGGGAGCGCATGAAAGTTCCCTTGCGCCGTTATTGGGAGGACACCGAATCCGTTCTCCGCCTGATCGGTCGCGACTGGTTCCTCGCTCAACTAAACGCTGCGCGGAAAACTCAGGTGTCTGTTTAATTTAAGTAGATGGTATCAGAGGTCGTTGCCTCCCCGCCTCCGCCCGCTCGGCTGTCGCGCAGACTCGGCTCGACTGCGCTCCGCGAAGCCGAAGCTCCGCTCGGGATGACGGGGGAAGGCTGGCCCGCGGCCCGCGCTGGCAGACGCGCCCCTTCGTTCCGCTCGTGTGGAGGGAAGCGCCGGGGGTGCGGACCGGGCAGGCGGAGCGCCCGCCCTACAGTCGTTCAGCCGGGGTCAGGGACCCCGGGCTACTGCGCGCCGTCAACTCAGCCAGCCGCGGAGCTTTTCCGTGTCGTGCATGGGGCCGACGACGGCGATGCCGAGGCGGCCGTGGTGGAGGCAGTGGCAGGCGATGGCTTGCACGTCTTCGGCGGTGACGGCGTTGAGGCGGATTTCCATTTCCTCGGGGTTGAGGACTTTGCCGTAGCCGAGGATGCCCTCGCCCATCCACATCATCTGGTTCGTGGTGCTCTCGAGGCCCATGAGGGTCTGGCCGATGGTGTAATCTTTGGCTTGCTGGAGCTCGGCTTTGGAGGGGGGGCGGTGGCAGATGGCTTTGAGCTCGCGGAGGATCATGCGGAGCGCTTTTTTGAGGTTTTCGTGGTCGAGGCCGGCGCAAATCTGGACGGCGCCGGTGTCTTCGAGGGTGACCATGCTGCTGGAGACGTTGTAGCAGTAGCCGTGTTGCTCGCGGAGTTTTTGGAAGAGCCGGGAGCTCATGTTTTCGCCCAAAATGACGCTGAGGAGCTTGAGGGCGAAGCGGCGTTCGTCCTGCCGGCCGATGGCGTGGAAGCCCATGGCGAGGTGGGTCTGCTCGGTTTCCTGTTTGAAGAGGGAGACGCGGGCTTCGCCGTGTTTGATCCGGGCGCGGGCGAAGCGGGGGCGGCGACCGGCGGGGAGTTTGGCGAGGTTGGGTTTTAGGAGGGCGACGGCTTGGTCGTGCTCGATTTTCCCGGCGACGGTGACGATGGTGGTGCGGCCGTTGTAGTGCTGGCTGAGAAAGGCGCGGAGCTCGGGGCGCATGAAGGAATTGACGGTCTCGACGGTGCCGGTGAGGGGGCGGCCGAGGGCGTGGCCGGGCCACATGGTCTCGGTGAGGAGCTCCTGCGCGTGCTGCGCGGGGTGGTCGCGATACATCATGATCTCCTCGCGGACGACGTCGCGCTCGCGGTCGATCTCGGCGGGGGCGAGCTCGCTGTGGAGATACATGTCGCCGAGGACGTCGCAGAGCTTCGGGAGGTGCTGGGCGGCGGCTTTGGCGTAGAAGCAGGTGTGGTCTTCGGTGGTGAAGGCGTTCAGGTAGCCGCCGACGCCTTCGACGGCTTCGCTGAGCTGGCGGGCGTTGCGGCGTTTGGTGCCTTTGAAAAGGAGGTGCTCGAGGAAGTGGGCGATGCCGCTCTGGGCCGGGGTCTCGTGCCGCCCGCCGATGGCGGCCCAGAAGCCGACGCTGACGCTTTTCATGTGCGGCATGCAGACGGAGGCGATGCGGGCGCCGTTCGGCAGGGTGGTGAGGCGGTAGTCGTGTTCCATCAGGAAAGGGTCATCAATCGCGGAGGCGGGTCGCGCTTAGACGGTGCGCGGGGTTTTCTTCTTTTTGCGGAGCCCGAGGATGTGCTCGGCGAGCTCGAGGTCGTGGGGAAAGGTGATCTTGAAGTTCCAGTCCTCGTTTTTGAGGAGGGCGATCTTTTTGCCGAGCTTTTGGACGGCGGAGACTTCGTCGGTGACCATTTCGTGCTTGGCCATGAGCGCGGCGTAGGCCTGGAGGATGAGGCCGCTGCTGAAGACCTGCGGGGTCTGCATCGCCCACAAGCCGCTGCGCTCTACGCTCTCGGCGACCATCTGCTCGACGGAGGCGCGCTTGACGGTATCGGGAATCGGCGACGCGCAACACGCCGCGCCGTGCTGCTCGGCCATTTTCAGGCAATCGCGAATGAGCTGCGGCGTGGTGAGCGGGCGCGCGCCGTCGTGAATCGCCACGTATTGGCTGGCCTCGCTCTCGATCGCCTGCAAGCCCATCCACACCGACAAGTGTCGCTCCGCTCCGCCGGCGATGACGCGCGTGACTTTCGGCAGCTTCTCTTTGTCGATTAGCGCCTGGAATTCCTCCACCCGATCCTCCCGCACGACGACGATGACTTCACCGACCTCCTTCGTGTCGGAGAAGGCTTTGAGCGAATGCCAGACGACTGGTTTCCCCGCGAGAGGGGCGAAGAGTTTGTCGAACCCCATCCGGCGCGAGCTGCCGGCTGCGACGATGATGGCGCTTACCATGAGCGGGATCGGACGGGCAAAGTCTGGGCTGCGGAAGCGCTGCTGTCCCCAACTGGGCGGACGGCATGGCGAGGTCTGAAAATCATCGGGCGCGAACGGTAGTGCATGACCCGGAGCGCGCAAATTTTTTCACCCCGGACTCGACGAAGATGAGCCACGGCAGATACACGGCGCGCATGTCGATGCTCAAAGAGTTCAAGGACTTCATCAATCGCGGCAACGTCATCGACCTCGCCGTGGGTGTGGTGATCGGGGCGTCTTTTGGGAAGATCGTCGCCTCACTTGTGGAAGACCTGCTCATGCCGCCGATCGGCGCGATTCTCGGCAAAATGGACTTCACCAATTTCTACCTCCCGCTCTCCGGCAAAGTGGGAAAAGGCCTGGCCCTCGTGGATGCGAAGAAGCTCGGGCCAGTGATCGCCTACGGGAATTTCCTCACGGTCCTGCTCAATTTCGCGATTGTGGCGTTCTGCATTTTCCTCGTCGTGAAAGCCGTGAACACGATCAAAAAGGACGAGACGACCAAGCCCGCGCAGCCGGCATCCGACCCAAAGGACGTGATCCTTTTGCAGGAAATCCTGGACGTGCTGAAGAGCGGCGCGCGCCGGGAATAACAGGGCAACTGTAGGGCGACCGCTTCGGTTGCCCCGGGGCAGGCGAAGCGCCCGCCCTACAATTGGTGCGCGGAACTTACGCCGAAAAGCTTTCGCCGCAGGAGCAGTGGGCGACGGCGTTGGGGTTGGTGACTTTGAAGCCGCCCTTTTGCAAATCGTCGCTGTAATCGAGCAGCGAGCCGCTGACGAAGAGCGCGCTTTTTGGGTCGATGACCACGCGCACGCCAGCGGAGGGGACGATGATGTCGCGGTTCGCCGGGCCATCGACGAGGTCCATTTTATACTGCAAGCCGGAGCAACCGCCGCCGATCACGGCGACTCGGAGCGCACCCTGCGGGCGGCCTTGCTTCGTCAGCAACGACGTGAGCTTCGCGCCCGCGTTCTCGGTGACCTTGACGAGTTTTTCGTTGCCGATGCGGGTCTTGATTTCTGCGGTCTGCGGGAAGGTCGTCATGGCCGGGAAAATAGGAGCAGAGTTTGCGATGTCCACTGCGCGGAGTTGCAACGCGCGGAGAAATGCGCAGCTTGCCCCCATGACCAGCGTGCTCGCGCCGACGTATCAATTCTCCATCGATGAATACCACAAGCTCGCCGACATCGGGCTGTTTGAAAAAGCGGACCGGGTCGAATTGCTCAACGGAGAAATCATCCTCATGCATGCCATCGGGAAACGACACGGACAGGCCGTCACCAACTTCATCATGGATTTCGCGGAGCAGTCGCGCCGGCGATTCATGGTGTCGGCGCAGAATCCGGTCTTGCTCGACGAGATGTCCGAGCCGGAGCCCGACATCGTCCTGATTCGGTGGAAACGAAAAGCGGGCGTGACCCATCCGCAGCCGTCGGAAGTTTTCCTGATCATCGAAGTCGCCGACTCCTCGCTGCGCTATGACCGCCGGGACAAGATGCGCGCCTATGCTCTCGCCGGGATTCGCGAATTCTGGATTTTGAATTTGGAGGAGAACGTCGTGGAGGTTTTCCGCGGACCGGAGGGCGAGCAATTCTCGCAAACTTCGCGGGTCGGAACCGGCGAAACCTTGAGCCCGCTCGCCTTCCCGGACGTGGTGATCACGATCGACGAAATCATTCCGTAGCCTGAGGAAAATTCAGCCGGTGCTCGCGAGTTCCGCGTCCGCTGTGGCGATGTGTTCGGCGGCGATGTCGTCGAGTCCGGCGAGGGATTCGACTTTGGCAAATCGCTCGCGAAGCCGCTTCGCATCAGGCATTCCGCGCGAGTAGGCCATCAGCCGCGCGCGCATCGAGTGCATCGTCGGGCCTTCGCAGCCGCGGCGCGCGACGGCGAGTCGGCAGTGCCGGCGGATGTGCTGCCACTGCGTTCCGATCGGCGGCGGCGGGAGGATTTCGCCGGTCGCGAGGTAGTGTTTGATCTCGCGGAAAATCCACGGCGCGCTCATCGCCGCGCGGCCGATCATGATGCCGGCGACGCCGCTTTTCATCCGCCGCTCGACGTCGCGCGCACCGGCGATGTCGCCGTTGCCGATGACCGGGATTTTCACCGCGGCGGCGACCTGCGCGATCACGTCCCAATCGGCCTCGCCGCTGTATCCCTGCTCTTTCGTGCGGCCATGCACGGCGACGGCTTGGATGCCCGCGTCCTCCAAAACTTTGGCCGTCGTCGTCGCGTTCACCTGCTCGGAATTCCAGCCGATGCGGATCTTTGCGGTGACCGGAAACGGCGCGGCGGCGACGACCACGGCGTGCGCGATTTTCGAGAGAAGTGGGCAGTCGCGCAGCAGCGACGAGCCGCCGTTCTTGCTCACGACTTTGTTCACGGGGCAGCCGAAATTGAGGTCGATGAAGTCGGGCTTTTTCCAGTCCAGAATCATCCGCGCCGCCTCACCGAGGTGCGCCGGGTCCGCGCCGAAAAGCTGCACGCCGAGAGGCCGCTCCGCTTCCTCGAAATCGAGATATTCCATCGTCCGCTCATTGCGCCGGAAGACGCCCTCGGCCGAGACGAACTCCGTCACCATCACGTCCGCGCCAAACTCTTTCGCGAGCTGCCGGAAAACGGTGTCCGAGACCCCGGCCATCGGGGCGAGGTAGAGCGGGAATTTATTGGCGAACCAAGGAAGCATCGGGTTTCAGGAACGATTCACCTTCCGTGAATCTGCGCGATTCACAAACCGCGCGGCGGAAGGTCAATGCAGCAAATCCGCGACCTGCGTCTGCACCGCGGCCATTTCATCGAGGCGGAGTTGCGGGTCGGGGATGACGAAGACTTCGCCGGATTTCGAGTGCTCGTAAATGCGGGTGAGGGAGCCGTCGTCGCCGTGCTTGGTTTCGATTTCTTTGAGCTGCCGTTTTCGCTCGAGCATGAGGGCGAGAATATAGCGGACGTTCGCGTGCTCGGGGGCGCTGTCGGACATGTAGCGGCGGAGGAGATCTTCCGCGGTTTCTTTGCCGAGCGCCTCGGGCGCGGCGGGCGGCGGCACTTCAAATTTCGAGCGCCAAAACGAGAACGGCTGGACGCCTTCTTTGCTGCGCTCGGCCCACGCGGCTTCGGACAAATCTTCGCGGCGAAAGCCCGTCTTTTCATCGTAGAGCACCGTGAAAAAATACTCGCCGTCGCGGAATGATTCGTTGCTCGCGGAGCAGCGGTCGGCGCGGCTTTGGATCGACCAGTCGATATTCATTTGCGCTTTGAAAAACCGAATTTCGGGAAGTCGCGATTGGTGTGTCGGTAGTAGAGCAGCACGAGCCCGATGAGTCCGAAGAAGACATTGGGAAACCACGCGGCGGAGAGCGCCGAGATGCGCGCGCCTTTGCCGAGCGCGAGGCAGAGATTCGTGATGAAAATCATCGCGAAGAAAATGAAGATGGAGCTCGCCACGCCCGCGAGCACGCCGCGCCGCGAGAAGACGATGCCGAGCGGCGCAGCGAGGAAAACGACGACGAGGCAGGACCACGGGAGCGCCCAGCGGTAGTCGCGATAAGTGCGATACGGTGCGAGCGAAACCTCGGGAAAATCGTCGTTGAAATGCAGGTATTGCTCGAGCTCGGAGACGGACAAATTCTGCGGCTCGAGGTGCGAGCTCGCGATGCGCCACGGGGTCTCGGACCAGCCGCTGACATTGCGGTAGTCGGTGGTGAAATCGTCGGTCGTGGTGATGTTCCCGTCGGCGTCGAACTCGACGGCCATGCCGCGCGTGAGGATCCAGTTTTTGTTCTTCGAGTCGAAGGTGGCGCGCGCGGAATACCACTTCTTCGTGATGTTCCCGTGCTCGTCCTGCTGCGTGATGTGGACACCGATGAGCTCGGGCGAATTCGCGCGCATTTTCTTCACGAACCACGTCCGCGAGTTCATCCGGTCGCGGAAAAGATAGCCCTCCACCGTGCCGCGCTCGCCCGCCTTTTTTTCGCCCTTCGTGATCTGCTCGAGGGCGACTTTTTTGACCGCCTCAGCGTGCGGCGCGAGTTCGTAATTCAGTGCGAGGAGGGCGACGCTCGCGAGGATGCCGACGATGAAAAGCGGCATCAATATTCGCACCACGCTGCGGCCGGCGGTCAGCATCGAAATGAGCTCGTTCGAGCGCGACATGCGGCTCAACGAAAAAAGCAGCGCGAGGAGCAGACCGACCGGCAGGGAAATGATGACCGTTTGCGGAAGCTGCGTGAGGTAAAACTTCGTCACCTGTTTCAGCGAAGCGTGCGCCTCGATGAAGTCCTGCCCGTTGTCGCTGAGATCGAAAATCAGCCAGATCGCGATGAACCCGAAGAAGCACATGAAGAACGGCTCCAGGAAGTTTCGGAGAAGATAACGGTCGAGAATGCGCATCGCGGGTCGCGGATTAAAGGGACGCGAATCGGCTTTGCCAAACAGCAAGCGCGCCCCGCCGCGCCGCCCGCGGAATCAAAGCTCCGCGCCTTCGTAAATCTCCGCCACGGGCAGCTCGCAATCCGCGCTGGCGAAGGCGATCGTGTCCGAAAGGTTGGTGTAATATTCCGACTCCCACCGTTCGCCATGCCGGCGCCAGACGGTCACCGCGACCTCGCGGTCGTCCACGAGGACGTAAGCTTCGAGGCTCGGAATGCCGAGGTAAGCCTCGCGCTTTTCGCCCTGATCAAAGCGGGCGGTCGAATCGGAACGGACCTCGAAGATCACGGTCGGGTGCTCGTTGAAATGCTCGAGTTGGCCGTTTGGCTGGCAGACGATCGAGACATCGGGGTAGTAAAAACGGAGATCATCCCCTCGCTTCACGCGGACGAGCATGTCGGAATTGAAAGGCCGGCATTTTTTCCCGCGGAGACGAGTTTTCACGGCGGCGAAAACGTTCCCGCCAAGCGTCGCGTGTCGACTGGTGCCGCCTGCCATCGCGTGCACCACGCCGCTCAGATACTCGTGCTTCTGATCGGCGAGCTCTTCGCCCGCGAGATATTCCTCCGGCGAAATTAACGGGGCGTGAGTTTGGACGGCGATCATCCGCGGAGGCTACGAAGCACCCGCGGGAGTGTCAAACGAGCCACCATTTCGCGCGTTTTCATTCGCGCTCGCCGGGCATCCCGGCACATGTTGCGAGGCTTGTGATTTCCCTCTCCGAGTCTGCCGGTGCCATCGACGATTTCGTCGGGAAAGTGCGCGATATTTTCTCGCCGACGGGCCTGCTCGCGAAGGCGCAAAACTTTGAATATCGGCCGGAACAGCAGCAGATGGCGGTGGCGGTGGCGCAGGCTCTAAGCGGGGAAACGCATCTCGTCGTCGAGGCGGGGACGGGGGTCGGGAAGTCGCTGGCTTACTTGGTTCCGTCGATTTTGTGGGCGCTGGAAAAGAAGAAGAAAGCGGTGATCTCGACCTACACGATCAACCTGCAGGAGCAGCTCGTTTACAAAGACATCCCGATCTTGAAAAAGGTGCTGCCGATCGAGTTCGAGGCGATGCTGTGGAAAGGTCGGCAGAACTACGTCTGCCCGATGCGGCTGCAGCGCGCGGTGACCGCGGCGAGCGATCTTTTCACCACGACGGAGCAGGCGGAAGTGCAGCGCATCTGGGAATGGGCGCAGACGACGAAGGACGGGACGCTCTCGGATTTCGCGGTCGAACCGGACTCGCACGTCTGGTCGCAGGTGTGCAGCGAGCAGCACATCTGCACGACGAAATCGTGCGGGCAAAACCCGAAGTGTTTTTACCAGGCGGCGAGAAAACGGCTCGTCGCCGCGGACGTGGTCGTGATGAATCACACTCTCTTTTTCATGAATCTCGGGCCGCTCGCGGAGCAGGACGAAAACGAGAGCGGCTACATCTTCGCGAATGACTTCGTGATCTTCGACGAGGCGCACACCGTCGAGCAGGTCGCGGCGAAACAGATCGGCCTCGGCGTCTCGCAATACGGCCTGCGTTACGCGCTCCAGCGGCTCTACAATCCGAAGACGCACAAGGGCGTTTTCCAAATCCTGCGCCGACCCGATGCGGTGAAGGAAGTGACTGCGCTGCTCGATGAAGTGGAGAGTTTTTTCGACACGGTCGGCGCGCGCGCGGATTTCAAGAAAGGGCGCGAATATCGCGTGCGGCAGCCGGACTTCGTCGCTGACTCGCTGACCACTCCCCTCGCCCGCCTGCAAAAGCTCGTGGTCGAATGCGTGCGCGGACTCGAGGACGAGCAGACGAAATCCGAGCTGCAAGACCTCGGTCGCAAAATCCGCGACGCCCGCGCGGGGATCGCCACCTTCCTCAAACAAGAAGCCGAGGACTACGTCTATTGGATCGAACAGAGCGGGAAGACGGCGAAATTTCACAGCCTGAATGCCGCGCCGATCGATGTGGCCGCGTGGCTGCGCGCGTTGCTGTTTCGCGAAAACCACGTCTGCGTGATGACCAGCGCGACGCTCTCGACCGGCGACGCCGAGCTCGGTTATTTCCGCGAACGCGTCGGCGCGCAGGAGATCACCGCGCTGCAAGTCGGCAGCCCCTTCGACTACGAAAAACAGATGCGGCTCTACATCACGAGCAAGATGCCCGACCCGCGCGACCCCGGATACGAGACCGCGCTCGCCGAGCGGATCGAGCATTTCGTCGAGGAGTCGAAAGGGCGCGCGTTCGTGCTTTTCACGAGCTACCGCGCGATGACCGCGCTCGCCACCGCGATGCGCGAGCGGCTCGATGAGCTCGACTACAAATTGATCGTGCAGGGCGAAGGGATGCCGCGGCACCGGCTGCTGGCGGAGTTCAAAAAGAACGAGCGGCACGTCCTCTTCGGCACCGAGAGCTTTTGGAGCGGCGTCGATGTCCCCGGCGAGGCGCTCTCGAATGTCATCATCACGCGCCTTCCTTTTGCCGTTCCCGACCATCCGCTCATCGAAGCCCGCCTCGAACTCATCCAAGCCCACGGCGGCGACCCCTTTTCCGAATACTCGCTCCCCGAGGCGATCCTCAAGCTCCGCCAAGGCGTCGGCCGCCTCATCCGCACGAAACAAGACCGCGGCATCGTCGTCATCCTCGACCCGCGAGTGCTGACGAAAGGCTACGGCGGCGCCTTTCTCCGAGCGCTGCCGAAGTGCCCCGTCGAGATCGTGTAAAACTGTAGGGCGACCGCTTCGGTTGCCCCGGGCAGGCGAAGCGCCCGCCCTACAGCCTCGTGGCGCGTTTTGACCATCGGTGCCAGAAGGTGCGTCGTTTCGCCCGTTCGCATGCCGCCTAGGAATTGAAAAACGATCACCTTTCAAGAATATTCAGAAGTCCCGACGAGCCGGAATCGTTGCAGGGAAGCGGCTTCGCGGGCGATCGGACGCTGACGGACGAAAATAAATCCGGGACTTGGCAGGGTCGTTGCTAAACCCGCCGCCGCCGGTTCACGGCACCAACCAACCAACCAAAATCACTACCATCCCAATGACCAAAAACAGCATCGCGAAATTCACCGCCCTGATGGCCGGCGTCCTCGTCCTCCCGACCGTGAGTTGGGCGGGCACAGCGTCCTCCGGCAAAGAGTCCAAGCCCGTCATCGAGCAAGTCAAAGAGTCCTGCATCACCGGCGATCTCGGCGTGAACTTCGTCTCCGAGTACATCTCCCGCGGCCTTGTCCTGGAGAACCAGAACGTCATCGCCCAGCCCTACGCCGACCTCTACTTCAAGCTCTACTCCGGCGACGGCTTCCTCAACAAGATCAGCCTGAACCTCGGAGTGTGGAGCAGTATCCACGGCCATGTGCAGGCGCCTCCCGGAAGCACCACGCCGAACTGGTATGAGTTCGACTACACCATTGGCCTGGCTTTCACCTTCGCCACGGATTTCACGGCGACCCTGAGCTTCTTTGAATTCGACAGTCCTTCCGATGCCTTCCAGCCGGCACGCAGCATCAACCTCAATCTGGCCTACGACGATTCCAAGGCACTCGGCGCATTCGCGCTGCATCCGCATGTCACCGTCCTGCGCGAAGTCGCCGGCGCGGCAGGCCTGCAGGAACAAGCCTGGTATTTCGAGGCGGGCATCGCTCCGTCAGTTCCGATTGCCAAGGTTGCCACGCTGACCTTCCCGGTCACCGCTGGTTTCGGCGACGGCAAGTTCTACGCTGGCGACACCTTCGGCTACGCCTCCGCCGGTGTGAACGCCGCCGTGCCGCTGGGCTTCATGCCTTCCTGCCTCGGTTCCTGGACCTTCAACACGGGCTACACCTACACCTTCCTCGGCGACGCGCTGCGTTCCTTCTCCCGTGCCGCGCAAGGCGACGGGACTCACAACCAACACGTGTTCCAGGGCGGTCTCGCGGTCACGTTCTAATTCAACCCAACGGTTAATGCGGCTCCGCCGGACATAGGGTCCGGCGGAGCTCGCGGGGGTCCGGTGCGATCCTCAATGGTTAGTTCTTTAATGCGGTTTGTCTCCTGCGGGCGCGCAGCTTCCCCTCCCAATGATGTTGCGCGTACCGATTTCCTGTTTGCGGTTCCCAAACACACCAACACCCACACCTATTCAACCTATGAAACTCCGTTCGTTCCTTGGCACCACCCTGCTTACCGGTGCTGCCATCCTCACCTCCTCCATCGGCGCGCGCGCGGCTGATGATACTGTCAAAGTCGGCGTGCTGCATTCACTCAGCGGCACGATGGCTATCTCCGAAACCTCGCTCCGCGATGTGTTGCTCTTCACCTTTGATGAGATCAACAAAGCCGGCGGCGTCATGGGCAAAAAGATCGAGCCCGTCGTCGTCGATGGCGCATCGAACTGGCCGCTCTTCGCCGAGAAGGCCAAGCAGCTCCTCGAGCAGGACAAGGTCGCGGTGACCTTCGGCTGCTGGACGAGTGTCAGCCGCAAGTCGGTGCTGCCGGTCTTCGAGGAAAAGAAGGGCCTGCTCTTTTATCCCGTGCAATACGAGGGCGAAGAGATGTCGCATAACATCTTCTACACTGCCGAGGCGGTGAACCAACAGGCCACGCCTGCGGTCGATTACTACCTCGCGCAGGGCAAGAAGAAGTTCTACCTGCTCGGCAGTGATTACGTCTATCCGCAGACGACCAACCTGGTGTTGCTGGAGTATCTTTTGAGCAAGGGCGTGCCTTTGGAGAACATCGGCGGCGGGTTCAAAAAGGATGAGTCTGGCAAGATCATCTCGGCGGGGAAATACACGCCGTTTGGACACACCGATTACCAACAGATCGTCGCGGAGATCAAACAGTTCGCGGCGGGTGGAAAGGCTTGTGTGATCAACACCTTGAACGGCGACACCAATGTCCCCTTCTTCAAGGAATACGCGGCGGCGGGACTGACGGCTGAGACCTGCCCGGTCTGTTCCTTCTCCATCTCGGAGGATGAGTTCCGCGGGTTGCCGGCGAAGCAGTTGGTCGGGCAGCTCGGCTGCTGGACTTACTTCCAGTCGATCAAGTCGCCGGAGAACAAGAAGTTCACCGCGGACTTCCAAGCCTGGCTGAAGAAGACCGACACGGCGGGCATCGTAAAGGATAACCGGGTGACTTGCTCGCCGATGGTGCTGAGCTACGACGGCGTCTATCTCTGGAAGGCCGCGGTCGAGAAGGCCAAGAGCTTCGACGTGGAAAAGGTCGTCGCGGCGCTGGAGTCGGGCCTCACCTTCGATGGGCCGGGCGGCAAGGTGACGACGCAGAAGAATCATCACCTGACCAAGAACGTCTATATCGGCGAGACCAAGGCCGACGGTCAGTTCAAGATCCTCAAGACCTTCAACGGCGTGGTCGGCGAGCCGTTCTTGAAGGGCACCTTCAAGGCCAAGGCAGCGGCCAAGTAACCTTAGACAGCTCGAGTGAAGGGGCGGGGTTCGACGCCTCGCCCCTTCTTTGTTCTGACAGAAATGCCAATCTAGTTGTAGGGCGGGCGCTCCGCCTGCCGGGGCAACCGAAGCGGTCGCCATACAACTCACGGCTCAATCCCTGATGCTCTTCGCCCGCTGGCTCGCGTTTGCGATCCTTGCTTTCGCACAACAGTCGCTCGCCCGCGCGGATGAGCGCGCCATTATCGCGAAGGCGATCGTGACCGAGGAGGCGGAGGAGCAGGCGAAGATGGTGACGGGGCTGGCGGGGAGCACGGAGCCGGTGATTCGGGAGTTGCTCACCGATTGGAAAGAGGGGCGCATCTACCTCTACGAGTCGCCGGACGGGGGGAAGATCGCGGTTTATCTGACGCCGGAGAAAGACGCGGAGGAGATGCAGGGCGCGGTGCGGGTGGAGACGCGGGAGGCTTTGAAGGACGCGGGCGGGAAGCCGGTGCGGCTACTGGCGAGTGATTTGAACGGCGCGGAGACGGACTCGGCGCTGCGGCTGGCGATGAAGGGTGTACTGGATGTCTTCGCGCTGGCGGCGCCGGACCCGGCGGAGCGGCTGAAGATGATTTCGCAGGTCGGGCTCGCGCAGGATGAGGCGCAGCTTCCGGCGCTGGGGGCGCGGTTGAAGGTGGAGAACGATGGGACGGTGCAACGGGCACTGCGGGAGGCGATGGCGCAGATTGAATTGAAGAGCGCGGACCCGGCGGCGCAGGCGGCGGCTTGCGGGACGCTCGCGGCGCTGGGGTCGATCCCGAGTCAGGACGCGTTGAAGGCGCTCGCGGGGGAAGGGACGCCGGAGGTCGCCGTAGCGGCGCGGGCGGCGCTGGCGAAGATCGAGACGCACACCAAATGGGTGAACTTTTACGGCACGCTCTTTCGCGGGCTCTCGCTCGGCTCCATCCTGCTCGTCGTGGCGATCGGGCTGGCGATCACGTTCGGACTGATGGGGGTGATCAATATGGCGCACGGCGAGCTGATCGCGGTCGGCGCTTACACGGCTTACGTGGTGCAGAACCTCTTCGGCACCGGCCTCGCGCTCTCGCCTTTTGGAATGAAGCTCGCGCTGCCGGGGATGCAGCTCACGGGTGCGGCGCTGGACGCGTATTTCGTCGTCGCGCTGCCGCTGAGTTTTCTGGTCGCTGCTGGTGTCGGGATTTTGTTGGAACGCGGGGTGATCCGGTTTCTGTATCGCCGGCCGCTGGAGTCGTTGTTGGCGACGTGGGGGGTGTCGCTGGTCTTGCAACAGCTTTTCCGGCTGACTTTCGGAGCGAATAACGTGCAGGTTTACAGCCCGGCGTGGCTCTCGGGGCATTGGACCGCCTTCGACGTGATCCTCGGCTGGAACCGCCTCTTCGTCATCGCCTTCGCGGCGGCGATCATCGCGGCGACGTGGGCGCTTTTGACGAAAACACCGCTCGGCCTGCTCATCCGCGCTGTCATGCAGAACCGGCAGATGGCTGCGTGCATGGGTGTGCGGACGGAGCGGGTGAACATGCTGACGTTCGGCTTCGGCAGTGGGCTGGCGGGGCTGGCTGGAGCCTTTTTGAGTCAGATCGGGAATGTGGGGCCGTCGCTCGGGCAGAGCTATATCGTCGATGCCTTCATGACGGTGGTGGTCGGGGGGGTGGGGAGCATTGCGGGGACGGTCATCGGAGCGCTCGGGATCGGCGTGGTGGACCAGAGTTTGCAGCAAATCCTGCTCAATCCCGTGCTCGGGAAGATCGTGGTGCTCGGGGCGATCATCCTCTTCCTGCAATGGCGCCCGGCGGGGCTGTTCGTCACCAAATCGAGGGGCTTGGAGGGATGAGCGTTTCTTTCGACGCGAACATTCTGTGTGGGCGAAGGGTGCGACCCCTCTGTATTTCGCGGCGCAGGGCAGGTCGGAGGCTTCGGGGTCGGTTTAGCTCCGAGCTGTGGGCAGGGCGAAGGCTGTGGGTCGCCTTTAGCTCCGAGCTTTGGGAAGGATGTAGCGCGTCTTCCCTTCCGGTCATCTTGAGCGGAGCGCAGCGGAGTCGAAAGACCTCTTACTTCTCCCCCCGTTCACCGCGCGCCTTCCGAGGGGGAGAAGTAAGAGGTCCTTCGACTGCGCTTTGCAGAGCCACAGCTCCGCTCAGGATGACTTCGGAAGGATGGCGCGGACGCGGCACCGAGGAGGCTCGCTTTTTACCGAGATGAAGGCCGCCTATTCCAAAATCGAGCTGCTACTGGTCGTGGTCATCGCGCTGGGGGTGATCGTGGGCTTGCCGGCGCTGAATGCGGCGGGGGGGCTGAGCGATTTCCACCTGAATCTGTGGGGGAAATACCTGTGCTACGCGGTGCTGGCGATTTCGGTGGACCTGCTGTGGGGCTACACGGGGCTGCTTTCGCTGGGGCAGGCGCTCTTCTTTTCGCTGGGGGGCTATATGCTGGGGATGTATCTGATGCTGGTGTCGGGGCCGTTCGGGCAATACGCGCAGTCGGGTCAAAATCCGCATGGGCTGCCGGATTTCATGGTGTTTCTGGGGCACACGTTTCTGCCGTGGTTCTGGAAGCCGTTTGCGTCGTTCAAATTTGCAACGCTCATGGTGGTGGCGCTGCCGGGGGTGCTGGCGATGGGCTTCGGCTATCTCGCGTTCCGGTCGAGGATCAAGGGGGTCTATTTTTCGATCCTGACGCAGGCGCTGACCTACGGGGCGGCGCTGATGTTTTTCCGAAATGATCTGGTGATGGGAGGCAATAATGGGTTCACCGATTTCCGGCTGATCCTGGGCGCGGATGTGCGAAGCGCGGCGACGCAGCGGTGGCTGTTCGTGGCGAGCGCGGGGCTATTGCTGGCGGTGTATGTCGGGTGCAAGTGGCTGACGGGGACGAAATTCGGGCTGGTGCAGCGGGCGGTGCGGGACTCGGAGACGCGGGTGCTCTTCAGCGGGTATGCGGCGGCGAATTACAAGCTGTTCGTCTTCGTGAGCTCGGCGGTGATCGCGGGGTTGGGCGGGGCGCTCTTTGTCCCGCAGGTGGGGATCATCAACCCGAGCGAGATGACGCCGGAGAAGTCGCTGGAGGCAGTGGTGTGGGTGGCGGTGGGTGGACGCGGGACGCTGGTGGGGCCGATCATCGGGGCGATCGGAGTGAATGCGCTGAAGTCGTGGGCGACGCGGGCTTATCCGGATCTGTGGCTGATTATGATGGGCGGAATGTTCATGTTCATGGTGCTTTTCGTGCCGAATGGGATCGTGGGGCTGCCGCGGCAGCTCTCGGCGCTGTGGAAGCGGTGGAGGTTCTCCACCGAGACGCAGAAGCTCGACGCAGAGGAGGCGAAGGTCTCACCGATCACGACGGACGAAGTGTCCGCGGCAGTGACGGCGGAACCGGAGGGACGGATATGATGACTCCATGCTCTCAGATCCAGAGAGGTGCAGTCGGGCTCTCGCAAAGCCGCAAAGACGCAAAGGAAGAAGGATTCAGGCTTTGCGCCTTTGCGCTTTTGCGAGAGCCATACTCTTCGCCTCGGCGAGAGGAACAAGGAGGTCGGGATGCAGATTGAGAACACGATCACGGCGCGGCCGTTCATCCTGGCGGCGGAAGGGGTGAACAAGTCGTTCGCGGGCTTTAAGGCGATCCGGGATCTTTCCTTTTATATGGATGAAGGGGAGCTGCGGACGGTGATCGGGCCGAATGGCGCGGGGAAGACGACGTTCCTGGACCTGATCACGGGGCGGACGGTGCCGGACACGGGGACGATCAAGTTCGACGTGGAGCACGAGCTGACTCGGATGAATGAATACGAGATCTACCGGCTGGGGATCGGGCGGAAATTCCAGACGCCGACGGTGTATGTGGATCACACGGTCTTCGAGAATCTGCTGATGTCGCTGGAGGGTTCGCGCGGCGTGTGGGCGTCGCTTTTTTCCAAAGTGACGGCGGCGCAGAGACACCGGATCGAGGAGGTGCTGGAGACGATCAAGCTCACGGAAAAGGCGCAATGGAAGGCGGGGGCGCTGGCGCATGGGCAGAAGCAGTGGCTGGAGATCGGGATGCTGCTGGCGCAGAACGCGCGGCTGCTATTGGTGGATGAACCGGCGGCGGGGATGACGGATGAGGAGACGGCGCGGACGGGCGAGTTGCTGCTGTCGCTGGCGGGGAAGCACAGCATCATCGTGATCGAGCACGACATGGTCTTCGTCCGGCAGATCGCGCAGGGGAGGCGCGTGACGGTGCTGCATCAGGGGTCGGTGCTGTGCGAGGGACCGGTGGATGCGGTGCAGAACAACGAGAAGGTCATCGAAGTTTATCTAGGCCGGAAGCACCACTAGGCGCGAATCACCTAGGCAGGCACATCGCCCCGGAGAAGCCACATCAACAAAACCAAATAGCAAACGACCCATGAAAAACACACTCAGAATCCTCACGGCAGTCGGCGCCATCGCCCTCGGCCTTTTCACCACCAACGCACAGGCCGGCCCTGATCCATCGGCCCGGACCTACGCGCCGATCAAGACGTATCAAGAGGCCGAAGCCCTCAAGCCAGGCACCAAGATCGCCGTCACCTGCCCGTCGTGCGGCGCGGTGACCGTGAGCAAGGTGGACAAGGAGAAGAGCCACCTGAAGTCAGTGACTTGCGGAATGTGCAAGCACAGCTTTGAGATCGAGCCCGTCGGCAGCGGCAAAGCCAGCGTCGGGAAGCTCGTCTGCAAAGATCCCCAGACCGGCAAGAAGATGGCGCTCGCCATGTGCGCGGAGATGCACAAGTAAGATTCGATCGTGCCTCGCCGGCCACCGCACGGTGTCCGGCGAGGCATCCCGGCCATGCTCACCGCGACCGCACTTGAAGTAGCCATCGGCGGCAGCCGCATCCTGCGCGGCGTGACCCTTACCGTGCCTGCCAACAGCGTCGTCTGTCTCATGGGCCGCAATGGGGTCGGCAAGACCACGACACTCAAGACCCTCACGGGCCTGATAAAAGCTGACGCGGGAGCGGTAACGCTCGACGGTCAGGTGCTCACCGGGGCTTCGCCCGAAGTGCGCGCGCGCTCCGGCATCGGCTACGTGCCGCAGGGGCGCGAGATTTTCCCGCACCTGACGGTGGAGGAAAACCTGAAGATCGGGGCGATCGCGCAGGGGAAGAACCTGAACGGAAACCTGGAGCGGATCTTCGAGCTGTTCCCGATCTTGAAGGAGTTCCTGCCGAGAAAAGGCGGGATGCTGAGCGGCGGGCAGCAGCAACAACTCGCGATCGGCCGCGCGCTGCTGACCGAGCCGAAGGTGCTGATCCTCGATGAGCCGACGGAGGGCATTCAGCCGAACATCATCGACCAGATCGGCGACACGATCCGGCGGCTGCGCGAGGAGGGGAGGATGAGCATTTTGCTCGTGGAGCAATACCTCGATTTCGCGAAGGAGCTGGCGGACATCTTCTACATCATGGACCGCGGGGCGGTCGTCGCGCACGGGCCGATCGCCGGGCTGACGGACGACGTCGTGAAGGCGCATCTCGTGGTGTGAAAAGGCGTGCCACCGCCATTCGAGAAAGCTAAGTCTGCCGCGAACTCCGAATCACCGACCATGAAACCGACCCGCCTCCTTTCCGCGCTGCTCCTGCTCCCCGCCGCCGTCCACGCGCATCCTGGCCATTCGGCCTTCGACCTCAGCGCCGGAGCCCCGCACGCCGGGCACGCGCCGGAGTGGCTGTCGCTGCTGATCTTCCTCGCGACGATTGGCGGATTTCTCGGCGCGAGCTGGCTGGCGAACCGGCGGCGCTAACTCGGGATGCACCTTTCGCCTCGCGAGCAGGAGAAACTTCTCATCGTCGTGGCGGCCGATCTCGCGCGGAGGCGGCAGGCGCGGGGTCTGAAACTCAACTACCCCGAGTCGATCGCGATCATCACCGCCGAGATCATGGAAGGCGCGCGCGACGGGCGCGCAGTGGCGGACTTGATGAGCTTCGGTACCACGATCCTCGCGCGTGATCAGGTGATGGAAGGCGTGCCCGAAATGATCCACGACGTGCAGGTGGAGGCGACTTTTCCCGACGGCACGAAGCTCGTGACCGTCCACCATCCGATCCGATGAATTTAGGATTTAGGATTTAGGATTTAGAAAGTTCCGCCTCCCCAAGCGCATCGTCTCCGCACTTGCTAAATCCTAAATCCGACTTCCTAAATTCCCCATGATTCCCGGCGAGATCATCTTCGGAACCGAACCCGCGGAGCTCGAAGCCAACGCCGGCCGCGAGACTCGCACGCTCGAAGTCGCCAACACCGGCGACCGCCCGATCCAAGTCGGCAGCCACTTTCATTTTTTTGAAGTGAACACCGCGCTGCGCTTCGACCGCGCGCTCGCCCGCGGCTTTCGGCTCAATATTCCCGCGGGCACCGCCGTCCGTTTCGAGCCCGGCGACACGCGCGAGGTCGAAGTCGTCGCACTCGCCGGGACGCGTGAAGTTTTCGGCCTGAACAACAAGATCGACGGCCCGCTCGACCGCTCACCTCACCTCCCATGATCACAAAAAAAGTCATCACTCGCACCGCCGGGATGCACAACATCATCCGCATCGTCACCGCCGCGGCAGGTAAGAGCCGCACGCAATGCCGCGGGTGGCAGGTCCGCGTCAACCGGCGGGGGATCAGACTCAGCGACTATTTCGCCGACTCGAAATACGGCGGGCGCGCCGCTTCGCTGAACGCCGCCATGCACTTCCGCGACTCCGCGGTGAAAGCGCTCCCGACCGTCCCGCGCAGCGAAATCGCGCGTCGCAAATCCGCGCGCAACACCTCCGGCATCCCGGGCGTGCGGCGCAGCATCCAGACCGTCCGGCGCGGCGAGAACTGCTACGAATACGTGGTGTGGACCGCGTCCGGCAGCCCCGAGCCCGGCAAGCGGAAGACGCGTCACTTCTACGTCAACGACACACTCAACGAAGACGACGCGCGCGAGGCGGCGATCGCGCAGCGGCTGCGTTGGGAGAAAACGATGGAGCGCAACGAGCGGCGTGCCCCGCGACACAACTAGATGCCGCTCCACCTCACGCGCCGGCAGTACGCCGAGATGTTTGGGCCGACCACCGGCGACCGCGTGCGGCTCGCGGACACCGAGCTCTTCATCGAGGTCGAGCGCGATCTCATCGCCGAGGCGGGCGCGTACGGAGACGAGGTGAAATTTGGCGGCGGCAAAGTCATCCGCGACGGCATGGGGCAATCGCCGACCGCACTCGACGCCGAGTCGCTCGACCTCGTCATCACGAACGCGCTGATCCTCGACGCCGTGCAGGGCGTGATCAAAGCGGACATCGGGATCAAGCACGGCCGCATCAGCGCGATCGGGCACGCGGGAAATCCCGGCATCCAGCCCGGCATTTCGTCCGGCATGATCATCGGCGCGGGAACCGAAGTGATCGCCGGCGAAGGCTGCATCGTCACCGCGGGAGGGATCGACACGCACATCCATTTCATCTGCCCGCAACAAATCGAGCACGCGCTGGCGAGCGGCATCACCACGATGATCGGCGGCGGCACCGGCCCGGCGCATGGCACTTACGCCACGACCTGCACGCCGGGAATCTGGAACATCCACCGGATGCTCGAAGCAGCGGAAGAATACCCGATGAACCTCGGATTTCTCGGCAAAGGCAACTGCTCCACGCACGCGCCGCTGCGCGAACAAATCCTCGCGGGGGCTGTCGGGCTCAAGCTTCACGAGGATTGGGGCACCACGCCCGCGGCCATTTCCACGTGCCTCGATGTCGCCGACGAACTCGACGTGCAGGTCGCCATCCACACCGACACGCTGAACGAAAGCGGCTTCGTCGAGGACACGATCGCCGCGTTCAAAGGCCGCACCATTCACACCTACCACAGCGAAGGCGCGGGCGGAGGGCACGCACCGGACATCATCCGCGTCTGCGGCGAGGCGAACGTGCTCCCCTCCTCCACCAACCCGACGCGCCCCTTCACGGTGAACACGATCGACGAGCATCTCGACATGCTCATGGTCTGCCATCACCTCGACTCGAAGATCCCCGAGGACGTCGCCTTCGCCGAATCGCGCATCCGCCCCGAGACAATCGCCGCCGAAGATTTGCTGCACGACCTCGGCGCATTTTCGATGATGTCGAGCGACAGCCAAGCGATGGGCCGCATCGGCGAAGTCATCACCCGCACCTGGCAGACGGCGCACAAAATGAAGGTGCAATTCGGAGTGTTGGAACCGCGAAGGAGCGAAGGAGCGAAGGGGGATGAAGAGATAAGGTCCGCGGGTTTCGGTGCTTCTGGAGCGATCGCTGAATCGGAAAAACGCGCGGCAACTAAACAAGGCGGCTCGAGTCATCCGCCCGTCTCCCCTCCCCCCCTTCGCTCCTTCGCTCCTTCGCGGTTCGAATTTCCCGCCGACAATTTCCGCGCGCTGCGCTACATCGCGAAATACACGATCAACCCCGCCATCACCCACGGCATCGCGCACGAAGTCGGCAGCATCGAAGTCGGCAAACTCGCCGACCTCGTCGTCTGGAAGCCCGCTTTTTTCGGCGTGAAGCCCGAGGTCATTTTGAAGGGCGGGCTCATCGCGATGGCGAACATGGGCGACCCCAACGCCAGCATCCCGACCCCGCAGCCGACCTTTTATCGCCCGCAATTCGCCGCGCACGGCCGTGCGAAATACTCGACCAGCGTCACCTTCGTCAGCGACGCCGCGCTCCGCTCCGGCGCGCTCGGCTCGCTCCATCTTTCCAAGCGCCTGGTCGCCGTGAAAAACACGCGCAACATCTCGAAGCGCGACCTGCTTTGGAACGACGCCCTCCCCAAAATGGAAGTCGATCCCGAGACCTACACCGTCCGCGCCGACGGCCGCGAACTCCGCTGCGAACCCGCCACCGTCCTCCCCCTCGCCCAGCGATATTTCCTTTTCTAAAATCAGCCCTCCCGCGCGAACTCAACCGAGCCAGCGCCTTCGGGTTCTTGACTGAATCCAGCTCCATGAGAATCCCAACCCCCACCCTCCGCCTCGCCCCCGCCCTGACCTTTTGCCTCTGTGACTCGGACCAAGCGCTCTCCCTGCCGCGCCAGCGCGGCGGGCGTCTCGGCACGCATCACACCTCGTGGACCCGCTCGCCCCGTCCGAACAAACACAACTTCGCCGTGACCACGGGACGCTTCACCGGAAAGATCATCAGCCCCTGGGAGGAGGGCTCTCCGGCAGCCGAGTCCAGCCGCGGAACCGTGCTCGCCGTCCAGCGTTCGCTCGCCGCGAATGGCTACTATCGCGGGCCCCATGACGGCCTCACCGGACCCCTCACGCGTCGCGCGGTCGCGCGCTTCCAAGGCCACGAAGATTTGGCGGTGACCGGCGAAATTGACGGCTTCCTCATCAATGCGCTCGGACTGCGCGAAGCCGAACTCGCCCGCTGAAAATGGAACTCATTCATCACGCAATACCGCAGCCGGACTCGGGTTTGGAACGCGTGGAGGTGGAAGTGGATCGGCTCACTTTGGCAAAGCGGCGCTGGCGCGGAGTCGCGGCGGACGGCCGGGAGTTTGGGTTCGATTTGGAAAGCCCGCTGCGGGATGGGGACGTGGTATTTTCCGGAGACGGAAAGGTTTATGTGATCGCGCAGAAATCGGAGCCGGTGCTGGAATTTGCGCTCGGGCATCACGCCAACGAGGCGGCGCGGCTCGGCTGGATCGTGGGAAATTTGCACTTCCAAATCGCCGTCGAGGGCGAGGTGTTGCGAGTGGTCGATGACCCTGCGCTGCGGCAGTTGTTCGAGCGCGAGCATCTGGCCTTCTCGGCTGCGGATCGTGTATTCAAGCCGATCTCCGGCGGACACTCGCATTCCCACGACCACGAGCACTGATGTCTGCGGACCTGCGCTGGCTGCCGTTTTTGCTGCAAACGGGCGATGCACTTTTCCCGACCGGAGCCTACGCGCATTCGCTCGGATTCGAGGAAGTCGTGCGACTCGGAACGGTGCGTGATGAGGCAACGCTCGGCCTGTTTTTGCGGACGCAAATCGTGCCGGCGCAGCGGGAGCAGGAGCTGCCGTACCTCCGCTTCGCTTTCGCCGCGGCCATGAAAAAAGACGTCGCCGCGCTGTGCGAGATCGACGACGAAATCAGCGCGTGGAAAGTGGCGCGAGAAGCTCGCGAAGCCAGTGCGCAGCTTGGTTCCCGGCGTTTGCGGGCGCTGCTGAAAATCAGCGACGCGCCGCTGTTGGCGGACCTGCAACAGGCGATCGAACACGGCGCGGCGCGGGGACAGCATCTCGTCGTCTGCGGAGCACAAGCGGCGGTTGCTGGGGTGCCGCTGGAGGCCGCGCTCAACGCCTACTTTTACCAATCCCTCGCGGCCGTCTGCGCTGCCGCCCTGAAGCTCATCCGCATCGGACAAGAAGGCTGCCAGCGCGCGCTCGCCGAAGCTTTGCAGCTCGCGGAGGAGACGGTGACACGGTCGCTCGCGATCAGGCGTGAGGCGGCGGGCTGGTTCAATCCGCTGCTCGAAATCGCGGCGATGCGGCACGAGTTTGCGGGCGAACGGCTCTTCATTTCATGAATACTCAAACGACTCGGAAGGCAGTGCGCATCGGCATCGGCGGGCCGGTGGGCTCGGGGAAGACGATGCTGGTCCTGCGGCTTTGCCAGTGGCTCGCGCGGGAGTTTTCGATCGCAGTGGTGACGAACGATATTTACACGCGAGAGGACGCGGAATTCCTCGTGCGGGAGGGCGCGCTGCCGGCGGATCGCGTGATCGGCGTCGAGACCGGCGGGTGCCCGCACACGGCGATTCGCGACGACACTTCGATGAACATGGCGGCGGTCGCGGAGCTCGAACGGCGGCATCCGGACGTGCGCGTGATCTTCATCGAGAGCGGCGGGGACAACCTCTCGGCGACCTTTTCGCCGGAGCTGGTGGAGGCGTTCATTTACGTCATCGACGTCGCCGAGGGGGACAAGATTCCGCGCAAAGGCGGGCCGGCGATCCGGCACAGCGATTTGCTGTTGATCAACAAAACCGACCTCGCCCCACATGTCGGCGCGGACCTCGCGGTGATGGCGCGCGACTCGAAAATCATGCGCGGCGAAAAGCCGTTTTTGTTCGCCGATCTCCGGTCGGAAAAGGGGAAGGACGAGCTGCTGGCGTGGTTGCGGCGCGAGGTGCTTTTCGTGTGAAAGAAGCGAACGTCGAACGTCGAACGTCGAACGTCGAACGTCGAAGTGAAGAAGCTGCGGCGGGGAATCTGACTTCGACGTTCGA
>JAYVPW010000097.1:0-124393 GCA_043777315.1 Spartobacteria bacterium | reverse complement strand
GAACGTCGAACGTCGAAGTGGGGAGCGAGGAGCGAATCTTCTTACTTCGACGTTCGGCGTTCGACGTTCGACGTTCGACGTTCGACGTTTCTGCTCCCCTCCCCTCCGCCTGTCCGTGTCTGTCCGTGTCTGTCCGTGGCTCATTCTTCACCGCGCGTTTCGGAAGATTTTCGTGCTTTTTCTCCTCGGCGTTTTTTGCACAGCCTTGCATCCGGCATGGGCTGCGGATCAGCCACCGGAGCTGAAGCGCGAGTTTCGGGGGACTTGGGTGGCGAGCGTTTATAATTTGGATTGGCCGTCGAAGGCGGGGCTTTCGAGCGCGGCGCAGCAGGCGGAGTTGCGGACGATTTTAGATCGCGCGGTGGAGCTGAAATTGAACGCGATCGTGCTGCAGGTGCGGCCGCAGTGCGATGCGCTCTACGTGTCGAAACGCGAGCCTTGGTCGGCGTTTTTGACGGGCAAAATGGGGCAGGCTCCGGTGCCGTTTTACGATCCGCTGGAGTTCGCGGTGATGGAGGCGCACGCGCGGGGACTGGAGCTGCACGCGTGGTTCAATCCGTTTCGCGCGCTGGCGAGTTCGGATTGGCCGGTGTCCGCGGATCATGTGTCGAAGCGGCATCCCGAGTGGGTGCGGCATTATGGGAAGCAGCTTTGGCTCGATCCGGGCGAGGCGGGTGCGCGGGATTATTCGCGGGAGGTGATCCTCGATGTGGTGCGGCGGTACGACATCGATGGGGTTCACATCGACGACTACTTTTATCCGTATCCGATCAAAAGTGCGTCGGGCGGAAACTTGCCGTTTCCAGATGGCGCGAGTTTTCCGGGCGCGGTGGCGGGGCGCGATGATTGGCGGCGGGCAAATATCGACGGGTTCGTGTCGCAGCTTTATCGCGGGATCAAGGCGGAGAAGCGGTGGGTGAAGTTTGGGATCAGTCCGTTCGGGATTTGGCGGCCGCGGGTGCCGGAGACGATCGAGGCGGGGCTGGATTCGTACGGGCAGCTTTTCGCTGATTCGAAGCGGTGGCTGAACGAGGGCTGGTGCGACTATTTTTCGCCGCAGCTTTACTGGAGCATCGCGCCGGCGAAGCAGAGTTTCCCGGTGTTGCTGGAATGGTGGCGCGGGCAAAACCTGGCGCATCGGCATGTCTGGCCGGGGATCGCGACGGAGCGAATCGGGCCGGGGCGAAAGGCGGAGGAAATTGCGAGTCAGGTTTTGTTGACGCGGCGGGATGGGTCGCCGGGGACGCTGCATTGGAGCGCGAAAAGCCTGACGCGGAATCTCGGCGGGGTGTCGGATTTGTTGCGCGCGGGTTTGTATTCGCAGGTCGCGCTGGTGCCGGCGTCGCCGTGGCTGGGCGGCGGGGCGGTGGAAAAACCGGTGCTCGCGCGGGCGGGGACGCGGGTGGAGTGGAAGGGGTCAGCGACCGGAGAAGCCCGCTGGTGGCTGATTCAGCGGCGGCGCGGAGGCGCGTGGAGTTCGCAACTGGTGTCGGGGGGGCAATTGAATGCGGACGTGGGAGGAGTGGACGCGGTGGCGGTGCGGGGGATTGGGCGGACGGGGGCGGCGGGGGAAATTGCGGTGCTCGAGGTGAGGTGAGGCGCCTGCGGCGGGCTGAACGTCGAACGTCGAACGTCGAATGTCGAACGTCGGAGAGGATCAGACGCGTTCCATTTTCTCGAGGCAGTGGAGGAGGTAGGGGAGGAGCTGTTTTTTGCGGGAGACGACGCCGGCGAGGGTCCAGATTTGGGGGGCGTGAAGCGGGTAGTCGATGGTGGCGAGGAAGGGCTCGGTGCCGCGGATGAGGAGGAGGGAGGTCTGGTCGTTGATGTCGGTGACGAGGAGGGCGGTGAAGAGGAGATTTTCGCGCTGGAGTTGGGCAGCGAGGGCTTCGAGGAGCGCGTCTTTTTTCTCAGGGAAATGGGCGAAGGTGAGCTCTTCGATTTGCGCGACGATGAAGCGGTGGCCGGCTTCGGTGTAGAGTTTGGAGTCGGCGTTGATGGCCTGCTCGGGAGTGAGCGTGAGGAGGGGTGAGCCGACGGAGAAGATTTGCTCGGCGAGGCGCGCGGGGTCGCAGTCGGCGATTTTCGCGAGGTGGGCGAGGATGGTGTGGTCGAATGGAGTGGCGGTCGGGGAGGTGAGATTGAGCGTGTCGGAGATGAGGCCGGCCATGAGGAGGCCGGCGATTTTTTTCGGAATCGCGACGCCGGCGTGCTGGAAGCACATGGCGACGATGCTGCTGGTGGAGCCGACGGGGTTGTTCCAAAAAAGGATCGGCGTGTCGCTGGCGAAGCCGCCGAGTTTGTGGTGGTCGAGGATTTCGACGATGGGGACTTTGTCGGCGCCGCGGACGGCTTGGGTCAGCTCGTTGTGATCGACGAGGATGAGCTGGCGGGGGATTTCTTTGAGGAAGTCGGACTTCGATAAAATGCCGACGAGGGCGCCGTCGTCGTCGAGGACGGGGAAGACGAACGAGGCGGAATCGGCGGCGATGTGGCGCGCGTGGTCGAGGAGGGTGTCGCGGTGAAAGCTGGTGTATTCGGGCTCGAGCATGCGGCCGACGCGGACGGCGCCGCGGGCGAGGAGGACGGTGGTGGCGGTGTCGTACGGGGAGCTGATGATGGTGACGTTGGCGGCGCGGGCGGCGGCGCGGATTTCCTCGGGGACGGGGAAGGCGCCGGTGACGACGATGGCGTGCACGTTCTCCGAAATGGCGAGCTCCTGGATGTGCGGGCGGTCGCCGACAAGAAGGAGGACGCGCTGGTTTTTGTAGCGTTGGACGCGGGCGCGGAATGACTCTTTTGCCATCGCGCCGACCATGAGGAGTTGCTCGGCGGTTTCCTGCGAGAGGGAGCCGGTGACGAGCGCTCCGCCGAAGGTGGTGACGATGTCGGCGAGGGAGGCGGTGATGAGGCGGGCGTTCGAGGCTTCCTCGCGCGGGGGGAAGAGGTGATGGCTGATTTTGAAGGCGGAGAGGAGGCCGAGGCAGCGGTTGCTTTCATCGACGACGGGGAGGCCGCGCAGGCGCTTTTGGTCGATGAGCTGGAGGGCGTCATAGACTGGAGAATCGGCGCGGACGGAGATGACTTGCGGCTGCATGACGTCGCCGACGCGGGGCGAGAGGTCGTTGATGAGCACGGGCGCTGCGACGCCGAAACGGTCGAGGACGAAGTCGATGCGCGGGTTGGTGTTTCCGGCGCGCGCGGCGATGACATTTTCGTGGCCGGTCAGGCGTTTGAATTCCGCGTAGCCGGCGGCCGCGCAGATGGAATCCATGTCGGGATTCTTGTGACCGATGACGATGGTCTGCATGAGCGCGGGTGGCGCGGGGACGGTCGGGAGGCGCTGCGGAAATGTCGCGGCCTCGAGTCGCCGCTGATTTAACTCACTCTTCGGCGCCCCGAAGTTTCAGAAAAATCAGCGACGCGCCGTCCGCTTGATCTTCTCCATTTTCCGCCGGTCGGTCGGGCTCGCAGGGTCGTAAACGGTGCCGTGTTCTCTGCGGAAAATTTCTTCGTTGGTGGGATGCGATCCGTTGCCGCCGAGAGTTGGCTCGATGGTGCGGTGCTCGGGTGCCGCGGTCTCGTGATGCGTGTCCGCAGCGTGTTTTGCCGGCTTCCGCTTCGGATGCCGCTCTTCGACTGTGACCGGCGCAGGCGGCGTCGTGTCGTGGGCAGGTTTTCCGGACAAATGTGCGACGACGTAACGAAACGGAGCGGTCGCCGCCAGGGTGAACGCATCGAACCCGGACGCCTCGTGCGTGCTGTCCTGATGACAAAGCGCCGGGGTGGCCGGCTGGGGGTATTCCCGGGCGGGCGTGATGTGGGTGACCCCGGTCGGACGCGGCTCCGGGCGCTCGCGGACGGTCGGCCGTGCTTCGGATGGCGCGGAGTTCGTCAGGTAGGTCTTGCTCGTGATGCCGATGACATTTTTGCTGCGAACGTAGAAGCGCAACTGCGTCTCGAGGTCCGCATCGGGCAGCCAGAGCGGACGGCTGAGTTGGTCATCCATGAGCCAGAACGGCGAACCCGAGGACGTGTGATCTTCGTAGATGACCGCCGTGCGCGCGCCGGTGCTTTCCTCGAAGCGCTGGCTCCCGAAGTAGCTGTAATTCACCACGCGATGCGGGACGCCGTCGCGGAGCAGGACGCGATGAAGCTCCTCCGCGTAGGCGCTCGACGGATCGCCCGCGGCCGGTGCCTCGGCGCGGAAGCGCGTGACGGTGTCCCAAGTGGCGGAGCGTTTGAACATCTGGCACCCGGTGAGGGCGAGGCAGACGACGAGCGAAAAAGGCGTGAGCTTCAGCATGAAGGAGGTCTGGGTGATCCGAATTGGCCGACGCTCGTATCGGAATGCGCGGCGCGTCTCAATCGAAAAGTCGCGCCTGATTTCAGGATGAAGGTGGGTGGCGAGAAAGGGGCCGGCGGTTGCCCGCGGGTTGCGTCGCGTCGAGCGACCGCTACTTTGGCTGAACATGAAGCTTACCCTCACGGTCCTTGCCCTTCTCGGAGCTTTCGCAGCGAGCGCGGTGGCCGCAGGCAAAAAATCGATGAAAACAGAAAACGACCCCGCCACGTCCACCTCCGCCGCGCCGCAACGCATCACTTTTGGAGGCGGCTGTTTTTGGTGCATGGAGGCGGTGTTTCAGAGGCTCGATGGGGTGAAGTCAGTCGCCTCGGGCTACGCGGGCGGCACTGTCCCGAACCCGACTTACAAACAAGTCTGCACCGGCGAAACCGGGCACGCGGAGGTCGTGCAGATCGAATTCGAGCCGGCGAAGATCACTTTTGAAAAGCTGCTGGAGGTCTTCTGGGCGGCGCACGATCCCACGACGCTCAATCGGCAGGGCCACGACTCCGGGACACAGTATCGTTCCGTCATTTTCTACGAGAACGACGAGCAGAAGGCCGCGGCGGAGAAATCGAAGGTCGGGGCGAAAGGGGAGTTCAAGGATCCGATCGTGACCCAGATCGTGCCGTTGACGGCGTTCTTCAAAGCCGAGGATTACCATCAGAATTACTACAACGAGAACGCGGGGAGTAATTCGTATTGCAGCGTGGTGATCCGGCCCAAGCTGCAGAAGCTGCTGCAAAAGGGGATGATCAAGGACTCGCCGGTGAAGTAGTCGGCGGATTCGCGGCGGGGCCGCTTGCCGGGTCTGAGCCGAAGGTGCGCGTTCTCGAGATGGCTCTCCCGGTGAGGACGCGCACGGTCTCGTGCTTGGTCTGATATCCTCCACCGCACATCGTCGAGACAGCCGGGAAAACCCTGCTTGACGACTCTGGGGTCGCGCACTCTAATCCCCGCCTTTTCCGCCCGAGAATGCCCTCGGATGGATGCCACCCAGCTCACTCCGCTCATGAATTTCCGCTCACTCTCAACTTGCGTTGCCCTCCTGTCCGCGCTGTGCATCTGTATCTTCCCTGCCATCGCGCAGCAACCGGCGGCGCCGATTGTGCGATCGATTCAGGTGCAATACGCGGGCGGCAGCACGATTGCGAAAGAGAAAATCCTCGCGAACATGCAGACGCGGGTCGGCCGGGCTTACGACGAGCGGACAGTGGAGGACGACATTCGCAATCTCTACGCGACGGGCAATATCACGAACGTGCGCATTTTCGGCGAGCCACAGGCCGACGGGGTGAAGGTGATCGTCGTCGTACAGGCGAAAGCGCAGGTGACGGAGGTCATTCTCAACGGTGTCACCAAAGTCAAAGCCGGACGCATCCGGAAAGAGATCACGGTCAAACCCGGCGACACGCTAAATGAAGCGAGCCTCGAGGCCGACCGGCAGAAGATCATCGATTACTACGCCGGCAAAGGCTTCACCGAGGTGGACGTGAAATACAACGTCGAGATGAATGAAAAGCTCGGGACCGGCCGTGTGACTTTTAATGTGAACGAAGGCGGCAAAGTCACGCTGCGTTCGGTCAAGTTCGAGGGTAACTCAGTCATTAAGACTTCTGACATCAAGAAGGTGGTGAAAACCAAGCCGAAGTCCTTGTTGAGCTTCCTGACCAAGACCGGTCGGCTCAACAACGAGGCGCTGGATCAGGATGCGACCGCCATTCGCGAGCTTTATCAAAGCCGCGGCTACATCGACGCCGAAGTCGCCGCGCCAACCGTGACGCGATCGGGGGATGCTGCCGACGTGCTTTTCACCATCCGCGAAGGCGGCCAGTATCATGTTGGCAAGGTGAGCTACAGCGGCGTGCAGGTCTTCAGCCAGGAAGAAATGACGCGCAACTTGAAGATCAAAGCCGGTGCGATCTACTCGCCGCAAGCGGTCCGCGCCGATGTCAAAGCCTTACAGGACTTATACGGTTCGCGCGGCTACCTCGACTTCCAAGCGGGGGCCGATCCTGCCCCGGTCGGGTCCGGCGTGATCAATGTCTCGTTTCGCATCGACGAGGGAGTGCAGAGCTATCTGGAGCACATCAATATTTCCGGAAACGTCCGCACGAAAGACAAAGTGATTCGGCGGGAAGTGGCCGTCGCACCGGGAGATGTTTTCAACACGGTCCGCGTCGATGCGAGCAAGCAACGCCTGCAGAACCTGAACTACTTTTCCAAGGTCGATAGCTATCCCGCGGACACCTTGGTTCCCGGGCGAAAAGATCTCAACGTCGTCGTCGAAGAGAAACGGACCGGGTCGTTGAATTTCGGCGCCGGTTTCAGTTCGATCGACAACCTTCTCGGGTTCGCCGAAATCACGCAGAGCAATTTCGACGTGACCAACTGGCCGCATTTCACTGGCGGCGGACAGAAATTCCGGGTGCGTGCGCAGTATGGAACGCGACGCAAGGATTTCATCCTATCGCTGACCGAGCCGTATTTCCTCGACTATAAAATCTCGCTCGGCGGCGAGATTTTCTATCGTGACGCCTCGTTTGTCAGTTCTGTTTACAGCGAACGCCGCTACGGTTTCGACATCAACTCGCGCAAGGCCTTGAACGACTTCACCTTTATCCGTTTCGGCTATCGGTTGGAGGAAATCGGCATTCACGATGTCGATGCTAAGGCTTCCCAAGTCATCCGGGATGAAATCGGCGACCGTCTGAAAAGCCAGGTCTCAGCCGGTATCACTTACGACACACGCGACTCCGTCTTTCTCACGCGCAAAGGCGAGCGTGTGGACTTGCAAGTGTATGTCGCTGGCGGTCCGCTCGGCGGGAATACCGACATCTACGGCTTCGATTTGGAAGGCTCGAAATACTTCCATCTTCCGTGGGACACAATTCTGACCCTGAACGGCGAGATAGCTAGTGTCTCGACCTGGGCCGGCGGTGATCGCGTGCCGATCTTCGATCGCCTCTATCTCGGCGGCGCGAACAACTTGCGCGGCTTCAAATTTCGTGATGTCGGACCGAAGGACAACAAAGGCGAACCGATCGGTGGCAACAGCCTCATTCGCGCGACCGTCGAATATACCTTCCCCATCGTCGAGAAGGTGCGTGGCGCGGTGTTCTACGACGTGGGCGGCGTCAGTTCCGGGAGCTACAGCTTCGGCGGCAATATTAACAGCGACGCCGGCATCGGCGTGCGCCTCGATCTGCCGATCGGGCCGATCCGCATCGACTACGGCATCCCGATCACCTCGGACAAATTCAACGACTCGGGCGGCAAATTTAACTTCAACATCGGCTATCAATTTTGAACGAACCCGCCGACCCACGGTCTGACGCCACTCAAATTTTTAAACCAACTCCCATCCTGAAATGAAAAAATACCTCATCCTCTCCATCCTCGCCGCCGCGCTGGGATTCAGCTCCGCCACCACTTCCGCGCAGACCTTGAAGGTCGGCACCGTGGACATGAAGAAAGTCTTCGAGAGCTATTACAAAACCAAAGATGCGGAGTCCCGAATCAACGAAGCGCGCAACTCGGCCAAGAAAGAACTCGATGACCGGATGGACGTTTACAACAAGGGCGTGAGCGAGGTGAAGAAGCTGAACGAGGACATCGACAAGCCCGAACTCAGCAAAGAGGCCAAAGATCAGAAATCCAAGTTACGTGACGAGAAAGTCTCTGAACTGAAGAACATGGAGCGCGAGATCAACGAATTCCGCGGGACTCGCGAGAAACAGCTTCAGGAACAGAGCGTGCGGATGCGCGGCGGCATCGTCGACGAGATCAACAAAGTGGTGACTGACAAGGTCAAGGCGGAGAACTTCCAGATGGTCTTCGATAAATCCGGGCCGAGCCTGAATGGTGTGCCGGTCGTGCTTTACTCGAGAGACGAGTATGATTTCACCACTGACGTGGTCACCGCGCTCAACAAGAACAAGGGCAAGGAAGAAGCGGCCGCACCGCCTGCGAAAGAAGCCGCTCCGGAGAAGCCGGCGAAGAAAAAGTAACCCTTGCTGCCGTGCAGTTTACGGTTCACGAACTGGCCGCCCACTTGGGCGGCCAGTTTGCTTCCAACGAAGACGCTGCAAAGCCGATCACGGGTATCGCCGCGATCCCGGAAGCCGTCGAAGGTGACGTTACTTTTTTTGGCAACCCGAAGTATTTGCCCGGTTTGAAAAGCTGCCGGGCGACAGCCGTGCTGGTCCCGCTGGACTTCTCGGAAAATATTCCGTCAGTCGCCATCCGCGTCGAAAATCCGTCGCTCGCCTTCGGCCGCCTGCTGGAAAAATTCGCGCCCCCGCCGATCATTTTCGCGCCGGGGGTACATCCCACTGCGGTGATCGGTCGTGACGTCGAAATCGGCGAGCGCGTCAGCGTGCAGGCGCACGCGGTCATCGAAGATGGCGCGGTCATCGGTTCGGGCAGCGTGATCGGAGCGCATGGCTACATCGGGCATGAGGTAAAAATCGGATCAGATTGCCAACTGGCCGCACGGGTCACCGTCGGTGCGCGCTGCGTGATCGGCAGGCGCGCGATTCTGCACAGTGGCGTGGTCATCGGAAGTGACGGATTTGGGTTCGAGTTTTCCAATGGCCGGCATGTGAAAATACCGCAGACGGGGATCGTGCAGATCGACGACGATGTGGAGGTGGGGGCCAACACGACCATCGATCGCGCGCGTTTCGGGCGGACTTGGATCGGCGAGGGCACCAAGATCGACAACCTCGTCCAGATCGCTCACAACGTCGTGATCGGGAAGCATTGCGTGATCGTGGCGCAGACCGCGATCGCCGGGAGTGCGAAGCTGGGAAATTACGTGACCATGGCGGGGCAGACAGCGGTGGTCGGGCACGTCGAAATCGGCGACCAGGCGATCGTCGCCGCCCGCAGCGGCATCAGCAAAAACCTCGCGGCAAAAGAAATCGTCTGGGGCTCCCCGGCGGTGCCGATGCGGGAAGCCAAGGAGCAAATGGCCTGCACGCGACGACTGCCGAAGCTGTTCGCGCGGGTGAAGCAATTGGAGGCGGCGGTTCAGTTCTTCCACAAAACTCCCGCACCGCAGGAGCCGTCCCTTGTTTCAGGATCCTCCGTCGAGTAACGTCGAATCCTTCCTGCGTCCCGCGTCATGCCCGCTCCAAAGCGCAAAATCTCCGCTCTCAAACTGCCGATGCAGCGGCAATTTGCCTTTCAGGAAAAGGGCCGGTTTTTCGATCTGCGCGTTGTCTTCGACAAACTCAACGCCCGCTATTTTCGCAACCGCCTCAAGGACTACGCCATCGTCTGGGGTCAGAAACGCAAGCTCCGTCCCAAAGATGAAATCGTCTTCGGATCGATCCAAGAGGACGACCGAATCATCCGCATTCATTCCCTGCTCGACCGGGCGATGGTGCCGACCTGGTTCCTTGAATACGTAGTTTATCACGAGATGTGTCACGCGGTCGTCCCGGATTTGTTCGACGCGCAGGGACGGCGGGTTGTTCACCACGCGAAATTTTATCTCCGGGAGCGGCGGTTTCACTGGTTTCGCCGGGCGAAAGCGTGGGAGGGGGAAAACCTCGCACGTTTCCTGAGGTGACACATGCACCGTGGTCTTGCGGGCTGCACATGCCAATGTTTCTCACGTCCTGCAGGCCACTCGGTTGCAGTGGGGCGATGAATCATCCGGCTTCCTCCGCGGTCTCGCTTCGTCCATTGGCATCGCGGGGCGGGAATCGCCTGACCGCGGTGGCCCTGGCGATCATTGCTTCGATGGGCCTCGGAGCGTGTGCGTCGCGGTTGCCGGTGGCTGCGCAGAAGCACTTGAGCCAGGGAGTGACGCTGGAAGATTTGGGATACCGCCGGCAGGATTTCGTCAATGAGCGAGGGATCGAACGCCTGAACGCGCTGCCGCAACAGCCATTGGCTGGGGAATCGAGCCCGGTTTATCTGGTGAATCTCACCGACGAGATGCAGATGGTGGCTTGGAAATACGAATCGGCGGCCGGCGGCGGATCGAACTGGATTGCCGTAAATCCGCCGGTCGGCCGCACCTGCTCGCGACAGCCCGAAGACTGGCGACTCTGTCTCGCGGACAATCCCCGCTCGTGGCGGCAAATCGGCATGATTCCACGCGGAATCACCTACACCATCATCGGACGCTTTCGCATCCCGGCGGACAAGACCGTGGCCGACATCCCCACGGGGTGCGGGAGGATCGACGAGAAGCGAAAGGAACTCGTGCTCTTCGTGCGGCGACCGAGTTGGGCGATCGTTCCGGGTTCGCGCCCGAATCAACGAGAGCCGGGGAGTTCGCCAAAGCCGGTTGCACCAAAACCGAAGCCGCGCTCGCTCGTGGTCTCGAATCAGCGAGCGGGATGACAGGCGTTTTTCGCCAGCCTGTTTAGCTTTTTGAACCCGGCTCGCCTGAGTTGGGTCAACTCCCGCATCGGCTATTTCGGCGAAGCGGTTTCTCGGATGACTTCGTGCGGGGATTTGTCGTCGCGGAGGCCGAGGAACACGGGATGGCGCAGCTTTCCTTCGAAGGTCCACTCGGTGAATTTAACCTGGCAGACCAGCGCCGGTTCGAGCCAGGTGCAGCGCTTCATCTCCGCGGGGGTGATGTTCTGGGACCAGCGCCCGCCTTGCTTCTCGGGCAGGTCGGCGAAGGGGCATTTTTCTCGCCGGAGTTTTTGAAAGCGCGCGTGCAAGTTGCGCAGAAGCGCGGCGGTGCAACCCGTGCCGACCTTGCCGGAAAATTTCAGCTTTTTCCCCTCGAAAACCCGACGAGCAGGGCTCCGAAATGCGCGCGCGTCCCCTGCGGCGGTGTGTAGCCGCCGATGACGAATTCCTGCTCGCTCACGCACTTGAGTTTGATCCACGCCCCGCTCCGCTTGCCGCTCTCGTACGGTGATGAGCTCTGCTTCCCGATGATCCCTTCGAGCCCGCGCGCCTGCACTTGCTCCAGCAGTTTTCGCGGGTCGGCGTCGATGCTGGTGGAGTAACGGAGATGCCCGCTGGCGTCGCTCGCGAGCGGTTCGAGTCGCGCCTTTCGCTCGATGAATTGACCCGGGCGATGAAGGGCGCACGCAACAATCTGGTCGATTTGGAGACGCTCTCCGAGGAGGAACTGGAGTCGATCGCGGCTGAATTCAAGGCTCTCCACGAACACGCATGCGCGTCGGTGAAGAGCCGCGCGGCGCGCACGGGCCCGGCAGCGGACGCGGAGATCGAAGCGGTGTGTGAGTAGTTTTTCGCGGGCTCGACTCGACGCGGGGGCACGTTAAGAAACTGCGCCATGCCGATGCCGCAGCTCCGTTTTCGTTGACCGATGTTCTGGGCTGCGC
Source organism: Spartobacteria bacterium (assembly GCA_043777315.1). Lineage (GTDB taxonomy): Bacteria > Verrucomicrobiota > Verrucomicrobiia > Chthoniobacterales > Chthoniobacteraceae > CAIURC01. Next base: position 112,723 of record JAYVPW010000097.1, on the reverse strand, counting down.
TCGCGGGATACGTGCTGACCTGGGCGGCGATTCCGCACGTTCTCCTCGCGAAAAAACGCCCCGCCGCGACGCTCGCGTGGGTCTGGTCAATCCTTCTTTTTCCGTATCTCGGCGCGCTTTTTTATCTGCTCCTCGGCGCTGACCGGATGAAGCGCAAACGGCTGCGCCGCGCGGCGAAAGCAAAGCTCACGCGGCACGGCACGACCCAGGCGGCGGCGTCGAAAATGGATCGGCAGTCGCCAGCCGCGGCCTCGCTCCTGCGCGCGCTCACGAGCATCAACCAAATCCCGCCCTCGACCGGCACCGACCTCCGTTTGCTCGTCGATGCCTGCACGTTTTATCCCGCGCTGCTTCAGCGCATCGCCGCGGCGAGGCATCACATTCACATCGAATTTTATATCTGGCGCGCGGACGACCGGGGCCGGGAATTTCTGGACGCGCTCATTGCCTCGGTGCGACGCGGCGTGCAGGTCCGGCTCCTCGTCGATCAAGTCGGGCGGTTCGGCACGGGACGCCGTTTTTTTGATCCGTTGATCGAAGCTGGCGGGCGCTTCGCCTGTTTTCACCGGATGCCGTGGCGGCAATCGCGGCTGCTGAATTTGCGCAATCACCGGAAGCTGCAAATCATCGATGGCGAGGTCGCGTTCGTCGGTGGGATGAACATCGGGCGCGAGTACGCCGGCGAAGATCCGAAGATCGGCGAGTGGCGGGATTTGCAGATCGAGGTCAGTGGAAATGTGGTCACGTTTTTGCAGGAGACGTTTGCCACCGACTGGTATTTCGCGACGGAGGAAAAGATCACGGGGCCGGAGTTTTATCCCGAGGCGCAGGCGGGCGAGGGGCACCTCTGCCAGGTCATCGCCGGCGGGCCGGACCTGCCGCGCGAGCCGATCCCGAAGTCACTCATCGCGCTGCTCAATTTCGCGTCGAAGCGCGTCTGGATCGCGACCGGATATTTCGCGCCGGACATGCTGCTGCTCTCCGCGCTGCAAATCTGCGCGGCGCGCGGGATCGATGTGCGGCTCCTCGTTTCGCAGAAATCCGACCACCCGTATCTCGTGCTCGTCGGGCGCTCGTATTACGAGGATTTGCTGCGCTACGGCATCCGGGTTTTCGAGTATTCCAAGGCGCTGAATCACACCAAGGCGATCCTCGTGGATGAGGAGTGGCTGATGGTCGGCTCGGCCAATTCCGACAACCGGTCGATGCGCCTGAACTTCGAGCTGAATCTGCTCGCGCACGCCCGCGAACAGGCTCAGCAGCTTGAAGCGATGCTGGGCGAGGACTTCGCGGCGAGCCGGGAAATCACGCTTGCGGACCTCGCGAACCAAAGCCTCGGCACGCGGCTGATCGAGGCGGCGCTGCGGCCGCTCGCGCCGCTTTTTTAGCGCTCGTGACCGGCGCACCGGCGAGGCATGTTTTCGCGCTTCACCCGGACATGAACGACCCCGCTTCCGATCACTCTCTCGCCGCGCCATCTTTCGATCTGACCGACGAACCGATGCCTGCGGCCCCGAACGCGAATCCGTTCCGACTCGTCGTCGATCCGGCGATGCGCATCCGGCTGCGGCGCGCGCTTTTCGAGATGATCGAGCAACACGATCAGGAGCTCGCGCGCTACGTTTCGGAGGGGTCGCTCGCGCTGGAGAGTGACAAGGAATACATCGAACTCTTCGCCCACAGTCTGAAGCAGACGATGGGCAGCCGCGAGGGCGTGGCTTATTTGCTGCGGACCTGCGGCTTCGAGTTCGCGGACAGCGACATCAATTTAAATCCCGAGACGCACTGGAAAGTGCAGCGGTAACCCACGAAAAAAATGAGCGACGAAGCATTCATCGAACTGACGCGCGAGATCGAGGCGGTGCGCATTCCGAGCGGCGAAAAGGTCGCGCTGCCGGCGGCGACGGCGGTGATCATCACGCAGGCGCTCGGCGGGAGTTTCACGGTGCATGTGGCGAACATGGGCGGGCTTTTCCGCATCAACGACTCCGATGCCGATGCGCTGGGAAAGCAGGCGGCGACAGGCGCGGTGGGCGATGACGGGCCGTTCGACGAGGAGAAGGTGTGGGCGCAATTGCGCAACTGCTACGACCCGGAGATCCCGGTGAACATTGTCGATCTCGGCCTGATTTACAGCCTCGAGGCGACCGACGCGCCGGAGGGCGGCAAGCAGATCGGAATCAAAATGACCCTGACCGCGCCGGGCTGCGGGATGGGTCCGTCGCTGGCCGCCGATGCCGAGCAGCGCATCCTCAGCGTGCCGGGCGTGGCGGGCGCGAGGGTGGAGCTGGTCTGGGATCCGCCGTGGTCGCCCGACCGCATCTCGCCCGCGGGGCGCGAGAAGCTCGGGATGGTGTGAGTGAGTGGAGGGGGAAAAGCGCGCGTCCCCGGCGTCCGGGTAGCGCACTCGTCCCGAGTGCTGGTCGAGGCGTCCCGCCTCGACGAACTTTTCCGCAGCGTTCGGCTGGTGGGAATCGCACCGCTTCCAAAGTTCGTTTCGGCGGGACGCCGAAACCAGCACTCGGGACGAGTGCGCTCCCCAGACTTCCGATCGCGCACGCGTCGCAGCCGGCGCTTTTTAGAAAAAGGCACGATACTTTTCCACGCCCGCTTCCAAACGCTCGCGCAGTGCGGCGTGAGGGTCAGTCGCGGTCGGGGCCACTGCGGCGGCGACGCACAGTCGAGCCATCGCGGCGACGTCTGCCACGGCGACGAATTCAGAGCCGATGGCCTGGTCGGGCGTGCAGTTGTGGTAGTTGCCGAGCGCCACGCAGAGGCCGGCGGCGCGGTAGCCGTAGAGCTGGTAGGCGGTCGCTTCGCAGGTCCCGCCGGACATGAGCGCGCGCTGATGCGGGATTCCAACCGACTTCGCGTGCTGCACAAAAAGCGCGCTGGCCGCGGAGTCGAAAATCGAGGTGCGGTCGCCGACGCGGACGATCACGCCGTCGCCCATCTTGCACGCGCCGCCGCGTTCGGAGCTGGTTTCGAGGGAGACGATGGTGACGGTTTCCGGCACGCGGCGAGACTTCGCGAGCTGGATCGCGCCGACGAAGCCGACCTCCTCCGCGCGCGTGAAGAGCCCGTAAACACTGGCTTCCGCGCCGGTCCGCTCGAGCTCGTGAAACATCGCGACGATCGCCGCGCAGCCGATCAAGTCGTCGCACGCGCGGGAGTGGATGCGTCCGTCGCGCAGCTCGAACGCGGGCAAATCCCACATCGCGAACGCGCCGAAATCGCGCGTCGGCGCACCGGTCGCGAGCACCTCCGCGGGCACGCCGCCGAGGAATTTGCCGCCGACAAAGCCGGGGTGATCCATGTGCGCCGCAAACGCGAACTGCGGCTCGGCCAGCCCGCGCTGATAGCGGGCGATCACGTTTCCAAAACCATCGATCTCAGCCACGACGTGCGGACATTGCGCGAGCTGGATGGCGATCTCGGCGCGCACGGCGTCTTCGTGAAAAGGCGCGGTGGGCTGGGCGAGAAGCGCGCGGCAGGTGTCGAGGAGCGGAGGGGTCGGCATGGGGATGAAGCGGAAATCAGCGGAGCGACAATGCGATTTGCGACGAGGGAAAAGGCGAAGCAGGAAAACAGGAAAACAGGAAGGTGCAGCAAAACTCCGATTCCTGTTTTGCTGTTTTCCTGCTTAATCCCGCTGGACCGATGACCCGCTGGAAACGCTTCCGCCACCAGCTCGAAGAGCTCGGCTGCCGGCTGCTCGCGTGGGCGATCCCGCGACTCTCGCGGGCGGCGGCGGTGCGCTCGGGGAACGCGCTCGGGTCGCTGGCGTATCGGCTCGATGCGCGCGGTCGAAATGTCGCGCTCGCCAATCTGGCGTGTGCTTTCGGGGAGCGTTTTACCGTGCCGCAGCGGCAGGAAATCGCGCGCGCGTCATACCGAAATTTCCTGCGGACGATGCTGGATCTTTTTTGGGCGCAACGCCTCACGCCGGAGAATTTCCGCGAGTGGATGCGCATCGAAGGCTTCGACGCGATCCGCGAACGCGCGGCGCGGGAAGGCCGCGGGACCGTGTTTGTCGGCCTGCACCACGGGAGCTGGGAATGGGCGGGATTGGCGTGCGGCTTCCTCGGATTTCACAGCACGGTGGTCGCGGAGAACTTCAAAAACCCGCGGCTGACCGCCGTCTTCTCCGGCCTGCGCGAGGTCTCGGGCCAGACGATCATCGCGCAGGAAAACTCGATCCTGCGCCTGCTGAAAATCGCGAAACGGCGCGGCTCGACCGGGATGCTCATCGACCTGAACCTCCCGCCCACCCAAGCGGCGACGGTGATCGAGGGGTTTGGGATGAAGATGTGCGTGCCGCTTTTGCACACGGTGCTGGCGCAGCGGGCGAATGCGCTGCTGGTGCCGCTCGAGACGCAGCCACAGCCCGACGGAACGTGCCGGGTGATCGCGCATCCGGCGATCGAAGTGCCGGCGGACGCGACGATGCCGGAGATCGCGCAGCTTTGCTGGGAGGCGCTGGAGCCGGTGATTCGCGCGCGCCCGGAGCTGTATCTCTGGGCTTACAAACACTTCCGCTACCGGCCCCGCGATGCCGCTCGCGAGTATCCGGCGTATGCGAATGAGTCGGGCAAATTTGAGAAGCTGATGAAAGCGATGAGCAGCCCAACCGGGCCGAAACGCGGCGGCGGAGCTGACGGGTGATCTTGCTGAAACCACGCTTCGGAAAAGTTCGTCGAGGCGGGGACGCCTCGACCAGCGCTCGAGACGAGCGCGCTACCCGGAGCCTCGGACTCGCGACTTGGACGTCTCGTTTGGCAGTCTGCCCCGCGGCTACTCGTCGTCGTCGCCCTCGGGCTCGTCGCGCATTTCCTCGAGCGGTTCGTCGCTCATGAAGCGGCGCTTGCGTTTGGCGGCGGGGAGCGGGGCGAGGGTCATGGTCACGCTTTTGCCCATGAGCTTCGGCTCCATCTCGACCTGCGCCATTTGATTCAGGTCGTTTTTGATGCGGACCATCAGCGCCATGCCGAGATCCTGGTGCGCCATTTCGCGGCCTCGAAACTGGAGCTGGACGCGCACTTTGTTCCCCTTGTCGAGGAACTCCTCGCTGTGGCGCATCTTCGTCTCGTAGTCGTGAGCGTCGATGTTCACGCGGAATTTGACCTCCTTCAGTTTGCTCCCGGAGTGCTTCTTTTCCTTGTCCTGTTTCGACGCCTCGTACTTGAATTTGCCGTAATCGACGATGCGGCAGACCGGCGGATTCGCGGTGGGGGCGACTTCGACGAGGTCGAGGCCGAGACCTTGGGCATGCCGGATGGCATCGGACAGTTTCATCACCCCGAGCTGCTCGGCGGTGGAGGCGACGATGACGCGCACTTCGCGAGCGCGAATGCGGCCGTTGACTCGAATTTGTTGGATTTGGATGGCTGGCGTTCTGGTGGGGCGGGGGGCCGTGGAGCTGCGGACCCGTCCGTTGATCAAGGTGTCGCGTGGTCGCGAGTGCCGAAAAAGCTCGGCGCCCGCGGCTCCCTCGCCGGTCTCGCGTGCGACTGCGCGAGGCTGGCGTCCTGCGCGTTGAGCGCAGTCAGCGTCGGGATTTAGGAGAGAAAACGGGGGGCGGCAAGGGGATTCTTCGCGGGCTGGAAGAGCAGTTTTCCTGGCGAAAGATGGAGCCGTGCGCGGGCTCGCGCTCGACAACGAACGGCGCGCCCGCTCACTTCTCGCCGACATGGACGACCAGGCAAAAACGTTTCTCTTCGATCTGCTCAACACTCCGAGCCCGACGGCGTTCGAGCTGGCCGGGCAGCGTAAATGGGCGGCATACGTCCGGCAATTTTCCGACCGCGTGGAGAACGACGCGTACGGCACCGCGTGGGCGACGCTCGACGGAAAAGGCGCGAAGCCGAAGCGCCTGATGCTCGAAGCGCACGCGGACGAGATCGGCTACATCGTGAAGCACATCACGAAGGAGGGCTTCCTCCGCATCGACCGCATCGGCGGCTCGGACACGGCGACGGCGCGCGGGCGGCGGGTCGATATTCTCGGCGAAAAAGGGCCGGTCCGCGGGCTCATCGGGAACACCGCGATCCATTTGCGGAAGGATCACAAGGACGAGAAATCGCCTCAGGTCCACGAGCTTTTCGTCGATGTCGGCGCCTCGAGTGCGGATGAAGTTCGCGCCGCCGGCGTGCGCGTCGGGCACCCCGCGGTTTACATCGATCGCGTCGAGGAGTTCGGAAAAAATCGCATCGTCAGCCGGGCGATCGACAACCGCATCGGCGGCTTCATCCTCAGCCAGGTCTGCGCGAACCTGAGCCGCCGCCGCGAGCATCTCGCGAGCACCGTCATCGCCGTGAATGCCGTGCAGGAGGAGATCGGCGGGCATGGCGCGAAGATGGTCGCGCACCGGCTCATGCCCGATTTGTGCATCGTCCTCGACGTGACGCACGCGACCGATACTCCCGGGATCGAGCACGACATTCACGGCGACGTGAAGCTCGGCGGCGGCCCGAGCATCACGCACGGGACGTGCAATCATCCGCTCGTCATCGCGCGGCTGATGGAGGTCGCCGAGCGGCTCGCCATTCCGCTGCAGCACGAGAGTTCCTCGCGTTACAGCGGCACCGATACCGACGTGATTTTCAACACCGGCGAAGGTATCCCGAGCGCCCTCGTCTCGCTCCCGCTGCGCTACATGCACTCGGTCGTCGAGACCGCCGACCTTTCCGATGTGGAGAAAGTGATCGCGCTCCTGACCGCGTTCGCGGAGTCGGTCGCCGAGAGCGACGACTACAGCGTGCGGCTGTAAATATCACCGGCCGCCGATGCGCCGCGCTGCCTACCTCTTCCTTGCGCTGCTTTTCGGCGCGGTCGCGGGCTTCGGCTGGTATGCCTACGAAAAGGGGTTCACCAAAAAATGGCGGGCCTTCGTCTCGTCGGAATTTCGCAAGCGCGGCGTGGAAGTCTCGCTGCGCCAGCTCGCCCTAGACCCCTTCCGAGGCATCGTCGCGCGCGACCTGAAAATCTACGCCGGCCGCGACCGCCGACAGACGCTCGCGGTCGTGGACGAGATGCTGCTCGTCGTGAACTTTGCCAATTTTTTCAAAGGCGAACCATTCCTCGACGCGCTCGATTTGAGCGACGCGCGGCTCTCGATCCCGCTCGACGCGAAGAACGCGCACGGCCCCTCGATCGAAATCAGCAAGCTCAGCGGGCACCTGATGCTGCCGCCGAAGCAGCTCTACCTCAGCCGTCTCGACGCGGAAATTTACGGCATCCACGTCTCGGCCAGCGGCCGGCTGATCAACCCGCAAGCCTTCAAACCCAAACCGGGCGACGGTTCGTCCACCGCCGTCATCGAGCGCATCATTTCGGAAATTCAGTTGCTGAAATTCGAGGCCGAACCGCCGCACCTCGACCTGCGTTTCAGCGGCGATCTCGCGCAGCCGGAGAAAATTTTTCTCGAGGGAAATTTGCACGCCCGGAAGATCCGGCGCGGCGATTTCCGGCTCGCGAGCCTGCGGCTGGACGGCGCGTTTCGAGACGGCGCGCTCGAGTTGAAGCAGATCGCCGCGACGGACAAAAAAGGCGGTCTGGAAGGCGCGGGCAGCCTGCAGTGGAAGACGCGCGAAATGAGTCTGCGCCTGCGTTCGACGCTCGACGCCGCCGCGCTCGCGCGCACTTTTCAGCCCGGCGGCGCGCTGGCTGATTTCGCCTTTTCGGTCCCTCCCTCGGTCGAATTGAGCGCGGCGGGAAAGCTGGGCGACGCCGCGAGTTTGCGGCTGCTCGGGCATCTCGGGCTCTCGCGTTTCAGCTACCGCTCGGCCGCGTTCGAGGGACTCGCCGCGGATTTCTCGTGGCAGGCGGGGCGCTGGAGCGCGCGCGATGTCCGGCTCGTGCATCGCACCGGCGAGCTCACCGGCGACGCGATGCAGGTGCCGGATGACTTCCGCGCCGGCCTCCGCAGCACGATCAATCCGCGCGTCGTCGCGCCATTTTTAACGGGCAAAGCGGCCGACGTTTTTTCGCAATTCGAGTTCACCGACTCGCCGGTGATCGAGCTCACCGCGCGCGGCACCGAGCCGAAGCTCGATGCCTTGTCCGCGAGCGCGGAGGTGAAAATCGGGCGCGCCGTTTTTCGCAATTCGCGCGCCGAAAGTGTGGTCGCCACGGTCCGCTGGGGCGGGCGTAAACTGACGATCGAGCCGTTCAAATTGCAGCGCGCGGAAGGCGGCGGAAGCGGCGGTGTCACGGTCGATTTCGCGCGCAACGAAGTCCACCTCGACCAGATTCACGCGAACGTGAATCCCGCCGAGGTGATCGTCTGGTTCGCCCCCGACATCCTGAAAGACGTGGCCCCGTATCGCTTTCCGAAGAAGCCGCCGGATGTCTTCGTCAACGGCCTCGTCCACATCAAACACGGCAACACGACGAAGCTCACCATCGACGTCGATGCGCCCGCCGGGATGGATTACACGTTCCTGAAAAAGAACCTCAGCTCGCCGCAGTGCTCGGCGAAATTGTTCTTCAACGACCAGCGCCTGCACATCTCCGATCTCTCGGCGAGCTTGTACGGAGGCCGCTTGCGAGGCGATGCCGACATTTCGATCGTGAAGGGGAAGCCCGGCCACAGCGTCGATCTGCAGGTCGAGAACATCGACTTCGCGAGCGTGACGAAGCTCTATTTCAACTACGAAGCGTCCCGCGGAAAGATGAGCGGCGACTATAAATTCACCGGTCGCGCCGACGACCCTCGCGCAATGCGGGGCCGCGGCGAGGTGTCGCTGGCCGATGGAAATGTCTTCGCGATCCCGTTCCTCGGCCCGTTCTCCGGCATCCTGAATACGATCGTTCCCGGCCTCGGCCACGACGTCGCGCACAAGGCCTCCGCGGCTTTCACGATCAGCGACGGCGTGATCTCGACGGACAAACTTTTGGTCGAAGGCGCGGGCTTCAGCATGATCGGCGCGGGCAAGCTCTTCTTCCTCGACGACGCGATGGATTTCACGATGCGGATCAATGCGCGCGGCCTGCCCGGCGTGATGCTTTATCCCGTCAGCAAACTCTTCGAATACGTCTCCGACGAAAAGCTCTCGAAGCCTCACTGGCGCCCGAAAGCCCTCCCGCGCATCGGGCCGGAGCGGTGAGTCTGCGTCAGCGGACGCTCCGTCCAGACGGTCATCCTGAGCGGAGCTTCGGCTTTGCGAAGCGCAGTCGAAGGACCTCTTACTTCTCCCCCTCCGCGATACGCGCGCGCAACGGGGGGAGAAGTAAGAGGTCCTTCGACTCCGCTTCGCTGCGCTCAGGATGACCGAGAATGCGCGCGCACGAAATTCGGTTGGTGCGATTCCGGGGCGCGCGTAGGTTTCGCGCCCACTTTATGGCCATCTCGTTTGCGACGCGTTTCAACGCCGATTTGCTGGAGCAAAATTACGAACTTTGGCGAAAAGATCCCGCCGCCGTGGACTCCACCTGGGCCGCTTTTTTCGAAGGATTCGAGCTCGGGTCTGTGCAGTCGAAAAACGGCGCGGACGGTGCGAGCACAGCGCCCGAGGCGAACGCGGACGGACCATTGCAGACCCGCGTGGACGGCCTCGTTTACGCCTACCGCACGCTCGGCCACACCATTGCCAGCCTCGATCCGCTGGCAAATGCGCGGCCGGAAAATCCGATGCTTTCGCTGCGCGAACTCGGCTTCGACGCGAAGGATCTCGACCTCGAAGTCAGCTCGAAATTTTTCCTCGGCGGCAAGCGGATGCGGCTGCGCGAAATGGTCGGCCAGCTCGAGGCGACCTACTGCGAGCACATCGGCGCGGAGTTCATGCACATCCAGAATCCGCGCGTGCGGAATTGGATTCGCGAGAAGCTCGAATCGCGTCGCACCGGTCCCGCGCTCCCGCCGGAAACGCTCCGCCGGATGCTGCACCAGATTCAATCCGTCGAGACGTTCGAGCATTTCCTCCACACGCGCTACGTCGGGCAGAAGCGCTTCTCGATCGAGGGCGGCGAGTCGATGATCGTCTTCCTCCACGCACTGCTGGAGAACTGCCCGAAGTTCAAAGTCGAGGAGCTCGTGATCGGCATGGCGCACCGCGGACGGCTCAGCGTCATCCGCGAATTTCTGCAAAAACCGCTCCGCGTGATGTTCGCGGAGTTCTCGGAGAACTTCATGCCGAACACCGTCGGCGGCGACGGCGATGTGAAATATCACCTCGGCTACACCACCGAGCGCACGCTCGACGACGGCTCGAAAGTCGCCCTCCGGCTCTCCGCAAATCCGAGCCATCTCGAGGCCGTCGATGGCGTCGTGCAAGGCATGGCGCGCGCGCGGCAGCGGATGCGGAAAGACACGGTCGAGCGGGGAAAAGTGGTGCCCGTTTTGATCCACGGCGACGCGGCGCTCGCCGGGCAGGGGATCGTCGCGGAAGTGCTGAACATGTCGCAGCTCCAGGGCTACCGGACCGGCGGCACGGTCCACTTCGTCGTGAATAATCAGATCGGTTTCACGACCCTCCCCGCCGATGCGCGTTCGTCGCGCTACTGCACCGATGTGGCGAAAATGATCGAGGCTCCGGTGCTCCACGTGAACGGCGACGACCCGGTCGCCGTGCGCTTCTGCGCGGAGCTCGCGTTCGAGTTCCGGCAGACCTTCAAGGCCGACGTGTTCATCGACATGTATTGCTACCGGCGCTACGGCCACAACGAAACCGACGAGCCGCTTTTCACCCAGCCGTCCCTCTACGCCGAGATCGGCTCGCACCCCTCGGTCGGCACGATCTTCAAGAAAACGCTCGCCGATTCCGGGGTGCTTTCGCTCGAGGCCGAGGCGGAGTTGAAGAAGGAATTCGACGCGCGCTACGAGGCGACTTTCGCGGAGGTGAAGGCCGCGGAGACCGAGCAGACGATCAGCAAATTCGCCGAATCGACGGCCGTGTTTCAACCGCCGTTTTCCTTCGCGCCGGTCGAGACGAAGATCAGCCGCGAGCGCGTCGAGGAGCTCGTCCGCGGGCTCACGACCGTGCCGGACGGTTTCCGCGTTTTGCCGAAGCTGAAGAAGTTTTTCCTCGATAAACGCGTGGACACTTTGAAGCGCGGCGACGGTTTCGATTGGGCGTTCGGCGAGGCGCTGGCGATGGGCTCGCTGCTGCTCGAAGGTCTCGCCGTACGGCTCAGCGGACAGGATTGCCGGCGCGGGACCTTCAGCCAGCGGCACTCGTATTTGTATGACGAAAAGACGCGCGACCGTTACTGCCCGCTCCAGCATTTGTCGCCCGATCAAGGCCGGCTCTGCATTTACAACTCGCTCCTCAGCGAGCAGGCGGTGCTCGGATTCGACTATGGCTACTCGCTGAACTACCCGGAAATGCTCTGCATGTGGGAGGCGCAGTTCGGCGATTTCGCGAATGGCGCGCAGGTCATCATCGACCAGTTCATCTCGTCGGCGGAGTCGAAGTGGCAGCGCCCGAGCAGCATCGTGCTCCTGCTCCCGCACGGCTACGAAGGCCAGGGGCCGGAGCATTCCAGCGCGCGGCTCGAGCGGTTCCTCCAGCTCTGCGGCGAGGAGAATTTGCAGGTCTGCAACCTCACGACACCGGCGCAATATTTCCACGCGCTCCGCCGCCAGATGAAGCGCGCCTTCCGCAAGCCGCTCGTTTTGATGACGCCGAAAAGCATGCTCCGCCTCGAAGCCGCAGCCTCGAAGCTGGAGGATTTCACGAACGATGGCTTCCACGAAATCCTCCACGGCCCGCTCCTTGCCAAGCCCGACAAGATCAAGCGCCTCGTCTTCTGCACCGGCAAAATTTACTACGATCTGCTCAAGCATCGGGACGAGAAGAAGCTCGCGGATGCAGCATTCATCAGGGTCGAGCAGCTTTACCCGCTCGACACCGCGCAGATTCTCGAGGCGGTGAAAGTTTACCCGAACGCGAAGACTTTCGTCTGGTGCCAGGAGGAATCCCAAAACATGGGCGCGTGGAATCACCTCGGCTGGCAGCTCACGCGCCTGCTCGAAAAGCAAATCTGGTACGCCGGCCGCGCGGCCAGCGCCAGTCCCGCCGTCGGCTCGCTCGGCATCCACAAACGCGAGCAGGCGCTCATCGTCGCGGACGCCTTCACGCTCGGCTAATCAGCAATCAGCAATCAAAAATCCCGCCATGTCTCTCGAAGTCAAAATCCCCGCCGTCGGCGAATCGATCACCAGCGGCGTCATCTCCGCGTGGCTGAAAAATGACGGCGATATCGTCGCCGTCGGCGACGTCCTGCTTTCGCTCGATACCGACAAAGTCTCGACTGAAATAACGGCCGAAAAGGCCGGCGTGCTGCACATCATCGCGCAAGCCGGAGCCGAGGTGAAAATCGGCGAGGTCGTCGCGAGCATCGACGAGGCCGGTGCGGTGCCTGCGAAGAAGGGCAAAAAGGAAAAGGAGCAGGAGAAGCCCGTCACCGCGCTCGCTTCGCCGAGCGAAGTCGCGCCGGCGCACACGATGAAGGCGACGCCGGTCCCGCAGCGCGAAGCCACGGTGACGCCGAGTATTTCCGCCGCGCTTTCTTCAGCGAAAGAGAGCGTTCCAACCCACGCGCAAAGCGCCGTCGCTCCGGAGCCCGTCGCCGTCCGCGAGGGCCGCAGCACGCGCAAACGACTCAGTCCGCTGCGCCGCAAGATCGCCGCGCAGCTCGTGATGGCGCAGCACACCGCGGCGATTCTCACGACCTTCAACGAGTGCGACATGAGCGCGGTGATGCGGCTGCGCTCGGAAATGCAGGAGGCCTTCACGAAGGAGCACGGGACCAAGCTCGGCTTCATGTCGTTCTTCATCAAAGCCACCGTCAGCGCGCTCCAAGCTGTGCCGACGATCAACGGGCGGATGGAAGGCGACGATCTCGTGCAAAATCATTTCTTCGACATCGGCGTCGCCGTCGGCACCGAGCGCGGACTCGTGGTCCCGGTCGTGCGCGATGCGGATCAGAAATCCTTCGCCGACATCGAGCGCGACCTCGCGGGTTACGCGGCCAAGGCGCGCGAGGGAAAAATCAAAATCGAAGACCTGCAGGGCGGCGTTTTTACGATCAGCAACGGCGGCGTTTACGGCAGCCTGCTGAGCACGCCGATCCTGAATCCGCCGCAGTCCGGCATCCTCGGGATGCACAAAATCCAGGAGCGCCCCGTCGCCGAAAAAGGCCAGGTCGTCATCCGTCCGATGATGTATCTCGCGCTCAGCTACGACCACCGCGTCGTCGATGGAAAGGAAGCCGTCACGTTCCTCATCCGCCTCAAAGAATGCATCGAGAGCCCCGCGCGGCTGATGCTCGGGCTGTAAATCGCCATCATCCTGAGCGAAGCCTGGCTTTGCGGGCGCAGTCGAAGGACCTCTTACTTTTCCCACGAGTCGCGCGCGCTGAGAGGGGAGAAGTAAGAGGTCCTTCGACTCCGCCGGCGCTTCGCTCAGGATGACTTGGCTTATTGCCGTTTTCTGAACTTTCCAAACTCCGTGTCCCTCAACTCTCAACTTTCAACCCTCGACACGCCCCACGATTCCATCGGCATCGCGCTGGCGGAGGACATTGGCGCCGGCGATCTCACCTCGCTTTTTTTTGTCGGCGAAGAGTCGGGAAAGGCGCGCATTTTCACGAAGCAACCGGCGGTGGCGGCGGGCGTGGAGACGGCGGCCGAGGTCTTCCGGCGGGTGGATGCCGGACTCGAAGTGAAGATCGTGAACGAATCGGGCGCGCGTCTTTTGAAGGGAAATCCAGTGCTGGAAATCAGCGGGCCGGTCCGCTCGATCCTGACGGCGGAACGCGTGGCGCTGAATTTTCTCCAACGGCTCTCGGGCGTCGCGACGCTGACGCGGCGCTTCGTCGAGGCTGCGGGCAAACACAAGGCGCGCATCCTCGACACACGCAAAACCACGCCGGGACTGCGCGCGCTGGAAAAGGCGGCGGTGGTCGCGGGCGGCGGCGTGAATCACCGGTTCGGGCTCTTCGACATGGTGATGGTGAAGGACAATCATCTGCTCGCGGCGGGAAACACGGGCGCGTTGCAGGCGGCGATCGACACGTTTCGCGCCGCCCATCCGGGCGTCCGCGTGGAGCTGGAGGCGGACACACTCGGGCAGGTGCGCGAATTTCTCGGGCTCACCGGCGTCGATGTGATCCTGCTCGATAATATGACGACGGGTGAGCTGCGCGAAGCGGTCAGCGCGGCGGCGGGGCGCGTGGAGCTCGAGGCGAGCGGCGGCGTGACGCTGGAAAACATCGGGGTGATCGCGGCGACGGGCGTCGATTTCATCTCGGTCGGCGCGCTGACGCACTCCGCGCCGGCGATCGATTTTTCGCTCGAGCTGCTCCCGTGAGCGCGCTCGATGTGGCGCTGTTGCGGGCGTTGCGCGCGGGGCCGCATCATTCCAGCGGGGAGCTGGCGGAGCTGCTCGGCGCATCTTTGCCAGAGATCGAAGCGCGGATCGCCGGACTCAGCGGCGCCGGATTCGGGATCGAGGAGCGGCCGGGACTCGGCTGCCGGCTCGTCGCTTCGCCCGACCGTCTCATCGCCGATGATCTCCTCGCCCGGCTCGGCGAAAGCGCGCTCATTCGCGAGATTTTGGTGTTCGAAGAAACCGACTCGACCAACGACCGTGCCGCCGAGCTCGGCCGCAATGGCGCTGCCGCCGGGGTCGCCGTTTTTGCCGAACGGCAGAACGCTGGGCGCGGACGTTTCGGCCGGAAATGGGAGTCGCCGTCGCACCTCGGGCTCTGGTTCTCGCTCCTGCTGCGTCCGTCGCTTCCCCTCGCGCAGTGGCCGCGCCTCACGACCTGCGCTGCCGTCGCCCTCGCGGCGGCGATCGAAAAAACACTGCGCGTCCGCATCGAAATCAAGTGGCCGAACGACCTCCACATCAACGGGAAAAAGGTGGCCGGCATTCTGGTCGAAATGGGCGCGGATCAAGCGCAGCAGCCCTTCGCCGTGCTCGGCATCGGCGTGAATGTGAACCACGCCGCCGCCGATTTTCCGCCGGAACTCTCGGAGAAAGCGACCTCCCTCCGCGAAGCCGGCGGACAGGTCGTGGATCGCTCAGCGCTCGCCGTGGCGATGTTCCGCGAACTGGAAACGCGCCTCTTCTCCCTCGACTCGACCTTTCCCGAAATCATCGCCGAAGCCACCCGCCGCAGCGCCTTGCTCGGACGCTGGATTCAGCTCGGCGCGGGCGAGGCGCGGATCGAGGGCATCGCGGAAGGGCTCGATCCCGACGGGCACCTGCTCTTGCGCGACGCCTCCGGCACCTCGCACTGCCTCGTCGCGGGCGAGGTCACCGTGATTGCCGACGGAGTCTAAATTTTTAACCGCGAAGGAGCGAAGGAGGGAGAGAAACGGAGTCACCTCCCGGCACGCTCCAAACAAGGAGGGGAGACGCGGATAGGAAATGCTGGCGCGAGTCCGATCCACCCTCTTCATCTTCGCTCCTTCGCTCCTTCGCGGTTAAAAGCGCCAGCCAAGTATGCCTCCTGCTAGTCTCAGGTCTGCTCCCCATGCAGATCGATCACTCGGAATTTCAGGACCAACTCGTCCGCGGCCTCGCGCACCGGATGAACAACATCCTGACGCTTTTCCACGGCTACGTCGGCCTGATGCTCGACAACAGCAATCTCGACAAGCCGACCGTCGCCGGTCTCAAAAAAATTCAGGACGGCGCGCGTGCCGCCTCGGAGCTCATGGACCGCACACATTCGCTCGTGCGCCCCTCCACGGTGATTTGGCGCGAGATCGACCTCGGCGAATTCATCCAATTCCTGCGTCCCGGTTTCGATGCCTTCCGCGGGGCGAAAACGAAGATCGAAATCGACGTGGCGGCGGATCTACCGAACGTCTGGGGCGACATGAGCCGGGTGAAAACGGCGATCACCGAGCTCGTGCGCAACGCCTGCGAAGCGACCGCCGCCGGCGGAAATGTCCGCATCAAAATTCAAGGCGACGAGCCCACGGCCGCCACGAGTTCCGCCGCGCAGCCGATCCGCTGGGTCTGCCTCGCTGTCACTGACGACGGCGACGGCGTCCCGCCCGAGATGACGGAGAAAATTTTTGCGCCATTCTTTTCGCTGAAGAAAAAGCAAAACGCCGCCGGTCTCGGGCTCACGGTCGCGCTCGGTTTTGCCCAGCAACTCGGCGGCATCATCCGCCATCGCAGCGATCTGGGCGGAACGACTTTTGAAATGCTGCTGCCGTCGCGAGGATAAGGTGGGGAGAAGCCGCGTCGGCTCTTGACGCGCTGCACCGGTTTCTCCAGTTTCGCCGCCCTTTTATGCGACACACGATCTCGGTTTTGGTCGAAAACAAGTTCGGCGTGCTCACGCGCGTGGCCGGCATGTTCAGCGGACGCGGCTTCAATATCGACACGCTCAATGTCGGTCCGTCGCTCGACCCTTCCACCTCCCGCATGACCATCGTCGTGCGCGGCGACGACACCGTGCTCGAGCAGGTGACCAAGCAGCTCAACAAGCTGATCGATGTGATTGAGATTCAGGACTTCCGCGAAGACGAGGCCGTCGATCGCGAACTCGTCCTCCTCCGCGTGAATGTGAACGCCGAGACGCGCGCCGAGGTCCTGCAAATCTGCGACATTTTCCGCGCGAAGATCATCGACGTGCAGCACAAAAACGTCTCGATCGAGGTGACCGGCAACGAGAGCAAGATCGCGAAGTTTCTCGTGCTCATGGAGCCCTTCGGCATCGGCGACCTCACCCGCACCGGCAAGGTCGCGCTCGCGCGCCGGAGCAATTAGCGGCGGCTGTCCGTCACCGCCGAGTAGCGGGCGGAGCAGCGCTTTTGGGCGCGCTCGTTGCGCGCGAAACGTGA
Organism: Spartobacteria bacterium; assembly: GCA_043777315.1. Lineage (GTDB taxonomy): Bacteria > Verrucomicrobiota > Verrucomicrobiia > Chthoniobacterales > Chthoniobacteraceae > CAIURC01. The sequence continues at coordinate 95,916 of JAYVPW010000097.1, read as the reverse complement.
CACCGGCTCAGAATCTGCGCTCGATTGCAGCCTTTGTTCCCGCTGGCGCTTGGCCGATGGTGCGCCGGGCGGGCATCACTGTTTCGGACGTTCGGGCGGAGGGGCTTCGGCCATCCCGTCAGGTGCCCGCCTATTTCTTTTTACTGGTTTGAAAAAAGGAGGGCGTTCACCTGACGTTCGCGCCAGAAAGTGCTCACGAGAGGACTCGAACCTCCACGGGTTACCCCATACGGTCCTGAGCCGTACGCGTCTGCCAATTCCGCCACGTGAGCAAATGGGATGCTGGTTTTCACCAGCGGGGCGAGACCTTTCGCAGAGGCCGCGCGGGAAAGCAAAGGATTTTGCCGCCGTTTCTCAACTGATGCGCATCGGCATCAGGACGTAGAGAAACGGGGTCTGAATCTTGATCACGCCGGGGCTCATTTCGTCGATGATATCGAGGTAAATTTCGTCGTTCGGGAGGTTTTTGAGCGGTGCCATCAGGAACTCGGGATTGAAGGCGATGGAGAAATCCTTGCCCTTGTAAACGACCGGAAGCGACTCGCGCGCTTCGCCGACATCGGGCGTGTTCGCGGCGATTTCGATGTTGTTTTTCGTGAAGACGAGCTTCACGGAATTCGACTTTTCGCTCGCGAGCAGGGAGACGCGATGCACGGCGTTGTGAAACTGCTCGCGCTCGAGCGTGACGCGCTCTTTCGCCTCGCCGGGGATGACCTGGCGGTAGTTCGGGTAGTTGCCTTCGATGAGTTTGGAAACGAGCAGCGTGCCGTTGATCTCGAACGCGACCTGGTTTTCGCCGACGCTCATTTTGACCTCGCCCTCGTTCCCCATCAGCCGCTGGAGCTCGGTGATGCACTTCGTCGGGACGATGATTTCGACCTCCTGGCTGCGCGGAAATTCCATCTCGAGGTCGATCAGCGCGAGCCGCCGACCGTCAGTCGCGACCATCGTGAGCTTGTTCTCTTTGAACGAAAAAAGGATGCCGTTGAGGACGTAGCGCGTCTCGTCCGTGGAGATCGCGTAGGAGGTTTTTTTCAGCGCGTCGCGCAGGTCTTTTTGCGGGATCTTGAACTCCTTCGCGTCGGTGAATTTCGGGAGCGGCGGGAACTCTTCCTCCGGCAGTCCCATGATCTTGAAAAAGCTCTGGCCACAGCGGATCGAGGCGACGTTTTTCGAGTCGATTTCGATCTGGATTTCGCTGGCCGGAAGCTCGCGGACGATGGTGGCAAGCCGCCTCGCGGGCAGCGTGGTCGCGCCGGGCTTCTCGATTTGCGCGTCGATCGTGCCGCTCACGCCGACGTCGAGATCGGTGGTGGTGAGGCGCAAGGTGCCGTCGTTCGCTTGCAGCAAAACGTTCGACAAAATGGGCAGGGTGGTGCGGGTGCTGACGACGTTTTGGACGGTCTGCAGACCTTCGAGGAGCTTCTCTTTGCTGACGCTAAATTTCATAGGAAAAACGGATGCGTGTAGATGAAGGAATGCGTTTCGCGACGCAATCACTTTTGCCCGGAAAGCGAGGACGGACGACCGCGCGCGCCTGCCAGCAATCGCTTCCGGATCGGATGAGCAGGAAAACAGGAAAACAGGAAGTCGGATTCTGCCGCTTCATTCCTGTTTTTCTGCTTTCCTGCTTCGCCTTGTCATCCGTGCAGTTGCGAACGCCGGACGTAATTTTCGGCAGTTGGTTCAGCGGTGCAGTTGGGTGTCGAGGAACGACACGACCTGCCGCACTTTTTCCTCGCTGAGCATTTTGCCTTTCACGAGCCGATGCGCGTGAAGGACGGTGCCGTGGTCGCGCCCTCCGAAGGCGTCGCCGATCTCGCTGAGCGATTGCTTGGTCAGCTCGCGGGCGAGATACATCGCGACCTGGCGGGGGAAGGCGATGTTTTGCGGGCGGCGTTTGCTCGTCATGTCGGCGAGGCGAATGTCGAAATGCTCGGCCACGCGGCGTTGGATTTGATCGATCGTGATCGCGCGCCGGGCCTCCTCCTGCAGGATGTCTTTCAGCAATTGCTCGATGCGTTCCGGGGTCGGCGCGTGGCCACTGAGCGAGGCAAAAGAAGCGACGCGCATGAGGGCGCCTTCGAGGCGGCGGACGTTGGTGCGGATGCGATCGGCGAGAAATTGCAGCGTCGCGGGTTCGAGTTTGACGGCGAGCGTCTCGGCCTTTTTTTGAAGAATCGCGAGGCGGGTTTCGATGTCTGGCGGCTGAAGCTCGGCGGTCAGGCCCCACTCGAAACGAGAGACGAGCCGGTGCTCGAGATTGGCGATCTCCGACGGGGGGCGATCGCTGGACAGGACGATTTGTTTGTGGCCGTCGAAGAGCGTGTTGAACGTGTGGAAAAATTCCTCCTGCGAGCGCTCCTTGCCGGCGAGAAATTGGATGTCGTCGATGAGCAGCACGTCGGCCTGGCGGAAGCGTTTGCGGAACTTCGCGAGCGAACTGTTTTGGATCGCGTCGATGAACTCGTTCGTGAAGCGCTCGCTCGTCACGTAGAAGACCTTGCCGCCTTTTTTGCGGCCCGCGATCTGGTGGCCGATCGCCTGCATCAGGTGCGTTTTGCCGAGCCCGACACCGCCGTAAATGAAGAGCGGGTTGTAGGTTTTGCCGGGCGCATTCGCCACCGCGAAGCAAGCGGCGTGGCCGTACTGGTTGTTCGCGCCGACCACGAAGGAATCGAAGGTGTTCCGCGGATTCATCCCATTCGCGGCGGATGGCACCGCCTCCTCGGGTTCGGGGTTGACCATGATTTTTTCGCGTTCGGCCTCGGCTTTGCCGATCTGCACTTCGGCATCCGCGGGAGCAAGCGGCGCGGCGGATTCGCCCTTGAAAACGAAATGCACCTCCCGGGCCGTACCGAGCGCGAGCATGGTCGCGGAGCGCAGAAACGGCATGTAATTGCTCTCGATGAAGAACTGAAAAATGCTGCTTGGAACGCTCAAGGTGAGGTTCCGTTCGTCGAGCGCGACGAGGTCGATTTCCTTGAACCAGCGCGCGAAAGCGTCGGCGCTAACCTCGGCTTTTACGGCCGCGGAAATCTCGTTCCAAATGGTGGCTAATTGGCCTGTCGAAAGGGGTTTATCCACAGTGGCTGGAGGACGCTGAAGTTTGGGAGCGGGGAGAAAATGAGCGGCTGAAAAGCCGCGCGAAGTTCACGCGGCCGTGACTCAGACGGCGGGAAACACGATTGAACGCCACGCGCAACTCATTGGAAATCAGCGACTTGTCGAAGGCATCTGTGTGGAACGTAGATTCCATCGTCACATTAGCGCATTCGCACCCGCCCGCCCTTTGAGCAGGCGGGGATGGTTCACTGGGGGATGGTTTTTGGGCGATATTCACAAGTTATTCACAAGGGGTTTTCACCCCCTCCGCCGAAGCGGGCGTGAGACTAAAAGTGGTCGTTCCGACCGCCAAGAACATTCCCGAAAAAGCCCCGACTTTATTTCCAAACCGACACTCTTTCCGGTTGACCATCCCGCTTCCGCCACAAAATCGAAACGCCTCCGCCGCTCAAACAGCACGCGCCGCGACGTGCGCTTTCGCGACCTCGATTTGCGCCAACGGGGTGCGAAAACAGACGGCGATGCCAAAGGTCAAGGCCGTTCCAAAAGTGATCCGCCAGGGGAATTCGATGGCCGGCAGCCACTCGGGTTTCCAGAGCGGAGGCGGCTTGGCCGCGCCCGCGAGGGCGGGATGCAGCAGCGCCCAGACATCGTTGTGCAAGCCGCTGAGCAGGGCGACGAAGATGAAGCCGCAGAGCATCGCGACCAAATTCCCGCGGTTGTCGCCGCGCGTCCGGGTGAGCATGCCGACGAGGAAAACGCCGAGGAGCGAGCCGTACGTGTAGCCGAAAATCCCGAGCACGATCGGGATGATGCGCGAGTGCAGGACGATGACGGCGTAAGCGGTGAGCGAGCCGATCACGACGAGGATCGCGGAGAAGGCGACTGTGCTCAATCGAGCCGCGCGGACGACCTGCCGATCGCTCGCGCCGGGGCGGATGTAGGGCATGTACCAGTCTTCGGTGAAGCTGGTCGCGAGAGCATTCAGCGCGGTGCTGAGGGAGCCCATCGCGGTGGCAAAAATGCCGGCGATGAGCAGGCCACGCACGCCGGTCGGCATCTGCTCGAGGATGTAGTGGGCGAACGGATTTTGCATCCCGGGCTGCTGGTAAAAAGCCCAGAGCAGGATGCCGACGAGGAGGAAGCAGAGAACGATGGGGAGGTCCGCCAAGCCTGATAGAATCAGGGCCCAGCGGCTGCGGACGTGATCTTTCGCGGTCAACATTCGCTGCACCATGTCTTGATCCGTGCCGTGCGTGGCCATGGTCAGAAACGTCGAGCCCAGGATCGCTGCCCAGATCGTGTATTCGCTTTCCAGAATGCCTTTGATGTTCGGCCAGAGGCCCGCGCCGGCGACGATTCCGCTGTCGAAAAACGCGAGGTCGCGCGAACCGGTCAGCGTTTTTTGTGCGCCCGCCCAGCCGCCGGGGATGTGCCCGAGCAGCGTGTAAATCGCGAAGCCGAGCGCGCCAAACATGATCGTGGCCTGAATCACGTCGGTCCAGACGACGGCCTTGATCCCGCCGAGCGCGGTGTAAATGGCGGTGACGGCGGTGAGGAATGTGAGCGCGCCGACGTAGATCCAAACTTCCTGGAGAGGCGTCAATTTCGTCCCGCTGAACATTTCGTATCCGAGCACCAGCACGACTGCCGCGACGTAGAGCCGCGTGCCGCTGGCCAGCGCGCGTGTGACGAGAAAAACGGCGGACGCGGCGTTCTTCGTCTGCGTCCCGAATCGGACGAGGAGGAACTCGTAAATCGAAACGACGCGGTAGTCGTAGTATGGCTTGATGAAGAGAAACGCGATGATGACGCGGGCGAGGATCGTGCCGATGGCGAGCTGCGCGTAGGTGAAATTCCGCAGCGCGTAACCTTCGCCCGGCGCGCCGAGAAACGTCGCCGCACTGATCTCCGCCGCGAGGATCGACGCGAGCACGGCCCACCACGGAATGCTGCGATTTCCCGTCGCAAACCCTTCCATCGAAGTGTCGCCCCGGCCTTTGTAGAGGCCGATCGAGATGACGACGACGAAGTAAACGAGGATGACGAGACCGTCGATGAGCAGGGCGGAAGTCATGGTTTGCGGGGCGGTAAATTCACGAACGCGGCGGCTCGACGGCGGCGGGGGCGACGGTGGGCTTGCGCATCACTTTGGAATGGCGCGCGCTCGCCTCCCATTTTTTGCGGCGTTCGGGCGGGAGTTCGTCGGGCGTGATTTCGGTGTAGCCGCCTTTTTGCTGGAAGTAATTGTAGGCCTGGGTCGAGAGCGCGAAGACGTGTTTAGCGCCCTTTTCGGCAGCGAGTTGCTCGGCGAAGGCCATGAGTTTGCGGCCGTAGCCGGAGCCTTCCTGGTTCTTGTTCACGTAGAGGCAGGCGAGTTCGGCCTGCTTTTCCTCGGGGAAAAAATGGAGCGCCACGCAGCCGACGAGCGAACGGTCGATCTCGAGAACCCAGTAATCTTCGAGGTGCGCGATGATGTCGGTGCGGGTGCGGCGGACGAGCTCCTCGTTGCTCACGGACTGCCGGATGAGCGACATCACGGCGCGCACGTCTTTTTTGAAAATGCGGCGAATCTGCTGGTACTCGTTCGAGTAAACCATCGTGCCGATTCCCTCGTGGCTGAAGATTTCCGTGAGCAGCGCCTCGTCGATCGTGCCGTCGAGAAGATGCACGCGCGGGATGCCTTGGCGACAGGCGCGCGCGGCGTGGTCGAGCTTCGAGAGGAGCTTCGGTTCGACCGGCGTCTTCTTCTTTTTGACGATCTCCTCCGCCTCCGCGATCGAGAGCTGGCGGACGACTTCGCCATTCACGACGAGCGAATCCGCGGTGAGAAAAATGATCTTCATCGCCTGCAGGGTCTCGGCGACTTCGATCGCGATGCCATCCGAGTTCACGCGGAAAGTGTGGCCTTCGCCGTCGAACCCGAGCGGCGGAATCACGGGCGTGATTCCTTCGTCCAGAAACAGATGCAGCGACTTTGTATCGACGCGCTCGACCCGCCCGGTGTGGAGGCGATCGACGCCGCCGATGATGCCGGCGGGATGCGCGACGATGGCATTCGCGTACGCCGCGCGCAGGTCCACGGAAGTGAGGCCCTGCATGATTTCGCTCATCACATTCGTCGCGGCTTCGATGCTGATTTTCAGCGTCGCTTCGTCGGTCAGGCCCGTGCCGTCGGCATTGGAAATTGTCACGCCGCGCTCTGCCGCGAGCTGTTCGATTTGGAGCCGGGCACCGTGGACGAGCACGACTTTGATGCTCAACGAGCGGAGGACCGCGAGGTCGAGGAGGATGTTTTGAAAGTTCGGCGATGCGACGATTTCGCCATCCACGGCGACCACGAAAATTCGATCTCGAAAGCGAGGAACGTATTGCAGGATGCCGCGCAAATCGGAGACTTTCATCAAAGGAAAGACGAGTAGTGATGCTAAATCGCGAGGCGAGCAAAGCGCAAAACGCCGGTGCGGAAATCGTTCTCTCTTTGGCCCCAAGTCATCTCCCCATACCGATGCGCTCAAATTCCGCCGACTCTGCGATAACCTCAGTGATGCTACCTCCCCGCCGCCGTATGAGTCAGGATTCGACCCGCATTTTGATCGCGGAAGATCACTACGTTTCCCGGCATTTGCTGGAGCGAAATCTCACGAACTGGGGCTTCGACGTCATCGCCGCGGAGGATGGCGAAAAGGCGGCGGCGATCCTCGAACGCGACGATGCGCCGTCGCTGGCGATTCTCGATTGGATGATGCCGAAGATGGACGGTGTGGAGGTCTGCAAACGCGTCCGGCAGAACATCGGTCGGCCCTATATCTACCTCGTGCTCCTCACGGCCAAGAGCCAGAAAGAGGAGATCGCCGCGGGCCTCGAAGCGGGTGCGGACGATTACGTCATCAAGCCTTTCGATCCCGACGAACTCCGCGCCCGGCTCAAGGTCGGACAGCGCGTCGTCGATCTCGAGCGCGCGCTCGCCAAGCGTGTGGTCGATCTCGAAATCGCGCTCGAAGATGTGAAGAAGCTCAAGCGCCTCCTGCCGATCTGCATGTATTGCAAGAGCATCCGCGACGACCAGGACTACTGGCACCAGATCGAGGAATTCATCCACGTCCAGACCGGCACGGATTTCTCGCACGGCATCTGCCCCGCCTGCATGGAGAAGGTCCGGCGCGGCGAACTGGTCTGACAGGCTTTGAAATAAGTCCAGGCGACCATTGGAGCGCACCGCTCCGTCGGTGCCCGAACGAGTGATTTTAAAGAGACTCGCGCCGACGGCGCGGCGCGCTCCAGCAAGGGCCGCGGGAGTTCCCGACTTTTTAACACAGCCTCTGAGCGCCTCCCGCGATGGCGCGCGGGTGTGGGTCAGAATTCTTCCTGCAACTGGTCGAGGTATTTCGCGATTGGGTTGTCGCGGCGGAGGCGTTCGTCCTCCGCGGAAATCTCGTTGGCGGTTTTGAGGAAGCTGTCGAACGCATCGCTGCGCGTGCCCATCTGCGTGGCTTCGTACCAGTTCAAATAATCGCCGATCGCGCTCATCCGCCGGATCGCGGATTCGCGGTAGCGCTCCACCTGGTCGAGGCGCTCGGCGACTCCGCGAGTCTTCCCGCGGACGAGTAGCGCGGAGACATGTTCGTAGTCCGCGAGGATCGGGCGAAAAAGCGCGTTGGCCCGCGTGCTCAGCGCGATGACCGAGTTGTGCAGGTTGGTCATCGCCGCCTTGCTGCCGGGCAGCTTCACGAATTCGGCGAATTGCTCGATCGTGAAACTCCGCTTCTTCCCGGCTTTGTCCGCCACGATCTCGAACTGCAAGAGCGCGGCCAGCGCCTGATCCGTCGCGTCCGCGGACAGGCCTTTGTAACGATCCGCCGCGGAGAAGTGCGCGACATTCACCGACCACCATTTTTGCAGACCGTTGGCGGACGCGCCGAGGCCGGGGAATTCTTTCGTCAGCGCGCCGACCGGATCGTCGTGAAGGTCGGGCCAATGCCGGACCAGCCGCCCGAGATTTGTCCGCCCGCCCGGCTGCTCCATGAGCAACTGCACGAGGCACATCGCGCACGCCGCATCCATCGCCCGCGCGGTCGCGCCGAGATCGTCGTCTTTCAGCGCGAGAAAATCGGCGATCGGCGGGAGTTTGTTCGTCGCGATCATCGTCTGGAAAAGGTCCGGCGTGACGCCGAAATCACGCTCCCGGAAGATCTGGAGCGCCCCCTCGATCAGCCACCACGGGGCTTCCACGTAGCGTTCGCCGGCCTTCACCGCGCCGCGTTCGCGATACTCGATCTCGAGCAGCACCGCGCGGACGATTTGCTTTTGAAGGTGGATGTCCGCGGGGTTGTCGCCGATCTGCGCTTCGATTTGCACGGTCGCGCCGTCCGGCGAATCGAAGAGCCGGAACTTCACCGGCACGGAGCTCGGTGCCGGCGCACGGACCAGCGAAATGACCACCGGCATCTTCCAGCGATCCGTCTCGCCGAGCAGCGCGAGCAGCTCGGTCTTCACCTCCTCGGCGAACCCGGTGACCCGGCTCCGCAGCGCTGGGTCGTCGCAATAAACGATGAATTGCTTCGAGCTGCTGACGCTGCGCGCCGGCAATTCCGCCGCCTCCAGCCGGCTCAACATCGTGAGCATCACGACGAAAAGCAGGAGGAAGCGCGGGCTCATCGCGTTGCTTTGGTGACCAGCATGATCCGCCCCTTTTCGATCACGATCGCCTGCAGTTTTTGCAACTGCTCGTGCTCTCGTTTCAGCGCCGTCCAAAGTTTTTGAAAAGCGAAGTCGCCGACTTGCATCAGCTTCGGATGAATCGGGACGCGCCCAAAGTTCCCGCCGTGCTGGGTCGCCGTGAACACGCCGTTCTTCACCTCGAGTTGGTAGGCGATGCCCGAATAAAGCGGGAAGCCCCACAGCGATTGCTGGATGCCGATGCGGCAGATTCCCGGCTCGAGAGCCACGAACGCGCGCTCGAAACTCACGCCAGGGATCGTGCTGCCGCCGGTCTTCGCCCGCACTGTCGAGCGCAGGTGTGCATTTACGTCGGCTTCGGAAAATACGAGCTGCCGCATCTGCCCGGATTCGAAAGCTTGGTCGATCTCACTCGAGAGAATGCGCGACGCCGGTTCGGTGTCCGCGCGCGGCACTCCATCCGGCTCGCGGGCGAGCTGCACGATCAACGCCAGAACGGCCGCTCCGGCGATCGCCTTCGCCGCCGTTTTCGCTTCGCGGACGACCACGCTGCCGCCGGGATTGGTCATCTTCTTGACCCGCCGCCGGGTTTTTTCGATCGAGTCTTTCGCCTTCGAGTCGTCCTCTTTCGGCAAGAGCGAGCGGTCGAGTTTCGCGCCGCAGTTGTGGCAATAGACGCGCTCGGCTTCGTTCACATACCCGCATTGCGGGCAGGTCAGGCTCGGGGTCGTAGTCGCCATTTATTCCTTTTTTTTCGAAGGCTTCGTTTTCTCGACCGCCGCGGGTTTCGTCTCTGTTTTTTTCTCCGGCTTCGAGTCGGTTTTCGTCTCGGATTTCGCCGGCTCCGCGGAGGCGGGAATGTCCTTCTTCGCCGCAGTTTTGTAGCCCTCGCTGCGGTAGTCGGTGATGTAAAATCCCGAGCCTTTGAAGATGAGCCCGGCACCGGTTCCGATCTGCCGTTTCACCGCGCCCTTGCCCCAGGTTTTCATCCGGCACTGCTCTTTCGGGCAGACGGTGAGCGCGTCGTCTTTCATCGACTGCGTGAGTTCAAATCCCTTTTTGCACTTCGTGCACTGATACTCGTAAGTCGGCATGTTTGCTGGGTCCGGGGGCGAGAAATGATGGGGCTACGAGATGACTTCCAGCTCGGCGCGCTTCACTTCGGTGCGCAAATTCTGGCCCTTCCGGCCGCTCCACCAGAGCACCACCGGCGAGGCGATGAAGATGGACGAATACGTGCCGACGACGACGCCGATGAGGATCGCAAACGCGAAGTCGTGCAGCACCGGACCGCCGAAGAAAAAGAGCGCGGCGACCGAGAGCAGCGTGCAGCCGGAGGTGAGGAGCGTGCGGCTCAGGGTCTCGTTGATCGAGGCGTTCATGATCGACTGCACCGACCCGCGCCGGCCGCTGTGCAAGCCTTCGCGGATGCGGTCGTAAACGACGATGGTGTCGTTGATCGAATAGCCCGCGATCGTGAGGATCGCGCCGACCATGACGAGCGAGAGTTCGCGGCCGAAAAGGGCGAAAACGCCGACGGTGATCAGCACATCGTGGAGCAGCGCGACGAGAGCTCCGATGGCGAACGAGAACTCGAAGCGCAGCGAGACGAAGAGCAGGATGCCGAGCGAGCCGAGGCCGAGTGCAAGGAGTGAACTGCGCGCCAGTTCGCCGCCGACGATCTTGCCGACGTGATCTTTCTGATGCTGCACGAAGGCTTCGTCCGGCATCGCCTTTTCGAGCTGCGTCTTCACCGCTTCCGCCGTTCCTTCCGGGCTGCGAATGCTGATGTAAGTGTGGTCCACCGAGGCCTCTTTTTGAATGACCACGTCGCCGAGATTGATGCCGGTGAGCGCTTTGCGCACGTCAGCGGTGTCGGTGGTGTTTTTTGCCTCGAGCACGAGCAGGTCGCCGCCTTTGAAGTCGATGCCGAAGTTCTTCTCACCGCGAATCGCGAAGCCCGTCATGCTGACAGCGATCACCGCCAGCGAGATGCCGATCCAGAGACGCCGGCGGCCGAGGAAATCGAAGCCCTGGCCGGAGATCAAATGGAGCATCGTGATTTTTTTCAGGATGCCGAATTTCAGCGCCCACGAGAAGAGCGCCCGCGTCACGACCATCGCCGAGAAGACGGAGGCGATGATGCCGACGGTCAGCGTGACCGCGAAGCCTTTGACCGGCCCGGTCGAGAGCCAGAAAAGGATCGCGGCGGTGATCAGCGTCGTCGCATTCGCGTCGAAGATGACGCTGAAAGCCTTGTTGTAGGCCGCATCGATCGAGGCGCCGAGCGATTTGCCCGCGGCCATTTCTTCGCGGAGCCGCTCGTAAATGAGGACGTTCGCATCGACCGCGAGGCCGATGGTCAGGATGATGCCGGCGATGCCGGGGAGGGTGAGGACGAAGTTGAACATCGACATCGCGCCGAAGAGCAGCGCGATGTTCACGAGCAGCCCGACGACGGCGACGAGGCCGGCGAAGCGGTAGTAAATGATGACGAAAATGAGGACGAAAACGAGCCCGCCAACGCCGGCGGTGATGCCGCTTTTGATCGCGTCCGCGCCGAGGGTGGAGGAGGCGCTGCGCTCTTCCTCGATCGCGACCGGCGTTTGCAGCGGGTTTTGCAGCGCGCTGCTGAGCGTGCGGGCTTCCTTTTCGCTCATGTGCCCGCCGCTGATTTGCGCGCTGCCGCCGACGATGCCGGTTTCGTGAAATTTGTCGTAGTCCACGGTCGGCGCGGACATCACTTTTCCATCGAGCAGGATCGCCATCGAGGAGCGCTCGGCGGCGACCTGCTTGGTCAGCGCGGCGAATTGATCGGCGCCCGGCGAATCGAAGGTCAGCGAGACTTCCCAGCCCTGCGCATCCAGTCGCGCGCCCGCCCGCGTCACGCGGTCGCCGGAGAGGTCGGCTTTTTTCCGGATGAGAAGGCTGCGCGATTCCTTTTTGCCGTCGCGATCGTACTCCATCGACTCGACGGAGTAGCCGGGCGGGATGACTTCCGTGCCCGCCTCGATCCCCGGCATGAGCTGCGAACTGCGCGGATGGACGAGGCGAAACTCGAGCTTCGCGACCTGCTTCAGGATCTCGCGGGTCTCGACGATTTTCGCCGGGTCGAGGCCGGGGATTTGGATCAAAATCCGGTCGGTGCTCTGCGGGGTGATGATCGGCTCGCTGACGCCGTTCGGATCGACGCGCTTGCGAAAGGCCTCCATCGCCTGATCGACCATCCCTTTGTCGATCGTCTTTTTCTCGCCGTTCTCCGCGGGCGGCGGGATGAGCCGGATGAGGAAGGAAGTGCCGCCGCGCAGGTCGAGGCCGAGGTGGATTTTCCCGTATTGCAGGATCTTGCCCTGCGCGTCCCGCACGTCGAACGGCGGGTTGATCGCCTGCACGCAAAAGGCGACGAGCAGGACGGTGAGGGCGGTGCCGAGGACGCGCTTGGCGCGCTCGCTGTCGGTGAAAAGATACCAGCCGAAAAGGACCAGCAGGAGCAGTCCGAAGAGGAACGTCAGGATCGGGGACATCGCGGGGGAATTAAGATTGGACGACGAGCTCGGCCGGCTCGGAGGCGGATTTGACGATGGTGGAGACGGACGATTTCTCGATCTCGATCTTCACGTTCTCCGCGATCTTCAGGATGAAAGTGGACTCCTTCACATTCGAGATCATGCCGTGGATGCCGCTGGCCGTGATCACCTTGTCGCCGGTCTTGGTGGCCGAGATTTGGGCCGCGAGTTTCTTCGCCTTCTGCTGCTGCGGGCGGATCGAAATGAGGTAGATCATCACGAACGCGAAGACCATATAGACCATCATGGTCATGCTGGAATCGGGCCCTTTGGCGGCGGGCGCGTCGGCGAGGAAGAGGAAGGTGGGAGAGATCATGCGGCGGTGTGGAGACGGGGACGCCGGCCAGAAACGATCCGCCGGAAATTTGGGACCGGCACGTTATTTAGCCCCCCGGGTTTGTCCAAGGATTTCTCCCCCGCGGGGGGCGGCGCGCGTCTTTCTCAATGTCATCCTGAGCGAAGTGGAGCGACAGCGGAACGCAGTCGAAGGACCTCTAACTATTTCCGCCTCCGCAGTGTGCGCGCTGGTCTGGGGGAAAAGTAAGAGGTCCTTCGACTGCGCTGTCGCTCCGCTCAGGATGACGAGGAATGATGGACGCGCCGCGCGTCACTTCCGCTCCGCGAGCGCTCTCCCTTCCAGCACGGCGCGCGTCAGGGAGAGCCAGGTGACGCTGTTGGTCCGGCGGATTTTGATGACTTGCGAGAGTTGCAGGGCAAGGAGGATTTTGCGCCGGGACGCGCGGTCGGGCAGCTCGACGGGCAGGCTTTGGAGCGGCAGGCGCGGCTCGTCGCGGAGGAGTTTGACGAGCCCGGCGGCGAGCTCGAGTTCGTCATCGGTGAGGCGCTGCCAGGCGGAGAGATTGCCCCAGATCGCAAGGGTCGCCCGCGGGACGGCGAGGAGGAAATCGGCGGCGATTTCGAAGAGCGATTTGTCGTCGCGCGCGGTGTCATTTGGGAAAATGGCGCGCGCGATCCAGCTCACGATGATGAGCAGCGCAGCGCTGTAAATGAAGAGCACCGGGAAGGTGTCGGGCGGTCGTGCCTCCAGCCCATGCGCGGCGCTGAGGAAGAGCAGCGTGAGCCAATAGACGATCGCGTAGCTGATGAACCAAAGTCCCGTCGCGAGGAACAGCGTGAGCGCGACTAGGACCGCCACGCGCCGGTTGTGCCGCGCAAAATGATCGCGCAGCGCGGCGGCAGTCGGGCTGAGACGCTCGTCCCGCGCGCTCACGCCGCAGAGCGGTAGCCCGCGGGATCGACCTCGACTGCGGCATATCCGACTCCGCGCAATCCCGCCTCCAACTCGCGCTGCACGTCCGCGAGACGGCCCATTTCCCCGGGCGCGATTTGCACGCGGGCGAAGGGCGCGCCCGCCGCCTGCGCGAGATGCCGCACCCGGAAAACGCGGAAGCCGAGCGACCGGACCAGCGCCTCCCCGCGCTCGACCATCGCCAGCGCTTCGAGCGTGACGGGCGTCCCGTGCGGGATGCGCGAGCTGAGGCACGGCTGCGCGGGGGCGTCGGCCGTGGGGAGCCCGAGCTCGCGCGAGAGCTCGCGGATTTCCGCTTTCGAAAGTCCCGCGTCCTTCAATGGCGCGATGACCGCAAACTCTGATGCTGCCTGCCTTCCCGGCCGATCCGCCCGCGCGTCGTCGGCATTCTCGCCGTACGCGATCGCCCGAAAACCGCGCTCCAGCGCAAGCGCGTCGAGCTTCGCGAAAAGCTCGGCCTTGCAAAAATAACAGCGGTTCATCGGGTTGCTCGCGTAGTCGGGATTCTCCATCTCGACGGTGCGGATGACCTCGACCGGCACGCCGATTTTCTCCGCCAGCGCGAGCGCGTCGGCGAGCGCCTGCCGCGGCAGGCTCGGGCTGTCGGCGATCACCCCGAGCATCCGGTCGCCGAGAAGCCGGTGCGCCTCCGCGAGCAGAAACGCGCTGTCCACGCCGCCACTGTACGCGATGAGCACCGGTGTCCGCGCGCGCAAGAGTTCGGCGAGGCGCGTGCGTTTCGAGGTGGCGTCTTCGTTCATCGCGGGAAAAAAAAAGTGACTTTGCTCCGCTGTCCGTCCGAGCAGATGCCGGGAGGATTATTTGTGCGCCTTTTGGTCGTGATGTTGCGCCTTGGCGAGCCGCTCTTTACTCGCCTGTCCGTGGCTTTTGCTGTGCGAGCTGCCGCCACCCCCGCCGCCGCCGCCCGACCCTCCGGATTGAGCAGGAGTATCGTTGCAGCCAGCGAGCGCGAGGAGCGGGAGAACTGCGAAGAGGCCGAGGCGCAGCGGTGACTTCATCTTTACAACTGCACCCGCCGGAACAGCTCGTCCAGCGGAACGCTGAGCCCGATGAAAAACTCGCCGAAGTCGCCGTACTCCGCAGTGACCGGATCGAAGCGCATCTCGTACACGATCGCCTTCACGTCGAACGTGTCGTGCGCAAAAAGCGTGACGCCCCATTCGGCGTCTTCGATCCCGGTCGAACCGGTGATGAGCTGCAAAATTTTGCCGTGATATTTGCGCCCGACCTTCGCATGGCCGCGCATCAATTTCTTCCGCTCCTCGAAGTCGAGCGCGTACCAATTCTGCCCGACCGCGCGGCGCTTCGACATCGGGTAAAAGCAGAAGACCTCCCAAACCGGCAGCACCGGGTACAGTTTGTCCTTCCGGTATTTCGTCATCCGCGTGCTGAATTCCGCCATCCCTTTTTCGAACTCCGGCGTGCCCGGCGCGACCCCGTCCTCCTTCTCCAAAGTGACGGCATATTCCGCATCGCTCGTCGTGTATTCACTCTCCTCCGTCATCGAGAGGTAGGTGTAAACCGGCGTCAGCACGTCCGGTCCGAGCGAAAGTGAGAGCCGTTTTTCGATCGCATTCGCCGTGTGCAAATCGGGCGTCAGCAGCATGAAACCGATGTCCGCTTTCGGCGAGACGATGCTGAAAATCAGGAGCTGCGTCGTCTCGGTCTCGCGGATTTCCGCGACGAGCTCGGTGAAGCTCGTCTTCACCTCGCGCTGCTCGTCCGGGCTCAGCAGCGCCCACTGTCCGTGCTCGATGCGGTAGAAAAGATGCAGCACGTGCCAGCCCTCGCGAGGCACCACGCTGGCGGGAGATTTTTCGGTCATGGGGCGCAGAACATCGGGAGCCTCCGCGGGGTGGTCAACCCCCGACTTGCCGTGCGGGAAAAGCATTGCAAAGCCTCGACTCGTTCCTATTTTGACCGCTCCAAAAATCCAAAACCGATGGCCGATCTCGCAAACAAATACCCCGAAAACACGACCGGAAAATTCTACGTCGATGACCAGTGCATCGACTGCGACCTCTGCCGCGAAACGGCCCCGGCGAATTTCACCCGCAACGACGACGGCGGTCACAGCTACGTTTACAAACAAGCCGAGACGCCCGAAGAGGACACCCTTTGCCGCGAGGCGATGGAAGGCTGCCCGGTCGAAGCGATCGGCAGCGACGGCGTCTGAGCAGCGGCCCCACTTTCGATGAATGCGAAACCCTCACCCTGATCGGTGAGGGTTTTGCGTTTCACGCCATTCTCTCAAAATGCGTCCCGAAAAACTGCGCGCGATCGCTCTCGCTGAATGGCGCGGATTGCCGAATACGCCGTTCATCCGCGAAACCTCGAAGCCCATCGGCGAGACGATGGCGAAGGTGCTTGCCGGGCTCGGACTGAAGGATCGCCTGCGCGAGGATGAAGTGATGCGCGCGTGGACCGAGATCGTGGGCGAATTCATCGCCGGCCACTCCACGCCGAGCCGGCTGAAAGACGCGGTGCTCTACGTCCAAGTCCTCCAGCCCACGGCGCTCTACGATCTCGATCGGGTCTGGAAACCGCAGATTCTCGAGAAACTGAAAGCGCGCTTCGGACCGCGCACGGTGCGGGACATCAAGTTCCGCATCGGCTAGCCGCACCATCGGCCGGTGGGCTCCGCCGCCTCGCCCGACCGCTTTTAAAAAAAAAACGTCCGGTTCGGTTGACGCTTTCGCGGCCCGTTTGTCTGGTCTGCCGTGAACATGAAATCGATCCTCGAAACGGCCATCGGCCTGAAAAAACTCGGCATGTTGAAAGAGGCGGAGGCGGAGCTGCTCCAGCTCCCGCCAGCCGCGGCGGATGAACTCCCGATCCTGACTGAGCTGACCATCATCCGGCTCGGACTGGAACATTACGACGAAGCCATCGAGACCGGTCGGCTCATGCTGGCACGGGCAGAAGGTTCGCGAGACGCCACGTTCAATCTGGCTCTCGCCCTCGACTTCGCCGGCCGGTCCGCGGAAGCCCGCACATTGCTGGCCTCGCTGCCGGAGCCTGGTGCCGACGATCCTTCCGCGGCCTATCAAATGGCCTGCCTGGATTCGAAGCTCGGAGCCTTCGAGTCCGCGCTCGGCTGGCTCGCGCTGGCGATGGAAAACGCGGAGAGTTATTCCGAAAAAGCGCTGATCGATTCGGACCTCCGGCCGCTCTGGCTCTCGCTGCAAAGCCGTCCGTTCAGTCTCGCGCAGGCTCACACGCTGTGGCACCCCGCCTTTGCCGAACTCCGGTCGTGGATCGGCACCCGGGATGGGGAAATCCGCGTCGATGGCAATGACCTCCGCGAGCTCCCCGAGGATTGGCGGCAGCTCTTTCGGTTTGAATCCGCGCGCGGCACGCACGGCCTTCATCCCCTCACCGTCGCGCGCTTTCCCGAAGCCGCCGCCGCGTGTGCCAAATGGTATCGCGACCGTCTCGACGCATCCCTGCACGCCATCGAATTCGCGCGGGAATCCGCCCGCGCCATGATCCTGCAAAACCAGCCCGCCTACGCCGCACTGCATCTCGCCGAGGGAAACTTTCTCGGCGCGCGCTACCACATCCTGTGGGCGCTGGCGCAAGAACCCGCGTCGCTGGAAACACTCCGCGCGCATCCGGGTCTCCGCGCTTTGACCTACCTCTTCGACGAAATCGCCGCCCTGCAAAAGGCCGATCGCGAAGCCTGCCGGATGCTCATCGAAGCATCGCTCCCGAATCAGGTCGTCAACGTCCCCGAACTCCTCGACGAAATCCCGCCGAGCCTGCACGACGCGCCGCTCTACCTGCTCCGGCAGGGGCAGACGCTCCACCACGCCGGCGACCACGCCGGAGCCCTCGCCGTCTGGCTCCGGCTCTGCGCCAAATGGCCGCGGGACGTCGTTGGTTTCGGCAATGCCGCGTCCTCTCTCATGCAGCTCGGGCGCTGGGAGGACGCGGAAAAACTGCTCTCGTTTGCGCCGCGTGCGTATCGGCATTTTCACCTGTGCGAAGCACAGCAACGGCAGTTGCACGCGCGCGACGTGAAGGCCGCGGGAACCCCGCCGACACGGCGCTTTCGAGGTGATCCCAGCCTCGGCGGATTATTGTGCAGCGGGGTGCCCGTCCTGGCCGCGACCGACGTTTTTCCGCGCGAAGATCATGCCCAAAAAGGATGTCCCGACCCCGCCCCGGCTCGCCCGCCTTCCCACAAACCGGGTGCCGGAAATGGCGCTCCCCACATTGCTCCGCGGCCCGCAGAATTCTCCGAATGAAAACGCTCCTCTCCGAAAAATTCGACCGCGCACTGGTCTTCGCCTCCGCCCTGCACCGCCCGCAGTTCCGCAAAGAAACCGGGATTCCCTACGTCGCCCATTTGCTCGGAGTCGCCAGCATCGCGCTGGAGCACGGGGCTACCGAAGACGAGGCGATCGGCGCGCTGTTGCACGACTCCGTCGAGGATCAGGCGGACGGCGATCCCGCGGCGCTGCGCCGGAAAATCGAAGCGCAATTTGGCGTCGCCGTGCTCGAGATCGTGAACGGCTGCACCGACACCGACGCCGAAATCAAGCCGCCGTGGCGCGCCCGCAAAGAGGCCTACCTCGCCCATCTCGACGCTGCCCCGCGCTCCGTGCTGCTCGTTTCCGCGTCCGATAAATTGCACAACTCTCGCTCCATCGTGGCGGACCTGCGGACCTCCGGCGCATCCGTCTGGACGCGGTTCACCGGCGGCCGGGATGGTTCGCTCTGGTACTACGAAGCGCTGGCCGCGATCTTTCAGCGGCGGCTCCCCTCGGCCTTGTCGCGCCAGGTGGCGGCAACGGTGGCGGAAATGAGGAAGGCCGAGATCGGAAGCTGACCAACCCGGATCGAAGTGAATCGCGGCTTGAGTCGTGAGACCAAGGTGTTCACCTCGCCTCCGCCGCCGATGCCCGACACCATTCATCTCGCCGACCTCGAACTTTCCGGACACGTCGGCGTGCCGGACGAAGAGCGCGCCGCCGCGCAGCGGCTGACCGCAAACCTCGTGCTGGAGCCGATCGCCGGGTTTTCCGATCTCGGGGACCGGATCGAGGCTGCGGTCGATTATTTCCAGGTCGCCCGCGCCGTGCAGGCGCTGGCGCGGGCGCGTCCGCGGCGGCTCATCGAGACTTTGGCAGAGGAAATCGCCGCGGATTTGCTCGCGCGTTTTCCGCTCCGGTCGGTCGAGATCGAGCTGCGAAAATATATCCTGCCCGACACCGCATTCGTCGCCGTGCGACTGCGCCGCGACCGCCCGAATTCATGAAAAAGCCGCTTCCAAAACTCATCGTCGGCGACAGCGATCACGACCCGGACATTCTCTACGCGACCGGCTTTTTCGCGCCCGACCCGTTCGTCTTTCTGGAGCAAGACGGGAAGTCCTCCGTCGTCCTCAGCGACCTCGAAGTGGACCGCGGCCGCAGCACCGCGCGCGTCGATGAAATCGTCGCGCTCACCGATATTTCAAAGCTCTGCAAAAAGGGCAAAGACGCGCCTTTCGCCGAGCACATCGCCGCCTTTCTCCGCTCGCGCAAAATCGCGCGCGCCGCGGTCCCGCGGACTTTTCCCCTCGGTCTCGCGAACGATCTCGCGAAACACGGGATCACCGCGATCCCGCAACACGGTCTTTTTTTTCCGGCGCGCGAGCGCAAAACAGAGGCCGAACTCAAGCTCATGCGCCGCGCCGGTCAGATCACCGAAGCCGGGATGGCCCGCGGCTTCGAGGTCTTGCGCGAGTCGGAGATCGGCAAAAAAAACGCGCTCGTCTGGAGCGAAAAAAAGCTGACTGCCGAGATCCTCCGCGCCGAAATCGAGTCCGCGATCCTGCGCGCCGGCGGGCTCCCCGCGAACACCATCGTCGCCGGCGGCGAACAAGCCTGCGACCCGCACGAGCGCGGCCACGGACCGCTCCGCGGGAACGAGCTCATCATCCTCGACATCTTCCCGCGCTCCGCGACGACCGGATACTTCGGGGACATGACGCGCACCATCGTCCGCGGCCGCGCGAGCGACGCGCAGCGCCAGCTTTGGACGACCGTCCTCGACGCGCAAAAGCTCGCGCTCACCGCGATGAAACCCGGCGCTGACGGGAAAAGAATCCAGGATTCCGTCCGCGATTTTTTCACCCAAAAAGGCTACCCCACCGAGCAACGCGACGGCCGTTGGTGCGGCTTTTTCCACGGCCTCGGCCACGGCCTCGGCCTCGAAATCCACGAGGAACCGCGGATGGGAAAAACCACGCTCACGCCCGGCCAAGTAATGACCGTCGAGCCGGGACTTTATTACCCCGGCATCGGCGGCGCGCGCCACGAGGACGTAGTCACGATCACCGAAAGCGGCATCCGTTTTCTGTCGAAATTTCCGAAGCCGCTGGAGATTTAGGAACGTCTTTCGCTCGCCACTCCCGTCTTCTGAAAATAGCCCAGCACTTCAGTGCTGGGATCAATGGCGGGATGCGCCAGTCCCGCAGCGGACGGCAGAACCGTTGTTTCGTCCCTGCGAGACTGGCGCGCTTTTGCCGACGCAAACCCAGCACCGAAGTGCTGGGCTATTTTCGAAAGAAAGGGCTCGGGCGGCATCCGAGTATTCTACCGAACCGGCGGCCTCCGAGGGGGCTGGGATCAATGCGCGATTGAACACACCGGACCTCGGCGTGTCAGAAACGGGCCAGCCAATTCGCCATGACGCTCACCCACTATTTCGTGCTCCTAATCGCCCCGTTGCTCCTCGGTTTGTGGGCGCAATGGCGGGTCAAAAATGCTTTTGGAAAATACTCGCAGGTTCGCGCCAGCTCGAACATCAGCGGTGCCGAAGCCGCGCGCGAGGTGCTGCAAGCCGCGCAGATTCACGATGTCGAAGTCGTCGAGATCAACGGCATGCTCGGCGACCACTACGATCCGGCGAGCAAGCGCCTCTGTCTCTCGACGGACGTTTTTAATACGCCGTCGATCGCCGCGCTCGGCATCGCGATTCACGAGTGCGGACACGCCATTCAGCACGCGAAAGGATACGCGCCGCTGAAGGCCCGCATGGCGCTCGTCCCGGTGACGATGTTCGCCTCGCAAATCCTCACGGTCGTCATTTTGGGGAGCTGGTTTTTCCAGTTCTCGGGGCTCTTCAAGCTCGGCTTCTGGTGCTTTTTCGTGATGACCGTTTTTCAAATCATCACGCTGCCGGTGGAGTTCGACGCGTCACGGCGGGCGAAGGTTATCCTGCAGCAAATGGGGATGATTCAACCGGGCGAGGAAGCCATCGGCGTCAACCGCGTGCTCGATGCGGCGGCGCTGACCTACGTCGCCGCCCTAGTCGCGACGATGGGGAACCTCTTCTATTTCTTCCTGCGCAGCCGCGACTAAACGGCCATGTCCTTCGCCCCCGCTCTCCCCTTTTTCGTTCCCGCTCCCGCCGCCCCTGCGCAAACCCCTTTCGCCCGACCGGCAAAGGCTGATACGAAGCGGCGGACGATGCAGGACGCAGCCAGCCGACAGCAAGACGATGAATTGATCGCCCGCACGCAAGCGGGCGATCCGTCCGCGTTCGATGAGCTCATCGTCAAATACAGCCCGCGGCTCTACGGCCTCGTCTATCACATGACCTCGAACCACGAGGACGCGAACGACTTGATGCAGGACATCTGGTCGAAAGCGTACCGCGCGATCACCGGGTTTCGGGGCAAATCGAGCTTCTACACGTGGATGCATTCCATCGGCGTGAACATGACGATCAACTTCCTGAAAAAGCGCGGCCGGCGCTTTCACCTCAGCCTCGATGACGTCGATTCGAACATTCAGAACGACAAGGAATTCATCGAGCTGACCGCCGCGAGCACGCCCGTGCGCGAGACGAATCTGAACGAGCTGCAGGTCCGCTTGAACGAGTCGATGCAGCGGCTGTCGAACGATCATCGGGCGGTGGTGACCATGTTCGACATCCAGGGAATGCCGCACGCGGAGATCGCAAAAATCCTCGGCATCTCGGAGGGGACGGTTCGCTCGCGGCTCTTTTACGCGCATCGCCAACTGCAAAATTTTCTCAGCGAATTCCACCACTGAAAAGTCACGACATGACCGACGAGCAACTCAGCGCCCTGCTTCGACTCAAGCGTTACGAAACGCCGCCGCCCGCGTATTTCGACCGCCTGCTGCACGACGTCCATCGCCGCCAGCGCGCCGAGCTGTTGCAGCGTCCGTTGTGGCGGATTGCGCTCGAGCGAATGCAGACTTTTTTCGGCGAGCACAGCATGAGTTCGGCGTCGTACGCGGGCGCGATGGCGGCGTTTGTCGCACTCGGCGCGGTGACGATTGGGCTGATGACGCCGGGGGATTTGGAGCCCAAAGATAGCGGCTCGATGACTCTCGCCAGCGCGACCGCGCCCTCGCCCGGCAAGCATCTTTCGTTGCAGGAAAATCGGCTCGCCGACTCTCCGTTCGCGCAGTCGCAATCGCTGGAGGCCGCGCAGGCGGGCCGCGTTTCGTATCCCGGCCACGCGCCGCGTTATGTCATCGACGCGCTGCCTGCGAGCTATGAACTCTCGCGCAGTTATTAGCCGATCCCCCGCGGTCTCGGCCTGCTTCGGCGCCCTCCTTTTTCTCGGCGCGCCGGTCCTTTTCGCGGAAGAAAATGCCGCGCCCTCTGCCGCGGAAGCCATCGCCGCCGAGGTCCGCGCGATCTTCCACCGCTGCCAGAAAGCGGTCGTGAAAATCCAGGCCGTCGATGCGCACGGCGAGCTCTCCGGCACCGGATTTTTCATCGACCCAAACGGCACGCTCTACACTTCCTACACCATCGGCGGCGAGTCGCGCGGCATCGTCGTCTGCGACGGCGACCGCAAATTTCCCGCGCACCGGATCGCCGCGGATGCGCGCAGCGGCGTCGCGATTTTGAAGGTCGATGCCGAGACGCCGTTCCTCATGCCTGGCAAATCGCGCGACCTCCTCGTCGCCTCGCCGGTCGTCACCATCGGCTACCCGATGGACCTCCCGCTCACCCCGAGCTTCGGCACCGTCGGCGGCTTCGAGCTGAAATATCTCGGCCGTTATTTCGCCACCACGCACATCCGCGCCAACGTCCCCGTCCAGCGCGGCGAAGGCGGCGCGCCGCTGCTGAACATGCAGGGCGAAGTCGTCGGCATCCTCATTTCCAGCCTCGACTCCGGCAGCGCCTCCTTCGTCCTGCCGATCGAGGCGGCGGAGAAAGTGCGCAAGGATTACCTCCGCTTCGGCGCCGTGCGTCCCGGCTGGATCGGCGTGAATGTCGGCACCTCCGCTGGTCCGTCGTCCTCGCAAGCACAAGTCGAAGACGTGCTCGATGGCGGCCCCGCCGACGAAGCCGGGCTGCAAAAAGGCGACCTGCTTTTGCAAATCGGCGACAAAAAAATCACCACGCTCGAGGACGTGCTCGATGCCTCGTTTTTCGCCACTGCGGGTGATGCGATCGCCGTCAAAGTCAACCGCGACGGAGAGATGCTCGACCTCACCCTCCAGCCCCGCGACCGTCCCGGAACCGGGCATCCGAATCCCGGCGGAATGCAAACCAGCCAACCCGTCCTCGGCTCCGATCTCCGCGCCTCCGCGCCGTTCACGATGGGCCGGTGAGACGTTTCCGCGTGATGCAAGCGTCCTTCCAAACGTCATCCTGAGCGAAGTGGAGCGCTTCGCGGAACGCAGTCGAAGGACCTCTTACTTTTTCCCCTCCTGGATGTGCGCGCGTCTTCGGGGGAAATAGTAAGAGGTCCTTCGACTCCGCTGGCGCTCCGCTCAGGATGACGACGTGAGCTGCGCTCCTCCGTCCGCGTTGCTCTCGCGATAATCGCCTCGTAATCTCCCGCCCTTTTTCCCATGAAAATCCTCGTCATCGGCGGCGGCGGGCGCGAGCACGCGCTGGTCTGGAAGCTCCGGCAATCCGCGCGCGTTTCGGCGATCTTTTGCGCGCCGGGAAATGCCGGGATCGCCGAAATCGCGACCTGCGTTCCGATCAAAACGTCGGATCAAACCGCCCTCCTCGAATTCGCCCGCGCCGAGAAAATCGACCTCACCGTCGTCGGCCCGGATGACGTTCTCGCCGCCGGACTCGTCGATCTTTTTCAGGCAAACGGACTGCGCATTTTCGGGCCGAACCAGGTCGCCGCGCAGCTCGAATCGTCCAAAGTTTTCGCGAAGGAATTCATGGAGCGCCACGGCATCCCGACCGCGCGCTCGCGCAGTTTCGACGACAGCGCGGAGGCCCAACGCTACTGCCAGCGGCTGCAATATCCGCTCGTGATCAAGGCCGACGGACTCGCGCTCGGCAAAGGCGTGATCATCGCCGAGAGCGCGTGGTCCGCGGCGATGGCGATCCACGAAATCATGGAGCTGCGCCGCTTCGGCGACGCGGGTCGGCGCGTGGTGATCGAGGAATTTCTCACCGGCGAAGAGTGCTCGATCCACGCGCTCGTCGATGGCCGCGGCTTCCTGCTTTTTCCTGGCGCTCAGGATCACAAGCGCGCGTTCGACGGCGATCTCGGACCGAACACGGGCGGCATGGGAACGTTCAGCCCGCCGTCGAAATTGCTGACGCCCGAGATGGAAGAACGGGTTCGCCGCGAGATTCTCGAACCTTTCGTCGCGGGCATCCGCGCGGACGGCATCGACTTTCGCGGTATGCTTTTTCCCGGCCTGATGGTCACCGCGGACGGTCCGAAAGTGCTCGAATTCAACTGCCGTTTCGGCGACCCGGAAACGCAGGTTCTCCTCCCGCGGCTCGCGAGCGATCTCCTCGAATTGCTCGAAGCCACGATCGACGGTGGGCTCGAAAAAATGACGCCAAAATGGAGGCCCGAATCCGCGGTCTGCGTCGTCCTCGCCTCGGGCGGCTACCCCGGCGAACACGCCACCGGCGAGCCAATCACGGGGCTGGATTGCCTGCCGGCCGACGTCCTCGTTTTCCACGCGGGAACGCGGCGCAAAGACGATCAATTCGTCACCGCCGGCGGTCGCGTGCTCGGCGTCACCGCGCTCGCCAGCGACCTCGCCAGCGCCCGGAAATCCGCCTACTCCGCCGTCACCGGGATCGATTTTGCAGGCCGCCAATTTCGCCGCGACATCGCGGTGAAAGGACTGGAGGGATGAAAAGGATTCAGCAGGAAAACAGGAAAACAGGAACCGGAGTGAGGCGTTTCTCCTCCTTCCTGTTTTCCTGTTTTCCTGTTTTCCTGCTCAATCCGCTCCCCTGCCGCCGCCTTTTCGCCGCCTGCTTCATCTTATGAAATCTCTCGCGCTGCTGGCCGCGTTCTTCGCCCTGGCGCTGCTCTCGTCCGCCGAAACTCACGCGAATTCCGCCGCCGCCCGCGAGGCGATCGACGCGCTTTCCGACGCCGACCTCGCGCAGTTTTTGCCGCTGCTGAGAGAGAATTACGTCGATCCGAAAAAGCTCGGCGACGCCGAGATCTCCCGCGCCACGGTGCAGGGACTGCTGGACCGACTCGGCCCGGGAGCCGCTATTTTACAAGCTTCCGCGGTCGGTCCACCCATCGCGGTCCCGTTTCGCAGCGAGTTGATCGAGGAGCGCGTCGGCTACCTCCGCCTCGGTTCGCCGACCTCGGCGAACGTCGGCGAACTCGACGCGGCGCTGCAAAGTTTCAGCGGCAAAGCAGTCGCGGTCGTGCTCGATTTGCGGGCGACTCCGGCGGGGAGCGAGTTCGATCAGGCGGCGGAGGTGTGCAAGCGTTTCTGCCCGAAAGGCAAAGTGCTTTTCACCCTGAAACGGCCCAACGCGAAAGAGGAGCGCATCCTCACTTCGCGCGATGAACCGCGCTTCCGCGGACTGCTCGCCGTGCTCGTCGATCACGACACCGGCGGCGCGGCGGAAGTGATCGCAGCGGTCCTGCGCACGCACGCGAAGGCGCTCGTGATCGGGCAGGTGACGAAGGGTGAGGCCGCGGAGTTTGCGGACCTCGCGCTGCCGAGCGGAAAGCTGTTGCTGCGGGTCGCGGTCGGCGAAGTCGCGTTGCCGGAAAACGTCTCCGTTTTCCCCGGCGGCGTGAAGCCCGACATCGCTGTTGAGGTGCCGCAGGAAACCACCGACGCGGTCTTGAAGGCGGAGCTCGAAAACGGCGTGAAGGATCTCGTGATCGAGGCGGAGCGTCCGCGAATGAACGAAGCCGCGCTCGTCGCCGGGGCGAATCCGGAACTCGACGCATTTCAGGCGACACAGGGCAAACGGGGCGAGAAAACGAAGACCCCGCTGCGCGACATCGTCCTCCAGCGTGCGCTCGATTTCGTGACGACGGTGAGCCTTTACGAAAAGAAAAGCGGTGCCAAATAACGCGAGGGCCGAGTCTGTTTCCGGGTAGCGCGCTCGTCCCGAGCGCTGGTTTCGGCGTCTCGCCGAAACGAACTTTTGAGACGCCGCAGACTGGTGTTCGCGTTCCGAATTGAAGCGCCTCTTAAAGTTCGTCGCGGCGAGACGCCGCGACCAGCACTCGGGACGAGTGCGCTACCCAGAGCTGCCCGCGCCCAGCACAACGCCGTGAGCGTCAGCGCACAGGTGCGGGCACCGGTGTCGTTGGCGCGGGAGTGCTCGGAGCGACGGGGGCAACGGGCGGGAGCACCGGCACCGGCGGTGCCTTCGGTTTGGTCAGATCTTCCCACACAAAAAGCTCGCCGGTGTGGCCGCCGATTTCGTCGAGCAGCTTGCCGCAGCGCTCGTTCCATTTTGCCAAATCGGGCACGTCCTGGGATTTCTCGGCAGTGCCGGGGAAGATGAGGTAGCTGACTTTGAGGTCGTTGATGGGCCGGTTGTTCGTGTCGGCGCGGGCGTTGAGTTGCTTGCAAATGCGGAGCGATGCCTCGCCCGATTTGTAGGCCGGGCCGACGTCGCCGACGATCGCGGGGTAGAGCGCCGCACCGAACGCCACGACGCAAAAATCGCCGACTGCGGGCGCGAACGGCCCCTTCGTTTTGCCAAACATCGACCCCGGCAGCACGACGTAGGGATCGGTTGAGGCGACGAGGTAGCTGTATTTTTTGAGGTCGGAAATTTCCGACTTCAGGCGCGCGATCGTCTCCTTCAATTCGCGCGCGCGGGCGGGGGTGACGCCGGGCATCACGAGCTCCAGTTCGAGCGGCCGCAGCTTGGTTTCGCGGGGGAGGATGAACGAATTCGGCGCGACGGTTTTCTTCGCCCATTTGTAGCTCGTGAAGGGCTGGAAGGTGACCGAGGAGCCATCGACCTCCGGCACGCGGTCGCTGTCGGAGCCGTCTTCATCGACATCCATGTCGGACTGGACGAAGAGCGCGCGGCGCTTGGTTTTTGCGTCTTCGAGCTCGAGCACGGTCTCGGTGTCGAAGAAATTGTGGCGGGTGAGGAGATTGTCGAGGCGGTTCAAACTCGACTGCAAATTCGCGACTTTGAGGCGGTAGAGGTCTTCAAAAAAACGCGACACTTTCGCCGACTCGATGAGCGCGGGAAGGCCGGGCAGCAAGGTCGGGAGGTCCGCGTTCAGGCGCGTGATTTCGGCGAGATTCTTGTGCGGCTTGGGGACGCGCACTTTCACGTGCAACTCGGCCGCGTAGCTCGCGGGGTCGTTGCGGTCCGCGGTCGCCGTGGTGCCCACTTCGGTTTCCAGCGTCACGCGATACTGCATGCCGTTGAAGATGCGGCCGGTCTCGAGCCGTTTGTTCGGGACGAAAGGCGGAGGTGGCGTCGGGGGCGGAGTCGGCGCGGGTGTCGGCGTGGGAACGGGGAACGGCGTGGGCTCGGCGGGAGGCTGCGGCCGCGGAGTCCGATGACAGGCGAGCAGCCCGCAAGCAAGCGCCAGAGCGGCCGGGACGGCGATTCGCCAGCGCATTAAGGAGACCGTTTGTGCTGGCCGCGAGGCCGCTAGTTTTTCGCGAAGCCGAGCACCGAGACGATGATGCCGATGACTCCGAGCACGATCATCGGGATGACGTGAGGGCCGGGGCCGCCTTTTTTTGCCTTCATCAGCACCATGGTGAACTGGCCGGCGAGCGCGAGCGAGATGACGAGTCCGAGCACCAAGCCTGCGGATGGTTTCTCGCGGAGGAGCAGTCCGGCGATGATGAGCAGCACGCCGCAGAGGCCGCCCGCGACGAGCGAGATCAGACTCGATTTTTTCAAGAAACCCATCAGGCCGCCGAGGATGCTGATTGCTCCGAAGATGAAGTAGAAAATTTTGGCGACGTCGATCATGGGAGCGGAGATTAGGCGGCGGAGGCGGGTTGTCGAGCGGGCTTGGTGCGGCGTCTGGGCGGGAGAACTAGACGCAGCAGAAAGATCGGGATCAGCGTGACCGCGGTCATCGCGAGGCAGACGGCGAGCCCGGGGATGACGCGGGCGCGGTCCCGAGTCACGGCGTTCAGCGCGTCGTGGACGACGCGGGCGGGCGTGACTTTGAAGAATTCTGGCGCGGACATTTCGCCGTCGGAACCGTGGCGTTCGGCGACCTTGAAAAACTCGGTGTCCACCGGACCCGGGCAGACCGCGGTGACGGTGACGCCGCTGCCGCGCAGCTCGGCGCGCAGCGCTTCGGTGAAGCTGGTGACGTAGGCTTTCGTCGCGGCGTAAACCGCCATTTTCGGGATCGGAAAAAGGCTGGCGATGGAGCTGACATTCAGGATCGCGGCGCGTCCGCTGCGAATGAGGTCGGGCAGGAGCGCGTGGGTCAGGCGGGTCAGCGCGACGATGTTCACATCGAGCATGGCGGCGACGCGGGGCCATTCGCTTTCCTCGAAAAGTCCGTGATCGCCGACGCCGGCGTTGTTGACCAACAGGGTGATTTTCGCGCCGGTGGCCGCGAGGTCGCGGAGCAGCTTTTCGGTGTCGGCTTCGTCGCCGAGATCGGCGGTGAGGCAGTGGATCGTGAGGCCGGGACGCGCGAGCTCTGTGCGCAGTTTTTCGAGCCGGTCGAGCCGCCGTGCGACGAGCAGCAAACAGGCGGCGCGAGGCGCGAGCTGGCGCGCGAATTCCTCGCCGAACCCAGCCGATGCGCCGGTGATCAGCGCCGTGCAACCCGTGAGATTTTTCATGCGGGAACGAGAACCTCGGCGGGCGGCTCGACCCACTTGCCGTGCTCGCGGATCAAGTCCTGGAGCCGGTTCACGGCTTCGGACTCGGGGATGTTGAATTTCACGGGGGTCTTGCCGACGTAGAGGTTGATCTTGCCGGGCGCGCCGCCGACGTAGCCGAAATCGGCGTCGGCCATTTCGCCAGGGCCGTTCACGATGCAGCCCATGATCGCGATTTTAACGCCCTTCAAATGGACGGTCGCGGCTTTGATTTTCGCGGTCGTGGTTTGGAGGTTGAAGAGGGTGCGGCCGCAGCTCGGGCAGGCGACGTAATCGGTTTTGAAAATGCGCGAGCCGGCGGCTTGCAGGATGTTGTAGCTGAGGCGGAGCGCCTGGCCGGGGGCGTCTTCGCCCTGCACGAGGATGGCGTCGCCGATGCCGTCGCAGAGGAGCGAGCCGATGTTCGTCGCGGCGGTGAGCAGGGTGTCGAGGAACTCGGGATTCGGAGATCGGAGATCGGAGATCGGAGATCGGAGGATGTCTTTCAGCAGGATCGGATGGCGGGGGTCGAGCTGCGCGGCGAGGAGGCGGAAGGCGGCGACGACGGGCATGTCGCAGTCGTCGCGGACGGAGAAGAACATGGTCTCAGGCCGGGCGTTTTCGGCGGCGACGATGTCGGTGTCGCGGGGGTCGAGTTCGACGACGCGGGCTTGTTCGTAAATTACCTCGGGCTGGTAGTCGCCCATCTGCGGGAGCTTGTGCGCGACGGCGTCGAAAGTCCGCTGGTGGACGACGACGCGGACGAGTTCTTCGCCGCCGAGCTTCACGCCGCCGCGCTCGATCGTGTGCGAGGCGCGCCGCTGGTACGTGAACGGATCCCACGTCAGTTCGATGTTCGATGTTCGATGTTCGATGTTCGATGTTGAGCCGCCGCAGGCACGCTCCGCAAACGCCCGCGCAACCGGAATTTCATGC
This sequence comes from Spartobacteria bacterium, assembly GCA_043777315.1. Classification (GTDB taxonomy): domain Bacteria; phylum Verrucomicrobiota; class Verrucomicrobiia; order Chthoniobacterales; family Chthoniobacteraceae; genus CAIURC01. The sequence continues at coordinate 66,340 of JAYVPW010000097.1, read as the reverse complement.
ACGCTGTCCTCGGTCAGCGAGACGCGGATGGTGTCGCCGATTCCATCCGCGAGCAGGCTGCCGATTCCGATGCCGCTTTTGATCCGCGCGTCTTCGCCATCGCCGGCTTCGGTCACGCCGAGATGGATCGGGTAATTCCAATCTGCGCCTTCCTCCGCGAGCCGCGCGACGAGGAGGCGGTAGGCCTCGATCATCACTTTCGGGTTCGAGGATTTCATCGAGAAGATGAATTCGTGGAAGTCGAGCGAGCGAGCGATGCGGGCGAATTCGAGCGCGCTTTCAACCATGCCGAGCGGCGTGTCGCCGTAGCGGTTCATGATCCGGTCGGAGAGCGAACCGTGATTCGTGCCGATGCGCAGGGCGACGCCGCGCGTTTTGCACAGCTCGACGAGGGGGGTGAAGCGCTCGCGGATGCGCTCGAGTTCGGCGGCGTATTGCGCGTCGGTGTATTCGAGGATTTTGAACTTTTTCGAGTCGGCGTAGTTGCCCGGATTGATCCGCACTTTCTCGACCCACTTTGCGGCCTCCATCGCGGCGTCGGGCTTGAAATGGATGTCCGCGACGATCGGCACGTCGCAGCCGCGCGCGCGCAGACCGGCGACGATGTGCTGCAGATTCGCGGCGTCTTTTACCGTCGGCGCGGTGATGCGGACGATCTCGCAGCCGACCGCGACGAGGTCGAGCGTTTGCTGGATCGAAGCCGCCGTGTCCATCGTGTCGCAGGTGATCATCGACTGGACGCGAATCGGCTGATCGCCGCCGACCGCGACCTTGCCGACGTGGACGACACGCGTCGGGCGGCGCTGATATTGAAAGGGCGAGGCGCAGTAGTTCATGGCTTCGACTCCGAAAACCGTGCCGAAACGATTTGGGCCAGGTCGATGATTTCTGTGCTGCTCGTCGATGGGTCGAAGATCGAGAGGCTGCGGCTATCGGAGCCGATCATCATCAACTCGAAGTTGTTCAGCGAAATTGAACGCCCATCCGTCAGGAAAATCGTCAGTGGCAAAAGCTGGTCCGAGTTAAACAACTCCGCAAAGAACTCGAGGCTCATTTCGCTGCCGAAACGACAGGTCGAATTTCCACGATTTCCGCGGGAGCGAGCAGATGAAATTTCGCGCCTTCGTAAACTCCAATTCTGCCCCACGGAGCGATGCCTAGGCGAAATTTTTGGTCCACCGCAATGGCTCGTCCGTCGGTCAGCGACATCACAAACGGTTGAAAAGGCTGAGCGTTCCGAAACGTGCGGATTTCTTCCAGATTCATGTTGCGCAACTTATTGCGCGACCGGCCCGGAGGCAACGTGGACGTTCGCTCAACGCCGTGTCGGACAAGAGATCGGAATTGGTCCGCGAAAGAACGCGAAACGACGCGAAATACGGAATCCTTTTCGCGTGCTTTTGCGGACCAATTCGTTCTTTCATCCAGCCGGAGCGGGATCCTGCTGCCACCTCACGCCGAGGCCTGCGCGGCGGGCTTTGGTTTGAATTTCATGCCGCCCTTTTTGCCGCCGCCGAAGAGGTCTTGGACGTCGAAGACGGTGACGAAAAGCATGAAGCCGATGACGAGGAGCGTGCCGGCGGTCTGGATGTATTCGACGATGCGGGCGGTGCGGGGGCCGGGCGGCCGGCCGCGGAGGAGCTCGACGATGGCGAGGGTGATGTGGCTGCCGTCGAGCGGCGGAATCGGCAGCATGTTCATGAGCGCGAGGTTGACGTTGATGACGACGCTGAACCAGAGGACGAGCCGCCAGCCTTGCGGGCTTTCGAAGAGCAAATAGTAGATGCGCATCATCATCACGGGGCCGCCCATGTGTTGGACGCTGATGTTGCTGTTGGAGGTCGGGCTGAGCTTTTTGAAGGTCTGATACATCGTCCCGGTGGCCTCGCCGATTTGCTCGCCGGGCGACGGATGGATCGGCCACATCTTGCCGCGCTGGTCGAAAACGAAGCCGTCGCCGCGCGCGAGTTCGATGCCGATACTCGGCTTGTCGTTGCCTTCGAGCGGGACTTCGGGCGTGACGGTGATCGTCTTCTGCTCCGTGCCGCGCTCGATCGCGAGGGCGACGGGCTGGCCGTTATGAGCCCAGATGTATTTGACGAAATTCTCCGCGAAAGCGGTGGGCTGGCCGTCCACGGAGATCACCCGATCGCCCTTTTGCAAACCCGCGCGCGCGGCTGGGCTCTCGGGGAAAACGCCCCCGGCGAGAAAGCCGCGCGGCTCGAAGGTGAGGTCGGCGGTTTGGACGGTGCCATCGGTTAATTTCGGGCCGCGCTCGACGGTGACGACGAGCGGTTTTCCGGGATGCGCGCGCGCCCAGAGATCGAGTGTCGAGTCATCGTAAATCGGCTCGCCGCCGACGCGCGTGAGGAGGTCGTTGGGTTGAAAGCCGGCCTTTTCCGCGGGGCTGCCGGGGACGGTTTTCGCGACCATCGGGCGGCTCATCGAACCGAGCCCGAGCTGCCGGAGACCGCGGCGTTGATACCATTTTGTCTGCTCGATTTTGGGCAGGGCCTCGACGCTTTGGACCTGTCCGTCGCGTTTGTATTCGAGATGAATCGTGGAGTTCTCGCTGCCGGCAATGAGCCACGTCACGCTGTCCTCGCTCTGCCCGCCCCAACGCGCGACCTTGTGCCCGTCGATGGAAAGAAGTTCGTCCCCGGGTTTCAGCCCCGCGCTTTCTCCCGGCGAGCCGGGGATGACGTAGCCGACGACGGTGGTGCGCTCGCCTTCGCTGACCGGCCGACCGACCTGCCAGACGAGCACGGCGAAAAAGCACGCGAGGCCGAAACTGAAGAGCGGCCCGGCGATGGCGACGATGATTTTGTCCACGGGTTTGAGCTTCGGGAGCTCTTTGCCGGCGTATTCGCTGTCGCCCTCGATCGCGGAATCCATGAGCTGCGGGAGCTTCACGAATCCGCCCGCCGGGATGCTGCCGAGGCTGTAAACGACGCCGCCGATTTTCTTTTGCCAGATCGGTTTGCCGAACCAGATGCCGAAGCCTTCGATGACCAGCCCGCGCCATTTCGCGGCGAGGAAATGGCCGAGCTCGTGGACGACGATCAGCAGATTGAAGAGGAGCACGACCTCGAGGAGGATGCCGATGATTTTCAGGGTGGCCATTGTGGTGAGGAGTGCGGTGGCGGGAGGGGAGTTTTAGCAGGAAAACAGGAAAACAGGAAAGGAGCGGGGGAGGGACATTAGCTTCGATGCCTTTTTCCTGTTTTCCTGTTTTCCTGCTAAAAAATCCGAGTGGAAATAGACGCGCATGGGGCGGGGAGGTTCAAACGCCGAGCAATTCGGCGGCGCGGAGGCGGGCCCAAAAATCGGCGGCGAGGATGGCGTCGAGCCCGGCGTGCGGGATGACTTCGTGGGCGCGCATCACTTTCTCGACGGTCTGCCAGATCGCGGGGAACGGGCAGCGGCGGTCGAGGAACGTGGCGACGGCAATTTCATTCGCGGCATTGAGGACGGCGGGGAGGGTGCCGCTGGTTTCGCCGGCCCAGCGGGCGAGGTCGAGCGCGGGGAAATCGGCGCGGCGCGGGGCTTCGAATTCCAGCTTGGCGAGCGCGGCGAAATCGAGCGGCGGGAGCGAACTCGGGACGCGCTCGGGCCACGTGACGGCGTACTGAATCGGAAAGCACATGTCGGTGGCGGAGAGCTGCGCGAGGATGGAGTGGTCGATGAATTCCACCATCGAATGCACGATCGACTGCGGGTGGACGATCACATCGACGCGCGACATTTCGACGTCGAAAAGCCAGCGCGCCTCGATCATCTCGAGGCCTTTGTTGAAGAGCGTCGCGGAGTCGATCGTGATCTTGCGGCCCATCTCCCACGTCGGGTGTTTGAGCGCCTGCTCGAGGGTCACGCCGGCGAGGCGTTCGGCGGGGAGTTTGCGAAAAGGGCCGCCGCTCGCGGTGAGGATGAGGCGGCGGATGTCGGCGGCGGGGGAAATTTCGGAGGGGGAAACGTCGAACGTCGAACGTCGAAGTATCGGAGGGGGAACACTTGCCCGCTTGCGTCTGGTCTTCATTCGACGTTCGACGTTCGACGTTCGACGTTCGACGTTCTCCGCCTCCCCCATTCCGCCGTCCTTCCAAACACTGAAAAATCGCGTTGTGCTCACTGTCCACGGGCAGAATTTTCACGCCCTTCCGCCGCGCCGCGTTCATCACCGCCTCGCCGGCCATCACCAGGATTTCCTTGCTCGCGACGGCGATGTCTTTGCCCGCTTCGATCGCGGCGAGGGCGGGCTTCAAGCCGCCGGTGCCGACGATCGCGATGAGGACCATGTCGGCTTCCGGCATCGTCGCGAGTTCGACGAGCGCTTCGTCGTTGCCATTGCCGGAGACGCAGAGTTTTGCGGCGGGGAACTCCTTCGCGGCGATCTCCAGCTTCGCCAGATTGGAATGCGCCGACATGCCGACGATCTCCATTCGCTCCGGCAAATCGCGCGCGACTTTGCGCGCGCTCTCGCCGATGGAACCCGTCGCCCCGAGGACGACCACGCGACGCTTTCTCATGCGGGGGAGATGCTCTCGCAAAGACGCAAAGGCGCAAAGGTTTCGGAGGGAGGAGAAGAGTGGTCTGCGGATGAATCCGTGTGCTTCTCACCTTTGCGGCTTTGCGGCTTTGCGAGCGCCATCTTCATATTCCGACGACGAATCGCAGGTAGAAAAACAGCAGCGGTGCGGTGAACAAAATCGAGTCGATCAGGTCGAGCGCGCCGCCGATGCCGGGCAGGAAATTTCCCGAGTCTTTCACCCCCGCACTGCGCTTCACGATCGACTCGCCGAGGTCGCCGATCACGGCGGCGAAGCCGAGGACGAGCCCGAGGATCACGGCGTGCCCGAGCCAGAAAGGGCCGCTCATTTTCAAAAAAGAAAGTCGCTCCGGCATGAGCGTGAGGAGCCCGCACGCGCCGCCGGTGGAGAAGAGGAGCGCGCCGAAAAAGCCTTCCCACGTTTTCTTCGGCGAGATGTGCGGGACGAGCGGGTGTTTGCCGATGAGCGAGCCGGTGACGTAGGCGCCCATGTCGCTGAATTTCGTCACGAGCACGAGCCAGAGGACGTAAAGATGACCCGTGACATGGCCCGCCGAATCGCGCGGCAGGAGATAGACGATCTTCGTCACGAAGGTGAAAAGCCACGGGACGTAAAGCAGGCCGAAGACCGTGTAGGCCATGGTCTCCAGCGGCGAAATGTCGCGCGTTTTCTGGAACATCTGGCGGGAGAAAACGACGAGCAAAAAGAAGAGCAGCGTCGCGATCTCAAAGTCGTACGAGCGCGCGGGGCCGACATGGCTGAAGTAGTAAAAGCTCCCCGCATTCAGCAGCACGCCGCAGAGCATCCCGATGACTTTGAAGTTCGGCAGGCCCTTCGCATCGAGCATCCGGTAATACTCCCACAGGCCGAGCATCCCGAGCCCGCCGATGAGCAGCATGAAGCCGATTTCGTGGCCCGAGAGGATGATGTAAAGCGCGACCGTCCAGAGCGCCACGGAGCTGCCGAGGCGGCGGAGGAAGACGAGCTTTTTGTCGGTCATTGCGGAGCGCGGGCGCTTTTGCGGGCGGGGAGAATCGGCGAGCGTGTTTGGCTTGGCAAGGCCGGGGAACGCGCGGTCGGGACACGTTTCGTCATCCTGAGCGCAGCGCAGCGGAGTCGAAGGACCTCTTACTTTTCTCCCCGCTCGGTGCGCCTCTCGGGGGAGAAGTAAGAGGTCCTTCGACTGCGTTTCGCTGCGCTCCACTTCGCTCAGGATGACGGGATTTGGTCCGCCGCGAAGTGGTCGAGGGCGTCGGTGTTGCGGCCGTTTTTTTCCCAGCGCAGAAAGCCGCCAATGGCGCGGGAGACGTAGATCTTCGCGGCCGCCACTGCATCGCGCAGTGGGAGCCCGCGGCCGAGTCCCGCGGCGATGGCGGCGGAGTAGGTGCAGCCGGTGCCGTGAGTCGAAACGCCGGGGACAAACGGCGCGCTGAATTCCGCGATTTCGCCGTCGGCGAAAAGCAAATCGGTCGCGACCGCGCCGCGGAGATGTCCGCCTTTCAAAAGAAAAGCGGTGCCGAAACGCGCGACGAGTTCGGTGCCCGCGGCGCGCATTTCTTCGAGGGAAGTGACGGGCCGGCCGAGGAGCGTGTGGACTTCGTCGAGGTTCGGCGTGATGAGCGCGGCGAGCGGGAAAAGGCTTTCGCGATACGCGGCGACGCCTTCATTTTTGAGAAGCAAATCGCCGCTCGTCGCGACCATGACGGGATCCACGATCAGCGGTGGCGGGCGCTCCATTTTCGCAAACTCGGCCGCGAGCACGTCGCAGATGGTCTCGATGATTTCGCGCGAAAAGAGCATCCCGGTTTTCACCGCCGCGATCGGGAACGCGGCAAAGAGCAGCCGGATCTGCTCGGCGACGATGCGCGGCTCGATCGGCTGAATCACACTGACTCGGCCGGGCACCTCCGCGACGACGCAGGTGACCGCGGTGAGGCCATAAGCGCCGAGCGCGCCGAAAGTTTTGAGGTCGGCCTGCAGGCCCGCGCCCGCGCTGCAGTCGGAGCCGGCGATGGTGAGAACGGGAGACATCGGAATTTAGGAAGTAAGATTTAGGATTTAGGAAGTCAGCGTAGCGAGCCACATGCGTTAAGCTCGGCTTGCGAGCGGGAGTCTCTTCACTTCCTAAATCCTAAATCTTACTTCCTAAATCCTGATGAATCTCACTGAGCTTCCCGGCCTTCGCGCCACCGTCGATCGCGTGGTTTACATGCCGCAACTGGAGGCGCCGCCGGACAAGCCGCACCCGTTCGTTTATTTCATCACGATCCACAACGACTCGCCGGAAACGGTGACGATCAAGGGCCGTAAATGGGTCGTGACCGACGAGGACGAGAGCCGTGTGGTGGTCGAGGGCGACGGCGTCGTCGGCAAAACGCCGCGGCTCGAAACGGGCGAAAAATTTTCCTACAACAGCTACCATGTCGCGGGCGGGAATTGCTTGGCGGAAGGCTCGTTTTTCGGCGTGACCGATGCCGGTGCGCCGGTCTTCACGCGCATCCCGCAGTTCGAGCTGCGCGTGCCGGTGCGCTAAATCACGCCGGATTCGGTGGCGACGCGATCGACGCGCTGGTCGTGCGGCTCGCTCGGGAGGTCGTCGAGGAGCTGCACGTCGAAGCACACGCCGAGCTTCGTCGCGGTGAGTGCGGAGTTCGCGAGCAGGCGATCGTAGTATCCGCCACCGCGGCCGAGGCGGCGTCCGTCGCGGGTGAAGGCGAGGCCGGGAACGAGGATCAGGTCGATGTCGGCGAGGCTGACGAGCTTCGCGGGATCGAAGCCTGGTTCGCGCAATTTCCAGCGCGAGACGACGAGCGAGCGCAGGTCGGCGACGTGGAAAAAATTGAGCCCCTCCTCGCCCACGCGAGGGAAGCAAAACGCCTTGCCCGCGGCGTGCGGCGCGAGCCATTCCACGTCGGGCTCGTCCTGATGCGGCGCGAAGGTGGCGACCGTCCGCGCCTGAATCCATGCGGGTTCGCGGGCGATGGCTTCGCAGAGACGTGCGGATTTCCCGACCATTTCCTCAGTGGAAAAACGGAGCGACTCGCGGACGCGCTGGCGCACTGCGGCTTTGCTGTTCATCGCGCGAGCCTAGCGACACTTTTGCCTCGCACGAAAGCTTTGCCCCGCGGTGCGATGCAGCGGTAAATTTTCCGCCGTGGCCAATCCCTTCCAGCGCAAACCAGCGAAGGCCGAGATCAAGAAATCCGCGCACAGCAACGGTGACAGCCCAAAGCCCGCGACGGCCACGCGGAAGGTCGGGCTCGCGCCGAAAGGCGACTGGCACAAGCGCAATTTTTTCACGCAGGTCTTCATCCCGTCGCTTTTCACGAAACGCGCGGGCCTGCACTCCGCGCCCGCTTTTCCCGAGCTGAAAGAGGGTGAATTCGGCATCACCTGGATCGGACACGCGTCGTTCCTCATCCAGGCCGCGGGCCACAATATCCTCATCGATCCGAACTGGGCGAAGTGGCTCAAAGTCGTCAAACGCGTGCGCCATCCGGGCATTCATTTGCACGACCTGCCGAACATCGACGTCGTGCTCGTGACGCACGCGCACTTCGATCATCTCGACCGCAAGACGCTGCGCGAAGTCGCCGACGAACAGCCGATCGTCGTGCCGTTCGAGGTGGGAAATCTCGTGCACGATCTCGGCTTTAAAAGCGTCCACGAGCTGCACTACTGGGAAAGCTACGAGCACGGTCCGCTCAAGATCACGCTCACGCCTTGCCACCATTGGGGCGCGCGGATGTTGCACGACTCGCACCGCGGATTCGGCGGCTTCGTCATCGAGGTGAATGGGCGCTCGATTTTCCACTGCGGTGACACCGCGTATTTCGAGGGCTTCAAAGAAATCGGCGAGCGCCATCCGATCGACATCGCGCTCATGCCCATCGGCGCGTACGACCCGCCCAGCGGCCGCGAGGTTCACATGAACCCCGAGGAGGCGGTGAAAGCGTTCCTCGAACTCGGCGCAAAACGCATGGTCCCCATGCACTACGGCACCTTCCGCCTCAGCTACGAACCGCTCAACGAACCGCCCGAGCGCCTCCTCGCCTGTGCCCGCGAGCACGGCATCGAACACCTCATCTCCGTGATGACCGAGGGCCTGCCGCTGGTGTTTTGAACGTTGCCGGAGAACTAAGTGGCGACTATTCTGCCAATATGAAAGTCGCCACAAAGTCGCCTGCGCGCCGCGGACAAATCGCCGCCACGCGTGCAACGCTCACGCTCTCCGCGGAGGCATACCGGAGTCTGGATCGACTGCGAGGCAATCTGCCACGCAGCACCTATTTGCAGCAGATCATCGAGCGCGAGAAGCGGCGGCGGGAACGCGAGGATTTCATCGCCACGGCCAACGCCATGTGCACCGAAACATTTTGCCGCGAGTCGCTGCGACTGAATGAATCGCTGCCCGTCGATTCCGGCGCATGAGGCTCGCACTTTACCGCGCCACGCGGAACGGGAAGGAGCCGACCTACGTTTCCATCCAAGATCCGCAACTCACGCAACTCCCCACCATCCTCGTCTGTCCGATGCAGCGGAAGCTCGAGTGGAACGTCTTCCGCGCGAAGGTCGAATGGAATGACGCGACCTACACCGTGGCCACGGACCTCGCCCGACCCGTCCGCCGGAGCGGGCTCGTCCCGATGGGCGAAGTCAGCGAGGAACCGTCGCGCGCTGTGCTCCGTGCTTTCGAATCCTTGCTCGCGCGAGATTTCTGAGCACGAGCGCCTCAGCGCCGCGCCGCGTTCCACTTGTCCACGTTCGCCTTCTGCGCAGTGAAAAGCTCGTCGGTCGGGTCGAGGATTTCGATCGCGGTGATCTTGTCGCCCTGTTTCACCGCGTCCACGACATCCTGGCCTTTCGTCACTTCACCGAAGACCGCGTGCTTCCCATCGAGGTGCGGCGTCGGACCGTGCGTGATGAAAAACTGGCTGCCGTTCGTGCCGGGGCCGGCGTTGGCCATCGAGAAAATGCCGGGCTTGGTGTGCTTCAGCGAGCGGTCGATTTCGTCGGCAAATTTGTAACCCGGTCCGCCGCTGCCGGTGCCGGTCGGGTCACCGCCCTGGATCATGAAATTAGGGATCACGCGGTGAAAAGTGATGCCGTTGTAAAAGCCGCTCTGGGCCAGATTCAGGAAGCTGGCGGCGGTCATCGGGACTTTGCTGGCGAAGATCGTGGCCTCGATATTGCCGCGGCCCGTTTTGAGAATGATGCGGATGTCTTGCATATAATATGGGCGCGGAATGTCGGCGGCACGGCGCGCCCTTGGCAAGCGCGATTGCCGCCACGATTCCCGCGGCTAATCTGCACTCAGGATGACCACTATTTTCCAGCTCAACGCCGATGAACTCGACGCGGATTTTATTCAACGAATCAAAGCAGTCTTTCCGCACCAGCGCATCGAAATCGCTGTGACTGAAGCCGACGAAACGGATGCTTTGCTCAGCGATGCGGCGCGGCGGGAGAGACTCCTGCGGGCGGCGGTCGATGTGGATGCGGGACGGAATATCGTAGTGCCGGATCAGAGCGCATTCCGGTGAGAACCGTTGCCTTCCACGCGGAGGCATTTTCGCAGTTCAATGGGTGGGCCAAGTCCGATCCCAAACTTTACGAGCCCTCGTGCGGCTGATCACGGAATCGGCTCGCGAGCCGTTTACCGGACTCGGGAAACCTGAACCCTTGCGGCATCAACTCAAAGGCTCGTGGTCGCGCCGCATCAACGATGAGCACCGACTTGTCTATCGCGTTTCCGCGGAGACGATCACCGTCCTCTCGTGCCGAGACCATTATTGAGTGCGCAAAGACGGGTGGCGTTTCTCTCCGTGACAAACCGCGGCGTGGCGTGACAAATCTCGCAACCTATGAAGCTCATTTCCTCACTCCTCCTCTCCAGTGTCCTCGGTCTCGTCACCGCGTCGATTTCGCGTGCGGAAGACGCGAAAGAAGTCGCCGTGATCAAGACGAACAAAGGCGAGATGGTCGCCGAGTTCTGGCCGGATGTGGCCCCGAAAACGGTGGCCAATTTCATCAAGCTCTCGAAGTCGAAATTCTACGACGGCACCGCGTTCCATCGCGTGATCAAAGGCTTCATGATCCAGGGCGGCGACCCGCTCTCGAAGGACGACAAGAAACAGGCGCGATGGGGCACGGGCGATCCCGGGTACAAGATCGACGCGGAGTTCAGCAAGAAATCCCACGTCCGCGGCGTGCTCTCGATGGCGCGCGGCGGCGATCCGAATTCCGCCGGCTGCCAGTTCTTCATCTGCCACGGCGCGCCGACCTTTCTCGACGGCCAATACACCGCATTCGGCAAGCTGATCAAAGGCGACGACGTGCTGGAAAAGATCGCGACGACCGAGACGGGTGCGAACGATCGGCCGAACGAAAAAGTGACGATCGAGAGCATCACGATCGTGCCGGCGGACTCGGTGAAGGCGGCGGAGCCGGCGAAGTAACCCGCGCATTTCAGCGTGGTCGGGCGCGCCTGCGGCGGGCTCAATTTTCAACGTCCCAACCTTCAACGCCCACCGTTCGAGTTCGGAGCCAACGCGCGACGCCGCGTCTGAGCTTTGGACGTTGGAAGTTGCATGTTGAACGTTGAAAGTTCGGCCCGCCGCACGCGTCTCGCGACGCCGCAAAACCGTCCCATTTTTCCATGCCCGCCTCTTCCCAAAAAGTCATCCTCGGCCTCGTGCAGATGCGCTGCGCCGCCGACCCGGCTGCGAATCTCGCGCTCGCCCTCCAGCGCGTGAACGAAGCCGCCGACCGCGGCGCGCAGATCGTCTGTTTGCAGGAGCTTTTTACCTCCCAATATTTTTGCCAGATCGAGGACCACAAATACTTCCAGCTCGCCGAGGCGATCCCGGGGCCGAGCACGGAAGCGCTGGGAAAAGTGGCGCGGGAACGCGGCGTCGTGATCGTCGCGTCGCTGTTCGAAAAACGGAGCGCGGGCATCTACCACAACACCGCCGCGGTCATCGACGCGGACGGCGCGTATCTCGGCAAATATCGCAAAATGCACATCCCGGACGACCCGGCTTTTTACGAGAAATTCTACTTCACGCCGGGCGACCTCGGCTTCCGCGCGTGGGAGACGAAATTCGGCAAAATCGGCGTCTGCGTCTGCTGGGATCAGTGGTATCCCGAGGCCGCGCGGCTGACGGCGTTGCGCGGCGCGCAGATCCTTTTTTACCCGACCGCGATCGGCTGGCATCCGGCGGAAAAAGCGGAGTTCGGCGCGCGGCAGCACGACTCGTGGGAGACGATCCAGCGCAGCCACGCGATCGCGAATGGCTGCTACGTCGCGGTCCCAAATCGTGTCGGCCACGAAGCGCCGGACGGCGGCGCGGGCATCGAATTTTGGGGACAAAGTTTCGTCGCCGATCCGTCCGGGCAGATCGTGGCGAAGGCTTCCGCGAGCGAGGAGGAAACGCTCATCGTCGAGGTCGATCTCGGCGCGGTCGATTTGCAGCGGACGCACTGGCCGTTCTTTCGCGACCGGCGGATTGACGCGTACGAAGGGATTGAGAAACGATTCATCGATTAACAATGGAAGGCCCCGCCGACATCACTCCCGAAGCTACCGCGCCTGAGATCGCGACACCTGCCGCGACGCCCGCCTCCCTCGGATACCGGATGCCAGCCGAGTGGGAACCGCACGCCGCGACCTGGCTTTCGTGGCCGCGCCGCGACGGCATCAGCTTCCCCGGCAGCTACGACAAAGTCGTGCCGACACTCGCAAAAATGGTCCACGCCCTCGCCGACTCCGAGCGGGTGAACATCAATGTCTGCGACGACGCGCACGAAGCCGAGGTCCGCAAGGCGCTCGCGAAAGGCCATCACAAGACCAGCCACGTCACTTTTTTCCACATCCCGACGAACGAGCCGTGGTGTCGCGATCACGGCCCCATTTTTCTCACGCGAAAAGAAGCGCCGTCGCTCGCGATCCTTGACTGGGACTACAACGCATGGGGTTGGAAGTACCCGCCGTTCGACGACGACGACGTGGTCCCGACGGCGATCGCGGAGAAGCTCGGACTGCCCATTTACTCGCCGCACATGGTGCTCGAGGGCGGCGCGATCGAGGTGAATGGCGCGGGCACTTTACTCACCACGAAGTCGTGCCTGCTCAACCCCAACCGCAACCCGGACCTCAAGCAGAGCGACATCGAGCAGCGGCTGCGCGACTTTTTCGGCGTCAAAAATATTCTCTGGCTCGGCGACGGCATCGAGGGCGACGACACCGACGGGCACATCGACGACCTCACGCGTTTCGTGAACCCGACCACCGTCGTCACCGCGATCGAGGAAGACACCAACTGCGCGAACTTCGAGCCGCTCCGCGACAACGCCGAGCTCCTCCGCGCGATGGACACCGAGGACGGCACGCCGCTCGAAGTGCTCACGCTCCCGATGCCCTCGAAGATCATGCGCGACGGCCAGCGCCTCCCCGCGAGCTACGCGAATTTTTACATCGCGAACAAAGTGGTTCTCCTCCCGACCTTCGCCGACACGCACGACCGCTGGGCGATCGCCGTGCTGCAAAAAGCCTTCCCCGGCCGCAAGATCGTGCCGATCGATTGCCGCGAATTGATCTGGGGTCTCGGCGCCTTCCACTGCCTCACGCAGCAGCAGCCGCGGGTTGGATCCGCGGGGTAGCGCGCCGGATCGGAGAGGCTCTCGCCAAGCCGCAAAGGCGCAAAGTGGGAGGTTTGAACTTTGCGCCTTTGCGGCTTTGCGAGAGCACATCAGGCGCGGCGGCTGGGATTGGACTTTGGGTGGTGCGGATTTGCCGGATTCCGGGATTGGTGAAATGGTTCGCGCGCGCGTCCCTAAAATCATCCGCCATGCCTCTCCGCCTCCCTGCCTTTCTCTTCGCCCTCACCATCCTCACCGCTGGCGCCTTCGCCCAGAGCTTCGATCCGCTTCTTTCGACCGAAAATCTGTGGTCGTTAAAGCCCGCGGAATTTGCCGCCGCGTCGAAAGGATTGCCGTTTCAATGGACCTCCAGCGCCAAGGATTCCGCGCGCGCGGCGGGGAAGGGGATGACGCTTTTCGGCCTGCCGGTTTACGAAATGGTCGTGCGTTTCGAGGCGGAAAAAATAAAGGAAATCACGGCCGATTTTTACGCGCGCGGCGACGCGGGCCAGCTCTCGAAAGACAAGTATGACGCGCTGATCGCGAGCGCGACCGAGGCAGTGTCGAAAGCGGCCAGCGTGAAATTCACCGAGCGCGGAAAGGACCCGACGAGCGCGGTGAAAGCGGACGGCCGACAGTGGCAGACAGAGAAGGCCCGCTACCTTCTCGAATACAGCGCGACCCGCGAAGTGAAGACGCGGAACATCGACTTCCGCGCGGAGTTTGTGCGGCTGGAAATCACGCCGCCGGAGCGCAAGGCGAGCCTGCTCCAGAGCGCGTCGAACATGACGCGCGCGAAGTTCACGGGTCCGATGCATGTGAAGCGCGACGCCGCGACGGGAGATGTCTGGATCGGCGATGTGCCGATGGTCGATCAGGGGCAGAAAGGCTACTGCGTCGTCGCGGCGACCGAGCGCGTGATGCGGTATTACGGCAACGCGGTGGACGCAAACGAACTCGCGCAGGTCGCCAACTCCGATGCCGCCGGCGGCACGAGCGTGGAGGCGATGCTGACCTCGCTGAAGAAACTCGGCGCGCGTCTGCGGGTCCGCGTGCGCTCGGTCGAGGAGCAAAACGTGAAGGCAATTCTCGACCTGATGAAGGACTACAACCGCGCGGCAAAGCGCGCGCATTCGCCGGAAATTCCCGACCAGGGAAACATGCTCAACGTCGGCGCGATTTTCGGCGCGATGAAATTCGACGTCTTGAAAGACGCGAAGACCCACAACAAATCCGACCTCGTGCGCTTCCAGCGCGAGGCGCAGACGCACATCGATGCCGGCATCCCGCTGCTCTGGTGCGTGCAGCTCGGGCTCAATCCCGAGCCCGGCGTCCCGCAGAGCGGCGGCGGCCACATGCGCCTGATCATCGGCTACAACAACAAGACGCAGGAAATCCTCTTCTCCGATTCATGGGGCGCCGGGCATGAGCTCAAGCGCATGCCCGCCGCGGATGCGTGGACGATCACGACCGGCGCGATGTCGATCGAGCCGATTTAGCGGGGTCAAAAGTCCTTGGCCCGCCAGCCCGGAGGGCTGCTGGGAATTAGCCGGGGGTCGAGCGCAGCGACCACCCCCGGAATTCGATCTTCAGCGAATGCACCCCAGCGGGGTGCCGGAAAAGCCACGGTTCCTCCGCCCTTCCGGGGCGGGATCTCTGGCCGGGTTGTCCGGGGGTTTTCGCTGCGCTCGACCCCCGGCTAATTTCCGCGATCCCTCCGGGATCCTCTTTTGCGCGACTGGTTACCCTGACGCCCGTCTGGCGGCTTTTGAAGGCGTCATCAAGCCGCGCAAGGTCGCGAGATTTTCCACGTCCTCGGTCATCTCCTTGCCTTTCGGCGTCTCGAGGACTTTCGGGATTTTTGGGAAAAGCGGCGAGGTCATCACGAATCGAAATGCCTCCAGTCCGATCGTGCCTTTTCCGATGTGCTCGTGACGATCGACGCGGGAGCCGAGCGCGGTTTTGGAGTCGTTGAGGTGCAGCGCGGCGAGATGTTTGTGGCCGATCACGCGGTCGAATTCCGAGAAGACCTCCGCAGTTTTCGGAACCGTCGAGAGGTCGTATCCGGCGGCGAAAAGATGCGCGGTATCGACGCAGACGCAGAGCCGTTCGGGCTCGCGTACGTTCTGCAAAATGAACGCGAGATGTGCGAACTCACAGCCGAGGGACGAGCCTTGTCCGGCGGTCGTTTCGAGTGCGACGCGGGTCTTGATTTGTGGATTTTCCGCGAACACGGCGTCGAGACTTTCCACCACCGCCGCGAGCCCTGTCTCCACGCCCGCGCCCATGTGCGCGCCCGGATGGAGCACGAGAAACGGGAGACGCAATTGATCCGCGCGCAGCAATTCCTCGGTCAGCGCGCGGCGGGATTTTTCGAGGAACTCCGGGTTCACCGCCGCAAGGTTGATCATGTATCCGCTGTGGCCGAATACAGCGGCGACTTTCTCGCGATCCGCGTGCTCGTGGAAAGCGCGCAACTCAGCCTCCGCAAAGGGCGCGGCGGCGAACCACTGCATGTTGTTTTTGACGAAAATCTGCATCGCCGTGGCACCGATCGTCAGCGCGCGTTCGATCGATTTGTCGAGCCCGCCCGCGGTGGAAACGTGCGCGCCGAGGAGCGGTGAGGAGGCGGATGTGGCAGAGGATTTCATAGCGGTGAAATGAGGGTTGAGAGGAGTAGCGTTCCGTCATCCTGAGCGCAGCGCAGCGGAGTCGAAGGACCTTTATCTATTTCCCCCGTTGTGCGCGCGCATCGCAGAGGGGGAAACAGTAAGAGGTCCTTCGACTGCGCCCGCAAAGCCGGGCTTCGCTCAGGATGACCGGAAGGATGGGCGCGCTTTCAGCGCCCCGAACGGTTCGGGTAGCCGGGGCGTTTCGGGGTCGCGGGCGGGTTGGAATCGAGCTGTTTGATGACCTCCTGAATGGCGCGTTCGAGCTGCGGGTCGATGCCTTTCGCGAGCTGTGCGGGGTCGTCGATGACAGGCACGTCGGGGTCCACGCCGTGGCCTTCGATGATCCAGTTTCCGGTCGGGTCGTAGATGCTGAAGGTCGGGACGGTGACGTGGCCGCCGTCCACGAACTGGGGCGCGCCGGTCATCCCGATGAGCCCGCCCCACGTCCGCTGGCCGATGAATGGACCGAGCCCGCTCTTTTTGAAAAGCCACGCGAAGCAGTCGCCGCCGGAGCCGCTCCAGCCGTTCGCGAGGATCGCTTTTGGGCCGTTGTGCGCGATCTGCGGGGTCTGCCAATCGTGCCCGTCGCGCACACTCCAAAACACGCTCGCGCGGCGTCCGAGCAGCTCGACGAATCGGTCGGGAATCTGCCCGCCGGAGTTCCAGCGTTCGTCGATGATCAGCCCCGGTTTGGTGAACTGCGCGCGGAACTGTTTGAACAATTCGTTCTGCCCATCGACGGCCGTATTCGGGACGTAAATGTAGCCGATCCGTCGGGCGAAAAGCGCGGGAAGGTCTCGATCCCACGGGGCGAACTGAGGCGCACGGCGGTGCCGCCTTCGCGCGGAGCGATCCAGATATCGCCGGCGTAGACGAACGTGATTTGCGTCGCGGAGATGCTCGGCATTTGCATCAGGCGGGCGTTGATACCGACGGGCGCGGGATCGTCGGCGCGGGTGGAAAAAAGGGACGCGAAGAGGAGGGCTCGGAGGAGTCGGAGGAGCTTCATGCGCGGGGCGAAGATCGCACGCGCGGCGGGGTGGAAAATCAAGCGCGCGGAGAAACGAGTCGTCATTCTGAGCGGAGTGGAGCGACAGCGGAACGCAGTCGAAGAACCTCTCACTTTTTCCCCCGCTCGGACGCGTCCCGTCGGGGAAATAGTATGAGGTCCTTCGACTCCGCTGCGCTGCGCTCAGGATGACGAAGAAAGGGAGTCCTGCGGACTTTGCTGCGCTGGCGCTGGCGCTGATGCGCCGCGGCTTGCCGGGCCGAAATGCGCGGGAGGTGCGATTGCCGGGAAATGAACGATGCGTCAGCGTTTCGGGAAAAAAGGCAGGCGATGCGGGGATGGACTTTTTTCCAGCGGCGCGGGTGGATGACTGGAAAGATGTGAGCGAATCTGCGCTCCTGCTGCCGCGGTAAATTCTTCACCCCGATGCCTGACTCGTTTGTCTCTCCTTCCGCGACGCCGACCGCGCTGCCGGACGAAGCGTTTTTCCGACGGCGGCTGCGTGGCGGGACGCTCGGCGTGGCGCTCACCTTCGGACTTCCGGCGGCGATTTTGCTGGCGATGGTGCTTTACCTCATGCGCACGGCGGAGCGGCTGGAGCACACGGATGAGGTGCTCGCCGAGCTGCATGAGGTGGAGGCGCGGGCGGTGAATATGGAGACGGGGTTGCGCGGATTTCAGGTCACGGGCGACGAGCGTTTTTTGCGTCCGTTCGCCGCTGCGCGCGATCGGATCGAGGCGCGGCTGGATGTGCTCGCGGGGCGAGTGGCGGGCAATCCGGGGCAGGTCGCCACCGTCGCGGGATTGCGCGGCGAGGTGCTGGGCTGGATCGCTTTCGCCGATGAAATGCTCACGCTGGCGCGGCGGGATGCGGGCGCGGCGCGGGAGGCGGAGCTGAATTTGCGCGGCAAGATGCGGATGGACGTGGTGCGGGCGCGGGTCGCGGAAATGGTCCGGCTCGAGCGCGACCTGCGGACGCAGCGGAATGAAACGCGGCGCGTGATGCGCGCGATCATTTTCGCGGGGCTGGCGCTGATGGCACTGGCCGGGACTCCGGCGATGGGGCTGTGGCTGCGGCGTTTTTTCCGCGACGTGAGCGGGT
This sequence comes from Spartobacteria bacterium, assembly GCA_043777315.1. Taxonomy (GTDB): domain Bacteria; phylum Verrucomicrobiota; class Verrucomicrobiia; order Chthoniobacterales; family Chthoniobacteraceae; genus CAIURC01. The sequence continues at coordinate 48,370 of JAYVPW010000097.1, read as the reverse complement.
CGTACCAGGCCAGCCTGGCCGCGGCGGAGCGGCGCGCGAAGGAGCTGCAGGTGACGCTGCGCTCGATCGGCGACGCGGTGGTGGCGACGAATGCGCGGGGCGAGGTGGTCTTTCTGAATCCCGTGGCGGAGCGGCTGATGGGCTGGACGAGCGCGGAGGCGCATGGCCGCGCGCTGGTCGAGGTGTTCGCCATTTTCAATGAAACGACGGGCGCGACCGCGGAGAATCCGGTCGCGCGCGTGCTGCGGGAAAAGGTGGTCGTGGGGCTCGCGAACCACACCGTCCTGCGCGCGCGCGATGGCCGCGAGACGGCGATCGAGGACAGTGCCGCGCCGATCCTCGGGGACGATGGCGAGGTGCATGGAGTGATTCTCGTTTTCCACGATGCGGGCGAAAAACGCGCGGGCGAACGCGCGCTGCTGGAAAGCGAGGCGCGACTGAGTTTCCTCAACCGGCTCGGCGATGCCACGCGCACGATCAGCGATCCGCCGGAGATTCTGGCGACGGTGGCGGAGCTTTTGGGGAAACATCTGCGCGTCTCGCGCTGCGCCTACGCGGAGGTGGCGGCGGACGGCGATGCGTTCACGATTCTGCACGATTTCACGGACGGCTGCGCGAGCACGGTCGGGACGTATGAGCTCTCGCTTTTTGGCTCGCGCGCGGAGGCGGACATGCACGCCGGGCGGACGCTGGTGGTCGGCGATGTCGATGTGGACCTGACGCCCGCGGATGGCGCGGACACGTTCAACGCGATCGGGATCAAGGCGCTCGTCTGCTGCCCGCTGGTGAAGGAAGGCGCGTTGCGGGCGATGATGGCGGTGCATCAGACGAGCGCGCGGGCGTGGACTCGCGCGGAGATTTCGCTGGTCGAGGAGGTGGTCGAGCGGTGCTGGGCGATCATCGAGCGGGCGCGCGCGGAGGCGGCGGTGCGGGAGGGCGCGCGGCTCGCGGTGTTGCGCGCGGAGTTCGCCACGGTGCTGGCATCGGGCGCAGCGCTGGACCGCGTTTTGCAGCGCTGCTGCGAGTCTCTGGTGCGGCATTTGGACGCGGCGTTCGCGCGGGTTTGGACGATGAATTCCGCTGAGAGAATGCTGGAGTTGCGCGCCAGCGCCGGGCTTTACACGCACCTCGACGGACCGCACGCGCGGGTGCCCGTCGGCGAGTGTAAGATCGGCCGGATCGCGCAGCGGAAAGAGCCGCACCTGACCAACGATGTGCCGCACGATCCGAACATCAGCGCCTCGGAATGGGCGCGGCGCGAGGGGATGCAGGCCTTCGCCGGATACCCGCTCGTCGTCGAGGGACGTGTGCTCGGAGTGATCGCGATGTTTTCGCGGAAGACCCTTTCGCCAGCGATCCTCGGGGACCTCGCGCCGATGGCGGACACGCTCGCGCAATGCCTCGAACGCCGCCATGCGGCGGCGGCGCTGGCCTCGAGCGAGGCGCAGCTCCGGCAGCTCGCGGATGCGATGCCGCAGATCGTCTGGATGGCGCGCCCGGATGGATTTTTGGATTATTACAATCGCCGCTGGTACGAGTTCACGGGCCGCGTCCAGGGTGAGGGCGGGGACGAAAGCTGGATGCCGATTCTGCATCCCGACGACGTGCGGCCGTGCCTCGATCGCTGGTACGCCTGCGTGCGGACCGGCGAGGATTATGACATCCGCTACCGTTTTCGCGACGAGGCCAATGGCGGGTTTCGCTGGTTCCTCGGGCGCGCACTCCCGGTGCGGGATGAAAGCGGGGAGATCGTCCGGTGGTTCGGCACTTGCACGGACATCGACGCTCTCGTCCGCGCGGAAGAGGAGGCGCAGAGCAGCCGGGGGGAAGCGGAGCGCGCGCGTGCCGTGGCCGAGGCGGCGTCGAAGGCAAAAGACGACTTTCTCGCCGCGCTTTCGCACGAGCTGCGGACGCCGCTCACGCCGGTGCTGATGATCGCCGCCACGCTGCGGCAGGACGATCGCCTGCCGCCGGACGTGCGCGAGCAGCTCAGCATGGTCGAGCGAAATGTCACCCTCGAGGCGCGGCTCATCGACGACCTCCTCGACCTCACGCGGATCGCGAAAGGCAAGCTCTCCCTGCGCCTCCAGGCGTGCGACGCGCATTCGCTCATCGGCCTCGCGGTCGAGATCGTGCGCGACGATGCGCAGGAAAAAGGGATCGTGATGAAGCGCGAATTCGGCGCGCTGCGGAGCGGGCTCATGGCCGATCCCGCGCGTTTTCAGCAGGTCATTTGGAACCTGCTGCGCAACGCCGTGAAATTCACGCCCCGCAACGGCCAGATCGAAATCCGCACGCTCGACGCCACCGGCGAAAACGGCGCGGCCCGGCTGCACATCGAGGTCAGCGACTCGGGCATCGGCATCGCGCCTGATGCGATCGACACGATTTTCCTGCCGTTCGAGCAGGCGGGTTTGGTGAACGATCATCGCTTCGGCGGCATGGGCCTCGGCCTCGCGATCGCGCGCGCGATCGTCGATCTCCACGGCGGCACGATCGCGGCGAAAAGTGCCGGCCCCGGCCGCGGCGCGACCTTCATCGTCGAGCTGCCCGGCGCGACGGAGCCGCCGTCCGGCGTCACCGGCGCCACGGAACTTTCGTCGCATCCGCTCCTGCCCGGCTCCAGCCTGCACGACCCGTCGAGGGTCACTCCGATGCGCCTTTTGCTGGTGGAAGACCACGAGCCGACGCTCCAGGTGCTCTCCCGCCTGCTCACGCGCGCCGGGCATTTCGTCCAAACCGCGGGCACCGTGGACGACGCGTTGAAGCTCGCGGCAGCGGAAAAATTTGACGCCGTGATCTCCGATCTGGGGCTGCCCGACGGCACGGGCACCGACCTGATGCGCGAACTCCACAACTGTTACGGGCTCCGCGGCATCGCGCTCAGCGGCTACGGAATGGAAGACGATCTGGCCCGCTCGCGCGAGGCCGGCTTCGCGCTGCATCTCGTCAAGCCCGTCGATTTCCACCAGCTCGAATACGCGCTGCGGGAACTGGGAGTGGGAGCGGATTCGGCGGTTTAAGAATTTCGCCGTGAAGATCGCAGGGCCTCAGAGGCTGTGTAAAAAGGCGGATTTTATCCGCGAAAAGGCGCGAAAGGACGCGAAAACCCGGATTCCTTTCGCGTGATTTTGCGTGATTTCGCGGACGAAATCCCTCCCTCATTCCGCGGCAGGAGACTTATTCCCCCGTCTCTCAGCACACCGCCAGCGCCCGGCCCGCCACGACTTGCTGGATCGCGCGGCGCAGGGCCGCGGAGCTCACCGGTTTGCCGAGCACGAGATCGACGGCGGGCGGGAGTTGCCCGGCCGCGTGCATCTCTTCGCCGAAGCCGGTGAGCAGGATGATCGCGGTCTCCGGGTCGAGCTGCGCGATCGCCTCGGCGAGCTGCTCGCCGTTCATCCCGGGCATGGATTGATCGGTGATCACGAGATCGAATTTGCCGTTCCGAAACACTTCGAGCGCCGCGGTCCCGTCGAACGCCGTCGCGACCGTGTGCCCCTCGGCCTGCAAATTTTCGGTCATCAATTCGCAGATCATTTCCTGGTCGTCCGCGACGAGGATGCGCAACGGGCGGTCGATCTCCGCGAGGGCGGCGGGCGGAGCCTCGGCGGTCGTCGGAGTCGTGAGCGGAAAGGAAATGACGAACGTGGTGCCGCGGCCGATTTCGCTCTCGATCTCGATCGCGCCGCCGTGCCGCTGGACGATGCCGTAAACCACCGACAGCCCGAGTCCCGTGCCGCTCTCGCCTTTCGTCGTGAAAAAGGGCTCGAGGCAGCGCTCGCATTCGCTTTCCGACATGCCGGTGCCGGTGTCGCTGACGGCGATCGCGACCCCGTCCTCGCGCGACGCGGTGGCGATCCGAAGCTGCCCGCCGGCCGGCATGGCATCGACGGCGTTGAAGATCAGATTCGTCAGCACTTCGCGGAGTTCCGCAGCGTTGCCGGCGATCGTCGGCACGTCGTGCAGGTCGGTCTCGACGGTGATCTGGACGCCCTCCGCCCGGCTGCGGGCCTTCCATTTCGGCAAAGTGAAAGCCACAGCCGCGCGGACGAGTTCGTTGAGATCGACGGCCAGCCGGATTTCGTCGCGCTCGACGGGCCGGTAAAAATCGCGCAAGCGGCTGACGACGTGCGCCGCGTCGTTGGCCGCGCCGACGACCTGTCGGATGTAGCCGAGCTCGCGCGGCGGGGCGCTGTTTTCCATGTAAGGCAGGAGCAGCTCGCTGTAGCCGAGCAGCATCGTGAGCGCGTTGTTGAAGTCGTGGGCGATGCCGCCGGCCATCATCCCGAGCGCGCTGAGCCGTTCCTGTTTGACCACATTTTCCTGAGTCGCGCGGAGCTGGCCGAGCGTCTCTTGGAGCTGGCCGGTGCGCTCCTGCACTTGCTTCTCGAGCGAAAGATTTTGCGTCTGCAATTCGAGGCGGAGAAAGCGGTTTTCGAGCAGGTTTTTCATCCGCAAAACGACCTCGAGATGGTCGAGCGGCTTCGTCACGAAATCCTGCGCGCCGAGCGTCAGCGCGCGCCGCTTCGTCTCGATCGTGATGTCGGCGGTGAGGACGAGGATGGGCAAATAATCGTCCGTCGGCGCCGCGCGCCGGAGCTGCTCGATCACGTCGAAGCCGCTGAAATGCGGCATGTGCAAATCGAGCAGGACGAGGTCGGGCTGGAATTCCAAAAAGATCGGCAGCGCCTGCCGGGCATCCATGGCGCTGCGAAAACCGATCGCGCCGTGCATTTCCAAAATGCGCTCGAGCAGCCGCACGTTCGAGGGCTCATCATCGACGATGAGAATCCTGGCTCGGCTGAAAAGGTCTTGAAACATGCGCGCGGTTCCCGGGTTTGGCGGGGGAGAAAATCGACAGGTGGGAAGCACATGGTATGCCTCTGTCGCCGTGTCCCACCAAGCTCCCGCACCAACTGTGTCCCCTGACATCGCGGACAAAGCGCGCCGCGTCCAGACGATGTTCGGCGCGATCGCGCGACGCTACGACCTGGCGAATCACCTCCTCAGTGGCGGCCTCGACTTCCTCTGGCGCCGCCGCAGCGCCCGGCTGGTCCGCGCGTGGCAGCCCCGGCTCATCCTCGACCTCGCGACCGGCAGCGGCGACCTCGCGCTCACGCTCGCCGCCGCGTGCCCCGCGAGCCATGTCGTCGGCGCGGATTTCTGCGAGCCGATGCTCCGCGAGGCGAGGCGAAAAGGGCTGCGCGATCTCGTCGTGGCCGACGCGCTCGCGCTGCCTTTCGGCGACGAGACATTCGACGTCGTGACCGTCGCATTCGGCCTCCGCAACATGGCCTCGTGGCCCGCGGCGCTCGGAGAAATGCGGCGCGTTCTGAAGCCGGGCGGCCACCTGCTCGTCCTCGATTTTTCCGTCCCGCCGCCGCCGCTGCGCTGGATTTACCGGCCATATTTGCACCACGTCCTGCCCCGCCTCGCCGCGCTGCTCACCGGCGAAAAAGCCGCTTACGATTACCTTGGCGATTCGATCGAAAAATTCCCGCACGGCGCAGCGATGTGCGCGCTGCTGACCGCGTCGGACTTCACCTCGCCGACCTGCGAACCGCTCACCGGCGGCATCGTCTCTCTCTACACCGCGGAGCGCGATCGGAGGGGAGAACGTCGAACGTCGAACGTCGAACGTCGAACGTCGAAGTAAGAGAGCGCGCGCGCTCCGAATCCCCACTTCGACGTTCGACGTTCAGCGTTCGACGTTCGACGTTTGCCGATTCCGCTCAGTGCAGCATCGCCTTCGGATTCGGCACCCGGATGAGCCGCGCATCGAGATCGAGGAAAAAATCCAGCCGCCGCTCGGCCTCCGGCAGGTCGATGTGCCGGGCCATGATGAGGTAGGCCGCGTAATGATTCCCCTCGCTCTCGACCAGGCTCGCGTAGAAATCCGCGAGCCCCGGATCGAGATCGCGCACGCCCGTCGCGAGGAGCTGAAATTTCTCGCAACTCCGCCCCTCGATCAGCGCGCAGACCACCAGATGGTCGATCGCCTGTTGCTTCCGCCCGCGCCGCACCTCCGCCATCATTCCGGAAATCCACGGGCTCCGCTGCGGCCCGCCAAACTCGATCCCGCGCTCCCGCAGCAAATCGAGCACGAGCCCGAAATGCTGGAGCTCCTCGATCGCGATCGCATTCAGCTCGGCGAGGTGACCACGCAGCTCGTCGTACTTCTCCAAGTTCAGCGCCGCGTTCGCCGCCTTCCGCTCGAGATACGCGTGATCGATCAGCACCGCCGGGAGATCGGCCCGCACTTTCGGCAGCCACGAATCGGGAATTTTTCCGCGCCAGAGAAGCATCGGTTAGAGCGGAACCGCAAGACCCTCGGCCTTGGCGAGCCGGGTCTGGATTTTGTCGAAGGTGAGAAATTCCCGCGCGCCGAGATGCAGCGCCGTGGCGACATGGAGGATGTCGAAAGCACGCGAGCCGAACGCCGCGGTGTGGCGCTCGGAAAGGAGCTGTGCGCGTTGGCAGACGGCGGCCCATTCAAAGGGGACGAGCTGCAGCAGGCCGTTGCTGAGATCGTTCTCGAAATAGACGAGCATCGCGGTGGCGAACCCTTCCGAGAGGCCGGCGGATCGATCATGACGATGACGGTAAACTTCAAAGCGAATGGCCTGCTCAAATTCGAAGCGCAGGAGTCCGGAAATCGGCAGCGGCTCGTCGAGGCGGGCGAGAGTTACCCGCGCCAGCGCGGATTGCGTGCGGTGACCATAAAGCGCCCAGACAAAGCTGGTGTCCGGCAGCGCGCGCATCATTTGCGGGGCTGGCATTTGCTTTTCGCACGGGTGGGCACGCTCTCCTGAGCGGCGCGAATTTCCGCGAAATCCCTGGCCGTCGTCCCGCCGTGAACGCCCTCCATTTCCTGAATCCGGGCGGTGAAATCCGGCCAGACGATCCGCTGTTTTTTCTTCGCAGGTTGCGCGAAAATAGGAAGTAGCGTGGCGAATGGCTCGCCGCGTTTGGTGATGGTGATCTTCTCGCCCTGCGCGATCCATCTGGAAAGACGGGCGAAATCGTTGCGAAGGTCGGCGACGGAGGCGGTCTTCATGAGAGCAAATTACTCTCACGAGCGGGCGGGTCAATCCCGCTGCGGGTCGCCACGTTTGCAGGACGACCGCTCCGGCCGCCCACGGGAGGGCGGAGCGCCCGCCTACAGTTGAGCTGCGAGCAGCGCCTCGAAATGCACGAGCGCTTGTTGGTTTACTTCCTCCGGCGGCTGCGCCGCGTCGATCCGGCGAAAATAGGGCCGCTCGATCGAGAGAAAAATCGCGCGCACTTTGGCCAGCGCTTCGGCCTGCTCGAAGTCGTCCGGCACATCGCCGCGCCCCGCGATCCGCGCTCGTCCGGCGAGCGGGTCGAGATCGAGCAGGAGGACGAGATCGGGCGCGGGCGCAAACTGCTCATTCGCCGCGAGGATCGCCGCCGGGTCCGCACCGCGCGCGCCCTGATATGCGGCGTTGGAAAAGTAGTAGCGATCGAGGATCACCACCTTCCCCTCCGCCAGCGCGGGCGCGATCAGCGTCAGCACATGCTCGGCGCGATCTTCCTGAAAAAGCTCGAGCTCCCGCTCCAGCGTCAGCCGCCCGGTCTTCGCCGACTCCCGCAGCATCGTCCCCCATTTTCCCGACGTCGGCTCGCGGCTGATGACGTGCGGGACTTGGTGCGCGCGGCAATGCTCGGCGAGAACTCGCACGATGCTGCTCTTTCCCGCGCCGTCGATTCCTTCGATCACGACGAGTCGGCCGGTGCGTTGTGGATCGTTCATCGCCGCGATTTAGAGAAAAGATCGCGCGCTCACAATGCGGGCTTTGCAACTGGCGACCGCGCTCTCGGTTTCGCCGGTGAATCCAAGTCCGCGCTGGATTTGCGGGCGTCCACTCGATTACGAACTGCGCCCTATTTATGACCACTCCCGCCCGCGCTGCGCGTCCCGCTATTTCCACGAAGCCGAAGAAATTGCTTGTCGCGAATCGGAGCGAAATCGCGATCCGCGTGATGCGCGCGGCGACGGAACTCGGGCTGCGGACGATCGCGATTTATGCGGAAGAGGACCGGTTTTCGATGCATCGGTTCAAGGCCGATGAGGCGTATCGCGTCGGCGAGGGGAAGGGGCCGGTCGGCGCGTATTTGGACATCGAGGGGATCATTGCGGTGGCGAAGGAACACGGCGCGGAGCTGATTCATCCGGGCTACGGATTCCTGTCTGAGAATGCGAAGTTCGCGAAGGCTTGCGCGGAGGCGGGGATCATTTTTGTCGGGCCGAAGCCGGAGCTGCTGGAGCTGATGGGCGACAAGGTGGCGGCGCGCGCGCTGACGCAGAAGTTGAAGGTGCCGACGCTGCCGGGCACGGAGGATCCGGTGAGCGATCGGGGCGAAGCGTTGAAGGCGGCGGCGCACATCGGTTTTCCGCTCATTATTAAAGCGGCGTTTGGCGGCGGCGGGCGCGGGATGCGGGTGGTGCAAAAGGCGGGCGATCTCGATGCGCTGCTCGACGAGGCGCAGGGCGAGGCGGAGCGGGCGTTTGGAAATCCGGCGGTGTTTTTGGAGCGCTACATCGGGCGCGCAAAACACATCGAGGTGCAGATTCTCGGGGACCAACACGGGCACGTTTTGCATCTGCACGAACGCGATTGTTCGGTGCAGCGGCGGCATCAGAAAGTAGTGGAGATCGCGCCGTCGTTTGGCCTCAGCGACAAGGTCCGCCACGAGCTCTGCGACGCGGCGACACGGATCGCGAAAGAGATCGGCTACGACAACGCGGGGACGGTCGAGTTCCTCCTCGATCTCGACACGGACGATTGGTTTTTCATCGAGATGAATCCACGGATTCAGGTCGAGCACACGGTCACGGAAGAGATCACCGGCATCGATCTCGTGCGCTCGCAAATCCTCGTGGCGCAAGGCTGCGAGCTGCACGGACCGGAAGTCGCGCTGCCGCCGCAGTCTGAGATTCAGCGGAATGGATTCGCGGTGCAGTGCCGCGTGACGACCGAGGATCCGGAGAACAAATTCATGCCGAGCTACGGCAAGATCGCGACCTTCCGCAGCGCCGGCGGATACGGCATTCGGCTCGACGCGGGGATGGGTGAGTCGGGCGCGGTGATCACGCCGTTCTACGATTCGCTGCTCGTGAAAATCACGGCGAAAGCATCCACCTTCGAGATGGCGCTGCAGCGGATGGACCGGGCGCTGCGCGAGTGCCGCATCCGCGGGGTGAAGACGAATATTCCGTTCCTCGACAACGTGATTCACGCCGAGCAATTCCGCACCGGCAAGGCGACGACGACGATGATCGACACGTCGCCGGGGCTCTTCGAATTCAAGCCGCGGCGGGATCGCGCGACGAAGCTGCTGAGCTTTTTGGGGAACGTGATCGTGAATGGGAATCCCCACGCGAAAGGGTTCAAGCCGGCGGTGCCCTTCGCGGCGCCACCGATTCCGGACGTGTCCGCACGGAATTCCGATCCGGGTAGGGTGGGCATCCTGCCCGCCGGTCGGGGCATTCTGCCCCGACCATCGGACGTTGTTGTGCGCGCCAGCACGCCCGGAGGTTCGGGTAGGATACCCGAACCGGCGGGCAGGATGCCCACCCTACCCGGAACGCGCCAACTGCTCCTTGAGCTCGGCCCCAAAAAATTCGCGGACTGGACGCTCCAACAAAAGCGGCTGCTCATCACGGACACGACCTTTCGCGACGCGCATCAATCGCTGATGGCGACGCGCGTGCGGACCTTCGACATGGCAGCGATTGCGGGCGCGGTGGCGCGGCGTGCGCCGGAGCTTTTCTCGCTCGAGATGTGGGGCGGCGCGACGTTCGACACGGCGATGCGTTTCCTCAACGAAGACCCGTGGCAGCGGCTCCGGCTGCTCCGCGAGAAGGTGCCGAACATCTGTTTTCAGATGCTCCTGCGCGGCGCGAACGCGGTCGGCTACACGAGCTATCCACCGAACGTCGTCGCCGGATTCGTCGAGCACGCGGCGGAGTGCGGGATAGATATTTTCCGCATCTTCGACTCGCTGAATGATTTGAAAAACATGCGCGCCGCGATGGAAGCGGTGCAGAAAACCCACGCGATTTGCGAGGGCGCGCTCTGCTACACCGGCGACATCCTCGACCCGAAGCGCGCGAAGTATTCGCTGAAATATTACGTCGGGCTCGCGAAGGAGTTGGAGAAGATGGGCGCGCATTTTCTCGCGATCAAAGACATGGCGGGACTGTGCCGTCCGTATGCCGCGAGCGCGCTGGTGAAGGCGCTCAAAGATGAGATCGGAATCCCGGTGCATTTTCACACCCACGACACGAGCGGGATTAACGCGGGCTCGGTCCTGCGCGCGAGCGACGCGGGCGTCGATGTGGTCGATTTGGCGATCGCGTCGATGAGCGGTTCGACGTCGCAGCCGAACCTCAACTCGATCGTCGCCGCGCTCGAACACACGCCGCGCGACACCGGTTTGAACGTCGATACGCTCAACGAGTTTTCCGATTACTGGGAGCAGGTCCGCGCGTTTTATGCGCCGTTCGACACCGCGCCGAAGAGCGGAAGCGCGGAGGTCTATTTGCACGAGATGCCGGGCGGGCAGATCACGAATTTGAAAGAGCAGGCGGCGTCGATGGGACTCGGTCATCGGTGGCCGGAAATCGCGCGGACCTACCGCGAGGTGAACGATCTTTTCGGCGACATCGTGAAGGTCACGCCGTCCTCGAAAGTGGTCGGCGACATGGCGCTTTTCCTTTTCACAAAAGGGATCAAGCCCGCCGACGTGGTCAATCTTCCGCCCGGAACTTCGTGGCCGGAAAGTGTGATCGACATGCTCGGCGGCGGGCTTGGTGAACCGATGGGCGGCTGGCCCGCGCCGGTCGTCAAAGCCGTGCTCGGCTCGACGAAAATCAAGCGCACGAAGCCCGCGCCGGTGAAACTGAAGGAGACGAAAGCGGAGGTCGCGGCGAAGACGAAACGCGAGCCGAGCGAGGACGACCTCTACTCGCATCTCATGTATCCAAGCGTCTTCGCGGACTTCGCAAAGTTCTCGCGCGACTTCGGCGACGTGAGTTCGCTGCCGACGCCGGCGTTTTTTTACGGCCTGAATTTGGGCGAGGAAATCAGCGTCTCGATCGAGGAGGGGAAGGTGCTTTTTATCAAGCTCATCAATATCGGCGCGCCCGACAAAGAAGGCCGCCGCGTGATCAGCTACGAGCTCAACGGCGTCCCCCGCGAGTCCGTCGTCCTCGATAAGTCGATCGCCCCGAAATCCAAAACGCGCATCAAAGCCGACACGTCCGACCCGCTGCAAATCGGCGCGCCGATTCCCGGAATGGTCACCGCGCTGAGCGCGACTGTCGGCGGCAAAGTGGCAAAAGGCGACAAGCTCGCGACGCTCGAAGCGATGAAGATGCAGACCACGCTTTACGCCCACGCCGACGGCGTGATCGCCGAGGTCCACGTGGCCGTCGGCGACTCCGTGGAAGCCGGCGACCTGCTCGTGAAAGTGCGCGCGTGAGCGCGGCTCATTTTTCCACCGCCGCGCTGCCTTCGTCGAAATAAACGCCGCCCGCGAAGGTCGTCGTTTGAATCCATTGCCGCCACGTCGCGGAGCCGATTTCGCGGGTGGCTTCGAGGCGTTTGATCGCGGGTTTCGGGGCGTCCCATTCGACGCCGGCGAGGGCTTCGGTGAGGATGCGACCGTCGAGAGCGGCAGGCGATTTCAGGCCGAGGAGATGAAGGATGGTCGGAGCGACATCGATGTTGCCGGTCGGAAATTCATCCCGGAATCCCGCGCGGATGTCGGGGCCGGCGGCGACGAGCGTGTTGTGAATATCGGTGCGGCCGAGCGTGCCGTGGGTACCGTAGCCAGGGCGTTTTGTTTCGCCGAAAATGAGGCCCGGCGCGTCGTTCTGGTTGCGGCCGGCGAAGGAGCGAAATGGAAAGACGATGTCGGGGGCGTCGGCGGAATCCATGCGGCCATCGCGCAGGCTGAACGTGCCGGGGAGCGCATCGCGCGTGAAAATCGGGCCGGCAAATTCGCTCTGCTGCAGGAGACCGACGAGGCGCGTGGTGAGGTCGGGGGATTTGCCGATGACGTGGATGCCGGTGCTGCCGCCGTTGTTGACGAGGAGGACCTCGCCGGGCTGCGGCGTGGACTTGAATTCGCGGACGGTGTTGATGCCGCCGGCGGCGAAAAACGCGGTGAGATTGACCGTCTTCGCCACGGTCGAAAAGCCGTGGTCGCTGACGACGAAGACATCGGTTTTTTCGCGGACCCCGAGCCGGTCGAGGGCGGCGAGCATGATGCCGAGATTTTGATCGCTGTCGTGAATCGCGGCGAGCGCGGTCGGGCTGCCGGGTGCGGTGAGATGCTGGCTGAAATCAGGGTCGCCGAGCCAGAGGACGCTGTATTTTGGGACGCCGCTTTGCCAAAGAATTTTGGTGAGCGCGCGCGTGGTCCAGGCGTTTTGGCGGGAGTTCGGGCGGGCGTCCTCGAGCGTGACGGCGGTGTCGGGGTAGTCGGGAAATTTTCCCAAATGAGCGGTGAGCCGGGCGAATAATTCCGCCGGGAAAGTATGCCCCTCGAAGACGATCGCCGAGCCGTGCGCGCTGCTGCGAATGGGGTTGCGATCGTGAAGCAGCGCGATCGGTTTCGTGCCGGCGACGGCGGTGCGAAAGCCGGCTTTTTGCACGATCTCCGCGACGGTGGGGACGCTGAGATACTTGCCGGCGGAGACGCGGTCGCCGTTGCGGACGGTGTTCATGTGCGCGGTCGGCACGGGTTCGCGCGGATCGATGTCGGGGCGATATTCGCGGTTCGCGACGATGCCGCTCTGGCGCGGAAAAACGCCGGTGGCGAGGACGGTGCCGTTGACCTCGGTCGTGGTGATGTAGTGCGCGTGGTTGTCGGCGAAAAAGGTGCCGCTTTTCGCCAGCGCCGAGAGTGTGGGGGTGAGCTCCGGCGTGATGAAGTCGGGGCGCATTCCGTCCCAAACGACGAGGACGACATGCTCGGCTTTCGCCTTGAAAGATGGAGGTTCGGCCGCCGAAAGAGGCGCGGGGTCGAGGACTGCGAGGGCTGTGAAAATGAGGCTTCCGGCGACGCGGGCTTCGTGCGAAAGGCGGGCGGTGAATCGACTCCAAGCCTTCGCGATCGTGCTCGTTTTGTGGGCGGCGATTTTTTTGCCGGGGATCGGCTCGACGGAGATCAAGGGCGAGGAAGGGAGGCGCATTTTGCCGGCGGTGACGATGCTGGACGGCGGAAGCTGGCTGGTGCCGTCGGTCGGCGGCAAACCCTTTCTGCGCAAGCCGCCGTTGGTGAACTGGCTGATCGCGGCGTCGATGAAAATCAGCGGCGTGCGCAATGAATGGAGCGCGCGGATGCCGTCGGCGCTTTGCGTGCTCGCGCTGGCGGGGACCATCGTGGCGGTAAGCGGCGGGGCTGGCTGGATGAATGTGGAGGCGTCGCTGACGGCGGCGATCTTTGCGATGACGCAGCTCGGTTTGCTGGCGAAGGCGCGCTTCGCCGGGGCGGAGATCGAGGGGATTTACGCGCCGATTTCGGGGATCGCGATCGTGCTGTGGCAGGCGTGGTGGGCGCAGCGGAAATCGCCGTGGCTGACGTGGACGGTGCCGTTCGTTTTTCTCGGTCTGGCGTCGCTGGCGAAAGGTCCGTCGCTGCACCTGCTTTTTTTCTACGCGATCGTGATTGCGGCGCTCTGGTCGGCGCGCGAATGGCGCTGGCTGTGGCATCCGGCGCACTTCGCGGGGCTCGCGATCACGGCGGCGATTTTTGCCGCGTGGGCCGTGCCGTTTTTCCAATCGCCGGAAGCGCAGGAGGCGGCGGCGGTGTGGAAACGGCAGGGAATCGACCGGTTCACGGAGAGCGATTTCAACGCCGGAAATTTTTTGCTGAACATCCCGCGGGCGCTCGGAGATCAGCTCCCGTGGCTGATCTTCGCGCCGTGGCTGCTCGCGGCGAGGCTGCGCTCGGCGCGGATGGCGGGCGGATTTTGGAAATCGCTCCGAGGCGATCGGACCAATCTCGGAGCGGTCGGTGTGGCGGTCGCGGGGTGCTTTTTCGCCGTGCTCCTGATCCCCGGCACGCTGCCGCGCTACGTGCTGCCGCTCGGCGCACCAATCGCGCTGCTGCTGGCGGCGGAGTTCCGTTGGGAGGACGGGAAAGAGCGTCTCCGCTGGTGGTGGCATCAGGCAAATCGATCGGTGGCGGCGCTCCTTTTTCTTGCCTCAATTGCCGCGCCGCTCGTGAGCTTCCTCGCCCACAATCCGCTCTCCGACTCCTCAAAGTTCCCGCAGCTTGCAGAAGCGGTTCGCGCGGCCCTCATCGTCACTTTGCCTATCGCGGTTTGTGCCGCGTTGTTCGTGCGGCGTTTTGCTGACGCCAAAACTGACCTTCTCGCCGTCTTCAGTGGCACATTGCTCGGAGTCGCTTCCATCTTTTACGCGGTCGCCATCGTCCCGAATATCAACCGCCGCGACGAGCTGCGCCCGATGGCGGCGGCGATCGACGCGGCGATTCCGGTGGGTCAGCGGCTGCTCATTTACGAGCCGGGTTACCTGCCAGCGATCTTCTATCTCCGCGCGCCATATCAGTATGCGAGCGGGATGGGAGAGGTGCCGCCGGAGACGCCGTTCGTGCTAACGCTGGAGCAGTCGCGGAAGAAATTTGCGGAGCGCCGGCCGGGTATGGAGGTCACGCAGAGCTTCCCGCAAAAAGATCGGCAGGACGTTTTATTGTTGCGCCAGCGTTCCTCCATTCCAAATGATCCGCGCCCCTGAGCGGGGCGAAATCCGCGCTCGGGAATCCAACGGCACCTTCCCGTCAGTTTGAAAAATCGAGGGCTTGTGAAATATTTCACAAACTTTCCTTGCCAAGGAATTTTCGAGCCGCCAAAATCCCCGTCCCTTTTCGATGCAGACCGCCGCACTCTCGATTTCCCGACGCTCCGTTCAAACCTGACGCATGGCGAACATCTTCCCACGGTCGAGTAATTTCCTGCCGCTCAAAATCGTCCTCTGCCTGCTCGTGCTCGGCGGCGCGCTGACGGCGGGGTTTGGGTATTACTTCACGAACAAATACACGAACGTCGGGTATCAGCCGGTGCAGCCAGTGCCGTTTCCGCACGACATCCACGTCGGGCAGGTCGGGATGGATTGCCGGTATTGCCACAGCTTCGTCGAGGTCGCCGCGCACTCGAATGTGCCGACCACGCAGGTCTGCATGAACTGCCACGGGCAGATTCAGAAGGACAACCCGAAGCTGCAGGCGGTGCGCGATTCCTGGCAGACGGGCAAGCCGATCGAGTGGGTGCAAATCCACAAAACGCCGGACTACGTTTACTTCAATCACTCGGCGCACGTGAACCGCGGCGTCTCATGCGTGAGCTGCCACAGCCGGGTGGACAAGATGGACGTCGTCTTCCACGCACAGCCGCTTTCGATGGATTTTTGCCTCGATTGCCACCGGCATCCCGAATCGGCACTGCGGCCTTTGAAAGAGATCACGAACCTCGGCTGGGAAGCCCCGACCAAGCCCGGCCAATCGGTCAAAGACGCGCAGGAAGAACTCGGCACGCAGCTCAAAAAGGCGTGGCACATCAAGCCCCCCGACGGCAACTGCTTCGGCTGCCACCGCTAACGGATATTTTCGATGAGCAAACGCGTTTTCACTCACCCGCCGGAGGCCACGACTGGCAAGAAATACTGGCGCAGTCTCGGGCAGCTCGGCGACACGCCGGAATTCCGTGGCTGGCTCGAGCGGGAGTTTCCGCAGGGTGCGTCGGAGTTTGGCGGCGGGGATGTTTCGCGGCGCAATTTTTTGCAGTTGATGGGCGCGTCGATGGCGCTGGCGGGGCTGAGTTTTGCGGGTTGCCGGCGGCCGGAAAAACATCTGGTTCCTTTCACGCGCGGAGTGGAATGGTCGATCCCCGGCAAGGCGCTCTTTTTCGCCAGCGCCTATCCGACGCGTCGCGGCGCAATCCCGCTCGTGGTCACGACGTACGACGGGCGTCCGACGAAGATCGAAGGCAATCCGCTGCACCCGGCGAGCAAAGGTGCGACCGATCTTTTCGCGCAATCTTCCATCCTCGATCTCTACGATCCGGATCGTTCGAAGACCTTTCTGAAAAGCGGCGCGAAGTCGGACGCGGCGACGTTTGAGAAGGAACTCGATGCGCTGATCAAAGGCGCTGGCGACGGCGCGGGGCTGGCATTTTTGCTCGAGCAAAATCAGTCGCCGACCCGTGAACGGCTGCGCGGCGAGATCGAGAAGAAGTTCCCGAAAGCAGTCTGGGCGGTTTACGAGCCGCTCGCGGGTGGGACGGGCAATGCCGCGTTCGGCGACGGCATCGAAGCAATCCCGCAAATCGAGAAAGCCGACGTGATCATGGCGCTCGACTGCGACTTTCTCGGGACGGAATCGACCATTGACCAGACGCGCCAATTTACGGCGCGCCGGAAGCCAGACGGAGCGGTGAAAATGAACCGGCTCTACGCCGTCGAGAATCGCTACACCGTCACCGGCGGCATGGCTGATCATCGGCTGCGCGTGCCGGCGAGCCAGATCGGGGCGTTCGCACTTGCGCTTGCGCAGGAAATCGGCGCGAAGACAAGCGATGCCGGGATCGCCGGGCTGGTCAAAGATCTGCCGCCCGCGGCCGCGAAGTTGCATGCAGAGTGGGTCAAGGAGTCGGCCGCAGACCTTTTGGCAAACAAGGGCAAGAGCCTCGTCCTCGTCGGAGCGCGCCAGCCCGAAGCTGTCCATGCGATCGTCGCGGGAATCAACAGCGCGCTCGGCAATTTCGGAAAGACGCTCGTCGGTCGCCGCTCGACCTCGAAGCCGGCGGCGAGCATCGCCCAACTCACGAAATCGGTCAGCGACGGCACGACCCGCGCGATCATCATTGTGAGCGGCAACCCCGTTTACAACGCCCCCGCTGACCTTGAATTCGCGAAGGTTTTGAGGAGTTTTCGCGACGAGAAAAAGGGCGTGGTCATCCGCGTCGGACATCACGAAGACGAGACGACGCAGCTCGCGACATGGCATGTACCGCTCGCGCATTACCTCGAATCGTGGGGCGACGCGCTGGCCACCGACGGCAGCCATCTTTCCATCCAGCCCATGATCCTGCCGCTCTACGACGGCTGGTCGGAGCTCGATGTGCTCGCGAAATTCGCCGGGCGCGCGAAGCCGCACGGCCCCGAGCTCGTTCAGGACACTTTCCGCCAGCTCGCCAACCCCGCCGACTTCACCGTGGCGTGGGCGAAATTCCTGCACGACGGGTTCCTCGCCGACAGCGTCGCGAAGCCCGAGTCGCTCGCGGTCTCTGGCGCGTCGGCGGCATTCACGAAAGAGAATTTCAAGTCACCGGCGTTCGACGAAAACACGTTTGAAATCGTCCTCACCGCCGACATGAAAGTGGACGACGGGCGCTTCGCCAACAACGGCTGGCTTCAGGAGCTTCCCGACCCGATCACCAAGCTCACCTGGGACAACGCCGCGCAAATCAGCCCCGCCAGCGCAACCAAACTCGGAGTCGAAAATGGCGACGTGATCGAGATCACGCTGCAAGCCCGGTCGATGAAAATCCCGGTCTTCATCGCACCGGGTCACGCGGACAATTCGCTCTCGATTTCGCTCGGCTACGGACGCGATTTCGTCGGACGCGTCGGCGGCCAGGATGCGACCGGGAAAAGCCCCGGCTTCAACGCCTACCCGCTTCGCACCACCGCGCAGCCATACTTCATTGTCGGAGCCAAGATTCAAAAAACTGGCGATCACTATCTGCTGGCCGTGACTCAGGAACACGGAACCTTGGAAGGTCGCGGACCTGACCTCGTGCGCGAGGGAACGCTGGAGCAATACAAGGCGCAGCCCGATTTCGCGAAGTCCCTCGGCATGGACGCGGAGGCGGAATGGAAGATCGTCGATGGCAAAAAAACCGAGGTCGTCACCAGTTCTCTCTACTCGCATCCGCCGCTGACCAACGAGCATCAGTGGGGGATGACGGTTGATCTATCTAGTTGCACGGGTTGCTCCGCGTGCATGGTTGCCTGTCAGTCGGAGAATAACATTCCGATCGTCGGGAAAGAGCAGGTGAACAACGGCCGCGAGATGCACTGGATCCGAACCGATCGTTACTTCGCCGGAGTCGGCGATGAGACTGCCGACCCCGAGATGGTTTACGAGCCGATGCTTTGCCAGCATTGCGAGAACGCACCCTGCGAAACGGTGTGTCCCGTCAATGCCACCGTCCACAGCGATGACGGCATCAACGTCATGGCCTACAACCGCTGCATCGGCACTCGCTACTGCGCGAACAACTGTCCGTTCAAGGTCCGGCGCTTCAATTTCTTCGACTACAACCAGCGCAAGATCGAAGACCACGGCCTTTACAAATGGAACCTCACCGCGCCGAAAGGCACGGAGGATTCGATCAAGCTGCAGAAGAACCCGAACGTCACCGTCCGAATGCGCGGCGTGATGGAAAAATGCACGTTCTGCGTGCAGAGGATTCAAGAGGCCAAGATTGCGGTGAAAGTGAACGCCCGTGACTCGGATAACCTTCGCATTCCTGCCGACGCTTTTACTGTCGCCTGCGCGCAGGCCTGCCCGAACGACGCGATCACCTTTGGCGACATCGCCAACCCGGAGAGCAGCGTCTCGAAGCTTCGTGCCAGCGAACGCGGCTACCGCCTGCTCGAATATCTCAACGTGAATACACGCGTCTGGTATCTCGCGCGCATCCGCAATCCGAACCTGAAAATGCCCGGCGCAGACAAGATCGGTGCTTACTCCCGGCCGCATCATCACGAGAGCCACGAAAGCAAAGCTGAACATCACGGAGGTGAAGCGTAATGGCTGAATCAACCGAAACGACGGTTACTCTGTCCACGCCGCCGGAACTCGCGCGTGTTCCGCTCGTGCAAAACGAGCGCTCGCTCGCGTGGATCTCGGACAAGGTTTCTCGCATCGTTGAGGAACGCACCCCGTTCTGGTGGTGGATTTCAATCCTCATCACTTCACCGATCGCTCTGTTCGGCCTGTATTGCATCGGCCTCCAGATTTCCAACGGCGTCGGAATGTGGGGCGAAAACAAGACCGTGGGCTGGGCTTGGGACATCACCAACTTCGTTTTTTGGATCGGTATCGGCCACGCCGGAACCCTGATCTCCGCGATCCTATTCCTGACCCGTCAAAAATGGCGAACGTCGATCAACCGTGCCTCCGAAGCGATGACCCTCTTTGCCGTCATTTGCGCCGGCATCTTTCCCGGCATTCACGTCGGTCGCGTTTGGATGGCGTGGTTCCTGGCTCCAGTTCCAAATGGCAACGCCATCTGGCCAAACTTCCGCTCACCACTGCTCTGGGACGTGTTTGCCGTCTCCACTTACTTCACAGTGTCAGTGTTGTTCTGGTACACCGGCCTTGTTCCCGATCTCGCGACACTCCGCGACCGCGCCAAGAGCCGCGTGACGCGCTACCTTTACGGAATTTTTGCCCTCGGCTGGCGCGGATCGAACCGCCAGTGGCGGCATTATGAGATGGCCTATCTCATTCTCGCCGGCATCAGCACCCCGCTCGTGCTGTCCGTTCACTCGGTCGTTTCCTTCGACTTCGCCACCTCAATCGTCCCCGGATGGCACACGACCATTTTCCCGCCTTACTTCGTTGCAGGCGCGATCTTCGGCGGATTCGCGATGGTGCTGACCATCTTGTTCCCGGCGCGTCTGCTTTACCCGCAGCTCGACGATCTCATTACCCGTCAGCATGTGGACAAGATGGCCAAGATCATCCTGCTGACCGGAACGATCGTCGGCTACGCCTACCTGATGGAACTCTTCATCGCATGGTATAGCGCCAATCAGTTCGAGGGCTTCACCTTCTTCCGTGCTCGCATCGGGTATCACAACTCAGGCTGGTACGCGTGGGCCTACTATTGCATGATGACCTGCAACGTCCTGTCCCCTCAGATCTTCTGGATGAAGTGGGCGAGACAGAACTACATCGTCGTCTTCATCGTCTGCATGTTCGTGAACATGGGGATGTGGTTCGAGCGCTTCGTGATCATCGTGACCTCGCTCGCTCAAGACTTCCTCCCGTCTTCCTGGCGCCACTACTCGCCGTCGTGGGTGGAGATCTGGACCTTCGTCGGCACCTTCGGCATCTTCCTGACTCTCTTCCTTCTCTTCGTCCGCTTCCTGCCGATGATCGCGATGTCCGAGGTCAAAATCGTCACACCTGCCGCCGATCCACACCAACCCAAGCCCGGTTCGCACGTCGGCACCGACGCGCACCACTAAGTCACGGACATGGCTGAATACCGCAAAGTTTATGGGCTGGGCGCCGAGTTTGAGACCGCCGCTGAGTTGATGACTGCCGCCGAGAAAGTTCGTGACGCTGGCTTCAAGCGTTGGGACGTCCACACACCCTTTCCTGTGCACGGGATGGATGCCGCGATGGGACTCGGCAAGTCATGGCTTTCCTCCGCAGTCCTTATCGGTGGCATTACTGGTCTGGTCACCGCTGCCTGCCTAACCTTCATCCCATCCTGGTTTATTTACCCGCTCATCGTGAATGGAAAGCCGTTCGACTGGAAGACCGTCCCGGCTTTCTTCCCGATTTTCTTTGAGCTCACCATTCTCTTCTCCGCGTTCACGACAGTCTTTGCGCTACTGGTCATGAACCAACTGCCGAAATGGTATCATCCCGTCTTCAACTGGGAGCGCTTCAAACGCGCTACTGACGATGGCTTCTTTGTCGTTATCGAAGCCCGTGATCCCAAGTTTTCGGAAGCCAAGACCCGTGAGTTGCTCGAGAGCATCGGCGGCAAGCACGTGACCCTCATTCACGACTAGAAAGACTGGCCCAATGCTCCGTTACTTCTTCGCCTCCTTTCTCCTGATCACCTGCGCGGTGCTGGCCCTTGCTGGTTTCCGCGGCCAGAAGAGCGGTCTTCCGCCGATCGAGATCTTCCCGGACATGGATCACCAACCCAAGTTCCAGCCACAGCATCCCAGCGGGTTCTTTGCAGATGGGCGCGCGGCTCGCAAACCCGTCGAGGGCACGATTCCGATGGGTTACACCCTCGAGGGCCGCTATCTGCAAGCCGGTGCCAAAAACGGGACGCTTACCCCGCAAGGTTTCAGCAACCAACCGGACTACTACAACACGGGAAAATTTGGCGATTCATACGGCGATGGCTTCCCGCTCGAAGTCACGGAGAAGCTCATCGCCCGTGGTGAGGAGCGGTTCAATATCAACTGCGCCATCTGTCATGGCCGCACCGGCATGGGGAACGGCATCGTCCAGCAGATCGGCAATTGGGCGACCGTTGCAAACCTCCAGGACGAGCGCATTCGGGTGATGCCTGACGGGCAGATTTTCAGCACCATCACCAACGGTAAAAACACCATGGGCGCGTATGGTCCGCAAATCGCCGTGGAAGATCGCTGGGCAATCGTCAGCTACCTCCGCGCGCTTCATCGCAGCCAGAACGCCAAGGTCGCGGACCTCTCAGAGGCGCAGCAAAAGGAACTGCAGGACAAGAAGTAAATGAGCGATCCACACAGCCTCCCTCCGCCGACCGCGGAGAAGTTCGATATCAAGCGCGCCGGCGGTCTGCCGACGATCCTGCTCGGCGTGGGCGCGGTCTGCACGCTCCTCAGCCTCATCGGCTTGGCCGTTCCGGCTTGGCGGACTCAGTTCGCCTTCTCATGGCTCTTCGGTTTCACGTACTTTTTCACCATCTGTGTCGGGACTCTTTTTTGGACCTGTCTGCATCATGCGACCGATGCCGATTGGTCGGTGGTGGTGCGTCGGCAGTTGGAGAATGTCGCGGCGCTCATTCCCTACCTGATCCTGTTCTTCATTCCAGTGCTTCTCTGTGCCGGGCACCTTTTCAAATGGTGGAACCTCGGCCCCGGAATCGATCCATTGCTCGACGCCAAGCAACCCTTCCTTTCCAAGCCATTCTTTCTCATCCGTGCAGCCGCTTACTTTTTGATCTTGGGTTCGATTGCCTTGGCGATGAAACGGCGCTCGGTGGCGCAAGACCGTGACGGCGCGGCCAGGCATACCTTCGTGATGCGCAAGCTCGGCGTCGGCGGGATTCCCGCCGTCGGCCTCTTCATTACTTTTGCGGGAGTCGATTGGCTCATGAGCCTCAACTACCACTGGTTCTCGACCATGTGGGGCGTCTATATTTTCGCGGGCGCGGCCGGCAGTTCCATGTCCCTGCTGGTGCTCATCATCACCGCCCTCAAGAATCAGGGTTACCTGAAGGTCGTCTCGCTCGAGCATTACCACATCATGGGTAAGTTCATGTTGGCCTTCTCGATCTTCTGGGCCTACATCGGCTTCAGTCAGTACATGCTCATCTGGTATGCGAATATCCCGGAGGAGACGATCTACTTCCAGATTCGCAACACCGGCGGCTGGTGGTATTTCAGCACCTTGCTCGTCGTTGGCCGGTTCTTCCTGCCGTTCCCGGTGCTGCTGCTCCAGTGGACGAAAAAGAAGCCCAAGTTTCTCTGCATGGTCGCCGGGTGGATCATGCTCATGCAGTTGCTCGACATCTATGTCATCGTCCTGCCCGCGTTGCACGGGACTGGATTCTCGCCGAGCATCTTTGACCTGCTCTCAGTGTTGGGCATCGGCGGATTTCTCGGATGGCTGTGGTTCAAGAAGGTGAGCGAGAACTACCTGTTCCCGATCCGCGATCCGCGGCTCGCCGCCTCGATCAAACTTACGAACTGACATGCCGATCGAAGAAACACCTCATGCCAAGCCGAGCGGGTTCCTGACCTTTGTCTGGGCGCTCTTCTTCCTCGTGGTCTTTGCCCTGATCGTTTACATCTGGATTCAGAAAAGCGGCCCGACTCGCGACATCGAAGACAAGCGCGCCACCGCGCGTTATTCCAAGCGCGTGGAGTTGCAAAAATCCGACGAAGAGAAGCTGGGGAGCGTCGGATGGGTCGATAAGCCAAAAGGCATCGTGAGGTTACCAATTGCTGACGCACGCAGGTTGGTCGTCGATGACCTTCGGGCAAGGAAGCCCGTCGCGTCTCAGGTCAAGGTGGAGCCTTCTCTGCCGATGCCCGCGCCTTTTGATCCAAACGCGGCCGAACCCGCGCCACCGGCACTGCCATCTGCGCCGCAAGGTGCGGATACCGTTCGGTTTGACCCTGCCAATACCGCCGCCGCACCGGCAGCGTCGCCGGCCAATGTTTCCGCTTCCACCGACATCAAAAAATGACCGCTGTCGCCGCTCCTGAAATCAAACCAACGACGGCCATCGCGGTCGAAGCGGTGCCGGCGTCGCCCATCGATGCGAGGGTGGCAATTGAGCGCGCCACAATCGATGCTGCGGCAGCGGGGCCGGTCCTTTTGTTTTTCGCTTCGGCGATCATCTGGCTGCTCATCTCGACCGCGCTTGGATTCATCACCTCGATGAAACTCCATAGCCCCGGCTTCTTCGCCGATGCCTCATGGCTGACTTACGGTCGCATCGCCCCAGCTTACAATCTCACGCTGACTTATGGCTGGGCCAGCCTGGCCGGAATGGGCGTGGCGATTTGGCTGATGTCACGTTTATGCCGGGTCGCGGTGCGCCAGCCCGGCATCTTGGTTTTTGGAGCATTCCTTTGGAACTTGGGACTGCTCATCGGGGTGACCAGCGTGCTCGGTGGGAAGAGCTCCGGAATCGAAGGAATGGAGATTCCTCGAGGTGCCGCGGCGATCATGTTTTTCGGCTATGTGGTGATCGGACTTTGGGGAGCCATCCTTTACCGTTTTCGCCGCAAGTCGCCGGTCTATATCTCCGTTTGGTACCTTCTCGGAGCCTTCTTTTGGTTCCCTTGGTTCTTCGGAGTGGCACACCTTCTGAGCGGCCTGCCTCAGCTCCAAGGAGTGATGCAAAGTGTCGTCGCCGCGTGGTATTCGCAAAACCTGTTGACCCTTTGGTTCACCGCAATCGGACTGGCTGCCGCTTACTATCTGATTCCGAAAGTCATCAACCGTCCCATCTACAGCTACAATCTCGCCACGATCGGCTTTTGGACATTTGCCCTTTTCGGAGGACTCACCGCCATGGTCCGGCTGAGCGGCGGACCGATCCCCGCGTGGATGGCGACATTCAGCATCGCGGCCAGCCTCATGATGCTCGTGCCGATCGCGACCGTGACCACGAACCTGATGTTCACCATGCGTGGTCACACTCAGATGGTCTATTATTCGCCGACCATTCGTTTCACCTATTTCGGAACGGTGGCCTTCGCCGTCGCGAGTGTCACGGGGTTGCTCGCCTCGTTGAGAAGCATCGATCGCGTGGTTCACTTCACCCAGTTTCAAGCGGCGCATCAGCACCTCGTGATCTATGCGTTCTTCTCGATGGTGATGTTCGGAGCGATTTACTACATCACCCCGCGCCTGGTGGGCTGCGAGTGGCTTTCATCGACGATGATCAAGCTGCATTTCTGGGGCGCGGCTTACGGCGGCGGCGTGATGATCGCGATGCTCGCATTTTCGGGCATGGCCGCAGGCCTGACCATTGTTGATCCGGAGGCGACTTTTACCCAGGTCATCCAGATCGGTCAGGTATATCTCGCCGGACACAGCCTGGCCTTTGCCATCGTCGCCGTGGCGCACGTCATCTTTGCCCTGCATTTCCTGCTCATGCTCCTGCGCATCGGCCAACCGGGCGGGGCACCGACGATGTTCGCCATTCCGGGAGAGGAGAAACACTAAATGAGCCGATCCTCCTATCTCTTCGCTGGAATCTTCGGATCATTTGCCATCTCGTGCTTTGCGCTCGTGTTGGTGCCTCAGGTCCAAATTGGAAACCTACAGCCGCAAGTAGATGAAGAGGCGGGCGACATTTATCCCGTGAACAACCCTCGCAAGGGTCGCGAGGTCTATGCCTCGGAAGGTTGCTACTATTGTCACTCGCAGCAAATCCGCGATCCGCAGAACGGGTTGGACATCGAGCGGGGCTGGGGTCCGCGGCGCACTGTGGCGCGGGATTACCTCTACGATCGGACCGCTTACTTGGGGAGCATGCGGCTGGGCCCGGACCTGACCAATGTCGGGACGAAAGAGTGGCGGAACGAAGACAAGGACGATCCTCGCAAGCCCCTGCACCGCGATGCGACCTGGCAATACCTCCATCTCTACCAGCCGACATCGATCGTCCGCGAGTCCAACATGCCGCCTTACCGTTACTTGTTTGAAACGAGAAAGATCACCGGTCAGCGCTCGGTCGAGGCTTTGAATGTCCCGACCAAAGACGGCTACGAAGTTGTTCCCCGACCGGAAGCAAAGCACCTCGTGGCATATCTCCTGTCTCTCGATTCCACCCATCCGGTGAAGGAAGTCAAAGGTGCCGCCGCGCCGGCGAAGTAACTCAAGTTTCTGAGAATGAACGAAGGTCCTGAACGCATCGACTATCGCGAAACGTCCGACGTGACTGAAGTTCACGCCGCGATCCAGCGCGAACATCGCGACCCGAGCGCCGATGTGACTCCGATCCCGCTCTGGCTCACCGCGATCTGCGGCGTGGCCGTCTGCTGGGCCGGTGCCTATCTCGGCGTTTTCCACGGGGGTTTTTCCTCGAGTATCTACAACGAATACGAAAGCAACCCGAGCGTCCTCTTTCCTTTGCCAGAAAAGAAGGGTGGTAAGACTGAGGTCGCGGCGACCTTGACGCTCGCGCAGCAGGGGAAGGCTGTTTACCCAAACTGCATCACCTGCCACCAAGGCAGCGGCCTTGGCATTCCCGGTCAGTTTCCGCCGCTCACCAAATCTGAGTTCGTGCTCGGCGGTGAGAAGCGTCTGCTCGCGATCTTGTTGAAGGGCTTGCAAGGGCCGGTCACTGTGGAAGGTAAGACCTTCAATGGAGTGATGCCGCCTTGGGAGAAGAACTTGAGCGACAAGAAAATTGCGGCCATTGCGAGCTTTGTGCGTTCGGAATGGGGCAATGCTGCCGGGGAAATTTCCGAGGGTAAGGTCGCAGCAGCGCGGAAAGAGTTCGAGAGCCAGACGGCCTCGTGGACGGCGGCGCAGTTACTACAAATTCCGGCGGATGCCAATTTTCCTGAAGCGACAGGTGCGCTTCCCGCCCCGGCAAAAAGCGAGTCGAAGGCGGCTCCTGCTGCTGGCGTCGCAACGCCTCCCGCTCCGGCAGCAAGCGCCACTGCCGCAGGTGCCCCAACCGCGGTGGCACCCGCTTCAACCGCACCCGCAGGTTCAAGCCCGGCGGTGACGACGCCCGCGCCCTCCGCTCCGGCGGATCCCGCAGTCTTGGCGCAGGGAAAGCAGGTTTATCTGTCCGTCTGCTTCGCCTGCCATCAACCGACTGGTCTGGGACTGCCGCCCGTTTTTCCTCCGCTGACGAAATCCGAATACGTGAACGGTGTGGAAGAGCGGTTCGCCGCGATGATTTTGAAGGGCAACGCGGGACCCATGACCGTTGAAGGCAAGCCCTACAACAACATTATGCCTGGTCAGGAGGCGATGTTGACCGACGACAAAATCGCGGCGGTGATGACCTACGTCCGATCGACCTTCGGCAACAGCGCCCCACCCGTTTCGCCTGAAGTTGTAGCGGCCGCGCGGAAGAAGTTTCTTGATCGCAAGACGCCGTGGACCGAGCCCGAGCTGAAAGCCTTCGGCGCAGCCCCGGGAGAGCCGCCGGCGCCGCTGCAACCGGAGCCGCCAGCCGCCAACCCAGCTCCGCCTGCGTCAACGCCGACCCCAGCGGTACCCGCAGCGCAACCTGTGGTGCCTGTCCCTGTAACTCCGGCACAGCCTCCGCAAGCGCCGGAACCATTGCCCACTGCACCCGCGCCCGCCGCGCCTGCTCCCATCCCAGTTCCACCCGCATCCGACTCCGCGCCCGCACCTGCAGCCCCGACACCGCCAACACCTAGTCCCGCTCCTGCGAACTAACTTCGTCACCACATGAAATCAGTGCTCACTTTCGTTGTTCCGGCCGTCCTGTTTGCCAGTCTCGCTTCGGCGCAGGATGCCCCGCCCGACCAAGTTGCGATGGGTAAGACCGTTTACATGACCGTCTGCTTTGCCTGTCACCAGCCGACTGGCTTGGGCCTTCCGCCAGTGTTCCCGCCTTTGACCAAATCTGAATACGTCAATGGCCCGGCGGAGCGCATGGCGGCCATGATTTTGAAAGGGAACGCCGGTCCCATGACGATCGAAGGCAAGCCATACAACAACATCATGCCGGGCCAAGAGGCGATGCTCACCGATGAGAAAATCGCCGCGGTGATGACCTATGTCCGGTCGAATTTCGGCAACACTTCCCCGGCCGTGGCAGTCGATGTCGTCGTCGCGGCGCGAAAGAAGTTCATCGACCGCAAGATCCCTTGGACCGAACCCGAGCTCAAAGCCTGGAAAGACGACCCGGCTCCTGCTGCTCCGGCGAAGTAAGTCGATGATGCGCCGCGAGAGTTCTTGTAGGCTGATGCCTTTGATTGACTCAAATCGATTTGCGTCCGTGCGACCCAACTCGTTGCGCATCTCCGGGTCACCGCTAGATTGCCGCCTTTTTTAATCCTACCGACGTATGTCCACTCACGCATCCGCTGACGCGCACGCCGCGCCGCACGACGATCATCATCACGAGCTGAGTTATTGGCGGAAATACATTTTCTCCACCGATCACAAAACGATCGGAATCCAGTACGGGTTGACCGGCCTGCTCTTCCTCTTTTTCGGCTTCTGCCTGATGCTGATCATGCGCTGGCAACTGGCGCACCCAGGCACGCCCGTGCCGGGGATCGGCGGACTCTTCATCGGGGCGCAGAACTTTCTCGCCAGTCATCCGGTCCACGCCGGCAGCTTCGACGGTTGGTTCTGGCTCCGCGCGATTAGTGATCAGTTTCCCGGCGGCGTTCTGTCGCCGGATGGTTACAACACGATGGGTGCGATGCACGGCACGATCATGGTGTTCTTCGGCATCGTGCCGATCGCGTTCGCGGCTTTCGGGAACTTTGTCGTCCCGCTCCAGATCGGCGCGCCGGACATGACTTTCCCGCGCATCAACATGGCGAGCTACTGGTGTTTCTTCATCAGTTGTATCTTCATGCTGGTGAGTTTCCTGGTGCCTGGTGGAGCCGCCAAGTCCGGTTGGACCTCCTACCCGCCGCTCGCCGGCATTGCTGATCTCGGCCCGGGATTTCACCCCTTCTTCAATGGCCAATCCCTGTGGCTCAGCGGGATGATCTTTAACATCACGGCCTCACTGTTGGGCTCCGTGAATTTCATCGCCACGATCATTCAACTCCGCGCACCGGGCATGACCTGGATGCGCCTGCCCTTCTTTGTCTGGGCGCAATTCATCACTGCCTTTCTGCTGCTGCTCGCCTTCCCGCCGCTCGAGGCCGCCGGCATCTTTCAGTTCATGGACCGCGTTTTTGGGACGAGCTTTTTCATGCCAACCGGGTTGGTAGTGAACCAGCACCTGACGGATTGGTCGGGCGGTGGCAGTCCTCTGCTCTGGCAACACTTGTTCTGGTTCCTCGCCCATCCCGAAGTGTATGTCCTGATTCTTCCGGGCATCGGCATCATCGCTGAAGTCGTGGCGAATAACACTCGCAAGCCGCTTTATGGTTACAAAGCAATGGTCGGCGCGATCTTCGTTCTCGCCTTCCTGTCGTTCATCGTCTGGGCGCATCACATGTACATGACGGGCATGGGCGCGACGGTCGCCGGCTTCTTTCAGACGACTACCATTCTCATCTCGATTCCATCGGTGATTCTGATCACCGCGCTCATGCTCTCACTTTGGGGCGGAGCCATCAGATTCACGATGCCGATGATGTTTGCGACGGCCTTCATGCCGATGTTCGGCATCGGCGGGCTGACCGGGATCCCGCTGGCCTTCAATGCTGTCGATCTCTACCTGCACGACACTTACTACATCATCGGCCACTTTCATTACATCGTGGCTCCCGGCACGATTTTCGCCATCTTCGCGGGCGTCTATCATTGGTTTCCGAAAGCCACGGGGCGCATGATGAATGACTTCCTCGGGCGCCTCCATTTCTGGGGCTCACTGATCTTCATCAACGGCCTCTTTTTCCCGATGTTCATGCAAGGCATGGCGGGTGTGCATCGCCGTTGGTACGATGGCGGCGGAACCGATCTCGAGCATCTGACCTATCAATTTGCCGGGCCTGTGTTGCACTGGAATAAGTTCATGAGCTACTCGGCGTTCCTGCTCGCCGCGGCTCAAATTCCCTTCATCATCAACTTCTTCTGGAGCATGCGGAATGGGAAGAAGGCGGGCCGGAATCCTTGGGATGCGACTACGGTCGAGTGGGATGCGCCGTCTCCTCCCGGACATGGGAACTTTGACACCGAGATCACGGTGTATCGTGGCCCTTACGAGTACAGCGTTCCGGGCGCTGCCAAGGATTTCACGCCCCAAACCGAAGAACCCGGAATCAAGAAGCCCTCAGTTCCAATCGTGGCGACTCCGGCTTTCGCTCACTAGACGCACATGCAAATTCCTCACGAAGTCACCGCCCGGCCAGACACTGGGCTTTACAACGCCAAGCTGGGCATCTGGCTCTTTCTGGCGTCGGAGGTCATGCTCTTTGGCGGGCTGTTCTCAGGCTACATCTTTCTGCGGATCGGCTCCGATCCGGGCTACTGGCCGCATGGCCTGCTCAATGTCCCGGTGGGAACCTTTAACACCGCCGTCCTGATCTTGTCGTCAGTGACTGTCGTGCTGTCTTGGGCGTCACTGAAGATGCGAAAGTTCTCGCAGTATCGGTTCTACATGGGCATCACGATTCTTTGTGGAATTCTCTTCCTTGGGCTGAAACTGTCTTACGAATATCCGCAGAAGTTCACTCACTTCGGCGTGTTCATTAAGAAAGACTCGCTCTCGAAGTACGAGGCGTATCTCGGGAACGACTTCCTGAAGTCAAAGAATCTCGAGCCGAGGGTGGAGATCACCGGGCACCTGCTCGATGCGCCGGAAGGTTCGCTGTATCAACGGGATGGGACGGCCGAGAAGAACGCCGAGCACTTTGAACATTTGCTGCACGAGCAGGGGGAGCACGCGGAACATGGCGAAGGGCCGATTGTCCGAACAGACGATCCGAAGGACTACGTGATCCAACTGGATCCGGTGAACGCCAACCCTACTGATCCGACCAACGAGAAACCGAGTTTCTGGCCGAAGGCGCTGACGATGAAGACGGCGGTGATTCATCCAGAAGATTTGGAGATTGAAAATCCCAGCATGTTTGTCCCGCGACACAGCCCTTACTTCGCGGTTTATTTCACCATCACGGGCTTGCATGGCTTGCACGTCCTCGCGGGCGTGTTGGTGTTTCTCTACTTCTGGGGGCCGGGTGCGAAGCTCTACAAGACCAACCCGGAGCATCTCGCCAACCGGGTCGAAGTCGTCGGCTTGTTCTGGCATTTCGTGGATTTGGTTTGGATTTTCGTCTTCCCGCTTTTCTATCTCCTTTGATCTTACCGTCATGAGCGATTCCCACAGTCACGCGCCCACTCCCACTACAGCGCACGCCGAAATCCACGACGCCGGGCACGGGCACCACGAGATGCACTTGAAGCTCTACTGGGGCATCGGCATCGCACTGCTTTTGCTGACTGGATTCACGGTCTTTCTTTCGTATGTGGACTTTGGCTCACGCGAACGGAACATCGTCGTCGCGATGCTGGTCGCGGCTTTCAAGGTGAGCCTCGTCGGGGCGATCTTTATGCATTTAAAGGGGGAGAAACCGACCATCACGCGCTTTCTCTATTTCACGGCCTTTTTCGTCGCCGGGTTGTTTCTTCTGACCCTGCTCGCGTGGACCGATCCGATTTTCGGCACCTCACATAACATTCACTGAATGTCTCTGAAGGTCTTTCATCTTCTGTTCATCGTCCTCGCGATCCTGCTCGCGATCGGCTGTGCCCTGTGGGCATTTCTCAATGATGCGGGAGTGGCCTTCGGAATCGGTTCGGCCGTGAGCGCCGTGGCGTTGGTGATTTACGGGATTTGGTTTTTGAAGAAGTCGCAGAAGATCATCACATGAAACCCTGGCTCTCGATCCGCGCGCGCGGGGCGGTGACCGTGCTTGTCCTTTTGAAATGGCCGGCCGCCGCATCGGCTTGTGCGGTCTGCATGGGCGACCCGAATTCCAAGTCGGCGGGCGCGATCAACGCCGCGATCTTTCTCATGCTGGCCTTTATCGGCGGAGTGCTGGCCTTGTTGAGCGCGTTTGGCATCAGCCTCATGCGACGGGCCAATGCGCCACTACCGCCACACCTTGACATCACCGAGAGTCGGTCCGGCGACGACACAGACGAGAACTAACGAACATGCTGAATAAATGGATGGGGATCGTCCCCGACGCTTCTGAACACGGCTACCTGATCGATCACACGCTGGAGTTCTGCCACTGGTTCATGCTCCTGCTTTTTGTCGGATGGTTTGCGTTTTTCTGCTACACGATTTTCCGCTTCCATAAGTCGCGGAATCCGCGGGCCAACTATCACGGGGTCAAGAGCAAGGTTTCCACGCATCTGGAGTTCACGGTCGTGCTGGTGGAAGCGGTGCTGTTGCTCGGTTTCGGGCTGCCACTTTGGGGCAAGCGGGTGACCGAGGAGTCCTTTCCAGACAAGGGTGAAGCTCTGCGCGTGCACGCGATCGGCGAGCAGTTCGCATGGAACTTCCACTACCCCGGTCCCGACGGGGTCTTTGGCCGGCAGGACATCCATCTCGTCAATGGGAACAATCCGCTCGGGCTCGATCCCAACGATCCGGCAGGCCAGGACGACGTCATCTCAAAGAACGACCTGCACCTGATCCGATACAAGCCGACGGTGATCGAGATCACCTCCAAGGACGTGATTCATAGTCTTTCGCTGCACAACATGCGGATCACGCAGGATGCGGTGCCGGGTTCGCGGGTGCCGGTGTGGTTCCGGCCGATCAAGGCTGGGACTTACGAGATTGTTTGCGCGCAGCTTTGCGGGGCGGGTCATTACGCGATGAAGGCCACGATGGCCGTCGAGGGGCAGACTGAGTGGGATGCGTGGTATAAAGAGACTTCTTCATTGCAGCATCCGGCTGCGCCCGCAGCTCCGGCGGCGGCGGCTGTTCCCGCTCCCGGGCCGGTCGAGACTCCCGCGCCTGTCGCCGCTCCTGCGCCGAAAGCGGCTCCCGCCGCCGGTGCCGCCCAGTAAGCGGCGCGGCCGCACTTTCGCCCCGCGGCCTTGCGGAGCGGCGGTGACCTTCTCGTGAACGACCCCGGCCTTCCTTTCCCACACCCTTGGCTGGCGCGCTTTGCGAAGCTCGTCGTGTTCGCGGCGTTTTGCCTCCTTTTCACTGGCGGTCACACGACGACTTCCGGCGCGGGCATGGCTTTCCCCGACTGGCCGCTGAGTAATGGGTCGTTGTATCCCGAAGGCTGGTTGACGAACTCCTTCATGCTGCTCGAGCACAGCCATCGCCTCACGGCAGGGCTGGTCGCGACTCTGACCGCCGTCCTTTTTGGCTGGGTCTGCGTTCAACGAAAGGAAGTGCCCCGCGGCGTGTTCGTTCTCGCGGTCGCCGCGCTGGCGGGGGTGCTGGCGCAGGCGGTTCTCGGCGGATTGCGCGTGATCCTTGATCCGCAAGGCATTGCGGCGACGAATAGCGCGACGGCGACGACCTTTCGCGTCCTGCACGGCTGCTTCGCGCAGGTCGAGCTTTGCCTGCTCGTCGCGATTGCGGCGATGCTTTCGCCGGTCTGGCGCGCGCTTGTTCCGACGCATGAATGGCGCGGCATCGCGCGGCTCGGCTGGCTCACGGCCGGGTTGATTTACCTTCAGCTCATCGTCGGCGCGACGATGCGTCACCTCGGTGCCGGCCTGGCGATCCCGACCTTTCCAGAAACCTCCGCCAGCGGCTCGCTCATGCCGGTCGTTCATAACGCATTCAGCGACCTGAATTTCGCCCACACCCGCGCTGGCGCGATCATCGTTTCGCTTTTCGTCGTGGCGCTCGTCCTCCGCGCTGTCGGCAATGCGGCGGGCGACGTGCGAATCATCCGCCCGGCCGCATTGCTCCTCGCGCTCGTCGTTGCGCAGGTGACGATGGGCATCCAAATCATCTGGCAAATGCGCCCTCCGATCCTCACCACCCTGCATGTCGTCAACGGCGCTGCCGTCCTCGCGACCACGGTCCTTCTCGCCCTCCGCGCCAGCCGCCGCAGCGAAAACCTCTCCACCAGCAGCACGTCGCGCAGCGCGGCCCTCCCAAACCCCACGGAGGTTCCCGCGTGAGCCGCGCCACCGACGATCTCCTCGTGCTCGGCGAAGTGAGCGCCGTCCCGGAAATCGGGCTCGTCAGCGACCTGCTCACCTTGACCAAGGCCCGCCTCAGCCTGCTCGTCATCATCACCACCTTCGTCGGATTCTGCATGGCCAGCGGGCCGCGACTCGACTGGGCGCGACTCGTCAGCGCCACCCTCGGCACCGCGCTCGCCGCCGCCGCCGCCGCGGTGCTGAATCAATTTCTCGAGAGCCATGTCGATCGCCTCATGGAGCGGACCAAATCCCGCCCGCTCCCCGCCGGCCGCATGAAGCCCGGCTCCGTCCTCCTCCTTGGCATCGCCCTCGCCGTCGTTGGCATCGCGTGGCTTTACCTCGCCACAAATCCGCTGAGCGCCGCCCTCGCCGCCGCCACCGTCGCGATTTACCTCTTCATTTACACGCCGCTCAAGCGCCGCACCGCTTTCTGCACCATCGTCGGCGCGGTCTCCGGCGCGATCCCGCCGGTCATCGGCTGGACCGCCGCGCAAGGCTCTCACCCGACGCTCGGGCTCGGCGCGTGGGTGCTCTTCGGCGTCCTTTTCACCTGGCAAATGCCGCACTTCCTCGCCATCGCCTGGATGTATCGCGACGAATACGCCCAAGCCGGCTTCATCATGCTCAAGCGCGACGACGCCACGGGCGCCGCGACCGCCCTCACCAGCCTCGTCTTCGCCGTCGCCCTCGCTGGCATTTGCCTCGTCCCGTTCGTCTCGGGGGTGAACACCGGAGTCTATCTCGCCGGAGCCGTCGTCCTGAATGCCGTCCTCCTCGCCCTCGCCGCGCATTTCTTCCTCGACCGCACCCGCCCCGTCGCCCGCCGGCTTTTCTTCGCCTCAATCCTTTACTTGCCGTTGCTGCTCGGCCTGATGGTCTTCACGAAAGCGTGAAGATTCCCAGTCATCCTGAGCGCAGCCGAAGGACCTCTTACTTTTCTCCCGGGCGGAGGCGGCAGTTCCGGCGCACGCGTCTCGGGGGAGAAGTAAGAGGTCCTTCGACTCCGTTCCGTCCCGCCTTCGCCCACGACGGAACTGCGCTCAGGATGACTGCTTTGACGCCGCTCCTCGCTGCACCGATTTCCGTTCGCCGCCAGGCTGCCCACCCGCATGAAACATCTCCTCCTCGCCCTTGCCACCGCCGCCTTGGCCACCGCCCTCTACCTCGGCGTTTTCGGCCGAAAAGAGGAGTCCATCCAACTCCTCAGCCCTCCCGGCGTTCCCGTGCCCGCCTCCGCCGAGCTCCCGCGCCACTGGCTCATCCCGGATTTCTCCCTCACCGAACGCTCCGGCCGCACCGTCAGCGCCGCCGACCTGCGCGGCAAAGTCTGGGTCGCCGACTTCTTCTACACCTCGTGCCCCGGCCCCTGCCCGATGATGTCCTCCCGCCTCGCCGACGTGCAGAAAGTCACCGCCGACCTGCCTGACGTCGCCCTCGTCTCCATCTCCGCCGACCCCGAGCGCGACACCCCCGCCGTCCTCCAAGAATACGCCGCCAAATTCCACGCCGGTCCCGGCTGGCTCTTCCTCACTGGCGAAAAAGCGGCCATCCACGACCTCGCCAACCACGGCTTCAAGCTCGGCGTCTCCGAGGAAGGCGCCACCGCCAAAGAGCCCGTCACCCACGGCACCAAGCTCATCCTCATCGACAAAAACGGCTACGTCCGCGCCTTCTACGACGCCCTCACCCCCGACGACACCGCCCGCTTGCTCACCGACCTCCAGCGCTTGCGAAAGGAAACGCGCTAGCCGGTAGCCGGCGTCTTCGACCCCGATCCCGTACGCATCCGCCTCGCCGGCGTCAGAGAGACCGGCTCCAACTGCCTCACCCCCGACGCCGCCACCGATATGACCGTCCACGACCTACCCCTCCTCAACGCCAGCCTCAACGGCACCAGCTTTCTCCTCATCTGCGCCGGACTCGCCGCGATCAAGAGCGACCGCAAGACGGCGCACATCACCCTGATGGCCTGCGCGCTCGTCACCTCTACCGCCTTCCTCGCCAGCTACGTCACCTACCACTGGCTCTCGCACGGCGTGGTTACCCGCTTCACCCACCCCGGCTGGCCGCGCGGCATCTACTACTTCATCCTCGCCACCCACATCCCGCTCGCCGCCCTCACCGTCCCGCTGGTCCTGCTCACCGTCATCCCCGCCCTCCGCGCCCGCTACGATCGGCACCGCCGCTGGGCGAAAATCACCGTCCCCATCTGGCTCTACGTTTCCATCACCGGCGTGCTCGTCTATCAAATGCTCTACGTCTGGTATCCGCCGCTCCCTTGAGCCGTGCGCGACCTCCCCGGCTGGGGATCGTTGCTTTTTGAAGATCGGAAATCGCCGACTCCCGGCGTTGTGTCGCTGTTTTTACATCGAAAGCCGTTACGTCTGCGACTGATGCTTCTTTTTGCACATCTGCATCGTCTTTCTCTGTAAATGATTCTGCTTTTCCACCCTCTGCATCGTCTTTTTGGGCCGCTGCAGCCACTGCAGACCCACACAAAGAAGGTGCAGATAGGGACAAAGAGGAAGCAGACGGGGACAAAGAAGAGGCGGCGGTGCGAGAAGACGAAGCAGAGCCAAATCGAGCCGCTACAGCAGCGGAGGAAGAAGATGCAGGTCCACACAAATGGAGTGCTGGGCCGGATGAAGGGATCGCAGACGCGGAGGGCTGGAGAATTGTAGGGCGACCGCTTCGGTTGCCGGGGCAGGCGGAGCGCCCGCCCTGCAATTTGCGGAATCCAAGCGCCGACCGCGTGGCTCCGGACGCGGAGGAGGCGCTGCGGTTTGCCCTACTTGAAGGCCCGGACGCGGAGGAAGCGTTGCTGCTCGGCGGTGACGGGGAGGTTCACGCTGTAGGTGACGGTCTCGGTGCCGTCGGGGCCCATGACCGCGCCGGCGTAGGTGAAGGCGGCGGGGTCGGCGTTCCAGACGGCGAGGGCGGGGTCGAGGGTGGGGGAGGTCTGGGGCTCGAAGGTGAGCTCGTCGGCCCCGGCGCGGCGGGTGAAGGAGAGGCTGAGGTGGTTTGCGGCGTCGAGGCTGGCGGCGATGCGGGCGCCGTTGGGGACGAGGGGGTCGGTGCCGTGGACGAATTCGAGGTAGTTGGAAATGCCGTCGAGGTCGGGGTCGGCGAGGTCGTCGGTGATGTTGCGGGCGGTCTTCCAGGCGGCGTAGGTGATGGTGTCGGCGACGCCGGGGCTGCCGCCGGGGCTGCCGCCGGGGAGGGCGCTGTGCCGCCAGTTTTGCGGGAGGTTGTAGTTGGGATTCGTCTCGGGGCGGAGGAGGACGAGGGCGGGGCCGTGGCCGTCGGCATCGCTGGGCCAGGGGGCGAAGTCGGAGTAGGTGAAGCTGTGGAGGATGACGCCGCCGCTGCCGACGAGGGTGACGAGTTCGCCGTTGTCGGAGAATTTTCCGCTGACGAAGGGGCCGACGCGGGAGGCGGCGGGGAGGCTGGGGTAGCGGGTGGCGAAGGCGGCGGGATTGCGGGCGACGACGAGGCGTTCGCCGGGGTTGAGGGTGCGGGTGGGGAAGGTGTAGTCGATCCCGGCGGTGAAGTGGACGCCGGTGAGATCGACGAGGCTCGCGCTGACGTTCATGATTTCCACCCACTCGAACTCGTCCTCGGCCCTGGCGTAGTTGTAGCCCGCGGCCTGCTCGGAGGCGGTCGGCAAGGCCGGGTGATACATCAGTTTGGAGAGGGCCAGATTCGCCGCGGAAGCGGGCTGGGTCGGGCCGACGTTGGTGATGGTGATCGGGCTGGAGGTGTAGAGGACCGCGCCGTTGAAGCCGATGGCTTGGAGGACGATGGTGTTCGAGCCGGGGGCGAGGGGGACGGAGACCTGGAAGGAGGTCTGGCTGGTCCAGGTGACGACGAGCGATTCGGGGCTGCCCATGAGGCGGATTTCGCGGACGTCGATCCAGCCGTTGCCGGTGACGGTGGCGAAGGGGGTATTCACCAACCCCCCGGTGGGAGTGGTGACGGCGAAGGTGGCGGACGGGATGGCGGCGGTGATTTGCGACTGCACGTTGCTCACGCGCGCATCGACGTAGGTCATGTTGGAGGTGAGATTTTCGCTCGGCAGGAAGGTGGAGTAATGCGTGGCCCACGCGGTGAGATATGTGGAGGTGTAGGCGCGGTTGATGATGTCGAGCAGGTGGCCGTAGTAGGCGCGCTTGTTGCCGGGGTCGGCGACGAGCTTCGTCAGGTCGCCACCGGTGGTGACGACGGTGGTGGTCGCGTTGTTGAAGCAGAAGTCGAGGTCGTGCGGGAGGAAGAGTGTCTTCGCGTCGGAGGGGCGGGTGTAGAAAAAGGCGTTGTGCGGGTTGTCGCCGGTGCCGTAGGTGTCGCCGACGCCGAAGAGGTGGTGGAGGGCGAAGGTGCGCAGCCATTCATCCACGTCGAGCCGGAGCCGGGTGTCGGCGAAATATTGCGCGGTGCCACCGGTCTGCCCGAGCGCGGCGGCGGCGGCCATGATGCCGGTGTAGTCGTCGGTGACGCGGTTGTTCTTGGCGAGGTAATGCCAGCGGTAGAGTTCTTTGTTCGAGCCGAAGGTGGTCGTGGGGAGATTGGTGATGGTGCAGCCGGAGACGCCGTCGGGCTGGGGAAGTTTCAGGCCCTCGACGGTGCCCGTGTTGGTCGTGGTCGGGAAGTAGATGAGCTCGTACTCGAACATCGGGCCGTTGGCGCCGCTCTGGAATTGGTTGTCGAGGTTCTCATCGCTGAAGCGCGCCTTTTGCAGCATCGCCGAGCTGGTGTGGAGCGACTTGGGGGCGATGACGCGGATGAGGTCGTCGTAGCTG
The DNA here is from genome assembly GCA_043777315.1 of Spartobacteria bacterium. GTDB lineage: Bacteria > Verrucomicrobiota > Verrucomicrobiia > Chthoniobacterales > Chthoniobacteraceae > CAIURC01. The sequence goes on along the minus strand of JAYVPW010000097.1, from coordinate 10,229 downwards.
CCGGGGATGTTGCCGGAGTGCATCATGACCGCGCCGACGAGGATCTCTTTTTGGCTGACCCCGCCGCCGGAGCCAGAGCGATCGACGGCGATCGTCTGGTGCGCGCCGAGGAAGCGCTGGTCCGGCGGAAAGCGGAGATGCCAGCCGACGCGTGCATCGACGGATCGCCCGCGCTGGCTGCTTTTGAGGCGGACCTGCACGTCGTAGTAAATGTCGGTGCCGCGATAAATGACGGTCGCGCCGACCTCGTCGTCGCTCATCACTTCCGTGCTGCTGTGCATGAAGGTGGCGTCCGCCGTGAGCATGGTGATGCGGAAATTCGCCGCGGGCGGGTTGCCGTCCTGCCCGTCGGCCCACGGGATGATGGCGCGGGAATTTGCGCCCGCGGCGGGGAAGAAGGAGGTCGATCCCGCGCCGTCGGTGGCGAGCACGTAGAACTGCACTTTCGCGCCCGAGGCCTGCCCGGGGATGGTGCCGGTGAAGACGCCGTCGCCGTCGGGATCGGTCATCGGCGCGGTGGCGAAGTTGGCGGCGTTCACCGCATAAAAGAGCGTGAGCGAGCCGACACCGTCGGGGTCGGATGGCGTGACTGAAACCACGGCCGCTTGATTTACCGCCGGGACGGCGGGGAAGTGCGAGAGGTTGCGATACGTCGGCCCGGCGTTCGCGATGGCACGGCTATTGGCCACGCCGGGAGTGCCGCCGAATGCCGGGACTGCGAGCACGGTGGTGCGGGCGAGGCGGTTGAAATAGAGGCGGGTGTTCAGCTCATTGCAGCCGCTGAGCCAGCGCGCGCGGAACGAAATTTCGTAGGTCTTCGCGGCGTTCAAGGTGACGTAGCCCGCGCTGCTTTTCAGCGTCGTCTCGGCGTGATTGTGCATGTGCTCGGTGTAGGCGCTCGCATCGACGCGGAGGACTTTGTTGCCCGAGGCGTCGGGGTCGCTGACGACGCTGAAATGTTTGTGCGTGCCGAGCAGCCGCCAGGTGCTGGCGTCGGTGGAGAAGCTGCCGTTTTGAATGAACTGCGTGTTCAGCGTGCCGGGGTCTTCTTTCACGCTGATGTCGTCGATCAGGAACGAGCCCTTCGAAAGCAGGCCGAAGACGAACTCATTCCACTGCGTCGGGTCGTTGCTGATGCTCGCGCCGGAGCCACTGTAGGTCACGGTCTGCCACGCGCCGCGCGCGGTCTCGTCGCTCGCTGCCCAGGTTTCCGGCGCGGAGGAATCGCCGCGCAGGTCCACGCGCTCGAGGCTGGAGCCGCCGCCTTTCGCCTCATCCGGCCAGCGGCCGTCGCCGTAGAAACGGACCTCATCGACCGGGTCGCCGTTCGTGTTCACGAGCTGCAGCCGCTCGCCTTTGCTGGAAAAACTGCCCGTGAACGGACCCATCGCGCTGATCCCCGGATGGTGCGCGGTGAAGGCCGTGACGTCGCCGGTGATCACCAAATACTGCCCCGGCGCGAGGGTCGTGCTCGGGAAAGTGAACTTGACGCCGCTGTCGAGTTTCCAGCCCGCGAGGTTCACCGGGGCCGTCCCGCGGTTGTAAAGTTCGACCCATTCCTCCTGCGCTGCGGCGAAGGGATGCGGGCCGTACATGATCTCGTTGATCACGATGCCGGGGTTGGCGGCGAAGGTGTTCGCCGTGCCGAAACTTGGTGCGCTCGGATGCAGCCACGCGCCGCTGTTACCCGCCGCGCGCCCGCGCAAATGATCCGTCACATCGCGCCCGTCCTCGAACTGCGTGCCGCCCGGTTGAAACAAAAAGAGGCGGTCGCCATTGAGCGGCGTGAACCCGAGCTGCGCCGCCGTGATGACCGCCAGCCCGCCTGTGGACAGCGTTTGCGCGCCGAGGGTGAACGCCGCGCCGCTCGACGAGACGACTTTGTAGCCCGCGAGATCGACCGCCGCGCCGGTATTCAGCAGCTCGATTTTGAACTGCGGATCGCTCCCCGCTGCGATCTCGTTAAAAACGATTCCAGTCCCCGGATAGCGCGCCAGCGCAGGCGGCTCGCTCGCCGTGAGCGCCGCGCCGAAGACCATGTCGTTGTTCGGCGCAGTCGCGGAAAATTGATGCACCTCGACGGCGAGCACGTTCGTCCCGGTGACGAGGTTGGTCGAAGGAATCGTGATCACCGACGAGAGCGCCGTGGTCGTGATATTTGTCGTCGCCAGAGTCCCGTGCGCGACCGTGCCGGCGGGCATGTTCACCCGCAGCACCTCGACGCCGTTGAGGTAGAAAACCGCGCCGTCATCGAGCAAATGCTGGAGCGTGAGAGTAGTCCGCGCGGGCGCTCTGTTGAAGGTGAAGGACTTCCGGAAATAGTGCGTCGTCGGCCCGACCGTGACCTGCGTGGTGAGCGTCGCGGCGGTGCTGCCGGTCGGCGCGGTGAGCGGCGTGGCGCTGCCGCTCGCGAGGCTCGAGATGGAGGAAGCCGGGAGAGCTTTCGTCCAGACCGCGATGTCGTCGAGCTTGCCGGCCCAAGCCTCCACATTCTTGTCGCCGCCGAAGTAAAGCGGGTGCGGCGAGTTCTGCCCGACCGCGGTCGTGAGTGTGCCGCCGACGATGCCGTTGCGGTAGTAGGTGTAAGTCGCGCCGCTTTTGACGAGCGCGTGGTGGTTCCAGCCGCCGACGGGGAAGTCCGTGTAGTCGATGACTTCGACGAGATTGTGGTCGTACTGGAGTTTGTCCGATGTGAACTTGATGAACTCGCGCGGCGAAAAATCCGCGCCCGTGGAAGAGTAGCGGTTGCCGAGGATCACATTGCCGCCGGTCTGCGCGGAGTTCGCCCAGAACGACCATGTGAAGTCGTTCGTCAGCGTCATTTGCGGGATCGTTCCGGCGTTCACGGACGAGCCGTTGACCCCGGGGAAATTGAGCACTTTCCCGCGCGTCGCATCGTTCACCCACGAGACCGTGCCACTCAGAGTGCCCGCCGTCCCGCCCGTCGCGAGATTCGGCGCGGTCGTTCCCGTCGTCTCTTCGAGTGGCCAATAACCGAAAAGCCCCTCGCCCGCGCCCGTCACATTCGGGCTGCCGGCGTAAAGCAGCGCGGGACCGCTGGCCCACGCGCTGTCGTCGAAATTCACCGCCGTCCAGTTCGCCGCCTGCGCGAGATTGTCGTCGCGATATTTCCACGGAGCACTGAACGCGATCGGCGTCGTGACCGTCGGCGGGTCGGTCGGCAGTGGAAAATTCCTCGTTGCCGGCGATCCGCCCGCCGCCGGGCTGCTCGTCCAGTGGCTCGCTCCCGAGTCGCTCGATTCTTCATCGCGCTTCACCAGCGTCGCGCCCGAGCCGTCCGGTCCCACTGGCCAATCGCCCCCGTCGGCGTAGCTCACCTCGTCCATCACGCGACCGCTGTTATTCACCAATCGGACCGTGTCGCCGCTGTTTTTCAGCGAGCCCGTGAATGGCCCGACCGCCCCCGTCCCCGCCAGCGACGCGTGCCCCGGATTCGCCGCCACGACGATGTATCCGTGGCCAATCGCCGTCGTGTTTGCCGGAAAGGTGTAGTCGATTCCACCCGCGATTTTCCACCCGGAGATATCGACATTCACCCCCTGCAAGCTGTGCAACTCGACCCACTCCGTGTCGCCCGCATTCGCCGGATGGTAATGGATCTCATTGAAAACGACGACGCTGTCCGCCGAGGCGCGCGCCTCCGATTTGGACCAGCCGAAAAGCGCGAGCAAAAAGGTTGCGAGCAGGAGAAAGCGAACGGGAGGACGATTCATTTGGAGGGAGGAAAATTCGGGGCGTTGGGGGTTCCGACACTATTCGCGCACCGAGCGCCGGGCACAAGGGACATCCATTTCCGGTGTCCGGCGCGTATCGTTTTCCCAAGAATCCTTATTTATGAGCACGACATCCATCACCGGAAAAGACCTGACCAAAGAAGCCGCCCGCAGTCCCCGCGTCCGCATCGGCGGCTACGCGATCCTCGCCCGCACCGCCGACAAATGCCGCGCGCTGCTCGCCGGAGACATCGGCGAATACCACTACGATTGTCCGCTCGACAACATGCTCTTCGAATTCAAAGGCGTGACCGGCGCCGACTTCAAAACGCAGGTCGAAAACGGCGCGAGCGACGAGGACCTCGCGGCGTGGCTGGACAAAAATGGCACCCCGAAAACGGCCGAGGAGATCGAAGACTGGAGCGCATCCGTCGAGGCCACGAGCCCATACGGCAACCCCGAGAGGCGCGAATGGTTCTCCGAGCAATGCCAGTCCGTCGGCATCGACCCGTCCAAAAACACGCTCTTCGACTGGCTCGAGGTGGATGACCGCGTGAGCTTCGCGAAGTAACACGGGAACGCCGAGGCGCGCCCTTTCCCGTCATCCTGAGCGCAGCGCCAGCGGAGTCGAAGGACCTCTTACTATTTCCCTCCCGGTGCGCGTCCGTCGGGGGAAAGGTAAGAGGTCCTTCGACTCCGCTTCGCTGCGCTCAGGATGACAGAAGTTGGCGCGCTTCCAGAGATGCAACGCATCATCCAATCGTGATGCGTTAATTTGTTGCTTGAGGAGTTTTTCGGCTTGTCGTTCATTGGCGATGCCATGCCCGAGAAAACTCAGCTCCATCCGCTCGCCGAACTTTTGCAGCAGCGCATCGTCATCATCGACGGCGCGATGGGGACGACGATCCAGCAATACAAGCTGACCGAGGAGCAGTTCCGCGGAGAGCGTTTCCGCGATTGGACGGGCAAGGATCTGAAGGGAAACAACGAGCTCCTGAACCTGACGCAGCCGCAGATCATCCAGGAAATTCACCGGCGTTATCTCGAGGCCGGCGCAGATTTGGTGGAGACGAACACGTTCAACGGCCAGTTCATCTCGCTCGGCGACTACGGCATGGGCGACCTCGCCTACGAGCTCTCCCGCGCCGGTGCCGAGTGCGCGCGGCGGGCGGCGGATGAAGTGATGGCCGCGCAGCCGGGGCGCAAATGTTTCGTCGCCGGAGCGATCGGGCCGACGACCAAAACGTCCTCTTTTTCCACCGACACCAACGACGCCTCCGCCCGCGGCACGACGTGGGACGAGCTCGTGAAAGCCTACGGCGAACAAGCCCGCGCGCTCCTCGACGGCGGCGTCGATGTCCTCCTCGTCGAGACGATCTTCGACACGCTGAACGCGAAGGCGGCGTTCTTTGCGATCGAGCAGCTTTTTGAAGAACGCGGAATCAGTGCGCTGCCTTTCTCGCAGGCGGTGAAGATTGAATCAGGAAAACAGGAAAACAGGAAAAGAGAGGAAAAAGAGCTGGAGGTACGTGCCGCAAAATCCGGTCCTTTCCTGTCTTCCTGTTTTCCTGATTCATCTGAAAACCGCCCGCGCATCGTGCCGCTCATGGCGTCGGTCACCTTCATCCAAAAAGGCGGCACCCGAGGCGTGACCGGCCAGACCGTCGAGGCGTTTTGGAATTCCATCTCGCACGTCCCGCTCCTCAGCGTCGGGATGAACTGCGCGCTCGGTCCCGAGGAAATGCGCCCGCTCATCCAGGAACTCAGCGCGCTCGCGCCGCTTTACGTCAGCGTTTATCCGAACGCCGGCCTGCCAAATCCGCTGCTCCCGACCGGCTTCCCCGAGACGCCGGAATCACTCGCTCCGCAGCTCGCGGAGTGGGGGCGCGAGGGAATGTACAACCTCGTCGGCGGCTGCTGCGGCACGACTCCGCCGCACATTGAAAAGATCGCCGAAGCCGTCCGCGGCATCGCCCCGCGCGTCGTTCCGACGGCCGAACCGTTCCTGCGCCTCAGCGGAAACGACGCGCTGACGCTCACGCCCGAGACCAATTTCATCAACATCGGCGAGCGCGCGAACGTCACCGGTTCGCCGAAATTTGCGAAGCTGATCCTCGCCGGAAACTACGAGGAAGCCGTCGCCGTCGCGCGGCACCAGGCCGAAAACGGCGCGCAGATCATCGACGTGAACATGGACGAGGGGATGCTCGACGGCGCGGCGGCGATGACCCGTTTCCTCAACTACATCATGACCGAGCCCGAGATCGCGCGCGTGCCGATCATGGTCGATTCGTCGAAGTGGAGCGTGATTCAGGAGGGCCTGAAATGCGTGCAGGGAAAGGGGATCGTGAACTCGATCTCGCTGAAAGCGGGCGAGGAATCTTTTCTCGAACAGGCGCGGCTCGTCCGGCGCTACGGCGCGGCGGTCGTCGTCATGGCATTCGACGAGCAGGGGCAGGCCGACACGCTCGAGCGGAAGTGCGAAATCTGCGAGCGCAGCTACCGGCTGCTCGTGGACCGCGTCGGCTTCCCGCCGCAGGACATCATCTTCGATCCGAACATCCTCACCGTCGCCACCGGCATCGAGGAGCACGCGAATTACGCGATCAATTTCATCGAGGCGACGCGCTGGATCAAAGCCAACCTGCCGCACGCGAAAGTCAGCGGCGGCGTCTCGAACATTTCGTTCAGCTTCCGCGGCAACAACCACGTCCGCGAGGCGATGCACTCGGCGTTTTTGTATCACGCGATCCGCGCCGGGCTGGACATGGGGATCGTGAACGCCGGGATGCTCGAGGTGTACGAAGAGATCGCGCCCGAGCTGCGCGAACTCGTCGAAGACGTGCTGCTCAATCGCCGCGCCGATGCGACCGAGCGGCTCGTGAATTTTGCCGAAACGGTGAAGCACCGCGACAAGGCGGAGGTCGCCGTCGAGGAGTCCGCGTGGCGGAAATGGCCGGTCGAGGAAAGGCTCTCGCACGCGCTGGTGAAGGGCATCGACGCGTTCGTCGTCGAGGACACCGAGGAGGCGCGGATCAAGTATCAGCGGCCTCTCGCGCTGATCGAAGGTCCGCTGATGGACGGGATGAACATCGTCGGTGACCTCTTCGGTGCGGGGAAAATGTTCCTCCCGCAAGTCGTGAAATCGGCGCGCGTGATGAAGAAAGCGGTCGCCTATTTGCTGCCGTACATGGAGGCCGAAAAAGCCGCGACCCTCGCCGCCGGCGGCGTAGTCCGCGCGCAAGGCAAGGTGCTCCTCGCGACCGTGAAAGGCGACGTGCACGACATCGGCAAGAACATCGTCGGCGTCGTCCTCGGCTGTAACAATTACGAGGTCATCGACCTCGGCGTGATGGTCGCGTGCGACAAAATTTTGCAGACCGCGCGGGAGCTGAACGTCGATGTCATCGGCCTCTCCGGGCTGATCACGCCGTCGCTCGACGAGATGGTCCACGTCGCCCGCGAGATGGAACGGCTTGGCATGAAACAGCCGCTCCTGATCGGCGGCGCGACGACTTCCAAAGCCCACACCGCCGTCAAAATCGCGCCGGGATTTTCCCAGCCCGTCGTCCACGTCCTCGACGCCTCCCGCGCCGTGCCGGTGGTCAGCAGCCTCATCAGTCCCGAGCAACGCGCCGCGTTCGCGACCCGCAATCTCGACGAGCAAGCCCGCGCCCGCGCCGCCCACGCCGGCACCACGCAGAAGCTCATCCCCCTCGCCGAGGCCCGCGAAAAACGCACGTCCATCGACTGGCGCGCCGAGGACATTTCGAAGCCGGAATTCACGGGCGTGCGCGTGCTGGAATCTGCTCCGGGTAGCGCACTCGTCTCGAGTGCTGGTGACGGCGTCCCGCCGGCACGAACTTCCCAAACGCACGCGACCTCCGAAAACGCCGCCGTGCAGAAAAGTCCGTCTCGGCGAGACGCCGAGACCAGCGCTCGAGACGAGCGCGCTACCCAGATCACCCTCGGCGAGATCGCCATGTTCATCGACTGGTCGCCGTTCTTCCACACATGGGAGCTGCGCGGCGTTTACCCCAAAATTCTCGAGCACGAAAAATACGGGGAGGAAGCGCGCAAACTCTTCGCCGATGCACAGCTACTTCTCGCCAAAATCATCGACGAAAAGCTGCTCATCGCCCGCGCGGTTTACGGCCTTTTCCCGGCCAATTCCGTCGGTGACGACGTCGAACTTTACACCGACGAGACGCGCACCGAAGTCCTCACGACACTCCATTTCCTCCGCCAGCAAATCGCCAAAAAAGAGGGCGAGCCAGATCAATCGTTGAGCGACTTCATCGCCCCGAAATCGACGGGATTTCCCGACCACATCGGTGCGTTCGCGGTCACGACCGGCCACGGACTCCGTGACATCGTCGAGAAATTCAAAGCCGACCACGACGACTACAACGCGATCATGGCCGAGGCGCTCGCCGACCGACTGGCCGAAGCTTTCGCTGAATGCCTGCACAAACGGGCGCGCGACGAATGGGGTTTCGGCAAAGCCGAGGCGCTCACAAACGCCGAGATGATCGCCGAAAAATACCGCGGCATTCGCCCTGCCGCTGGCTACCCCGCGTGCCCGGATCACACGGAAAAAGGGACGCTCTGGCAGCTCCTCGACGTGGAGAAAAACTCCGGCATGAAGATCACCGAATCCTTCGCGATGTGGCCCGGCTCCAGCGTGAGTGGGCTTTATTTTGCCCACCCACAGGCGCGCTATTTTGGCCTCGGAAAAATCGATCGCGACCAGACACTCGACTACCACCTCCGCAAAGGAATGACGCTCCAGGAAGTGGAGCGCTGGCTCGGCCCGAACCTCAATTACGACCCCGCCGCGACCAGCAATTCCCGCGGCGCGGCGTGCGCGTGCGGAGTCCCGCACTTCGTGTAAAAAAAGAGCGGGCGCGCCACCCGAGATGGATGAGCACGCCCGCCTGTTCCCCCCAGAACGACGAGTAAGACCGCGTGCTGCCGGATTCGTTAGAAACCCGAATGTGACGTTTGTGCGGAGGCCTCCCCGCCGGGGACCCGCTCGCCTCGGTGACGCGGTTGTAGCCACGGCTCTGTGAGCCGTTTGGATTGGGAGGCGTCGCGGGCCGTCGGACGCCTCACAGAGGCGTGGCTACAACGCGCGCAGGCGTGGATATAGCCGGATTGGCGAAGGCCGACTACGACCTCCGCCGGCGCCAGCCGAGGAGACCGAGGGTGGCGCAGAGGGCGAGGGGGAAGCTGCCGGGTTCCGGGATGGCGGTGAGGGCGACGATGGCGATGTCGTTGCCGCCGACGAGGGTGCCGGTGGTGGAGTCGGCCTGGTAGGTGATCTGGTAATCCTGTCCGCTGACGGTGAAGGTCGAATTATCGGCGAGGCCGTTGAAGGTGCCGCTCACCGCGTCGAGCCCGTCGTTGATCACGACGAAGAACCGGTCATTGACCTGCACGCCGGTGCCGATGGTGAGTTGCAAAACGCTTCCGCCGATCGAGACGAGGCCGGTGCTGGTGGTGCCGACGCCGGTGCCGACGCGCACCTGATCGTAGTCGGTCCCGGCGGCGGGCGTGGCACCGCCGCCGTGGGCGAGGTTCAGGCCAAACAGCACGCCGGTCCCGAGATCGAGATCGGCGCCGATGCTGAAGACTCCGGGGGCACCGGCGTTGCCGGGCTCGAACGCGCCGGCGGTGACGGAGAGCCGCGCGGCCACGGAGCCGTTGCCGCTGATCGTCCCGCCCGTGACCAGGGTGGTGCCGCTGAAAGTGTTCACGGCGTCGAGCGTAAGCCGGCCGCTGCCGCTTTTGCTGAACCCGACGGCGTTTCCGGAGATCGCGGCGGAGAGGGTGACGTCCGCATTTCCGTCGAGCGAACCGTCGCCGGTCAGGGTGACGGGGCCGGTGAAGGTGGCGGCGTAGCCGTTCGCACTGGTGACCGTGAGCGTCTGCGGGCCAAAAACGAGCGCCCCGAATCGCACGTTGTTCCCCGTGCTCGTCCCGCCCGCCGCGCGGTCGATGTCGATGGTCGAGGCCGCGGTGTCGATGGTGATGCGGTCGCCGTAAACGATCGTCCCGTTGCTGCCCGCGCCGTTGTCGCGGATGCGGAGGGTGCTGCCGCTGAGGATGATCGGCGTGCCGTTGAAGGTGCTGCCGCCGCTGGTTGGCGCGCTGGTGAGGATTTGTGCCGCGGCGACGCGGAAGGTGCCGGTGTAGGTGTTGCCGGGGTTGGTGAGGATGAGCGCTTTGCCGAAGCCGTTGGTCTGCGGATTCAGGCCGGTGATGGAAAGATCGCCGCCGCCGGTGAGCAGGCCGCTGATGGTGAAGCTCACCGAACTGGTCTGGGTCGAGTAGCTGCGCATCGCCGCGGTGCTGGCGGCGGCGACGTTCACCTCGCCGCTGTAGTTCACGTCATCGGTCGTGCGCGTGCTCAGCTCGCCGCCGTTGAGGATCACCTTGTTTGGTACGATGGTCCCGCCGACGATGCCTTTTCCCGCGAAACGCCCGCCCGCA
>JAYVPW010000096.1:0-63451 GCA_043777315.1 Spartobacteria bacterium | reverse complement strand
GCGCGCGGATCCTTCCGCACTTCGACGTTCGACGTTCGACGTTCGACGTTCGACGTTCGCCCCTCCCAACTTTCCTTTTGCTCCCCACCCGCGCGCGGACTTATTTATTTCCCATGCGCGACAACGAGGGCCCGGAACAAATCTGGGACGAATACGATTGGGAGCGTTTTCTCCAGCAGCAGGATCGCAAGACCGAGAAATACATGGAGCTGCTCGAGCGCTACATGGACGACCCGAAACGCGACCAAATCATCGCCCGGGAAATGGGCTGGTTTCATCTGCTCGACCGCGATGGCGAGCAGTGGGCGGAGAATGTGGACTCTCTTTTCGACCAGGAAGCCGAGGCCAACGCCGAAGCCGAAGCGGAGGAAGCCGAAGCGGAGGAGGAGGGCTTCGAGGTGCATCCGCTCTACAAGGCGTCGTTCGCCCTGACGGTCTGGATCGACCAGCTTTTCGAGGAACTCGGCGACGGCCAAAACCAGCCCGCCGCCGTGAAGCTCTCGACCCAAACCGCGATCGCCAGCGCCAAGCTCGCCGCCGCGCTCAGCGACGACGACGTGGACGAAATCGGGATGACGATCGCGTATCTCAAGCGCGCCCTGAAAGCGACGATGACCGGGCTCGAAGCGGCGGTGCAGTTGAAAAAAGAAACGCGTCTCACCCGCGCGCGTTTCGCGATGCTCAATCAGCGGCTTTTCCAAATCCGCGACGGCATCATTCAGCTCATGGGCGAGTATCGCGCGGAGTGGCGGCGCCGGTTTGGGGCGGGCGAATGAGCGGGCGTTTTCGCGGGCGCAGAAAAGCCGGGTTTCGTTGAATTTTCCGCCAGTGCCTCCGTCCAATCGCACGTCCGCCGACGCCGAAAACCTGCCGCCCGAGCCCGATGACCTCCAATTGGTCGCCCGGTCGCAAGTCGGCGATCAGCAGGCATTTAACGAACTCGTCACCCGCTACCGGAGCCGCGCTTTTTCCATGATCTACAACGTCGTCCGCAACGAACAAGACGCGTGGGATCTCGCGCAGGACGGCTTTTTGAAAGCGTGGAAATCGATCGGGCGTTTCCGTGGCCAGTCGTCTTTTTACACCTGGCTCTACCGGATTTTGATGAACGTCGCGATCGACTCGATCCGCAAAAAGCAGATTCACGGCGGGACGGAATTTGACGACGCCATCGGCCTGCGAAACGTCGAGCCCGGCGCGGTGACGCTGCCGAAAGGCGAGCTCCAGCCGATCGAAAAAATCTCCGATCAGGAAGTCCGCGCGCGCATCGACGAAGCCGTGCTGAAACTCTCGCCCGAGCATCGCGCCGTGATCGTGCTTCGCGAGCTCGACGGGCTCGAATATCAGGAGATCGCCGACGCGCTCGAATGCTCGATCGGCACGGTCATGTCCCGCCTTTTTTACGCGCGCAAGAAACTCCAAACGATGCTCCGAGACGTCTATGAAAACCTTTGAAGAACGTTACACCGCCTGGATCGACGGGAAATTGAGCGCATCCGAAACCGCCGACATCGAGCACGAACTCGAAGCCGTTCCCGACGCCGCGGCAGACAAGCTGGACGCGCAACGGCTCGGGACTTTTCTCCGCCAGCACGCCGACGCGCCGCCGCTGGGGAACGCCGATTTTTTCAGCCATCAACTCATGGCGCGAGTCGCCGCAGAGACGCCGCTGCCTCGCGAAAAAGAGCGGCGCAACTGGTGGCGGTGGTCACTTCCTCAGCTCGCGATGACGGGTGCGGCGTGCCTGCTCGTCGCCGGCGGGCTGTTCAAAATCATGATCCCGGCGGGCTCGGCGGACGGCTCGGCCACGCCGTATTTTGCGGAAATCGTGGACGCCCGCACCGGCGATCCCGGGGTTTCCGCGACGCCGGTTTACAACGCCAAAGACAACGTCACCGTCCTCTGGCTCGACGGCCTCGACTACCTCCCCGCGAGCTACAAACTCGACTGAACCATGACCGCGCTCCGGCTCGCCTTCTGCCTTTTCGTCGCGCTCATTTTCGCCGCGCCGCGTGCGCGCGCCGAAGACAAAATCTGGAGCGCCGTCCTGGTTGCCTCGAATTCGGCGAACCCGAAACCCCCGCCTCCGCAGCTCGAAGCCGTGAACGCGCGGATCAAAAAAATCTTCGGCTACAACCAGTTCGAAATCCTCGGGAGCCGCACCGAAACCATCGACGACGATGTCGAACGCTGGCTCGTCCCGACCGATCATTTTTGGCTGAATGTCAAAGCGCGCCACGCCAGCGCGAAAGAAGCCCGCGGCGGATACCTGCTCAATCTCGAGCTCTTCCACGACAAACGCTCGCTCGTCGAAACCGAGGCCAAGCTCGCGCCCGACAGCCCCCTTTTCATCCGCGGCCCGCTCCACGCCCGCGGCCAAATTCTGGTCGTCCTGCTCGTGCAGCCGTAACCCCGCAACGCGGCTATCCAAACCGGTCATCCTGAGCGAAGTGGAGCGCCAGCGAAACGCAGTCGAAGGACCTCTAACTTTTTCCCTCCCAGCGCGCGGCATGGGGAAATAGTAAGAGGTCCTTCGACTCCGCTTCGCTTCGCTCAGGATGACGGAAATAGCGCGCCCTCGCAGCAGCCGCGTCTCGCAAAACGAACCGGCTTGAATTCGGTGCCGCCCACCCGCACTCTCGCGGCTCGCTTTGAAAACGACACCTCTTCCGCCTGAACGGTCCGCCAATCCTTTGCGGGAGGGGCTTTCCAGCCGACCGATGCCACAGCCCTGCAACGTCGTGATCTTCGGGGCATCCGGCGATCTGACCTACCGCAAGCTCATCCCGGCGCTCTACAATATCGCGGCGGATGGCGATTTGCCCGCGGCCCTCTCGGTCGTCGGCTTCGCCCGGCGGGAAAAGACGGACGAGACTTTTCGCGCCGAGTTGAAAGAGGCGGTCGGCAAGTTTTCCCGGCAGGGATTGAACGAGCAATTGTGGGAAAGCTTCGGCGAGCGCCTGTTTTATCATCGCAGTGAATTCGGCGATCTCGACGGCTACCAGCGCCTCGCCGAGCGGCTCGATCAGCTCGACGCTGAGCGCAACACCGGCGGCAATCGCCTTTTTTACCTCTCCGTCGCCCCGAGCGAATTCGGAGGCATCCTCGAAAAACTGGCAGCCGTCGGCCTCAACAAAGCGAAAGACGGCGCGTGGGCCCGGGTCATCGTCGAGAAACCTTTCGGCACCGACCTGCCGTCGGCGAACGAGCTGAACTCAATCGTCAACACCGTCTTCCGCGAAAAAGATACATATCGAATCGACCACTTTCTCGGAAAGGAAACCGCGCAGAACATCATGGTCCTGCGCTTCGCCAACTCGATCTTCGAGCCGATCTGGAACAGCCGCTACATCGATCACGTCCAGATCACCGCCTCCGAGCCGCTCGGCGTCGAGGCGCGCGGCCCGTATTACGAGAGCTCCGGCGCGTTGCGCGACATGGTGCAAAATCACCTGCTCCAGCTCCTCTGCCTGATGGCGATGGAGCCGCCGACCGATCTCACCGCCGACAGCGTCCGCGATGAAAAAGTGAAAGTCGTCCGCGCGCTTCGTCCGATGTCGCCGGACGAGGTCGCGGAAAATACGGTGCGCGGGCAGTACGCGGCGGGCGCGATCAATGGCAAGGAAGTGATCGCCTACCGCGCCGAAGATCGCGTGAGCCGCGAGTCGATGACGGAGACCTACGTCGCGCTGAAAGTGCATGTCGATAACTGGCGCTGGGCCGACGTGCCGTTCTACGTGCGAGTCGGCAAACGCCTCCCGAAAGGTGCGACGGAAATCGCCGTGCAATTCAAGAATGCCCCGAGCGTGCTCTTCAACAAAGACGCCGCCGCCGTCGGGCCCAACGTCCTCGTCATCCGTATCCAACCCGACGAAGGAATCTCCCTCCGCGTCCAGGCGAAGCGGCCCGGTGCCGCGCTCAAGGTCGAGCCGGTGAAGATGGATTTCCACTACGGCACGAGCTTCGGCAAAGCCTCGCCCGAGGCTTACGAACGCCTCCTGCTCGATGCGATGAGCGGCGACGCCACTCTTTTCGCCCGCCGCGATGAAGTCGAAGGCGCGTGGAAATTCATCGATCTCATCGAAGACGCCTGGCACAAAAATCCGACCCCGCCGCCACTCTGCGAATACCCCGCCGGCTCGTGGGGACCGGCCGAGGCCGATGCCCTGCTCGAACGCGACGGACGCGCGTGGCGGAGGATGTGATGAACGCGGCAAACGCTCCAGCGATGTCCGATTCGATCGACACCACCGCGCTCGGAATGCCCGTCGAACTCGGGCAAATCGGTCGCGATCTAAAAAAACTCTGGGAGCAAGACGCGGGTACCACAACCCGCGCCTCGCTCATCAATTTCGCCGTTTACTGCGAGGGCGCGGAAGCCATGCGCGCGAACACGGAACTCATCATGGAGTTCACCCGCGAGCACGCCTGCCGCGCGATCCTCATCGGCTGCGAACCGAGCGTCGAAACGCCGCGAGTCCGCGCGTGGATCAATGCGCACTGCCACCTTAGCCGAGCGGGCGCGAAGCAGGTCTGCTGCGAGCAAATCTCCTTTTTGTTCGAGGGCAAAACGCAGGACCGCATCGCGAATATCGTCTTCTCCAATGTCGATTCCGACCTGCCGCTCTACCTCTGGTGGCAGGGCGAATTTCCCGATCCGATCGACGAGGAACTCTGGGCGTGGGTGGACCGCCTCATCTTCGACAGCCAGACCTGGCCCACACCGCTCCCGCAGTTCGCGCTGCTGCAAAATTCCCTCGCGCACGCCAAGTCCCGCCTGACGCTCTGCGACCTGAATTGGACCCGTTCGCTGCATCTTCGGCAGGCAGTCGCGCAAATGTTCGACCATCCGGAGAACCTCGCCGTGCTCGCGAATCTCGAAACGATTTCGATCACGCACGCGCCGGAATACCGCTCGACCGCGCTGCTCCTCGCCGGCTGGTTTGCCGCGCAACTCAAGCTCGAATTCGCGAGCACTGCGGACGGCAGTTTGATTTTCAAAAACCCCCGCGGCACCGAAACGCGGATCGCCCTCAAAATCGAAGCCGGCCGGTCCATCAGCCACTGCGAACTCACGTCGGATCGTGGGAATTTGCAGATGCAGCGCGACGTGGCCGGTGATTTTTTCCGCGTCGAAGTCCGCCTCCCCGGCGATCGTATCTACCGTCACCTCGTCCCCGCCGGCAGCAACGCGACCACCGCACTTTTGCTCGAAGAAATCGGTGGCGGCGGGCAGCACCGCGTTTATCTCAAAGCCCTCGCTGTCGCCGAGAAGCTGCTCTGACGGGTCGCGCGCGCGGCCTACCCGTGCCGCTTGTTAAAGCTCGCTTTTTCCCGCTCCATCTCGCGCTTGGTCGCGCGTTCTTTAAGGTCCGCCCGCTGGTCTTGGTGCTCTTTTCCTTTGCCGATGCCGAGCTCGAGCTTCACGCGCGCATCTTTCCAATACATCCGCAGCGCGACGATCGTGTGGCCTTTGATTTGAGTCAGCCCGACGAGCCGCTCGATCTCCGCGCGATGCAGCAGCAGTCGGCGCGCGCACTTTGGCTCGTGCTGGGAAAAACTCGCGCGGGCGTAGGGCTGAATGTCCACATCGTAAACGAACACCTGCCCTTTTTCGACGCGCGCGAACGCGTTCGTTATGTTCGCCAGTCCGCCGCGAATCGATTTGACCTCCGTGCCCTTCAACTCGATTCCGGCCTCGAAACGCTCGAGGATGTGGAAATCGTGCAGGGCTTTGCGGTTCACCGAGATGTCCGCAATTCTGACCTTTTCGGCGGTCATGCTTCCGCCTCCGTTGCGCCGCCGATCAGGCGATCGCGCTCTCCAAACCGCCAACCGGCGGCATCTCGAACTGAATTTTTCCCTCCACGACTTCGCGGAGCGCGATGTCGAGGAAACCCATGCGCGGCCCGGTTTCGACGAGTGGCCGATGCCCGACCTGCAACTGCCGGACGCGTTTGGAAATGACGTTGACCAGGACTTGTTGGTTCGGAATCACTTTGAGGGCTTCGTCGAGAAAAGAGCTGGTCATAAAAGGCAAAACACCACCGGAAAAATGGAACGCGGAGAGTGGACGGACAGAAGGGTCTTGTCAACCGGTGTTTCCCACTTTCTCGCCGACCGAGCGCGGCGCAGAAACGTCCGATTCCCGCCCACGAAAATGCGCGTCTCACTGCCGCTTGCGCAGCGTGATCCGCTTCAGCCGTGAATCATCAGGCGGACTCCACGACATCACTTCCGGGTCGTCCTTGAACGCAGTGTGAACGATCCGCCGCTCGTACGCGTTCATCGGGTCGAGTTGGAATGAGCGCCCCGTTTTTCGCACGACCTCCGCGAGCTGGCGCACGCGCTGCGCGAGGCTGTCGTCCTGCATTTCCCGCCAATGCTCGATGTCCACCTGAACCCGCGGCGACTCCTTGTCCTTCGCCTGGAGGATGCGGTTGAGCAGGAGTTGGATGTCCTCCAGCAGTTCGCCGTTGCGCCCGATGAGCGCCGCTTTTTCCGCGGTGTAAACCTGAAGCGTGAGCCCGTGATCGTGCTCGAATTCCTTGATCTCACACACGAAGCCCAACAAGCCGAGCATCGAGTCGAGGACTTCTTTCGGGTTCAGGCGGGTGCTCATAAAAAGTGGACGATCAGTCGCGCCGCTTCTTTTTCACGGATGCCGGAGCTTTCGCAAGCACCGGCGCGGCTCGATTGCGCGTGGCGTAAAGTTGAGCGATCGAAAAGAGATTCTGCACCGTCCAATAAAGGGCAAGCGCGGAAGCGAAATTGTAGCAGAAGTAAACGAACATCAGCGGCATGAACATGAAGATGCGCTGCTGCACGGGGTCGCCGGATTTCGGCTGAATCGCCATCTGCCAGAACATCGTCACCGCCATGCAAAGCGGCAGCACATTGATCGCGATGCCCGCGACATGCGCGACCGTATCGGGCTGCGAAAGATCGTGGACCCACCACAGGAAGCCGCTGTTTCGCAGCTCCACCGCTTTCCCGAGCATGTTGTAAAAGCCGAAGAAGATCGGGATCTGCACCACCATCGGCAGGCACCCGCTGAGCGGGTTGATGTTGTAATCTTTGTAGAGCTTCATCAGCTCCGTGTTCATCTTCGTCGCGTCGTCCTTGTATTTTTCCTTGAGCTTCGCCATCTCTGGCTGCAGCGCCTGCATCCGCTTCATCGAGGTCGTCGCTTTATTTTGCAGCGGCCACATCAAGCTCTTGATCACGAGCGTGAGGACCATGATCGCGAAGCCGTAATTCCCGAGCCACGCGCGCAGCGTGTTCATGGAGTTCAGCAGCGTTTTGCTGACGATGCCGAACATCCCGAAATCCATGATGTCGGCCTCCTGGCTCCCCAGCGCCTTCAGCCGCCGATACTCGCGCGGGCCCGTGTAGATCGTGAAAGATTGCGCCACCGACTGGCCGGATGCGAGCGTGAAGCCCGGCATCCCGAGCGCGCCATCGACGCCGTAACGCTCGCCTTTTTGCCCCTCAGGCGAGTGCCCTGCGGCCGTCCAAACGTCGGTTGAAACATTGAAACGCCGCGACCAGACCCGGTTTCCGCGCTGCTTCGCGAGGACATCGCTGCTCGCCTTCTCGTCGGCCACCGGAGTGACGATCGACGTGAAATATTGGTTCGTGACGCCCGCCCAATGGATGTTGTCCGTCGCATCGGTATAAACCGGGCGCTCGGGTTTTTTGAACATCAGGAATCCGCCGCCGCTAAACCAATTCACGTCCACGGATTTGTTCCCGCCGTTCCGGTAATAATCGAAACCGGTGTAAATCGGCTGATCGCTGGCGTGGATCGGCGCGGCCGAGCCGGTCTGGATGAAATAGCCGCCCGGGAGCGGCAGCGGCTCCGCTCCGCGGTTGGTCAAAGTCACATCCAGACGGACGAGATATTCCTGCCGCAGCTTCTCCTTTTCATCGAGCGCATCGAGCTTCGGGAGGACGAATTTCTTCGTCAGGTGGAGCTGCCGCGAATCGGTCCGCTCAAACGTGATCTCGCCCGAAGCCGCATTGACTGTCGGGGTGAAAGCCGCGTTCGTTCCGTCGCCTGCGATCTCCGTGATCGCGCCGATCGGGATTGAGCCAAATTCGTTCAGCACGACATTCGAGCCGTTCTCCGCGTTGTGCTTTCGCAGCAGCGCACGAGACAGTCCGCCGCCGAGATTCGTGAAAGTGTATTCGACCGACGCCGTCGCCAATTTCTCGAGACTGGCCGGCGCGTCCGGGCTCGCAACCGGCTTCGCAGCTTGATCCGCGGCCGGTGCCTCCGCCGCGACTGGCGCGGCCGGAGCTGGGACGACCGGCGCTTCCGCCGGTGCCTTTGCCGGTGCGACAAGAGCGGCTTCCTGCTCCGCACGCGCGGCTTTTTGCGTCTCACGGGCGTAGTAAAATTGCCACGACACAAGGCCGAGGACAGCGAGCACGATTCCGGCGATTCCTTTTCGATCCATAAACTTAGCGGTGGTCACAAACCTCGGAGCCCAAAGCCCGGAGCGAACCTGATTGATGGGTTATTTGCATGAAAAATTGGACGTTCAACGATGCGCCGCCGGAGGCACCGGATCGAAGCCGTGTCCGCCCCACGGATGGCAGCGCGCGAGGCGCTTCAGCCCGAGCCAGCCGCCGCGGATGACGCCGTGGCGTTCGACGGCTTCGATGAAAAAATGCGAACACGTCGGCTCGAATCGGCACCCGGCTCCCGGCCCGCCCAGCCACGAGAGGACGGGCGAAATGAGCAACTGATACCCGCGAATGAGCACGCGAACGATGGACATCACGCGGCGAGATTGAGAAGCCCCGCGCGCGTCGCGAGGCTGCGCCACTCATCGCGCAGTTGCTCGAAATTAGCTCCGGTCGCCCGCTGCCTCGCGATGAGCACGAGCCAGCGATCGGGCAGAAAAATCGGCCGATCCGCGCGGATGATCTCGCGCAACCGGCGGCGCACTCGATTGCGCTCCACCGCCCCGCCGACCCGGCGCGACGTGATGATCCCAACCCGTGAAACCGCCTGCGTCTGCGGACGATCAATGATGCTCAGGACCATGAATTTTCCATGAAACGAAACGCCCTCCCGCTTCAGCTTCTGGAACTCCGACGCGCGCCGGAGACGCGCCGACTTTGGAAAGCGAAGGCGCACGCTCAACTTCGATTTTTGAATCTGATCTTCCGGCGTGACCGACCGCCGCGAGGGCCCGATTTCGGCGAAGTCAGCGATCAAAAATCAGCAATCAAAAAATCAAATCACTGCTCCGTGTGACGGGCGAAATGAATCTCGACACCCTTTGGCAGCAGGCGCCGGCGACCCTGCGCCCGGCGGCGCGAAAGGATGGCCCGGCCGTTCTTCGTTTTCATGCGCGCACGGAAACCGAACTGTTGTTTGCGCGTGCGTTTCGAGGGCTGGTAAGTGCGTTTCATAGGCCGTGGGTGTGGAGCAGGATTTCGGGAAAAAGAGGCGCGACTTTAGCGGCGTGTCGCAGGCTGTCAATATGCCCGTGCGGGCGGCTGCGGATTGTTTTTACCCCGTCATCCTGAGCGGAGCCCGGCTTCGCGGGCGGAGTCGAAGGACCTCTCACTTTTCACCCTCACCCCGATGCGCCGATGCAACAGGGGAGAAGTAAGAGGTCCTTCGACTCCGCTGCGCTGCGCTCAGGATGACGAAAGCTCGCTGGTGCCCTGGCTACCCGCGGGCTATCCGGCCAATTCCCGCTTCCCTTTTCCGGCCTTCGTGTCTCCGTGACTTCGTGGTGAAAGACTCCTCTTTTTTCGATGTCGCGATCATCGGGGGAGGTCCCGCCGGCGCGAGTTGCGCGGCGACTTGCGCCGCCGCCGGGTTGAAAACCTTGGTGCTCGAGCGCGCCGTTTTCCCGCGCGAAAAGGTGTGCGGCGACTGCCTGAATCCAGCGTGCTGGCCCCTCTTCGACCGTTTGGAAGTGAGCGAGCGGATCGCGCGCCTCCCGCATTCCCGGCTCTCCGAAGTCGAGTTCATCGGCACCGGCGGCACTTCGTTGCTCGTCCCGCTCGCGCCTTCTCTTCGCGGGGAAATCGCGATCAAGCGCAGTCTTCTCGACGAGCTTCTCCTCGCTCGCGCGGAGGAATGCGGCGCGCACATTCAGCAGAATTGCGGCGTCACGCAGATCGAGCCCGGCTGGAAAATCCACGCCGGCACCGAGGTCGTCGATGCCCGGATTCTCGTCGCTGCGGATGGCCGCAATTCCACGGTCGCGCGCGTGCTCCAGCTTCTCCCCGCCAGCGCGCGGGACCGCATCGGCGTGCAGACTCACTTCCCGGCGCCCGCCAAATTTGGCGATCGCGTCGCGATGCGTTTCCTGCCCGACGGCTATTGCGGTCTCGCGTCCGTCGGCGGCGGCGTGCTCAACCTCTGCCTCGTCGCGAAGCCGCCAAAGATGGAGGCGTTGAAAACCTGGGCGCGCGCGCAATTCGCCCTTCCGCCCGATCAGCCGTGGCGCACGATCACCCCCCTCGCCCGCGCTCCGGTGCCTCCGCGACACGGCAATCTTTTGCTCGTCGGCGATGCCGCGCGCGTCGTCGAGCCGTTCACCGGGGAAGGCATTTATTACGCACTCGCCTCGGGTGAACTCGCCGCCCGCGCCATCATCTCCGGCGACCTCCCCAGCTACACCGCCGCGCATCGCAAACTCTACCGCGGCCGCCTCTGGATCAACGAACTGACCCGCTTCGCCGCCACGAATTCGCGCGTCGCCACGGCACTGCTTTCGGTCGCGCGCGTCGCTCCCGGCGTGCTTCGTTTTCTCACGGGAAAAGTGATCGGGCCGACGGCGGACGTCCGAGCCGCTGGCACCGCCCAGCCGTCATCCTGAGCGCAGCGGAGCGGAGTCGAAGGACCTCATACTTTTCCCCCGATGGGCGCGCTAGCGGGAGAAGTAAGAGGTCCTTCGACTGCGTTCCGCTGGCGCTCCACTTCGCTCAGGATGACGGACTTTTGGTCTTCGTTGTGCCTTGATCGCCCGCCCCATCCGCCGCCCAAATGATTTCTGTCCAACCCGCCCTTTCTGTCGAAAATCCGCCGCCCATGCCGAACCGCATCGACCAGAAATTTGCCGAGCTCCGCGCGGCCGGGCGCACGGCGCTCATCGCCTACATTTCGGCCGGCGACCCGAGCCTCGAAGCCACCCGCCAGCTCGCGCTCGCCTTTGAAAATGCCGGCGTCGATCTCCTCGAACTCGGCGTCCCATTTTCCGATCCGCTCGCCGACGGCATCGTCAATCAAATGGCCGCCGCCCGCGCGCTCGCCGCCGGCGCGACCGTTCCGAAAGTGCTCGAATGCGTCCGCGAAATCCGCCGCGCCTCGCAGCTCCCCATCGTCCTCTACACCTACATGAACCCGATCTACCGCTACGGGTTCGAGCGCTTCCACCGCGACGCCGAAGCCGCCGGCGTGGACGGCCTCCTCATCCTCGATCTCCCGCCCGACGAAGACGCGCAAAACGCCGAGTTCTCGCAGCAGACCGGCCTCGCGCGCATCCGCCTCATCGCCCCGACCACGCCGCCTGCCCGCATCGCGCAACTCACCGCCGGCGCGAGCGGCTTCATCTATTACGTCTCGCGCGAAGGCGTCACCGGCGAGCAATCCGCCGTCACCACATCCCTGCCCGAGCGCGTCGCCGAGATTCGCAAAACGACCTCGCTCCCGATCGCCGTCGGCTTCGGCATCTCCACGCCCGAGCACGTCCGCGAAGTCGCGCGCGACGCCGATGCAGTGGTGGTCGGCAGTGCGATCGTGAAGCGCATCGCCGAACACGGACAGAGCGCGGACCTGGTGGAAAAACTCGCCGCCTTCATCCGCCCCCTCGCCGCCGCGACGCGGTAAAATCGACAACAAAACCCAGAGCGCAGCTCCAGGTAGCGCACTCGTCCCGAGTGCTGGTTTCGGCGTCTCGCCGAAACGAACTTTTCGAAGCGCCGCGGCGTTCTCGAAATCGCGTGCTGAGAAAAGTTCGTCGAGGCGGGACGCCTCGACCAGCACTCGGGACGAGTGCGCTACCGAGGAAAATGCTCCGCCCGGCCTCAAAAAGCCCGTGTCTCCTATTCGTCGCGGATCGTCTCCGCGATCACTCCGCGACTGGCGCGGCGGGCGGGGAAAAACGCGGCGGCGAGGGCCGCAGGGATGATCCAGAACGGCGTGAAAACGAGCGCACGCCAGGGGAAATGCAGCGCGATGGTCCATCCGAAAAAGGCGGGGTTCACGACCCGCGTCAGCACCACCGCGAGCAGCGCGCCGGAGGCGAGTCCGAGCCCGCTCGCGAGCGCGCCGATCATCGCGGACTCGGCCATGAACAGGCCTTGAATTTGCCTCGCCGATGCGCCCACCGCGCGCAGCACACCGATCTCGCGGGCGCGCTCGGTGACGAGTGTGGTGACGCTGAGAAAAATGCCGACGAGCGCGACCAGCACCGCGACCGTTCGCAGCACGTAGGTCACCGCGAAGGTCTGGTCGAAGATCGCGAGGATGCGTTGGCGGAGCGCGCGATTCGAGTAAATGGCGAACTCGCCCGCGCCGCTGAACTTCTCCCGAAACGCCTCCGCCAGCGGCTCCCAGCGCGCGCCGGGCTCGAGATAAACCGCGAGCGATTGCACGCGCGGATCGTCCCAGAATTTCTCGAACAACGGACGCGCGATGAGGATCACGCCTTGATCCCGCGAGTAGTCGGCATACACCCCCGCGATCACGAATTCCGCCTGCCCGCGCGGAGTCGCGAGCGCCATCCGGTCTCCCTCGGCCATGTGAAATTTGCGCGCGAAACTCTCCGTCACCGCCACCGCCTCGCCGGCAAAAACGCGCGCCATTTTCTCCGCCGCACCGCCGCCGGTGAACTGCATGTTCTGCCGATATTCGCCTTTGATCACCGCCAGCCGCGCGGTCCCGAAGTCGGCTTGCGGAGTGCCGACATGCTTCGGTTGCACGTCGATTTCGCGGAACGTATCGACCCCGGAAACCTCGGGTCGCGCCTCGATCCAGACGATCGCCGCGGGCGGGACGAATGCGTTCAGGCCGATCGTTTCGTTCGACGCGGGCGTGACGAAAAGGTCCGCGATCACTCCGCGCTCGACCCACGCACCGACGCTGCTGCGGAACGAAAAGATCATGATCGTCAGCCCCGTCATCATCGCGACGGCGCAGGTGAGCGCGGCCACGGTGATGCCATTTCGCCGCAGCGAACGTCGCAAATTCTCTGCCGCCAGCCGGAGCACAACCGCTCCGGAACTCAGCGTGGAAGCGGCTCGGCTGAAGATGACCGTCGTGCCCGGCGAGAAGATCGCGAACGCCACGAGGACAAAAAAGGCGGCGACAAATCCGAGCGCGGCGGGTCCGGTCCGCAGTGCCGCCCACGACGCGCCGCCCGCGAGCGCGAGCGCAAAACCGCCGAGCCACGACCAGCGGCGCACGCGCTCTTCGACTCGCTCGATCTGCGCCCCGAGGCTCAGCGCCGCGACCGGATCGATCCGCGTGGCTTCACTCGCCGGCAGCCACGCGCCGACGAGCACCGCTGCAAATCCGCAGCCGGCGGCGAGCACGAATTGCACGGTGCCAAGATGCACGCGATCGATGCTGACGAGCAGGTAGAGCGACGAGATCGTCTTCGCCACCGCGCCGACCAGCGTGCCCGCGAGCGCGACGCCTGCGAGCCCGCCGAGGGCGATGCCGATCACCCCGAAAAGGCACGCCTCGCCGAGGAACAAACAGCGCACTTCCAGCCGCGTCGCGCCGAGCGCGCGGAGGGTGCCGATCTCGCTGCGGCGACGGGTCACCGTGGCCGAGACGGTGGTGTAAATCAGGAACGTGCCGACGAGCAGCGAGACCATGCTGAGCGCGCTGAGATTGAGCTGAAAGGCGGAGAGCATGTGCTGCATTTGCCAGCTCCGCTGCCGCGGCGGCCCGACGGTCAATGAGCCGGGAACCATCTGCCGAAGCGCCTCGGCGACCCGCGGTGCCTGCGTGGGATCGTCCAGCAGGAGCTGGATCGAAGAGAGCCGCCCCTGCGCCTCCAACAGCTCCTGCGCCCACCCGAGATCCATCGCGGCGAAGCGCGGCTGCGTCGCCGCGAGCGAATCGCCCGGATCGAAGACGGCGAGGACGACGAGCGATTTGATCGTGCTGTCCGAGAGCACGCGAAACCGATCGCCGGCGGCGAGGTGATGCCGCTCGGCGAACTCTTTCGAGAGCGCGATTCCGCCCGGAGTGGACAGCCATTTTTCAAACTCGAAACCCTGCGCCGCCGTGCCCAGCGCGAACGTGCGGAATGGCTCGTTCGTGAACAGATCGATCCCGACGACCTGCAAATATTCGCCCGGAAAATCCGGCAGAGTGACCACGCCCTGCGTCACCGCCGTCGCCGCACGGACTCCCGGCGCGCCCGAAATTTTGGGCCACCACGCTTCGTCAATCTCGCCCCGTATCTCGAGCTGCGCCTTGCCCGCGACGAGATCCACGCTCGCGGCGAACGAACGATTGGCGCTGGCATTCGCGATCTGGATCGCAAGGTAAACCGCGATGCCGAGCGCGATGCTGACGACGTTCAGCAGCGCGAGCAGGCGGTGCCGCGCGATCCCGCGGAGCATGTGCCAGCGAAAGAGCGTGAGGAAACGGGGCGTCATCGCAGCCCGCGCAGGTCACTCGCCGAGACGGCTTTGCGACGCTTCGAGGAGCGCTTTGCGGAGGCGCGAAAGTGCCGCGGCGTCCTTCAGTTTTTCCCCTTCCATGTCGGAGACGTAGAAGGTGTCGATCGCCGCGCCTTTTTCCGTGGCGATGCGGGAGAGCGCGATTTGCGCGCCGGCGTGCCCGAGCGCTTTGAGCAAATTGTAGAGCAGCCCGAGACGGTCGGGCGTCTGGATATCGACGAGCGTGTAGGTCGGATGCGCGTCGTTATCGATCGCGATGCGGGTCGGGAAATCGAGCTCATGCGAGAGGTGAAATTCGCGGCGGCGCATCGCCTTCACGAGCTTCGGCGTAAAGTCGTGCTCGAAGGTTTGCAGCGATTGCGTCAGGAGCTTTTCCACCTCGACGATGTCGCGCTCATCCGTCACCGCCTCGAACTTCGTGTTGCAGACGCGGAAGATGTCGAGCACCAGGCTGTCCCCGCGGGTGAAGGCATCGGCGCTCAAAATATTGAGCTGCACGCACGAGAATGAACCGGCGATGCGGGCGAGCAATTCCTTGCGATCCCAGCCGCAAATCCAGACCTCGCTGTGGCCTTTATTCGGATGCGCGATCCAGCGGAGGACCGGCGCGTAGGCCACGAAATCCGTGCGGTGCCGGATCTCGAGAAAGCGGCGGAACAGGCGGATGTGCTCGATGATTTCGGCCACGCCGTAGGTCTGGAAATAACGGTCCGGCATGTCGCCAAACTGCGCCTCGATCTCCTCGTGGAAATCGCCCTTGAGCTTGCTGTGAACCGCCTTCCGCAGCCCCTCGCGCTCGATCGTGCGTTCGCGGTAAAATGCCTCGCCGTCGGCCAGATAAAGCGAGGTGCTGCGGTAGAGCTGCCAGACGAGCGACTCCTTCCAGTCGGACCAGTTTTCGTCTCCGGTCCCCTGCCCATCCGCGAGCGTGAGGAGCATCAGCGCGTCGAGATTCGCCTGGGTTTTCACCACGCCGGCAAACTCCGCCACGGTCGCCGAATCCTCGAGATTCCGGCGCTGTGCAGTGCTCGACATGATGATGTGATTGTCCACGAGCAGCAGCAGCGACCTGCGCCGCTCGGGCGCGAGCTGGAGTCGGCGGGCGACGCGCTGCGCGAAAACGGTGCTCGCCTCCGCGTGCAGCCGGGCGTTCGACGCCTTGCCCGTATCGTGCAGCACGAGCGCGAGGTAGAGGACGAACGGGTCCTCGAGTTTCTGAAAGATTTTCCGGTATTCCGCGAGCTTCGGGCTGTCGGTGTCGATGATGCGGTCGAGCTTCTCGACGCAGACCAGGGTGTGCTCGTCGGCGGTGTAGCGGTGGAAAAATTCGTGCTGCACGAGGCAGGTGAGCTGGCCAAATTCCGGCACGTATCGACCGAGAAAATCGACCTGGTGCATCGCGCGCAAAATCCAGCCGACCTCTCCTTTTCGGGAGCAGATCGCGGTGAACGTGTCGCGCGTCGCGCGGGCGTAGCGGAAGGTATTTTCGACGAGCCGCAGGCGGCGGCGGACGAGTTGCTTGAGCTCGGCGCTCATCGGCAATCCGCGATGCTGCATGTGCTG
The DNA here is from genome assembly GCA_043777315.1 of Spartobacteria bacterium. Classification (GTDB taxonomy): domain Bacteria; phylum Verrucomicrobiota; class Verrucomicrobiia; order Chthoniobacterales; family Chthoniobacteraceae; genus CAIURC01. The sequence continues at coordinate 47,218 of JAYVPW010000096.1, read as the reverse complement.
GAAGAGCCGCATCAGGCGCGGCGGATCCTGATTGAAGATGTCGTGCGTCTCCGGATAAATCTGTCCGTCGAGCGCATAAAACCCGTCGAAATGCTCGTCCTGCTGCGAAGCTTTTCGCCGGAAAAGCCCGAGCAGGCCGGACCTCTTCGCCGCCGCGGGGACCGGTACGCTGAGCCGCTGCGAGAGGAGCTCCGTGACGTTAAAAATCGCCCGCGCGTGCTGGTAGTAGTCGCGCATGAAGGCCTCGCTCCGGCGCAGGATATTTTTCTGCGGATACGCGAGCCGGGTCGCGATCGGCGTCTGCTGGCTGAGGACGATGACGTCGGCGGAGCGCTTGTTGAAATAGTGCAGCTCGGTGCGGACGCGGAGGAGGAAATCGTAGGCGCGATCGAGCAGGCGCCGCTCGGTTTCGTTGAGCAGTTTTTTCTCCATCAGCCCCGCGGTGGACTGCACGCGTTCCTTGAAAAAACTGATCCAAAGCAGGTTTTGGTAGTCGCGCAGACTGCCGCAGCCGTTCTTCACATTCGGCTCCTGCATGTAAACGCTGCCGCCGAATTTCGCGTGCCGCTCGGCCTGGTTCGCGACGCGCTGCGCGATGTATTCCTCGACGTGACCCTCGACGCAGCGCTTCACGAATTCCGTCCGGAACTCGTCGAAAAGCCCCTGATCGCCACCGACGAAGCGCGACTCGAGCAGCGAGGTTTTCGACAGCATGTCGGCGTTCGCCTGCTTGATCGCGCCCGAAATCGACCGCGTGGAATGGCCGACTTTGAACCCGATGTCCCAGAGCATGTAGAGGATTTGCTGGACGACCTCGTTGGTCCGCGCGTCGAGTTTTTTCGGCACGTCGGGGTGCAGGAACATAATGTCCACGTCGCTGAATGGATTCAGCTCGCCCCGCCCGTATCCGCCGATCGCCACGAGCGCGAGCTTCGGCGGCGTGGTCTTTCCGGGTGCCGCATCGGAGCGAAGCGCGGCGGTGAGCAGATGCCGGATGACGATGTCGAGAAGGCTCGCGCTCTGACCGCAGGTCTCGCGTCCGCCGCCGCCGCTGGAGTGCTTCAGCCGGATGCGGTGGTTCTCGATCTTGAGGAATTTTTTGTAGAGCGAGAGCAGCTCCGCGGAGTTCATCTTGCCCTGCGAAAGAAGCTGCTGCTCCGCGTGCGCGAGGACTTTTTCGCGGTGACGCAGGGCGTTGCCGGGCATCATAGCTCGATGCCGAAGCGCTTCATTTTCGAGTAAAGCGTGGGCCGGTGAATCCCCAAAATGCCGGCGGCTTTTTTCTTGTTTCCATGCGCCAGGGCGAGCGCCTTGAGGATCGTCTGCTTCTCGTGCTCGCCGAGTTTCAGCGACTCGCCATTGGAGGCGACGGGAAGGTTTTGCAGGGCGGCCGGCAACTGGATTTCCCGCGGCAATTGCTTCGGCGAGACGGTCGCGTTGTCCGCGAGCACGACGCCGTATTCGATCGCGTTCTGCAGCTCGCGCACATTGCCCGGCCAGCCGTATTGCAGCAAAAGTTGGAACGCTTCCGGCGTGATCGCCGGCACCACTTTCCCGAGCTTCGCCGAGAAATGCTCGAGAAAATTCGAGACCAGCGCGGGGATGTCCTCGGTCCGTTCACGGAGCGGCGGGATGGCGATTTGGAAGGTGTTCAGCCGGTAGTAAAGATCCTGCCGCAAGTCGCCGTCGCGCACCGCCTCGGCGATGTTGCGATTGGTCGCGGCGACGAGCCGGAAGTTCGACGCGACCATTTTCGTGCTGCCGAGCGCGCGATACTCGCGCTCCTGCAGGACGCGCAGAAATCGCGTCTGCAACTCGGGCGGCATCTCCGCGATTTCGTCGAGAAAAAGCGTGCCGCCGGACGCCTCGCTGATCATGCCGGGAAAGTCCGCGACCGCTCCGGTGAACGCGCCTTTCGTGTAACCGAACAGCTCCGCCTCGATCATGTTCGTCGGGAACGCGGCGCAGTTCAGCTTCACCAGCGGACCCGCCGAGCGGTGGCTGAGTCGATGAATGTGGTTGGCGAAAACTTCCTTCCCGACGCCGCTCTCGCCGGTGAGCAGGATGTTTGCATCGGTCGGAGCGACGCGCTCGATCAGCTCGTTCACATCGCGCATCGAGCGGCTTTTGTTCACCGGCGCGAGCTGCTGCTCGGCGCGCTCGAGACGCTGGGAAAGCTGCTTTTTTTCCGCGCGCAAATTCTGCGTTTCTTTCACGAGCTCGCGCTGCTCGATCGCCCGTTTGATCAAGCTCAGCAGCTCTTCCGGCGCGTACGGTTTGCTGATGAAATGGAACGCGCCTTCCTTGATCGATTCGATCGCGTTGCTCAGCGAATCCTGCGCCGTGACGATGATCACCGGGATCGCCGGAAATTCGGTTTTGAACGATCGCAGCACATCGAGCCCATCCGCATCGGGAAGCCCGAGATCGAGCAACACGAGCGCCGGGTTGAGCTTGCGCACGAGCGCCGTCCCCGCCGCCGCCGTCGGCGCCATGTGCGGCTCGTAACCGTGCCGCTTCAGCGTCGCCTCGAGCGTGAGCAGGATCGTCCGCTCGTCGTCGATGACGACGAGTTTCACGACGGGTTTATCGCCCATTTTCGGTGCCGGTCGCGAGAGGGAGCGCGACGCGGGTGGTCAGGACGGCCGACGCCGGCTCATGCCTGAACTCCACGTCGCCGCCGTGCCTGGCAAGGATTTGGCGGACATGAAAAAGCCCGAGCCCGTAGCCGCCCCGGCGCGTGGAAACCAGCGGCGTCAGGCCCCAGGAGGCGGTCGGCGCATCGACGGCTCCGCGCTTTTCCCGGACCTCGAAAATCCACTCGCCACCCTCCACGGCGACGCGGATCGAGATCGGCTGCGTGGTCTCCTGAAAGTGAAAAGCATTGCGGCAGACTTCCGCGAGCGCGGTGAAAATCAGCTCGAGATCGACGGCGATTTCTTCGCCGTGAAGCTCCACCGTCCACACGACTTGCGTGGCCGCTTCGGGGAAAACCTTGCGCAAACGCTCCCGGAAATCTTCGAGAAAAATCCCGGCGTCGAGCGCGACGAGGTTCGGTTTCGCCACCCAGAAATGGGCCGAAACGCCCTGCAGCATTTTCGCCGCGCTCGCAACCATGCCGCGCAGTTTTTTCAACTCTCCGGCGATCTCCGGGTCGGTGACGATCTCCGCGAGATAGGCGGCTTGCAGGTCGATCGAGCCCAGATTGTTCCGCTCGTCATGCGAAAGCTGGCGCACGAATTTCGCGACGAGGTCGAGAGGAATTTGGACGTCCGCCGTGCCTGTCAGCGTCGCTGATTCTGGGTGCTCCATTTTCAAGCCCGTGCGAAACGATCCTCCGCCGGCGACCCGCCGCGCGCGAATTGCACCGCCGGATCGTTCGCCGCGAGATGCGTGAGGACGTGATAAACCGCTTCCGTTTCTGCACCGATTTGTCCCGCGATTTCCTCCGCCGTTTGTCCGTTCGCGGAGATCGCCTTTTGCACCTGCGCCTGGAGCTGGATCACCGCGGTCGCGGCCTTCTTTCCCGCCTCCACGCCGGGCTGGTGATACGCGTTGATGCTCACCAGCGAGGCGTAAAATCCGACCGCCCGCTCGTAGAGCGCGATCAGCGCACCGACGCGAAAGGGCGAAACGTCCGGGATGCTCACGGTGATCGAGTCGCGTCCACCTTCATACAGCGCCGTCCGGCTGCCGCGCAGAAAGCCTTGCAAGTAATCGCCCGCGGTAATCCCCGGCTCGACCTCAAACCCGGCACCCGCCCGGTCGCGTCGCACCTCGACGAAGGTCACGAAAAAATTGGCGACCCCGTCGCGGAGTTGCTGCACGTACGCGTGCTGATCGGTCGAGCCCTTGTTGCCATAGACCGCGATCCCTTGGTTCACCTTGTTTCCGTCGAGATCGAGTTCCTTCCCGAGTGACTCCATCACGAGCTGCTGCAGGTATTTGGAAAAGAGCACGAGCCGATCTTTATACGGCAGGACGACCATATCCTTCTCCCCCCGCCCGTTCCCCGCGAAGTGCCACATCAGCGCGAGCATCATCGCCGGGTTTTTCGTGGTCTCGGCAACGCGCGTCCACTCGTCCATCGCGGCAGCGCCGTCGAGTAGCGCGGGCATGTCGAGGCCTTGCAAAAGCAGCGGCACCATGCCGACGGCGCTCATCACCGAAGTGCGCCCGCCCACCCAATCCCACATCGGAAAACGGCGCAGCCAGCCCTGGCTCACCGCCACTTTGTCCAGCTCGCTGTCGAGTCCCGTCACCGCCACCGCCCGCTCGGCGAAACTGATCCCGACCTTTTCGTAACGCGCCTGCGCTTCGAGCATTCCGTTGCGCGTTTCCTTCGTCCCGCCCGATTTGGAAATGACGACGACCAGCGTGTGTTCGAGTCGCGGCTCGAGCCGGTCGAGCACTCGATCCATGCCGTCGGGATCGGTGTTGTCGAAGTAGTGCAGCCGCATCGGATCGTCATTCGTCCCAAGCGCGTCCGAGATAAATTGCGGCCCGAGCGCCGACCCACCGATGCCGATCAACAGCACCTCGCTAAACCGCCCGCTCGCGTGAACCTGCGCCGCGAACTCCGCGATGCTCGCGTTCGTCCCAGCGATCTCCTCTTTCAACTCCGGCGTCGGCGCCAGCCCCGGTGCGCGCAGCCAGTAATGCCCCGCCATCCGCCCCTCGTCGGGATTCGCGATCGCTCCCGCTTCCAACTCCTTCATTTGCTCGAAAGCGCACTGCGCCAGCGGTTCCATTTTCTCGACAAACCCGTCGGCGAAACGCATCCGGCTCACATCGATCGAGAAGCCGAGGGCGTCGTTGCGGAGAAAGTAGCGTTGATATCGATCCCAAAGTGAATTCATGGTCTGTCGATGCAAGCGGCACCCGCACCGGGTGTCCAGATTTGTGTCACGTTGTTCTCCCGGCAAAGGACTGCGGAGGTCAGGCTTCCAGCCTGACTCGGAAGGCGGGCTTTCCAGCCTGCCGAGCCTGCAACATGGTTTGTCTCCGCAGAGACTGGAAGCCCGCGGGCCGAGTCAGGCGGGACGCCTGACTTCCGGCTCAAGAAAAGGTCGGTTCCATCAAGCCAAACCCGCCGTCCTTGCGGCGGTGCAGGACGTTGATCTTCTCGGTCTTGGCATTGAGAAAGACGACGAACTGCCGGTTCGACATCTCGATTTGCAACACGGCTTCATCGACAAACATCGGTTTGACCGGGTAGCGCTCGGTTTGGATCACCTGCGGCTCCGTCCCCTCGGCATGTTCCTCGAAACCCGCGAGGTCGAGCACCTGCTCGTCGAAGTGCTGCACCTCTCCCCGGCGCGGGCGATGGCTGCGCATGATCTTGGTCTTGTACTTGCGCATCTGCTGTGCGATCTTCGCGATCACCCCGTCGATCGACGCATACATATCGTCAGTCTCGTGGCTCGCCTCGATCGTGATATGATTGTTGCAATGCATGATGATCTCGGCGTGGTGCCGGTGTTTCTCGACATTCAAGATCACCTGCGCCTCGATGATGCGCGGGTAGTCCAAATGCAAATGCTCGAGCTTGTTGGTGGCATAAGCCTTGATCGGCTCGGTGACGCTGACGTGGCGGCCAGTGACGGTGATCGGAACATTGACGTTGGCAGTTTGCATGGTGCTTTGGTTCTTTCTGTTGGCTGTCTGACTACATCTGAAATCCTTCGCCGAGATAGATGCGACGGGCGACAGGATCGTTGATCAGGAAGTCTTTGGTTCCCTGTGTCTCCACGCGCCCCTCAAAAATCAAATACGCGCGGTCCACGATCGACAAAGTCTCGCGGACATTATGATCCGTGATGAGGATGCCGAGACCCATGTCGCGCAGGTTCTGAATGATCTGCTGCACGTCATAAACGGCGATGGGATCGACCCCGCTGAAAGGCTCGTCCAGCATGAGCAGGCTAGGCTTGCTGACCAAGGATCGCGCGATGGTTAGGCGTCGCTTCTCGCCTCCCGAAAGAGTCAGAGCGAGTTGCTTGCCGACGTGGTCGATGCCGAACTGAGTCAGTAACTCTTCACAGCGGGACTTGCGTTCTTTTTTTGAAAGAGGCTGCATCTCGAGGATCGCGAGCAGGTTCTCTTCAACCGTGAGCTTGCGAAAGATCGACTCCTCCTGCGGCAGATAGCCCATGCCCATCCGGGCGCGCTTGAACATCGCATAGTCAGTCACATCCTTGTCTTCAAAAAAGACACGTCCCCCGTTCGGCCGCACGAGACCGACGATCATGTAAAAGCTCGTCGTCTTCCCCGCGCCGTTCGGCCCGAGCAGGCCGACGATTTCGCCACGCTTGAGATTGATGTCGATGCCGTTCACCACGGCTCGCCCGCCGTAGATCTTGACGAGTTTTTCCGTGCGCAGGATCGGTTTCCCGTTCCCGCTCGGAGGCGGCGGAGCGTCGGGTGTGATCACTTGTTCTCGGGCTTGGAATCAGCGGAGTTCGTGTCCTTGATTACCGTCTTGTGCAGGCCGATCACGCGCATCCGGCCTTCCCGATTGAGGATCATGACCGTGCCCTCATCGAGCGCGATGCAGGTGTTGATTCCTTGCTGCACGGTCGGCATTCCCGTGAGTGTGATGTCTCCAGTCACGGCATCGTACACCGCTTTCTTTCCGCGTCCGATGTTATGGCTGACCGTGCCGTCCGATTCGACTTTGTCCTGCGTGATCAACACTTGTCCGCCCTTCGTCATCACCGCGATCGCCTTCTCCAGCCCGCCTTTGCTTTGTTTGTCTGACTTTTCCGCCTTGGGTGCCGGGACGGGAGTGGCCGCCGGATGTCCGGGGACATTCACAGGCTTGACGGGTGCAGTCTTATCGACCGGAGGTTTGTCGTCGTGCTTGAGGTAGGCATCGAGCCTGTCGCATTCGACGTTGAATTCGGGATCCTTGACGACCACGTCGCCGATGAACACGGCTAGATGAGACTTGTTGTCGAAGGTTGCCTCGAGCGCCGTGATCTCGGTCGGTCCTTTGTCCTTCTTCGCCGCCGGTTCTGCCTTACGCGTCGGCTTATCCTCCCCGACACTGAGCGGTTGCTTGGTCAGCGGGTCGCCCAGTCCGATAGAATCTATCGTTTTGAGTAACTCACCCTGAGTCAGCGGCTTCAAATTTTCCTGACTCTGGGCCGCTCCGATCGCTGCGCAGGTCAACGCGAGAAGAACCAAGGGTGACTTATTCATCGGACTTGGCCTCCGGCTTGGCACCGCTTTCTTCGCTGAGGTTGTAGATGAGCATTCTGACGCCTCCGGCGAGCTTCCCTTGTTTTGTTTCAGTGTTGAATTCCATATTTTGGCCAGTGATTTCAAAGTCGGAGCGTTTGATGGTGACGTGTTGGTCGGTCGTGATGACACGGGTGTTCAAGTCGAGCACGGACTCGGGAAGGTCGATGACCATCTCGCTGTCGCCATCTTCGTTGTATGTCTCGACCTGCGCTTCACTCATCCGCATGTGATCCGGGTCGACCTTCGTCGCCAGCGTGATGTTGAAGTTCATCTGAAGCTTTCCGTCGGGACCGTAATACGGAATCTTCACCCCTTTCGAAGGCTGACCTTCGACCATGGGAATCGACATCTTTGGCGGCGAACCGTCCTCGGGTTTCTCGGCTTTCGCCGGCGCGTTCTTGTCTTTCTTTTTCGGATCGTCCTTCTTCACCGCAGTCTTTTTAGGATCCTTGGGCTTGTCGCTTTTGGCCTTGTCGTCCTTCGCGGCAAAGGCGCTCGCGCCGAGCAGCAGACACGCCCCGAAGATGGTGAACTTACGCGAGCAGTGCATGGATTTGGGTGAGTTGCCGCAACAACTTCGGCAGGTCGGAAAGCGGGACTTGATTCGGCCCGTCGGAGAGCGCCTGGCTGGGATCTTCGTGGGTCTCGATGAACAAGCCATCGCAACCCGCAGCCGCGGCGGCACGCGCGAGGACGGGCGCGAGGATGCCATCGCCGCCGGTCTTGTCCCCTGCCCCGCCGGGGCGCTGGACGGAATGCGTGGCGTCGAAAACGACGTGAAATCCGGCCTCGCGAATCCAGTAAAGTGCCCGCATGTCAGCGACGAGATTGTTGTAGCCGAAGGTGGTTCCGCGCTCGGTGAAAAAGAAGCGCTGGCTGCCGAAGGCGATCACTTTGTCGGCGATGTTTTTCACGTCCCACGGCGCGAGGAATTGCCCCTTTTTTACATTCACCACCCGCCCGGTTTCGGCCGCGGCCTGGATGAGGTCGGTCTGGCGGCAGAGGAAGGCCGGGATTTGCAAAATGTCGATGAATTCGCCCGCGATGGTCGCTTCGGCCGGTGAATGAACATCGGTCGTGACCGGCACGCCGAGATCGCGTCCGATCGCGGCGAGCAACTCGCAACCGGAGCGCGCGTCCATCCCGCGGAAGGACTTCACCGACGTACGATTGGCCTTGTCGTACGAAGCTTTGAAAACGAACTGCGCGCCGATCTCCGCGCAGATGGTTTTGAGCTGCCGCGCCATGCGCCAGACGAATTCCTCGGACTCGATCACGCACGGTCCGAGGATAAATAGCGGCGCCTTTCCGCCCAATGTGCAGGCGCCGATCTCGAGGGGTGTTCGATTCACTGCCGCAAAGCTAACGGCCCCGTCCACGGCGTGCAAAAGGAAACCTCAGTTTCCGTTTTGAGCACGTCCGCGACCGCGGCAAAAATCCCGTTACTTCGCCGGTTTGTTCAGCGCTGCGAGCTCCTCCGCAGTCCACGCTTTCGTCCGATCTTTGTGGGCGGCGCGGAGCTTGGAAACGGTCTCCACGCTGATGGGCGAGGCGGTGTTCTCCCACTCGCGGCGGATGTAAGTCAGCACGCCGGCGATCTGATCGTCGCTCAATGCCGAGCCGAGCGGAGGCATCTCGAGGCTCCACGATTGGCCGTTCACTTTGATCGGGCCGGACAGGCCGTGGAGGATAATGCGCGGGAGAATCTCGGGCTTGCCGAGCACCCAATCGCTGTCCACCAGCGCGGGCGCGAGGCCTTCCATCCCGGTGCCGGTGGGCTGATGGCACGCGGTGCAAAGCGTGGCGTAAACGGTCTTGCCGGTCTCGAACAGCGCCTGCTCGGCAAGCGTGAGCGGCTTCACGACCGGCGGCGGCGGGACGCCAGGTTTGCCGGCCCAAGCCACGCGGGCGTCGAGCGCGGCGAGGAGCGGTTTCGCTTTCGGATCAGCAGTCGCGGCGAGCTTCGCAAGCTCGGGTGCCTCGGCTTCGAGATACAAAATTTTCGGCTTGGCCTTGCTCGCCGATGCCTTGCCGGAGGCGCCTTCGAGCAGGGCGATCTGCGCGGGCGAATTCGCCGGCTGCGCGGCAATGTCGGCGATCAATTTTTTCACCCGGACCGAGCGGCGCTCGGCGAGGACGGACTGCGCCAGCGCGCTGAGGATTTCCGGCGGCGCGGGCTGGTCTTTGGAAGCGAGAAGCGTCTCGAGCAACTCGAGTTCACGACCGCGCAAGCCCGAGAGCAACGCGTCGCGGACGAGCGGCTCTTTTCCCGAACTGCGGGCCAGCGCGACGACCGCGTCCTGCGCTTCGGGCAGTGCGCTCAGGTTGAAGGCGAGCGCGATTTGCACATCGACGCTTTTGTCGTCGGTCATCTTCGCGAGCGCCGGCGCGAGGGTGCGGTCGGCGAGCCGGACGGCGGTGGCGCGTATTTTTGCATCCGCGTCTTTCAGTCCTGCGGTGATGATTTCCGGCGTCAGCGCGCCGATGCCTTCGAGCGTCCAGAGCGCGTGGATTTTCGCGATCGGCGTCGGCCCGCCCGCCGCGAGTTTCGCGAGCGCCGGAGCGAGGGACGCGTCCTTTTTCTCGACCAGCAAACGCTGCGCGGTGTCGCGCGCCCAGCCGTTCGGATTGCCGAGAAATTCCACCAGCTTCGCGCCCTCCGCCGGGAGCTTGACGAGTTGCGGTTTCGCCTTGTCCGGCACGATGCGCCAGATGCGGCCGCGATCGACCGGCGGCTCGAGCAGGCGGTCCTTGATGTTCGCGATCAGGTAGTGCGTGAGGAAACTTTTGTGCTGCACGACGCCGCGATACATATCGAGGACGTAGAGCGCGCCGTCCGGCCCGGAGTAGGCGTTGCACGGGCGGAAGCGCTCGTCGGTCGAGGTCCAAAACTCCGTCCCCGTCGCCGCGTTTTTCGCCGTCAACACCGCGTCTTTTTCGTCAATGATCACGCGCTTCACCAAGTTCCCCGCCGGCTCGGGAATGAACGCATTCCCCGCGAACTCCGGCGGGAAAAGCGCGCCCCGATAAATCGCTGCGCCGCACGTCGCCGTGCAGGTCGCGAGCGTGCCGTCGGGGCGCAGTTGGTTTGGCTCGTAACCGCGATTCACGCCCGGCGTCGGATGCGAGGGCCAGACGCTTTGGTCCTTCATCACTTGCACGCCGAGCCCCGCGGTGACCGGGAAATTCGGGTTCCGTTTAGTCAGCGACTCCGGCACGAAATTCGACCGCAAAAAGTCCGAGTTGAAATTGTAAAATGGCCGGCCGTAATCGTCCTGCGTCATCCCCCACTGCCCGCGCGAGCCCGTCCCGTCCGCGACCAATTTCCCGTCCTTCAGCCGATAACGCACCGCGTGATTCGCGGATAAAATCCAGTTGTCCAGCATCCAGGTCGGCGAGTTCGACATGTGCTCCGGTTGCCCGCCGCGCGTCCCGTAATGATCGTCCATCGGCTCCTTCACGTCGGCTTTTCCGTCGCCGTTCGTGTCCTTCATGAACCACAGCATCGGCGGCTCCGCGACCAGCACGCCGCCATTCATGCACATCACCGCTCGCGGCAAAATCAGGCCGTCCGCGAAGACCGTCCGCGTGTCCATTTGGCCGTCCCCGTCGGTGTCTTCCAGCACGACGATTCGACCCGTCGGCGTCTCCTCGCCCGCACCCTCCACGTCGTGCATGTAGCCTCGCATTTCGCAAACGAACATCCGCCCGCGCTCATCCCAGCTCACCGCCACCGGCGTCTCGACCATCGGCTCCGCTGCGACGAGTTCCGCGTGAAAACCGGGCGCGATTTTGAAAGTCGCGAGCTCTTCCTCCGGCGTGAGCGGCTTCGGCGGCGGCAGCTTGAATTTGATCTCCACGACCTCCGGCCCCGCATTCCCCGTGTTCAGCGCCCACACCACCGGCGTGCCGATCAAAATGAGAGCAGCCGCGCAAATCGTGCGCGCCGCGGGGAGGCGGAGAGGAAGAAACGTCATGATCTATCTGTGAATCCGGCCCGCCTCGCAGCGCAACCGGGAATCGCGGAATTTCGCCGCGATGTCGGAACGCCGAGCCCGTCATCCTGAGCGAAGCGCAGCGGAGTCGAAGGACCTCTTACTTTTCCCCCCGTTGCCCACGTGCATCGCGGCGGGGGAAAAGTAAGAGGTCCTTCGACTGCGTTCCGCTGGCGCTCCACTTCGCTCAGGATGACGTAGCTTTTGGACTGCAAAAAAACCGCGCCCTTCTTTCGAAAGGCGCGGTTTTAAAATGAAAACGAGCCGCGGTCGTTACGCCTTGTGCTCCAGCGGGTCGCCGTGAAATTTCAACGACTCGCCGCGGCGCATCGCGTCGTGTTCGGCATCGCTGCATGCCGCGTTGAGCGGGACGTTCGTGCTCCCGGCGGGCTCGCCGACGAGCCGATTCTGGAGCAGGTATTGCTCGAGTTCTTCGCCGCTGATGTCCGCGACCATCGTGCCATTGACTTCGACGCAAGGGCTCAACGGCTGCCCGCTTTTCTGCTCCATCTCCCAGCGAAAAGCCGGATTTTGGATGATGTCCTTTTCCGTGTAGGCGAGGTCGTATTTCTTGAGCACTGCGCGGATGCCGTTGCTCCAGCCGCATTGAGTTTTGACGTAGGCAGTGATGTTCGGTTTTTCCATATCGATCGTTCTAAAAAAATGCCGCGGCCAAGCTTGGTCCGTTGGGCGTGAGTTGGCCCGGAACATACCGGCATCGAGTCCCCCTGCTACAAAAAAACGGCGACATGCGCTGTGATGCCCAATTTCTTAGCGGTCGAAAGTGACGGCGATGGGAGCGTCCAGATTATCCCCCTCGAAAGAGATCGGTCGCGCGGACTGCGTGACGACTCGGCCCTCGCTAACGCGCGACGCGAGGTGGGCGTTCTGCGTCTGGCGGACATTGTCGAGCATCCGAATCAACGTCTCGTTTTTAATCGTAAGCCGCGCGACGCTGGCCTCGAGTTCACTGACTTTGCGCAGGAGGCGATCAGCCCCGGCGCCGTCACCTTCGCGGAGCGCTGCGAGTTCGTCGCACGCCCGGTCCCGCTCGGCAGTCATGTTCTTGAGCCGAATTTCATAAGCCGTCACTTGCATGGCTTCGTTGGCGAGTTTGTGACGCTCGGCACGGAGTTCGGTGAGGTCCGCGTGGAGGTCGAGAAGGTGTTTGCGCGTCTGCTCGAAAACCATTTTGAGGTGGGCCATTTCGTTTGATTTCCCGGCCAGTTGGCGCTGAAAGTCGGCGGCAAGTTCGCTGGCTTGCTGGAAGTCGTTTTGGAGAGCCTCGAAGTCGGCGCGCAGATGCGCGCTCAGGTTCGGGTTGGTCCGCGGCGCTGGCTGCGGCGCGGCGGACGATCCGACCGGGGCGTCGCTATCTTGCTGGTGCGTTGAAGATTCGCTCATTGGGGGGTGGCCGCGAACTAGCCATCGCCGTGCCATTTCCTGCCCGGCGTAAAACGTCCCGCCGCGAAACAAAAAAGGCGCTGCCGGTTGCCCGGCAGCGCCTTGGTTCGAGTTGCTTGTCTGTTTACTTCTTCGGGCGGTCGCCGGGGCGATAATCTTCAGCGGCGGCGGCGAACGCTTGTTCGAGGCCGACCATGTCTTCGCCGGGCTTGATGTTATCAAAGGCGGCGGCTTCGCGCTTGATGTCGTCTTCGCTGTAGTTGGCGGCTTTGACCGACAGGCCGATGCGGCGCTCGGTTTTATCGACCTTGATGACGCGCGCTTCGATCTCTTGCCCAACCTTCAGCACGTCCTTGATCTTGGCGACGTGATCTTCGCTGATCTGCGAGATGTGGACGAGGCCATCGATGTCGCCATCGAGAGCGATGAACGCCCCGAAAGCCGCGATCTTGCTGACCTTGCCTTTGACGAGGTCGCCGATCTTGTACTTCTGGTCGATGTCCTTCCAAGGATCGCCTTCGAGCTGTTTCATGCCGAGGCTGATGCGTTGGTTCTGCTTGTCGATATCGATGACCACAGCGTCGAGTTCGTCGCCCTTTTTGATGACTTCGCTCGGGTGGTTGATCTTACGCGTCCACGACATGTCGGAGACGTGGATCATGCCGTCGATGCCTTCTTCGAGTTCTACGAACGCGCCGTAAGCCGTGAGGTTGCGGACCGTGCCTTTGACTTGCTTGCCGATCTGGTAGCGGCTTTCGATCGCGTCCCAAGGATTCGGCTCGAGCTGGCGGACGCCGAGGGAGATTTTCTGCTCCTCTTTGTTGACGCCGAGCACGATGGCTTCGAGTTCTTGTCCAATCGTGAGCACGTCGGACGGACGCGCAATGCGCTTGGTCCAGGAGAGTTCGGAAACGTGGATAAGACCTTCGACACCTTCTTCGATTTCGACAAAGGCACCGTAAGGCACAAGGTTCGTGACCTTGCCCTTGACCTTCGAGCCGATCGGGAAGCGCGCTTCCGTTTCGTTCCAAGGGTTCTTCTGGTTCTGCTTGAGACCCAGAGACACACGCTCCTTCTCTTTGTTGATGTCGAGGACGATGACTTCGAGTTCTTGTCCCACTTTCAACAACTCGCTCGGGTGACCGAGCCGGCCCCAAGTCATGTCGGTGATGTGGAGCAAGCCATCCATGCCATCGAGGTCGATGAAGGCGCCGAAGTCCGTGAGGTTCTTGACGTAGCCTTTGACCTGGCTCCCGATCTTGATTGTATCGAGGAAAGCCTGCCGCTTCCCAGCGCGCTCGGCTTCGATGATTTCGCGGCGCGAAAGGACGACGTTTTTGCGGTCGTCGTTGATCTTGACGATCTTGAAGTCGTAGGTGTTGCCGACGAACTGTTGCAGGTCTTTCGGCGGCACGATGTCGATCTGCGAGCCGGGCAGGAAAGCCTCGACGCCGATGTTGACGGTGAGCCCGCCTTTGACCACGGCCTTGACCTTGCCTTTGATGAGTCCGTCGCCTTGGAAGACCTTGACGATCTTCTCCCAGTTCTGGCGATACGCGGCCTTTTCTTTCGAGAGAACGACTGTTCCCTCGTCGTTCTCGAGCCGGCACAGCAGCACTTCGACTTCGTCTCCGATCTGGAGATCATCGATGTCATCGAACTCGCTGGAGGGGATGACGCCCTCGGATTTGTAACCGATATCGACGAGCACTTCGCGCGGGCGGAGTTCGAGGATGCGGCCTTTGACGATGCTACCTTCTTTAAAATCGCGCATCGACTTCGCGATCAGGTCCTTCATTTCGATCATGTTAATTACACTGCAAGCCACGGGTTCCGGTTTTCCCAAATCCCCGGGCGTCTCATCAGAGCAGCCAATTAGCGGGGAGAAGGGGCGCGGAATTTAGGAGGCCGTGCGGGGAATGCAAGGCCGGTTTTCCGGCGTCAAAAAGCGCACTTACTTCCTCACGTCGTAGCAGACGAGGCGGGATTCGCTGCGGAGGTAGAGGCGTTTGTTGGCGAGGATGGGGGCGGCCCAGCAGGGGTATTCGAGGAGGGGGCTTTGCCAGCGGGCGAGTTCTTCGAGTTTGTCGGGAGAGGGTTTGAAGAGGCCGAGGAGGCCCGCTTCACCGAGGGCGATCAGTTTGCCGTCGGCGAGGATGAGGGAGCCGCGGCCGAAGGCGTTCGGGGCGTGTTCGCCTTCGCGGAGCTTGGTGTGGCCGGCGTTGGGCCAGCCTTCGTCGCGGTCCCAGCGGAGTTCGCCGGTGGCGAAGTTCACGCAACGGAAACGGCCGTCGGGCTCGTTGCGGCCGCTGAAGGCGTAGAGGTGGCCGTCGTGGAAAAGCGGGCGGCTCCAGTGCATCTCGAGGGCGAGGCTGCGCCAGACTTCCTCGACGCCGCGACCGTCGGGGCGGACGCGGAGGAGGACGGAGCCGTTCTTATAATAGGCGGAGGAGATGAAGATCGTGTCGCCGTGGACGATGGGGGTCATCGCATTGACTGAAGAGTCCTGCCGGGCGCGGAACCAAAACGAGAAGTTGTGCGCGCCGGTCGCGAGGTCGAGGGAGACGAGCCCCTGCCGGGTGACGCACAGAATCATCCGCTTCCCGTGGATGGTCGCCGCGACGGGGCTGCAGTAGCTCGCTTGTTTTTGAAAGGCCGGGTCCGCCGGGTTCCACTGCACGAGCCTTTCGCCGGGCCAGCCGGTCATCGGGACTCCGGTCCACGTCTTCTCGCCGATGTTCTCCCACAGCGTCTTGCCGGTCGCGGCGTCGAGGGCGACGACCCCGGAATTCGGCTGCGCCCCGAGCAGCACGATCAACTTCCCATCTTCCAAAATCGGCGTGCTCCCCACACCGAAGAACGCCTCGGGCACCTCGAATTCCTTCGCCGCCTCCCTTGTCCAAATCACGCGACCGGTCGCCAGCTCGCAGCACAGCAGCACGCCTTCCGCGCCGAAGGTGTAGCAGCGATCCGCGGTCAGCAGCGGCGTGCAGCGCGGACCGTTGTTGTAGCCAAAGGGATCGCGGAAATCGCTCGGGTAGCTCTGCTTCCAGCGCGTCTCGCCAGTCGCCGCGTCGCACGCTTCCACGATCTCCTCGCCGGCGACTCGGTGGTGGAAAACGAGCACGTCACCGCGCACGCTCGGCGCACTGTAGCCCGCGCCGATCGGCCGCTGCCAGACCAGCGGCAGCCCCGTCGCGGGAAACGTGTCGATCAGTCCGGTTTCCGTGGAGACATCATCGCGCGTCGGCCCGAGGAATTCCGGCCAATCGGCGGCGCGGGCGGCGGCGAGTGGAAAGAGGGCGGCGAGGAGGAGCGCGCGGAGCATGGCGGGAGTGAAGCGGCGGCGCGGCGTCCGTGCAAACCCCGACTGGGGTGAAGCTCGAGCCCGTCATCCTGAGCGGAGCTTCGGCTTTGCGAAGCGGAGTCGAAGGACTTCTTACTTTTCCCCCTCCCCATGCTCACACGCTATGGGGGGAGAAGTAAGAGGTCTTTCGACTCCGCTGTCGCTGCGCTCGAGATGACTGGAGGGGCGCATTGACTTTGAGCGCGTGGCTTGGAAGGTCCGCGCGTGCAAAACCTCCCGCGCTCTTTTTCCCGCCGCGATGAATCCCTGAACCACGGGATCGAACCGCTGGAGGCGCGGATCGCCCCGGCGAATCTGGCCTTCGCGATCAGCGGCGGCGGGGTGAAGGATCAGCGGGTGCTCGATGTCGGGGTGGACGCGGCGGGGAATACGTATGTGGCGGGGACGTTTCTGGGGACGGTGGATTTCGACCTGGGGCCGGGCGTGACGAAGCTCTTCGCGAACAATGGAATCAGCGACAATCTTTACGGCGGATATACGCGGGGCGATGTCTTCGTGGCGAAATACACGAGCACGGGCGCGCTGGCGTGGGTGAACCGCATCTCGGTGGAGGGCGCGGTGGACGAAGGCGCGCGGCGGATCGAGATGGATGTGGCGCCGAACGGGGACGTGTTCGTGCTGAATGACTTCGGGATCTCGGGCGACACGAACGGGACGAACGTGCAGTTCTTTGAGGGGAGCATGTTCGTCGCCGGGGCGTCGTTCAATCAGGTCGGGACGGACATCCAAGTGTATCTGGCGAAGTACGACACGACCGGGCACATCGTCTGGACGACGCACTTCGCTGGCGCAGCGGGGACGAACGTGACGGCGGGGGACATCAAGACGGACGGCAATGGCGGCGTGTTTTTCGCCGGCTCGCTGACCGCGAGGAGCAGCGGCGGGACGCTGACGCTCGGGTCGGCGACGATCACGGCGGACCCGAACGAGGATAATCTATTCGTCGCGAAGCTGCAGGATGGCGCGACGCCGACGGTGGTCTGGGCGACGAGCCCGTCGTCGCCGGGGACGGTGTCGCACTTCGACGACGAGCTGCTGACCGTGGACAAGACGACGGGGAACGTGAGCATCGGCGGGACATTCGGCGGGACCGTGATTTTCCCGACCTCCTTGCCGACGACGCTGACCGCGCCGGACGCGTTCGACACGTTCATCGCGCAGGTGGATGGGACGGGCGCGTGGCGTTTTGCGGGCGTCTTCGCCACCGGCGGCGTCGGCGTCGAGACGTCGGCGGACGTGGCGGCCGATGGGCTGGGGAATGTGTATCTCGTCGGGTCGTTCAAAGGGACGGCCGACCTCGATCCGAGCGCGGGCGTGGCGACGGTGGTCTCGGTGGGCGGGGTGAATAAGGACGGTTTCATCGCGAAGATCGACCCCGCGGGCGCGCTGATCTACGTGCACACTTTCGGGGGAACTGCGGACGACGGCGCCGCACTGCCGATCGTCGGGAACGACGGGAGCGTGCATTTCGCGGTGCTCGTCTCGGACGGGCTGGTCGATGTGGACGCGGGCGCGGGAGTGTTCCCCGTCGATGCCGTGGGCAACAACGCGCGGGCGGTCATCGTGACGGAAACCGCGGGCGGCGTCTTCGTCGATGCGCTGGTCTTCAACGGGACGATTTCGCCGACCGGCGACGGGCTCTTCATCGCCGACGCCGGCGGCGGCTTCGGCTTCGCGCTCGACGCCGCCGGCGGGCTGCATCTCGGCGGCACCCTCGTGCATTCGCTGAACGTGAATCTGAGCAAAAACGGCCCCGACGTGAGGCTCGTGAGCAAGGGCGGCAGCGACTTTTTCATCGCGCAATATTTCCCCGGCGATCTGGTCGGGCAGACTTTGCAGCAGCCCGGCGTGACGCGCGCTTTCACGATCGGAGGCGCGGGCGACGAGTCGGTCCAGGACGGGAAAACGGACGCGGCTGGCAACATTTACCTGACGGGACTCTTTCGCGGGACGATCGATTTCGATCCCGACCCGATCCCGGCGCACGTCGTGAGCTTCACGAGCGCGGGTGCCGATCCGGACGCTTTCATCGCGAAATACAGTCCGGCTGGAGCCCTGATCTGGGCGCGCCCGATTCCGATCGGGCTGACCTTCGACACGAATGCCAACGACGTGGCGCTGCGCCTCGGCCTGGATGATTTGGGGAATGCCTACATCACCGGCGAATACGACGTGTCGGCGACGCTCGGGAGCTTCGTGCTGACCAACTCCAACCCGACTCCGACCGGCAGCGCGCGCGATATCTTCGTCGCGAAGCTGGATGCCGGCGGGACGTTTCTGTGGGCGAAAAGTTTCGGCGGGGCCGGTGGCAACGAGTTCGTCGATGGGTTCGCGGTCGAAGGCTCGACGGGCAAGGTCGTGCTCGGCGGCACCTTCGCCAGCACGGTCGATTTCGACCCCGCTCCCGGCCCGGTGTTCAACCCCGTGAGCAACGGGCAAAGCGACGGCTTTTATCTCGAGCTCGACGCGGCGGGCACTTTCCGGTGGGTGCGGCAGTTCGGGGGAAACTCGGCGAGCCTTTCGCCGCACAATATCGACTTCGCCTCCAACGGCGACGTGATCGCGGCCGGCTTTTTCCGGGGGACCATCGACTTCAATCTCGGCGGCGCGGCCGACCTCCTCGCGAGCAACGCCGGGAACGACGACATCCTCGTGATGCGGCTCAAGGATTCCGATGGAGGCGTTGTTTGGCGGCAGGCGTTCGGCGGTGCTGCCGATGACGAAGGGCGAGGCGTCGCGGTGAATGCCGCGGACGAAATTTTCGTGACGGGGGCGTTCCGGGGCGGCGTCGATTTCGACCCCGGCGTGGGGAAGACGATCCTCGTGGAATCCGGCGGCGACCCCAGCAACGGGAGCGGCGATGTCTTCCTGCTGAAGCTGGCCGGCGGCGGCGGCTTTCTCAACGCAGTCGGTTTTGGGCGCAACGAGAGCGACCACGGCGAGCAGGTTTTGCTCGGAGCGGGTGGCGCGGTTTACGTCGCGGGCCAGTCCGGCCTGGGTGCCGATTTGGACCCTGGCCCCGGGGTCGCGCAGATTCACGCGAAGGGCAATTTTTTCAGCCGCTTCGACGGCAGCACGCTCGGCTTTCACTCCGCCTTCGTCATCGAGACCCTCGCTTCGGATGGAGGCCCGCAAGTCGGGTTCACACAAAACGGCGGATTCGTCGTGGACCCCGCCGGGAAGATTTTCTTCGCCGGGAGTTTTCTCGGCTCGACCGACGTCGATCCCAGCCGGGGCGTGAAAACATTCAAGAGCAAAGGCGGGCAGGACATCGCGCTCGTCGAGCTCAGCTCCGCAAATCTCGTGGATGCCGCAAATCCCCGCAGCTTCAACGATGCGAACGGCGACCTCGTGACGATCGCGCTTTCCGGGCCCGGCACGGCGGAGTTTTCGCTCGTCGGCGATGTGGCCCATCTCGCGGATTTGAAAACGCTCGCGCTTTCCGGAACGACTCTCGCCACGACCGTGACGGTTTCAGTCACCGGATTCGGCAGCGGAAACGGCGCGACTTTCGTCCAGAAAATCGGGACCACGCAGCCGCTGCAACACGTCGGCGCGATCGACCTCGACGGGAGCGTGACTCTCGGTGATGGCGTCCTCGACACGGTCGCGGATTTGCACGTCAGCGGCGCACTGAAATCGCTGACCCTCGGCGACCTCGCCGCGAACACGATCGTGCGCCTCGGCGACGATCTGCCGTACAATTTCGCCGCCGATAAAACGACGCCCGACACTTACAACAACCGCCCGGCACTGACGATCGGCCACGTCCTCGGCGCGGGCGTGAGCATCGACGTGCTGAATTCCACGCCATCGCCCGGACCGGGACTCCCCGCGCCGACCGGCGGCGGCGGATTGGGCAACGTGATCATTGGGTCGTGGAATTTTCCCGGCCTGATCCGCACCACGCAGAGCATCGGAAACATCACCGTGCTCAACGACGACGCCGGCGCGGGCACGCCTGGAGTCTTCCGCGGCGTCATCGAGGTGGACCGGTTTCACGTCGGCGAAGCGACGATGGCGAATGTCGGCGTCATGACCTTCGTGAATGGCTCGTGGGGCAGCACGGGCACGGTCATCGAGGGAAATGTGACCGCTTTCAACGCCGAGGCGTTTCTGGCCGGCGCGACGATCGATGCCGGAAGTTTGGGTAAAGTGACGACCGGCCGGGGAAATTTCGCGGGCACGATCACGCTGACGAATGTCGCGGCAGCCGGCACTTCCACCTTCACGGTGGCGAGCAACTTCACCGGCAAATTGATCAGCAATTCGCCGCTCAAAAAGCTGAATGTCCGCGGTAATTTCACCGGCTCGCTCAGCGCTCCGTCGATCGCGGGCATCACCGCGTTTTCGTTCGATGGAACGGAAACCGGGGGCGTCAACGACACCTCGATCTCCGCGACGAAAGGCGCACTCGGCACGTTGAAAACCTTGTCGGGCGTATTCAAAAATTACGACCTCGTGACGACCGGGAAATTCGCGGGGATCGACGTGAAGCTGAGCAAACTTCGCTTCGATACCGTCGCGATCGACAACGTCCACATCACTGCCGCGAGCATCGGGAATCTGAACGTCGCACTCACCGCAAGCCCGACCGCGACGGGGGTCGATTTCATCGGCATTCGCAACAGCTCCTTCGTCGCGACCGGCGCCACTGGCATCGTCGCGACGATCGGCAAGATCACGGTAAATCTCGCCGGGCAGGACGGCAGCGCGCTCGGCATCGATCACGCGAGTTTCACGGGAAAAACCATCGACGCGACGAGCGTGACGGTCGGGCATCGGGTGAATTTCGCGGCCGACGTGCGCGCGCTCGACGCCACCATTTTCCGGGCCGGCACTGCGCTCGGCGCGATCACCCTCGCCGGCGACGCGACCGGTCCGCAGGCCACCGCGCTGATCGCGGTCTCCGGCGGCACGATCGGCGCGATCAATGTGAAGGCCAAAAACCCGGTCTTCGGCAGCCTGCTCAACAGCACCGTCCTCGCGGGACAGGCGCTCGCCTTCGCGGGCAACGACACCGCGGCGATGACCGCGGCCAAGCTCCGCGGCGCGGCGCTCGGCGCGGTGACGCTGACGGGGTCGCTCACCGGCTCGCTGATCGCCGCCGGGAGCAACATCGGCGCGCTGACCATCGGTGAAGCCGTCACTTCCTCGAACATCTTCGCCGGCGCGCTGCTCGGCGCGGACCTCGCTTTCGACGGCGTCGGCGACAGCTTCCAGCACGCCGCCGCCATCGCCTCGATCACGGTGAAAAAGGGCGGCTTCGTCCTTTCCTCCGCCCTCGCCGGGATCGATCCCGTGGACGGCGCCCTCGGCAACGCGGACGACAAAATCGCCCTCGCGGGACCCGCGACCGCCACCGGCAGCATCGGCCCGATCAAGATCGCCGCGGGCCTGAACACCCCGTTCAACCCCGCCGGCACCGCCAGCCACGTCATCGAAGCTGCTCACCTCAAATCGCTCGCCCTCCCCGGCCAAAGTCCGTTCGTCTTCACCCTCGACGGAGCGCTGCTCGACAACTCCCCGGTCGGGCAAGACCTCGCCGACATCCTCGTCCGCCTCCGCGCCTGATTTTCATCATGAAAAAAGTCATCGCCACCACCGCCGCACCCGCCGCCGTCGGCCCGTATTCCCAAGCCATCGCCGTCGGCGAGCTGCTTTTTTGCGCCGGCCAGATTCCGCTCGATCCCGCGACCGGCGAGCTCGTCGCCGGCGACATCACCGCGCAGACCGAACGCGTCTGCTCGAACGTGAAAGCGGTCCTCGCCGCGAACGGCATGACCTTCGCCGACGTGGTGAAGACGACCGTCTTCATGACCGATCTGGGCGCTTTCGCCGCGATGAACGCGGTCTATGCCAGCCACTTCACCGAGCCTTTCCCCGCGCGTTCGACCGTGCAAGTCGCGGCCCTCCCGCGCGGCGCGCAGGTCGAGATCGAAGTCACCGCTGTTCGGAACGCCGCCGCCTGACCCGCCGCGACTCATTTTCAGCCACGGAATCACACGGATTTCACGGAAAGGGTGAAGCTCCGCCTCTCCGATTCCGTGTTCCTTCCGTGTTCATCCGTGGCTAAAAACAACCTCACCATGCCCGACGATCTCCTCGCCCTTTTCCGCCAAACCAACGCGCTGCTCGAAGGGCATTTTCTCCTCCGCTCCGGGCTGCACTCGCGCCAATTTTTCCAATGCGCGCTGCTCCTCCAGCACACACCAATCGCCGTCCGCGTCTGCGCCATGCTCGCGGAAAAGCTCCGCGGCATCGACGCCCAGCGCGTGATTTCACCGGCCCTCGGCGGGATCATCGTCGGCCATGAAGTCGCCCGCACCCTCGAACTCCCGCACATCTTCGCCGAGAAAAACGAGCTCGGCGCCCTCGTCCTCCGGCGCGGATTCGAGATCGCGCCCGGCGACCGCTTCATCATCTGCGAAGACGTGGTGACGCGCGGCGGGCGCGTGCAGGAGACGATCGAAATCGTCCGCTCCCGCGGCGGCATCGTCGCCGCCATCGCCGCGATCGTCGATCGCAGCGGCGGCAATCTCCCCGACTTCGGCGCACCGTTCATCGCCCTCACCGCGCTGAACGTGGAAACCTTCGACCCCGCGAATCTACCGCCCGATTTGGCCGGCACGCCCGCCACCAAACCCGGCTCGAAATAACGGTGCCACCGCGCGGGGACGCGTCATTCCTCCCCGTCATCCTGAGCGAAGCCCGGCTTTGCGGGCGCAGTCGAAGGACCTCTTACTTCTCCCCCGCCCCCGATACGCCCTCGCCACCCGGGAGAAGCAAAAGGTCCTTCGACTCCACTGTCGCTCCGCTCAGGATGACGACGCTTTTTCGCGCTCCGCACTTCGCCACGCGCCCTGCTTGCACGCCCCCGCGTGCCACCCTACATTCCCGGCCCCTTACGCCCGCGCACCCATGATCAATTGGCTCATCAAGAAAGTAATCGGCTCGAAAAACACCCGCATGGTGAAGACTTTGCGGCCCCTCGTTGAGCGCATCAATCAGCTCGAAATCGAGTTCCAGCAGCTCAGCGACGACGCGCTGCGATCGAAGACTTTCACTTGGAAAGACGAGCTCGCGAAGATGGACGAAGCCGCGCAGGACCGGCGGCTCGAGGAGATTTTGCCGGAGGCTTTTGCCGCCGTGAAAAACACCGCACGCCGACTCACCGAGCGCCAACAGGCCTTCACCGTGTGCGATCAGCCGGCGACTTGGAACATGGTGCATTTCGACGTCCAGCTCATCGGCGGCATGTGCCTCCACCGCGGCATGATCTCGGAAATGGCCACTGGTGAAGGCAAGACCCTCGTCGCCACGTTGCCGCTCTACCTGAACGCGCTCACCGGACGCGGCGCGCATCTCGTCACGACCAACGATTACCTCGCCCGCCGCGACGCCGAGTGGATGAGCCAGATTTACAGCTTCCTCGGCCTCACGACCGGCATCCTCCAGCACGATCAGACGCCCGACATTCGCCGCCATGAATACGCGTGCGACATCACTTACGGGATGAATTCGGAGTTCGGTTTCGACTACTTGCGCGACAACGGCATGGCGACGAGCAAGGAGCAGCAGGTCCAGCGCGGCTACCACTTCGCGATCGTCGATGAGGTCGATTCGATCCTGATCGACGAGGCGCGCACCCCGCTGATCATCAGCGGCCCGGCGACCGTCTCGACGCATCAATACGACAAATTCCGCCCGCTCGTGGACGAGCTCGTGCGCAAGCAAACGATGCTCTGCAACCGCCTCGTCAGCGAAGCCGAAGAGCTGTGGACCGCGGG
The DNA here is from genome assembly GCA_043777315.1 of Spartobacteria bacterium. GTDB lineage: Bacteria > Verrucomicrobiota > Verrucomicrobiia > Chthoniobacterales > Chthoniobacteraceae > CAIURC01. The sequence goes on along the minus strand of JAYVPW010000096.1, from coordinate 23,417 downwards.
CAAGACCGAGGACTTCGGCAAGACGATGACCAAGGTGAAACTCGGGCAGCCGCGCAACAAAGGTTTCCTCCGCGCGCAGGAAGATCCCGAGCGCCGCCGCGCGATCGACAAGGCCGAACTCGGCTTCTACACCGACGCGCGGAAAGAGGAGCTCTACGCGCTGAAGGAGGAGCTCTTTTTCGTGATCGACGAACGCGCGCACGAGGCCGACCTGAGCGAGAAAGGCCGCGCCTACATGAACCCGGACGACCCCGACGCGTTCGTGCTGCCCGACCTGCTGTTGCAGTTCGCGGAGATCGACAACATGCGTGATCTCGACGACGCGCAGAAGCTCGAGGAGAAGACGAAGCGGCAGACGTACATGGACCATCAGTCCGAGCGGATTCACAACATCTCGCAGCTCCTCCGCGCCTACTGCCTCTTCGACAAGGACGTCCAATACGTCGTCGAGGAAGGGAAGGTCGTCATCGTCGATGAATTCACCGGCCGCAAAATGAGCGGGCGCCGCTGGAGCGACGGCCTGCATCAGGCGGTCGAGGCGAAGGAAGGCGTCGTGATCGATCGCGAGACACAGACGCTGGCGACCATCACGATTCAGAATTACTTCCGCCTTTACTACAAACTCGCCGGCATGACGGGCACCGCGGAGACCGAGGCGAACGAATTCCACGACATCTACAAACTCGATGTCGCGGTCATCCCGACCAACCGCCCGATCGTCCGCAAAGACTACAACGACTTCATCTACAAAACGCGCCGCGAGAAATTCAACGCGGTCGTCAAAGAGATCGGCGCGGCGCACGCGAAAGGCCAGCCGGTGCTCGTCGGAACGGTCAGCGTCGAGGCGAGCGAGGTTCTCTCGCGAATGCTCAAGCGCGAGAAAATCCCGCACGCCGTCCTCAACGCGAAATACCACATGCAGGAGGCCGAGATCATCGCGCGCGCGGGCCAGCCCGGCACGATCACCATCTCGACGAACATGGCGGGACGCGGCACCGACATTAAACTCGGGCCCGGCGTCACCGAAGTCGGCGGGCTCTACGTCATCGGCACCGAGCGCCACGAATCGCGCCGCATCGATCGCCAGTTGCGCGGACGTTGCGCGCGCCAGGGCGACCCCGGCATGTCGCGTTTCTACGTCTCATTTGAAGACGACCTCATGCGCAATTTCGGCGCCGCCGATCGCATGACGAAGATGATGGAGCGCTTTGGTTTGGAGGAAGGTCAGGAGCTCGAACATCCGTGGCTGAACAAGTCCGTCGAGACCGCGCAGAAGCGCGTCGAGCAGCGCAATTACATGATCCGCAAGCGGACCCTCGACTTCGACGACGTGATGAACAAGCAGCGCGAAGTCGTCTATGGCTTCCGCAACGAGGCCATCAACACCGACGACCCGCGCCCGCTCATTTACGAGACGCTCGACGAAGCGATCCCGGAAAAAGTCATCAGTTACCTCCCGCCCGACGACGAAAAAAATCCCGACGCGCTGCTCAATTGGGTCAACACGACTTTCCCGCTCGGCCTCACGATGGAGGCCGCAAAATTCGACCAACTCAAGGCCGACGAAGCCGCCAATTTTCTCATCGAGAAAGTGAAGACGAGCTACGAACTGAAGTGCCGCCACGAGGACTCGGAGGCCGTCCGCGGACTGGAACGCTACATCATTCTCAACGCGATCGACCGGCTCTGGCAGGAGCACCTCTACGCGATGGATTCCCTCCGCGAGGCCGTGTATCTGCGGGCTTACGGGCAGAAAGACCCGCTCGTCGAATACAAGACCGAGGCCTACGAAATGTTCACCGAGCTGATGTCGAACATCAAAAGCGAGGTGCTCCACAACCTCTTCCGCTCCACCTCGAACCTCATGGCGTTCGAGAGCTTCCTCGCGAATCTCCCGCAGCATCTCATGGGCGGCGATTCCTCTGCCAGCGAGGGTGCGACGGCTTTACGCGAAAGTTCCGCCGCCTCCGCCCCCGACGATTCGGAGCCCGGTCCATCGCTCTCCTTCCCGGTCCAACGCGAAGCCCCGAAAGTCGGTCGCAACGACCCGTGCCCCTGCGGCAGCGGCAAGAAATACAAGAACTGCTGCGGCAAGGCGGGGTAAAGCGATCGGCGAAAATAGCGACCGTTCTCTTTCGTCATCGTTTCTCGCCACGGTTGCTGCCGGCTGGGGTGCGCCGGGTCAACGGTACCCCCGCAACTCCGATCACCAATCCGATCCCGACCGCGCGCAATTCCGCGTCGAGTGGAGAGAGGTGCCAGACGATCGCGCTGCCGACAGCGGTGGAGCGGCGAGGTGCGGGCGGTCGGCGCTGAAGGCGAGGGTGGTCGAGCCGGCGTGGCCGGCGAAGGCGGGCACGGGCAGACGCGTTCGACGAGATCGTGCGCGCGTTCCAGCGGATCGAGAGTTGCTGGCATCGGCGGCACACTCACCAGAAAGCCGCCCGTCCGCCGATCCCGAATCTGCGGGCGACCGGCGGCGGCGCGCGCCCGCCAAACATCCGCCCGCGGCGAGCAGCAGCAGCAGCGCGGCGGACGGCTCGGGCACGATGGCGACGATGCCGGTCGTGGTCGCCTGGCTCGCATCGAGCGTGAGGCCGGGCGGCAGCGCATCGGCGAGTTCGATGGTTGAAAATGTGCCGTCGGCCAGCGCGGGATCGAAGTCGAAGAGATCGAAAACTTCCCCCGCCGCGGGCGCAAACGCGCCGATGAGATCAATGAGCAGCGTGCCGCCGAAATGCACCGCGCCTCCGTTGAAAACGAGGCGGTCGTATCCAGTGCCGGCGGTGAGTCCGCCGATTTCCATCGTGAGCACGGAGGCGTCGGTGAAAAAAATCTCGGCCTCGCTCGTTACCAGCGCGGGCGAATTTCCCGGCGAGTAACCGTTTTCAAAATAGACCTGCCCCGCGCCCGTGAACGGCCCCGCGCCGTGGACCGGGCCAAAGAAAACCGTCCGCGCTCCGGCACTTGTGCGGACTTCCGCGCCGTTGTGTGTGACGGCATCGTAGAACGTCGCGGTGCCGCCGCCGCTCGTCGTTATCTTCGCGCCGGTGAGCAGATTCACCGCACCGAAAACATCGGTGATGCCCGCGCTGAAATTCATCCGGCCCGAATTCACGAGGCCGCCCGCGAAGTTGAGCGTGCCGCGTCCGTTGATCTGCCCGGCGGCGGCGCTGGTGAGCGGCTGCGCAAATTCGAGCGTGCCGCCGAGCAGATTCAGCCGCCCGGAGTTCGCCCCGTTCGGCCCGGTGAAGACGAGGGTCTTCCCATTCTCCGCGCGCAACTCGCCGCCCGCGTTCGTCACCGCCTTGCTCACCCTGCCGTCGCCGGTGATGAGTCCGCCATTCGTCAGCGTGCCCGCGCCCGCGAGCAGGCCGGTGCCATTTTGCAAAGTCACGCGCGCGCCTGCGCCGATGGTCGAGCCGACGCCCGCGCTCACCGTGCCGCTGAGGAAAAGTTGCGCGTCGCTCGTGAGCAGTAGCGCGTTGGCGACTTCGAGATTCTGCCCGCTGCCGAGCGTGAGCTGCCCGCCGACGGTGTAGCCCGCCGCACCCGTGATGCGCAGCGTGCCACTTTGGAAAGCGAGGATGCCGTTGTTCAAGAGCGCGCTCGTTTGCAACGTGCCGCCGGCGAGTGTGAGCGTGCGGAAGGGTTCGATGGTCGTGGAGCCGCGCGTGGCGAGCGTGCGCGTCGCATCGAGCGTGAGCGCAGTGCCGAAAAGACCACCGGTGCCGATGGTGAGATCGTTCGTGATGGTCAGCGCGCCGTGGAGAAAACTCAGCCCGCCCGTGGCGGTGCCGATCACGGTCCCCAAGTCCGCCGTGCCTCCGTCGATGACCACGGGCGCTGGCGCGAGGAACTCCGTTTGTCCGAAGACGACGCTTCCACTATTGCTGACGCTGAGCGTGGAAAATGGAGTCAGGAAATCATCCGCCGCACCGAAGTAAGCGTGCGCCGCGCTGAGGCTCGCTCCCGCGCCGCTGATCGCGAACTGCCGAGCCGGAACATTCGACACGCTGTAATAGGAAAAATCGCCACCGACCTGGAGTGACCCTCCGTTGGTGATCGTGCCGTTGCCGCTGAAGAAAAAACTGCCTGTGGTAGTGAATTGCGAACCCGCGCCCGCGACTGAAAGCGTGGCACCCGTGCCTTGGAATCCATTCGCCCCTGCAACATTCAGGCGCCCGCCTTGCGTGACTTGGATACTGCCTCCCGTCGCCGACAAGGCTCCTGTGGCCGTGAAAGTGCCGCCGCTTTGCACGAGCACGAACGCGGTGCTTCCGAACGCGACGATCCCGGAGCCGCTTGTGAAGACCGCGCCCGAGCGCACGGTGAAAATATCCGCCCCGCCCGTGCTCGCGCCAAACGTGAAGGCGTTCGCGCCCGTTTGATTCAACTGCGTATTCGTTCCGCTCAGCGTGATCGTCGCCGCGCCGCTGCCGTTCACACTCGAGGCGTTGAATGCGCCGACACTCAGATGGGCACCGCTGTCCACGTTCAAATTTGCCGCGCCGGTGGAAGCGGTGACCATCGAAACCGTCCCCGCAATGGAGCCGGTGGCACCATTGGAAAAACTGACGCTGGCGGTGCCCGTCGTGCCCCAATTGCTGTCGCCGCCCACCACGAAGCTCGACCCCACCCCATCCACCGACACAGTCCCGGAGGTGCCGGCAAAATGACCGAAAGAGAAAGACGACGCGGCTGAAAGTGTGCCACCGCTCTGCACGTTGAAGCTCGATCCTGATCCCATCTGCGCCGCGCCGGAAAACGTCGCGCTCGATCCGGCGTCCTTGATGAGCACTGGCTGGTCTTGGAGCGGACCCGCCGTCGCAATCCAACGTGCTCCATTTTGGAACGTGATTAGATTCGGGTGACTGAGTCCACCGATGTCATCGAACGCTCCGATCAACTGCGCTGTCGCTCCGTCGAAGGTCACGCTGGCACTGGGAACCGCTCTGCCGCCGCCGGAACGGTCCAGGGTCCCGCCGACGAATTTCACCGGCACGTCGAGAAAAAGAGTTTGCCCGCCGACGGTCGTCGTGCCGCCGAGGATGAGCGTGCCGCCGCCCGCGCCGCTCCAGTTCTGGCTGGCACTCAGCGTGAGGTCGTTGTTGATCGTCTGGTTCGACGCGCCGTATTGCGTCAGCCCAAAGCCGCCGAGCGTGATCGCCGAGCCGCTGTAAACGAACACCCCGGTGCTCGCATCCCAGCGCAGCCCGCCGACGGAAATCGGCGTGGTGATCGTGGGATTGAGCGTGGTCGAATTGAAGACCGCGACATCGCCGACGCCCGGCACGCCGCCGCTCCAGTTTGCCGGCGTGGTCCACGATGAACCGCTGTTCGGCTGCCACACACGATCCGTGGCGTGTGCAGGGAAGGGCCGGGCGAGCAGCGCGGCGAGGCCGATGGCGAGGATGAAGTGGGGCGATTTCACGGCATGTAGATTTTCGCGAGCGCCTGCGTGCGGTCGGTGAAGTAGATGCGGACGACGATTTGTCCGCCGTCGGCGGTGAAACTGCGGCGCACGCCAGTCGAGCCGGTGGCCTTCGCGAGCACGGTGAATGTCTTCACGATTTTAGGCTGCGGTGTGGCGGGAATGCTCTGCCCCTCGGCGAGCACGGCGTGCAGCGTGCCCGCGTTGTCGCTCGCGAAAAAGCGGACATCGTTGGCCGTCGTTACGCCGCCGGGACCGATGCGCAGTTGCGTGGTGAGGAGTGGGCCGCGCAGCGTCGTGGCGAGCGAGGCGAAGCTCTTGATTTGCGAGCCAACGGGAGCGCCGGGTGGCGTCGCATTTTCGCGCAGCACGAGTTGCAGCGGCGAAGTGCCGCCGCCGATTTTCCACCACACACCGGTGTCGTCGGCGGGCGTCACCGCGCCGCGCGCTTTGCCGAAGAACGCCACGGTGCGGCTCATCGGTGCGAGCGCAGGATCGTTTAGCGAGGCGAAAAAGACGCTCGGCGTGCCGGGGGGCGCCATGCCGGGCGCGAAATCGCCGAGCCGCACGATGGTGTCGAGCGTGCCAAAATTGTCGTCGAGGAAAATGCCTTTCGCATTCGCGCTCGTCACGCCGCCGGAGCCGCTGCGCAGCGTGCCGAGCCACGCGGCGAGGCCGCTGCTCGCGGTGCTCGGCGGGCGGAGCGCGTCCCAAATCAGCGCGGGCGTCGAGGGTGCGATGGCGTTGCCGGTCTTCGCAAATTCCGTGAGTCCGCCGAAGCCGCCCGCATCGACGAGCGAGGTCGTGCCGTCGGAGAACGTGACGAGGAATGTGAGCGTCCCATCCTGCGCCGCGCCGCGCGCCTGGCCGGGCGTGCCGGAGGCGGAGACGAGCGCCTTGAAGCTCTTCACGAGCCGCGTGGGATTTGCCGCGCCCTGCACGGGCGAACCTTCGCGCAGCACGAGCGAGACGCCGCCCATTTCGCTCCAACTCCACAGCGCCTCGTCGTCCGCCGTAGTTACGCCGCCGAGGCCGATTACCAGCTTGCCAGTGAAGGCCGCGGTGTGCGTGCCCGTGCCCTGCACGACGAACGATGTGAAGCTCGCGAGCGCCGCACCCAGCGGAGCGCCCGCGGGCGTGTCGCCTTCACGCGCGATCTGCCGCAGGCCCAGCGAGGACTTGATCCACGCGCCGTAATCGTTCGCCGAAGTCACGCCCACGCCCGCCACTTTCGCGAGGAAACCGAGCGTGCCATCGCCCGCCAGCACGGGATCGCGGAAGCTCGCAAACGTCACGCCGTTGACCGCGATGCCGAGCGCATCCGTGGCCGCGTCGCCCGCACGCACGGCCACCGCGTTATTCGCGAAAAGCGCGGCCTTCGTGCCCGTCGGCGTCCGCATTTTCATGCTGAACGCGACCGTGCCGAAGTCATTCACGAACGGCACACCGAAGCTCGTGAACGTCGTCGCGACCGGCGTCGCCGGTTCGCCGGGGACCGCATCGCCACCGCTGCTCGCGCCGGTGTGGAGCAGCACGAGGATCGGTGTGCCGCTGCTCACCGACACGGTGCCAGTCCCCGTCCCGCCGAAGCCGTCGCTGATCGTGTAGTTGAAAAACTCGGTGCCGGTGTAGCTCGCGTCCGGCGTGTAAGTGACCGTGCCGCCGAGGAAGGACACGCTGCCATGCTGCGCCGGCCCTGCCGACGTGATCGAGAGCGCGTCGCTGTCGAGATCGGTGTCATTCGCGAGCACCGCGATGTCCACTGCCTCACCCGCGCTCATCGCCGTGTCCGCGCCCGCTGACGGCGGATGATTGAGGGTGGTGAAAAAGACGCTCGGCGCAAATGGAGCCTGCGTGATGCCCGCGAGATTCATCCCCTTGCTGAAGACGTAATACGTCGTATGCGGCGCAAGGCCGCTTTTCACGAAGCTCGCGCCCACCGCGCTGCGCCCGGCCGGGATGAGCGTGGTGCCCACCGCGTTTTCAAACAGCGAGAATTCGACCTCCGTCGTGAGGCCGTTCGGGTTCACCGTCGCGTGCAGCGTCGCGCTCGTGTAAGAAACATCCATCGCCGCCGTGGTGGTGATCGTCGGCGCGGCATCGGGCGGGCCGAATTTGCGGAGGAATCCATAACCGGTCCCTGGCTGATAGTAGGCGAATCCGCTCACGTAAACATTGTCGAGTGCGTCAACAGCCAGGCCTTCTGCATACGAAGCCCCATTGCTATCCGGGGAGGTTTCCCACAAAACTGCTCCATCGCTCGTCCTGTATTTTGTCAGGATGAGGTTGTCACGGATGCTGCCAGGGTGGTGAGTTCCGGCGACAATGGGATTCCCAGCGCCATCGAGCGTCATGATAAGGTCGCTTTCCGCAAGGCTTGCCCCATTGCTCAACTCCCACAGCTTGGTGCCATTGGGGGCATACTTCACGACGTAGGGGTGGAACGTATCGGAGTTCATCGTTACCCATGCTGTGGCCACGAAAACATTGCCTCCACTATCCAACTTAAAGGCTTGCCCATTGAAGTTCGGAATCACACCGCCAAGATTCTCCCGATTCTCCCACATCAGCGAACCATCGCCGACTGCATATTTCGCGGTGTAGCGCGCATCGTTAAGCGAATCGGTCTCGAGCACTCCCGTGGCGGTGACATTGCCAAAGACATCGACGCCCACGCCGTCTGCGACGGAACCATTTTGGCCCGGCTGGCTGAGCCCGGAATATTGTTTTTCCCACAGCACGGCACCATCCGATCCGCGGAGCCTGGCGACGTAGAAAATGCCGTATGTAAAAGCGCTATTTCCGAAATCTACATAACCAGCGACCGCCACATTGCCACCGCCGTCGATCGCCATGGCCAACAAGGCGTCATCGCCTGCGGCGGAGCCGCCGGCGCCGGCGACCCGGCGCTCCCAAAGCAGGCCGCCGTCTGTGGCGCGGTATTTCAAGGCGCACCCCTCGGTGTGGCCGGTGCTGTTGGTGATCTGCCCGGCAACGATCACGTTACCGTCCCCATCCAGGCCGATGGCCCTGCCGATGCCCTGCGTTCCGCCGGGCGTGTGGAAGCGTGCCTCCCACAGCTTCACTCCGTCCGTTCCGCGATACTTGGCGGTGTAAATATCCGAAGTGCCCGGCGTATTGAGCGCAGAGGCAATCACGAAAAGATATCCCCCCGCATTCACCACGACCCTCGCAATCTGGCCGGTGGTGGTGGCGTCATCGTTGCGCCACAACAGCGCGTGGGACTCACCGGCATACTTCGCCGTGAACAATGTGTCGGGCCCAGAGTTGCCAACGGCGAGGATATCACCTGAGGAATCCGCGGCTGAGCCATACAGGAAGTTTTCCGGTGTGAGCACGGCCCATTTTGTCGCCACCGTTTCCGCACGCGAGGGCGGTGCGAAGGCGAGAAGAGCGGCGAGGGCGGTGAGCGTGAGCAGGCCGAGTGTTTTCATGGTGCGATGGAGTTTGGGTTCGCAGGGCTTACACGCGGTTTCGCGGCGGGGATTTCACCGCAACGCAAATTCTTTCGTTGGATAGCGTGAAATCGGCGCGTGGAAGCAAGGCGAACCGTCATCAACCTCATGAACCTCCCTCGCATCCTCACCGCACTCGCGATGGAGCGTGCTCCATCGCCCGCGCCCGCGGGCCCGCACGAGCAGCCTCCGAGTTGAGCAGAGAAATCATCGTCTTCTCCGGCGATGCGCTCGACGCCGCGACCGGCGCGCCGGTCGGCTCGACATGGTCGAGCTTTGGCATGCCTTCGATCGGCAGCGCAGGCGACGTGGATGCCCGGGACCCGACCCTCGCGACTGGGCCCGGCTTTCTCGCGAAATACAAGACGCCGGCGAACGGCACGTTCTCCAGCATCTTCAGCCATCGCGCGCACAAGCTACAGGTAGCACGGCAGCGAATCGCCGCCTCGATTCACGGCCCGCCGCGCGTGAAAAAAGGCTTCATCACCGTCACTCCACGGCTCGATGAAACGGCGGAAGTCGGTTCCGCGACCAACGGCCGCGTCCTTTCGACCGGCAGCGCGCGCGCCACGATGATCGGCGCAGGCGGCATGGCCACCGGCGTCGGAGCGCTCGGCGCGAAGCTCATCCCGTTCGATTCGAATTCCGCCAGCATCCGTTTGATGTGCCGGTATTTCGAGCGCGGGCGGAGCACCGCCACACTGCGGGACGGGTCGCCCCACGCGAGGTTTTCGATCGTCACACGGCGCACGCCCCACGCGTTCATTTCGGCGCGCGACGGCTTGTAAAGATCGATGGTATTCGTGCCAGCGAGGGCCCAGCCGTAGTCGTCCACCTGATAAATCTCACCCGTCTCCACGACCCGGAATCGCGTCCCCGCCGGCCACCGCGACCAATCCGCCGCGGCGCTGTGGACCGGCCCGCACTGCAACTGCGTCCCGAGCGCCGACGCGCACCCGTAGTCCAAATGATCCGCCTCCGTGTGAGTGTAAGCGGTCGTGCGAACGCTCTGGATTTGCGCTCGCGCGATCGGCTTTTCGTATTTCGGAAGCGGGCGTGAGGCGCATCCCGCGAGCAGCACGCAGAGAAAAGGGGCGAGTCGAAAAGCGGTTCGCATCGCGCGGAAAGTAGGCGGTCGTCGCGCGCATTCGAGCAGGAATTAAGGGGCGAGATTCTGGCGTGGCGCGGCTTCCATCCAGTCATCCTGAGCGAAGTGGAGCGACAGCGAAACGCAGTCGAAGGACCTCTTACTTTTCCCCCGACGGGACGCGTCCCTCGCGAAGAAATAGTTAGAGGTCCTTCGACTCCGCTTCGCTTCGCTCAGGATGACCGGAAAATGACCCGCGGCTTGGCAATGTCCGCGTCCGCGCGACGTGTTTTCTAACGAACAGCCACTGCTGACCGTCACTCAGAGAGCCGCTTGCGCCTCGGAGCGAAATTGCCAGCATCCGCAGCGCGGTCGTCTCCCCATCCTCCCATGAAAACCCGACTCCTCGTTTCTCTCCTCCTCGTTTCCGCCGCGCGCTTCCTTTGCGCGGAAAATGAAATCGGTTTCATCGAAAAATTCGCGCTCGCGACGGATCGCGAGGCGGTGCTTTCGCAGCTCATTCCGGGCAGCGAGGAATTCTATTTTTACCACGCGCTGCATTTTCAAAACACCGCGCAGGCCGCGAAACTGACGGCGACGATGGCGCAGTGGGCCGCGAAATTCCCGCACTCCGAGCAGCGCAAAATTATCGAGAATCGCGCCGCGCTGCTGGCTTACGACGCCGACCCGAAGGCGACGCTGGCGTTCCTCCGCGACCGGCTGAATTTGCAGTTCAATCACGAGCAGGAAGTCCGCGACAAAAAGCCGGACCTGCCGACTGCACTCGATCAGGCGCTCATCAGCCGCGAGGCATTTCAGCGCGAGGCGCTGCGCGATTCGGACGATCTCGCGCGCTGCGATGACGCCGCGCTGGAGCGCTTCGTGCGGGAGAAAGTCGCGCTCACTCCGCCGCAGAAACGCGCGTTGCTGAGTCGCATTCAGCGGCCCAATTTGCCGGGGCTCGTCGAGCTGATCGAGGCCGATTTGCGGACGAATGAGAGCAAAGGTTTCGGCGAGTTTCCGATCCACAAAGCCCTGCTGCCCGAGCAACTCGACCAGCTCGCGAACCGCCTTCCAACCTTGTTTGGCACCCAGGCGTTCGTTTTCGCGCGGCTGCGAAAATTGCTTCCCAGCGCCGATGCCGATGTCGAGTTCGACCCCGTCGAACGCGAGGCATGGCTGGAGCGGATTTGGACCTACGCGAAGAACCTCAGCCCGAGCTTCAACACGCTCAAAGCACACATCCTGCACCTGCGCCTGCTGCACGATCGCACGCGCGGGACTTACGATCGGGCGCGCTTTCTCGAATATCTGAAACTCCCCCGCCGCGCCGCGTACGTACGCACGGAATATCTGCAGCGCGCCGACCGCGCGGAGAGTGCGATCGATCTCAACGCCGATCTCGGCGAGGCGCTCGGGAGTTCGCCCCCGATCGGAAACGACGAATGGCTCGTCCGCGAATTCCTGCTCGAACTGCTCAAAGACGAGAAGTCGTGGGAGCCGTTCGCCGTCTATTTGCGCGACGAATTTCTCAAGCCGCTCTTCGCCGAATCGAAAATCACGCACGGCATCGGCGAGCCGGAGCAATGGTCCGCGCTCCTGTCGCCGACGGCGTTTCAGGCATTGAAGGATCGCGTCGATATCGACTTCGCGCCGGCCAATCCGCTCTTCCACGCGCCCGCCGATGCCGTCGCGCTCGACGTGTTCGTGAAGAACGCGCCGAAGCTCATCGTGAAGATTTACGAGGTCAACGCGCTCAGCTTTTTCCTCGCGCAAAATCGCCAGCTCAACACCGACCTGCAGCTCGATGGGCTCGTCGCCAACGCGGAGAAAACGCACGAGTTCAAAGCGCCGCCGCTGCTCCGAACGGCGCGGAAATTCGAGTTCCCGGAACTCGCGAATCGGCGGGGCGCGTGGGTCATCGAATTCATCGGCGGCGGCAAATCGAGCCGCGTGCTGATTCGGAAAGGCCAGTGGCATTTGCTCCAGCAGACCGGCCCCGCGGGCGACATGCTCAGTGTCATCGACGAAGCGCGGCAGCCGGTCGCGAATGCTGTGGTGTGGCTGGACGGACGCAAATTCACGCCCGACGAAAAGAGCGGCCGGATCATCGTGCCGTTCACGAATCAGCCGGGGAACAAGCCGATCATTCTCGCCGATCCGGCGGGCGAATTCGCGACGCTCACGAGCTTCGAGCATCACGCCGAGAACTACCGGCTCGACGCCCAATTTTTCGTCGCGCGCGAGCAACTCCTCGCTGGTCGCGAGGCCACGCTCGGCATCCGCGCCGCGCTGCTCGTCGGCGATACGCAGATCGCCCCGAGCCTGCTCCAGGACGCGAAGCTCGCGATCACCTCGACGACGCTCGACGGCATCTCGACGACGCGAGAAATCACCGGGCTGACTTTCGATCCCGCGAAAGTTTCGACGCACACCATCACCGTCCCCGACCGCCTCGCGCAGCTCACCGTCACGCTCACGGCCAAGGTCGAGAGCCTCAGCACCGGCGGCGAAAAGAAGGACGTTTCCGCGACGCGAAGCTGGTCCCTGAACGGCATCGACAAAACCGCGCACACTGCGGATGCACACTTCGCGCGCATCGGCGGCGGCTACGTTCTCGATCTCCTCGGCAAGAACGGCGAGCCGCTGCCGGACCAGCAAATCGTCTTCACTTTTCGGCATCGCGAATTCCGCCAACCGATCAGCATCCCGCTGCGCAGCGACGAGCGCGGACGGATCGATCTCGGCGCACTCGACGACGAGATGCAGCTCGTGGCCGCGCTGCCCGATGGCCACACGCGCTCGTGGATGGTCGAACCGGACGGCGCGAAACAGCCCGGCGTCATCCACGCGACCGCAGGTTCGTTGATCGAAGTGCCGTGGTTTGGCGGAGCCGGTCCACTCCGGCAGGCGGACGTTTCGCTGTTGGAAAGGCGCGGCGATTCGTTCGCGGCGGATCGCTTCGACGCGCTCTCGCTCGGACGGGGATTTCTGCAAATCAAAGGACTCGCCCCCGGCGACTACTCGCTGCGAATTCAGGCGTCGCGTGAGGAAGTGACGATCCGTGTCACGGCCGGATCGATCGCAACGAGCTGGCTGATTTCGCCGAACCGGCAGCTCGAATTGCGCAACCCCGCGCCGTTGCAAATCGAGTCGATCCGGGAGGATGCCGACTCTCTCCTCGTGCAGCTCCGCAATGCGAATTCGTTCACGCGCGTGCACGTCGCCGCCACCCGTTTTCATCCCGGGCAGGATCAGTGGCTGAGCGATCTCGGCGACTTTTCGCGTCCCGAACCGGAACTACTCACGCCAGCCCGGAGGCCCAATCTCTTCGCCGCCGGTCGGCCCATCGGCGACGAGTTCCGTTACATTTTGGAGCGGCGCTACGCGAAGATTTTTCCGGGGAATATGCTCACCCGTCCGGGACTGCTCTTGAATCCTTGGGATGTCCGCTCGACGGAAGTCGCCGCGCAATCGATGGAAGCGGGGCAGGCGGCGGGAGCGTCTCGCGGCGACCGCGCGGAGGCGCGGCGGAAAGCGCCAGCGAGTCCAATGGAAGCAGCAACTGCCTTTGCGAAGACCAGCCCGGATGCGGCGTCTCCCGGTGCCGACCTCGACTTTCTCGCCGCCGCAGCGCCGGTTTTTTACAACCTCGTGCCCGATAAAAATGGCGTCGTGTCGATTCCGCGGAAGCTGCTCGGGGACCGGCAGCAGGTGCAGGTTTATGCGGAGGACTTGTCGAGCGCGGTGCATCGGTCGTTCGCGCTGGCGGAGGCGCCGGCGAAATTTCAAGACCTGCGGCTGACGCGGAATCTCGATCCGCAAAAGCCATTCAGCGAACGCAAGGAAGTCAGTCTGCTGGCGGGCGGACAGACGCTCACGCTGCCGGATATTCTCACGTCGGAGCTGGAGACCTACGATTCGCTCGCCTCGATTTACGCGCTCTTCACGACGCTCAGCGGCGACGCGAATCTGGCGAAGTTCGCATGGATTTTGGAGTGGCCGAAACTGAAGGACGAGGAGAAGCGCGCGAAGTATTCCGAGTTCGCCTGCCACGAATTGAACGTCTTCCTTTCGCGCAAGGATCCCGACTTTTTCGCGAAGGTCGTGCAGCCGTATCTGCGCAACAAAAAGGAGAAGACTTTCCTCGACGAATGGCTGCTCGAGACCGACCTCTCGCGCTTTCTCGAGCCGTGGAATTTCGCCCGCCTCAACGCTGCCGAACGCGCCCTGCTCGCTCGCCGCCTCCCCGCCGCATCCGCGGGCATCGCGCGGCATTTGCGCGAAACCTTCGACCTGCTGCCGCCGAATCCAGACCAGGAAAACCGGTGGTTCGAAACCGCGCTCCGGGGACGAGCGATGAGTGGCGGAGACGAGTTCGGATTTGCAGGCGCGAAAAAGGAAGCGGAAGTGGCGGCAGTCGCATTCGATTCACCCGCAAGTCCGGCATTGGCACCCGCGCCGATGTCGGCGGCGAAGGCGATGCCGCAAGAAATGAAGGGACGGATGTCGTTGGACTCCGCGGTCGCCGGGCGGCAAGTGGATCAGCTCGAAAGGCTCGCAGACGAGCGTGGGGCCAAGGAAGCGCGCGCTGGGGTAGAGGTGCAGTTGCAGGAGGCGGAAAAGGACAAAAACAACCTCGCGTATTTCGGCGTGCTCGGCGTCGAGGATGCGACACGGATGCGCGGGTTGGTGCGGCAATTTTATCGCAAGCTCGGGGCGACCAAAGAGTGGGCGGAGAACAATTATTACCGGCTTCCGCTGGCGCAGCAGACCGCGGAGTTGATCCCGGTGAATGCGTTCTGGCGCGACTACGCGGCGTGGGATGGCAAGTCGCCGTTCCTGTCGAAGAACGTCGCGGAGGCGAGCCGGAATTTCTCCGAGATCATGCTCGCGCTGGCGGTGCTCGACCTGCCGTTCGAGTCGCCGAAACACGCGACGAAAACGCTCGGGCGCGAGTTCACGATGAAGACCGGTGGGCCGCTCATCGCCTTTCACAAAGAGATCAAACCGGCCGAAATCGCGCCGCAGGAAACCGAGCTGCTGGTGAGCGAGAACTTCTTCCGCGCGGATGATCGCGAGCGGATGGAGGGGAACGAGAAGTTCGACAAATACGTGTCCGGCGAGTTCATCGCGGGCGTGGTTTATGGCGCGAATGTGGTCGTCACGAACCCGACTTCCGCGCCGCAGAAACTCGAGCTGCTCATCCAGATTCCGCGCGGCGCGCTGCCGGTGCTCGGGAGCAAGGCGACCGACAGCAAACGCGTGCGGCTCGAGCCTTACACCACGCAGCGGCTCGAATATTTCTTCTACTTCCCCGCGCCGGCCGCCGAGCCGATGGCGCACTATCCGGTGCATGTTTCGCGGGACGAAAAGACGGCGGGCGCGGCGAAGCAGTTCGCGTTCACGGTCGTGCGGCAGCTCTCGAAACCGGACACGGCGTCGTGGGATTTCGTGTCGCAATACGGGAGCGAGGAGGAGGTGTTCGCGTTCCTCGCCGCGCACAATTTGGAGCGGCTGAATCTCGAACGCGTGGCGTGGCGCGCCCGGAAGAGCGTCGAGTTTTTCCGCAAGCTGCTCGGCGTCCTCGCGCAGCGGCACGTTTACAACGACGTGCTCCAATCCTACGCCGTGGCGCACAACGAAACCGCCGCGCTGCGTGAATGGCTGCGGCACCGGGACGACTTTCTCGCGCAGTGCGGACCGTGGCTCGCAACGCCGCTGATCACGATCGACCCGATTGAGCGCCGCGCGTTCGAGCAACTCGAATACAGCCCGCTCATCAACCAGCGCGGGCACCGCCTCGGGGCGGAAAATCGCATCGCAAATCCGGTCGCGCGCGCGCAGTACCAGGCGCTCCTGCGCATCCTCGCGCACAAACCGGCGCTCGATGCGATGGACCGGATGAGCGTGGTCTATTTTCTCTTCCTCCAGGATCGCACGGAGGAGGCGCTCGCGCTGTTCCCGACGATCAAACCGGACGAATTGCCGACGCGAATCCAGCACGATTACTTCCGCTGCTACGCCGACTTTTTTGAGTCGAAGCTCGCCGACGCGCGGACCATCGCGGCGGGCTATGCGACGCATCCCGTGGATCGCTGGCGCAAGCTTTTCACGGACGTGACGGCGCAGCTCGATGAGATCGAGGGAAAAGGCCAGCCGCCCGCAAAGCCTGATGCGAAGCCGAACCGCGAGGGACATCAGAGCGAGCTCGCTTCGACCGAGCCGGCGTTCGACTTCAAAATCGAGGCGCAGAACATCGCGCTGACGTGGAAGAATCTGCCGGAGGTGACGATCAATTTTTACCTCATGGACCCGGAGTTTCTGTTCAGCAGCAGCCCGTTCGTGACGCAGGATCCCGGCCGTTTTTCGATCATCAAACCGAGCAAAACCGTGCGGCAGGTTTTGCCCGCGGGGAAGGATGCGCTCGATGTCCCGCTGCCGGCGGAATTCGCGCGGGCGAATGTGCTGATCGAAATTCTCGGGGCCGGTCAGCGCAAGGCGCAGGCGCATCACGCGAACACGCTGCGGCTGAGTCTCGTGGAGAATTACGGGCGCCTGGAACTGCGCGATCAGGCCGCGAATCAGCCGGTCTCAAAGGCTTACGTGAAAGTGTATGCGCGGCTGAAAAACGGACAGATTCGCTTTTTCAAAGACGGCTACACCGACCTCCGCGGGCGGTTCGATTACGCGAGCCTGAACTCGAGCGAACACCCCGCGACGCCGGTTCCGCTGCCGCGCACGGCGGCGGCAGGCGGGGCGACGCTCGACTACCAGATGCTCCGTCCGACCGAACTCGGCGATGTGGAAAAGCTCGCGATCCTGATCATGAGCGAGACGAACGGCGCGCTCGTGCGGGAGGCGAATCCGCCGAGCGAGTAGGACGCGCGAGCGACATTTAAGTCATCTTGAGCGTAGCCCGGCTTTGCGGGCGGAGTCGAAAGACCTCTTACTATTTCCCCCGACGAGGCGTGCCCCGAGCGGGGAAATAGTGAGAGGTCCTTCGACTCCGCTTCGCTGCGCTCAGGATGACGGGGAAGGCTCGAACGCGCTCCAAAATAGAGGGCGTCGAACGAATCCGCGCACCGCCCTCGCCAAGCGCGCGGTTCCGGCTTTATTCGGCGGACGTATGCTGCATTTCACGAAGATGAATGGCGCCGGGAACGATTTCGTTTTGCTCGATAATCGGGACGGCAAACTGAGCTTGGAAAAATCGGGGATCGCGCGGCTTTGCGACCGTCATCGCGGGGTCGGCGGCGATGGGTTGCTAGTAGTTGAGCCCGCGCAGAACTCGGCCGATTTTCGGATGCGTTATTACAATGCCGACGGCGGCGAGGCGGAGATGTGCGGGAATGGCGCGCGCTGTTTTGCGCGGTTTGCGGGGAGGCTCAGTGGCGAAACGGAGACGGTCAGTTTCGAGACGATCGCGGGGGTGATCACGGCGCGCCTGCTCGGCGAAAATGTGGAGCTGGAAATGAGTGAGCCGCATTCGCTCCAGCTCGCGCACTCGCTCGAACTCGCGGGCGAGACGCACACGGTTCATTCGATCAACACGGGCGTGCCGCACGCGGTGGTTTTCGTCGAGAATTTGGAGGCGCTCGATGTGCGCAAACTCGGCGCGGCGTTGCGCCACCACGCGCGTTTTTCGCCGAAGGGAACGAACGCGAATTTCGTCCGCCAGATCGATGCGCAGACGATCGCGATTCGCACGTACGAGCGCGGAGTGGAAGATGAAACGCTGGCGTGCGGCACGGGGATGGTCGCGTGCGCGCTGATCGCGCATGAACTCACGGGCGCGGCGTCGCCGGTGCGCGTGCAGGTGCGCGGTGGGGATACGCTGGAGGTCGCCTTTGAAAAGGTGGGCGCGACGTATCGCGGCGTGAAGCTCACCGGGCCGGCCGACTTCGTTTTTGAGGGCGACGTGGCGCTCTGAACCGCGTGATGCGCCTCGATTCGCACCAGCATTTCTGGGCCTACGACGCGGTCCAGTATCCGTGGATTCCGCAGGGCTCTCCGCTGCACCGCGACTGGCTCCCGGACGACCTCGCGGCGCTCCAGGGGCCGCTGGGATTCGACGGCTCGATCGCGGTGCAGGCGCGGCAGACGCTCGATGAAACGCGCTGGCTGCTGGCGCTCGCGGATCGAGCACCCGCGATCAAAGGAGTGGTCGGCTGGGTCGATTTGCGGAGCGACCGGGTCAAGGAGCAGCTCGCGGAATTTGCGGTGCATCCGAAGTTCGTCGGCGTGCGGCATGTCGTGCAGGACGAGCCGGACGACCGCTTCCTGTTGCAGCCCGATTTTGTCCGCGGCATCGCGGCGCTCGCGCCCTTCCAGCTCACGTACGACCTCCTGATTTTTCCGAAGCAACTCCCCGCCGCGATCGAACTCGCGGGGCGATTTCCGGCGCAGCGATTCGTGCTCGATCACATGGCGAAGCCGGCGATCAAAACGGGCGCAATCTCGCCGTGGCGCGAGCAAATCCGCGAACTCGCGACGTGCCCGAACGTGCATTGCAAAGTCTCCGGGATGCTCACGGAAGCCGACCCGCTCGCGTGGCGGGCGGAGGATTTCCGACCGTATCTCGACGTGGTGTTCGAGGCGTTCGGAGTGGAGCGGCTGATGTTCGGTTCCGACTGGCCGGTCTGTTTGCTCGCGGGCAGTTACGAGCAGGTTTTCCGGCTCGTCGATGACTACACCGGGCAGCTCGCGGCATCCGATCGCGAGGCGATTTTCGGCGGGAATGCGGCGCGGTTTTACCTCAAGAAAACTGGAGAGGTTTGAAATTTATCCACGGATGAACACGGACAAAGACACGGATGGGACACGGACAATTCTGCTGGGGAAAAGTCCCTTCCGTGTCCATCCGTGCTCTTTATCCGTGTCTGTCCGTGGCTAAATTCTGACCGTATCGAATTTCGTTACGCCGGCTCGACGACGACGCGCGGGCCTTCGATGAGGACGATCTGAATGGGCGCGTTGGCGGGGATGAATTCGCCCTGCGAAACGACATCGACGAGCTGATCGCCGAACGCTGCTTTGCCGCTCGGGCGCAGGGTGGTGCGGGCGATGCCGGTCATGCCGGCGCTGATCGCGAGCACGGCGGCGGGCGAGGCGAGGGAGATGCCGGGCGGCACGGTCGCGCCGAGGACGAGGCGATGGTAGAGCGGCGTGTTGGGGAGATGTTTTGCGAGGAGGTAGGCGGCGATGATCGCGGCGGTGAGGGCGACGGTGAAGTTGAGCATCGGGCGCAGCAGCATGTCCTGCGTGGGCCAGAGCGGCTGGCTCGGCCAGCGGTCGATCATGGCGTAAATGAGCGACGCGATGATGAGCAGCACGCCGATGATTCCGGGCGCGATGGTGCCCGGATGGATGATCAATTCGCCGAGCACGAGCGCGACACCGATGGCGAAACAAACGGGCGCTTCCCAGCCCGCCAATCCCGCGAGGTAGTGCCCCGCAAAGAAGAGCGTGAAGCAGATCATCGACGCGATTCCTGGCAGTCCGAAGCCGGGCATTTTGAACTCGATGTAGCCGCACATGATCCCGCCGAGCAGGAGCAGCGGAGCGAGCGCGGTGACCCAGATTGCCAGATGCTCGAAGCCCGTCGGTTCGACGCGCCGGACCGATCCCACGAGCCCGGCTTTTTGCAGCATGTCCTCGAGCGAGGTCGCGGTGCCGGCGGAGAGAAGTGGCCTGCCGCCGTAAACGCGCGCGGCTTCCTCGGCGCTGAGCGTCAGCAGCGAATCGCTGCCGTCGATCACGACTTCGCCGCGCTTCACCTCTTTTTCTTTTCTGATGAAAGCGTCCGCGATGTCGATGTCGTGGTCGTTTTTCTGGGCGGCGGCGCGGGTGATCGCGGACATCGCGGAGATGGTTTTGTCGCTCATCGTTTTCGACAAATCCTCGCCGCTCGATGTGACGGGCGCGGCGGCTCCGATCACGGCGGTCGGCGACATGTAAATTTTCTGCGTCGCCATCGCGATCAGCGCGCCCGCGGAGATCGCGCGGCCATCGACGAACGTGAACGTCGGCACCGTCGTTTTTAGCAGCGCGTCCATGTTGTCGATCGCGGCTTTCACGTCGCCGCCGTATGTTTCCATATCGATGACGAAGGCGCTGGCGTGCTCGCGTTCGGCGGTCTTCAGCGCGCGGCGGAGGAAATAAAATTGCGCCTCGGAGACCTCGGTTTTCAGCGGCACGACAAAGACGGGTCCGCTCTCGGCGGCAGCGGCGACGAGGGAGGAAAGCACGAGCAGGAAGAGCCACAGTGACCGGCGGATTTTCATTTGTGAAAAGCGTCCACCTGCCAATGAGGCCGCTCAAGTCGCATCTTGCATCGACCTCTCCGATCGTTCGCTCACTTGGCATCGACTCACTGCGCGCTACTCTCCCGCCGCCATGCACGATCCCCGCTTCGACAAACTCGCACGTCTCCTCGTCACCCATTCCACCCGGCTCGCGAAGGGCGAAAAAGTCCTCATCGACGCCTTTGAAATCCCCGACGAGATGACGATCGCGCTCATCCGCGCGGCGCGGGATGCGGGAGCCGCGCCGATCGTGCAGATTCATCACGCGCGCGTCGGTCGCGAGATGGCGCTCGGCGCGCAGGAGGAGGCGCTGAGTTTAACGAACACGATCCAGCTCGCGCAGATGAAAAAAGTCGCGGCGTACATCGCCATTCGCGGCGGCCAGAACATCACGGAGATGTCCGACGTTCCGCCCGAGAAAATGAAGCTCGTCGGCAAGAAGCTGAAGCCCGTGCTCGACTGGCGGGTGAAGAAAACGCGGTGGTGCGTGCTGCGCTGGCCGTCGTCGTCGATGGCGCAGCAGGCGGGCATGAGCACGGAGCAATTCGAGAATTTCTACTTCGATGTCTGCACGCTCGATTACTCGCGGATGGTCCCCGGCATGAAGGCGCTCAAGGCGCTGATGGACGCAACCGACCGCGTGGAAATCCGCGGGCCCGGGACCGACCTCCGCTTTTCGATCAAAGGCATCGGCGCGATCACCTGCGGCGGGACGCACAATATTCCCGACGGCGAAGTCTTTACGGCGCCCGTTCGCGATTCGGTGAATGGCCACATCGCGTTCAACGCCGGGACGATTTATCAGGGCACGGCGTTCGACGGCGTGCGGCTGGAATTCACGAATGGCAAGGTCGGCGGCGCGACGGCCAATCACACGGAGAAACTCAACGCGATCCTCGACAGCGACGCCGGTGCGCGCTTCATCGGCGAATTCGCGATCGCCTTCAACCCGCACATTTTGCACCCGATGCGCGACATCCTTTTCGACGAAAAAATCAACGGCTCATTCCACTTCACGCCGGGCCAGGCGTACGAGGAAGCGGACAACGGCAATCGCTCGCAAGTCCACTGGGACATGGTGCAAATCCAGCGCGCCGACTACGGCGGCGGCACGATCCATTTCGACGGAAAGCTGATCCGCGAAGACGGGCTCTTCGTGCCGAAGGCCCTGCAGGCCTTGAATCCCGAGCGGTTGAAGTAACCGCTATCTCGGCGGCAGGATTTCCGAGAGCGCTATCACGACATCCGGGAAGGCCAGCGGCGACGCGCTCCCGTCCGCAGGGACGACGATTTGCTCGAGGTATGCGTTGCCTTCCGGCTGACGATAAATCTCCAGCACATCGTCCACCAGATTGAGCAGCCAGAATTCCCGGATGCCGGTCGCCGCATAGGCGCGCATCTTTTCTTCGCGATCATAGCGGAGGAACGAGTCGGAGACTTCGACGATCAGGAAAACCTCGTCGGGAGTCGGGTGCCGGCGGGCATAACGCCGGCTCATTGGCACCAGCACCAGGTCAGGCTGGGGTGCGGAATATTGCTCCAGCTCAACAGGGTTTTGCAGCGAAAGCATGAACCGCCGCCGCGCCTGCTCCCCAAACTCGAAGTTGAGATTCGTCAGAGCCTGACCGTGACGGTAGCCGATGGCGTGCATGATGATGAGTTCCCCGTTGAGCAGTTCGATCCGGTCCTTCGAGTCGATGACGCCAGTCTCATATAACCGGTAAAATTCGTCGGTGGTGAACTTGTAGGTGTCAGCCAGCGTGCTCATGGGATCAAGGTGGCAGGCGACCGCGCGGGCCGCAAGATCGGCATGTTTTGCACAAGCCGCGCGTCCGCGGGGTCACGCCGACCAGCCGTGCGCGTCGCGGACCTGGATCATTTTCGCGAGGATCGCGTTCCAAGTTTGGGGCTGCTCGAGCTTCGCATTCGGGAACATGCAGCCGTCCCAGCAGATGTGCTGGATGCCGCGGGCGGCGGCGTCTTTGAGCCAGTAGCCGGAGCATTTCACGATGTCCAATTTGCCGTTCGGATCGTCGGCGGGGCAGTGCTTGCCGGTCTTGTCGTGCGCGCCGGCGCCGTGGACTTCGCCGTCGTTTTGCGCGACGTGGAAATCGATCGTCCACGGGCGCAGCTTGTCGGTCATCTTTTCGTACGCGGCCCAGAATTCCGCGTCGGTCGCGCCCGGCTGCAGCAGCGCGTGCTCGGGCGCGTTGTAGCCGAGGAGATAGAGATACGTGTGCGCGAGGTCGGCTTGAAATCCGAGCGTCTCCGGCATCCCGACGGCCTCGAGCAGATCGAGCATGTCTTTCCAGGAATGCATTCCCGCCCAGCAAATCTCGCCCTCGGCCGCGAGCCGCTCGCCGTGGTCCGCCGCGATCTTCGCCGCTTCGCGGAAAGTCTCCGCGATCTTCGCGGTGTTCGCGCCGGGATCCTCGCCCCATTTGTTCACGCCGAACTCCGCTGAATCGATCCTGATCACCCCATATTTGCGCACGCCGTGTTTGTTGAAAACGCCCGCGATCCGGCAGGCCATCTTCACCGCGCTGAGAAATTTCTCGCGCTGCGCCGCGTCGCCCATCGCGGAATCACCGACCGTCCCGCCCCACACCGGCGCGACGAGCGAACCGACGTTGAACCCCTTTCCCGCGATCATGTCCGCGATCCCCGCGAGCTCGTCGTCGCTGGCTTCCGGGTTCGTGTGGGGCAGGAAAAGGAAGTAGTCGATCCCGTCGAATTTCTGCCCGTCCACGTCCGCGGCAGCAGTGAGATCGAGCATCTTTTCGAGGCTGATCGGCGGCTCCTGTCCGGGGCCATCGCCCTTGCCGACGAGGCCGGGCCACATGGCGTTATGAAGTTTCGGGAGAGGGTTTGCGGGAGTGCTCATAAGTATTTTGGAAGTGGCTCCCGTCGCATCTTTTGCTCGGGGAAAAGTGGGGCATCTCTCTGCCGCAAATCGCCACGCTCCGACAAGCTCTCATTGCTCCGCGCGAAGATCGACGGCCGGCCACGGCTCGCTAGTGTGGTGAGCGATTAGTTCGTGCAATAACAGGTGCGGTGTGAGAAAGGAGGCTCATGCCGATTGGACGACCGATGATGCCACTGCTTTTGAAGGC
>JAYVPW010000095.1:0-1688 GCA_043777315.1 Spartobacteria bacterium | reverse complement strand
CTTCGATTCCCGATCTCCCCCGTCCCATCTCAGCACAGCCGGGGCGGCTGGCTGGTGCTTTCGAGGACGGCGTGCCAGAGCTCGCTTTTGGGGTCCACTTTTCGTGCTTTTCGGGGGACTCATCGCTCCACTGTGCGGCTCAAATCGAACTTTTGCGCATGTTCTTGGGCGGCTAATTCGGGATGCTGAAATCGAAAAGATCGGTCATGTCTGAGGCTGCGGCATCGCGGGCGGTGAGCGCGGGGAGGCCGAATCTGGTTTCGATGAATTTTAAAATAGAGGTGTGATCATAGACCGTGTGCGAGACGAAATGGCGGCGCGCATACGGTGAGACGAGGATGAAGGGGACACGGAATCCGAGACGGTCGAAGGCGTAATTGTTCGGGTTCTGGCGCAGCTTCGGCGGGATGGCATCCGGCGGCACGGCTGCCGGCGGGGGGACGTGATCGTAGAAACCGCCGGCCTCATCGTAGGTCAGAAAAATGGCGGTGCTGGGCCACGCCGGGCTGGCCATGATCGCATCAATCCGTGCGGCGACCCACGCCTGGCCAACGCGGACGTCCTGGCGTGGATGCTCGTCGGAGTGTTCGTCCGACTCGAGAAAGACGACCTGCGGCAGGGCATTCGCTGCAAGATCTGTGGCAAACTGCGCAAGGGACGCCTGCCTCGAGGGAGTGCGCGCCGAGGCGGCGAAGAAGCGCAGATAACCCCTGCCGTCGGTGTAGTATTTCCAAGTCACCCCCGCGTCATCGAGGAGATCGAAAACCGTCCGTTGCTGCCAGAGAGTGCCGCGCGGGGGCTTTTGGTTGAGGATGAGTCCGAACGAGGTTCCGGCGAATAAGTAGAAGCGATTCGGAAACGTCGGCCCGAGCATGGGCGAGAAATAGCGGTCAGCGATCGCGAAAGAATTCGCCAGCCCGTAATAATAGGGCAGCTCGGTTTCGTCGTAATAGCACATCGTGCTCGCGGTGAAGCGATCATTGAGCCCGGAGTTCCATTTTGCCCGCATCGCCGGCCACGAATGCCCGGGGACCGGCGGCCGCAGCACTCCCTCCGGCGAGATGTGGAAGGGATGATAACCGATAGATCCACGGAAGAAGCCGGTTTCCGCGGTAATGCCATCAACCTCGGACCCGTAGAATTGGGGCTTGGTGAGCATGCCAAAATAGGAGTCGAACGAATGATTCTCCTGCATGA
This sequence comes from Spartobacteria bacterium, assembly GCA_043777315.1. Lineage (GTDB taxonomy): Bacteria > Verrucomicrobiota > Verrucomicrobiia > Chthoniobacterales > Chthoniobacteraceae > CAIURC01. Next base: position 491 of record JAYVPW010000095.1, on the reverse strand, counting down.
TCACGACCACGTGCTCGATCGGATTCGCGGGGCCCGCCGGCGGCTGGGGATCCTGCGCGAGCACGGCGTGCGTGCTCGCGAGCAAAAGCAAAAGGCGCGCGAAGGCGTGGGAATAAGCTGGTTGCGCGGACATAACGTCACTCCATCTGGTTGGTTAAGTTCATGGCGGCAAAGGTAAGGGAGCGAAAAGCGTTCGTCAACGGAGGCAGAGGCTCCGGGGTTCTCCTCGTTAGCGCGACAGGCCGACGATCGGGCCGGCGTAACCGGTGAGTTCCATGTAGCCGTGGCCGCGGGCGGATTTCCCGGCGCGGGTGCCGGTGAGGTCGATGAGACCTTCCCAATATGAGAGAGGCGGGAGGTCGAGTTCCTGCGATTCGAGCGGGGTGGAAATTTGGAGGTCGAGGGCGAGCGACGGGATGCGGAGTTGCCACGCGATCGGGTAGCGCGCGCCGGTCTTTTTGCTGGTCCAGAATTTCGACGCGGTGAGCTGG
>JAYVPW010000094.1:0-6545 GCA_043777315.1 Spartobacteria bacterium | reverse complement strand
CATCGGCGGAAGCGGCGCGGGCAGGGCGAAGATTTGTTCGGCGCCCTGGATGTCCGAGCCTTTGGCGACCTGGACGAAGAGCGGCTGGGCGGCTGCGGCCAGGCCGTTGAGCGGGAGGCCGCTGGCCTGGAGAAGCTGCATCCACGTCGGCAGAACCTGGGTGATGACGAGCTGCGCGGATTCGCGCTGTTCGCGCATGTGAAAACGGGTGAGCAGGATGGAGACGTTCATCTCCAGCTTCGCCAGCACGCGGGCGCTGCTCAGGCTCAGCACGGCGGCGGCGGCACCTTCGAGGTAGGCGAAAGTTTCGTCGGCATCCTGCTTCGCGTAGATGGTCATCAGCGCGAGCAGGACGGCGGGCTCGAAGCCGTCCTTCAAATCCTCGGTGAGCATCCGGTGGAGCGTGCTCGCGCTTTGCAGGATGCTGGAAATCCCGGTGGCCGTGCTGGCGCTGGGGAGCGCGGAATAATCGCCCTGCGCGGCGCTCGTCACGCCGCTGTCCGTCTGGATCAACTGCATGATGAGCTGGATGAGCTGCCACGTCCGCTCGTCGAGGTCGGGGAACTCGACGATCTGCACGGCGTCCTTCGCCGACTTCCCTGGGCGCAGGGTGATCGTTTTACCTGGACCGCGAATCAGCCGCTTCTCGCTCTTGCCTTCCTCGGTCGCGTCCGGCTGCCAGCACACGAGTGGGTCGGCGTTGCTTTCGTTGCGGTAGAGGACCGCGTTGACGAGCGCATCGATGAGGCGCTGCGACCCTTCGTAGAGTTCGTAGAACCCGCGCCCGTACCAGCGGCCGGGCACGCGATTGACGACGATCGGAGAAAACGGGAGCCGACCGCGCGGCGTGACGTTGGCGAGATACTCGCAGTAGAGCGGCTCCTCGAGATCGGCGGCGAGAACGAGGAAAAGATGCCGGCCTTTGCCGTCGCCGAAGACATCGTAGCCGCGCAGATAAACCTCGGTGACCTTGATGTTCGGGTTGTTCTGCAGCCGGGCGCGGGCGGAGGAAGTCTCGCCCATCGTCTGCCGCGGGTGGGCATCGGCGGATTTCGGGCCGTCGGGCTCGACCTCGAGCTGCTCGAAAAGGTGGCTGTTCTCCGCGGTCTCGTAGAGCGCGCGGAGCTGGCTGACGGTGCGCTGATAGACGTGCCCGGTGCATTCGCTCTGCTCGAGCGAGGCGATATTCAGCGGCGCGATGAAGTCCTCGAACCGGACGACGGAAACATCCGCGCCGTGATACCGCACCTCGTCTTCCTCGATGAGCACCTCCCGGAACTCGACGCTGGCGTCGAGCGCGATCTGCGGCGCTTTCTCGAAGACGACTTTGCCCGCCTCGGGCACCTCGAAGGTCGGATCTTCGGGATAAATGTAATCGGCCTCGTGGTCGCCGTCGGGATTGAGCCGCGGCTGGCCGGCGGGATGGAACTGCGGGACGAGCACGGGCTCGCCGGTCTTCACATTGACGAGGACGAGCTCGAGCCGCTCGAAGCAATCGGTCTCGTGCCGGTGCGTGGTCTTCAGCACGGCCTCGCCGAGATCGAGCGCGGTGCCGATCGCCTCTTTGCCGTGCCGGGTGTATTCGGCCTGCCCGAGTTTCCACGGCGCGTGCCGGTTGATTTCCTCGGAAAGCAGCGCGTCGTCGGCCCCGCCGACCGGGCGCGCGCTGAACCACGGCTTGCTCCCGAACACGTCCTCGCCGCATCGCGCCTTCATGAATCGGGTGACGTTGCGGACGATGTTCAGCGATTCGTTGCTGAGATCGAAGATGCCGCCGGTGAGCGGATTCCCAGCCGAGCCGCCGCCGCCGGAGACGCGGCCGGAAAAGTCGGCGTTGGCCTGTTTCTCAAATGCGCGCCGCTTCGGGTAAAAGCCGGTCTCCATCTCGGCGCGGTATTGCTCGACCATCGAGCGCGCGTCCTGGACGAGCTGCAGCCGCTGGGCCTCGGTGAGGCGGCGCGCGAGCGCGGAAACGGAAGCCTGCGGCTTTTTCTTTTCGGGGGGCGTCGTCATTCGAGCAGCTCCCCGATGATTTGCTTCAACCACGTTTTGACAGCCCCGATCCGGGCATACAGATCACCGCTGCCCGCGCGAAACCGGAAGGTCCCGCCGTCCGGCGTCAGCCAGGTGCCGATGATCTGGACGCTGGAGAAATGCTCGGAGAGCTGGGTGGAGTGCCGCTCCAGCAACTCCTGCAATCGGTCGCGCACCGCTTCTTCCGACAGCGGCGGGACATAAGGACGGTCGTCGTCGGAGGCGGCGGCGTTGGACATCGCCGCGCGCTGCTAGGCGCGGCGGAAGGTTAGGCAAGCCCGAAGTTCAGCCAGTCACCGCACCGCTCCCTCCGCCGTCGCCCGCTTGTTCTGGAGCATCTTCCAGATCGGTTGATCGATCGTGCGCCGCCCCATCATCAGCCAGGCGGTGACGGCGTCATGCTGGCCGATCCGGTGGCAGCGGTCAATCGCCTGGTCGAGCAAGGCCGGCGTCCACGGCCACTCCACGACGAGGACGTTGCTCGCCGCGGTGAGCGTGAGCCCGACGCCGCCGGCCTGCAGATTCAGCACGACCAGCGGGCAGTCCTTCTTCCTCTGAAAATCGTCCACGATCTTCTGCCGCCGCGCGAGCGGAGTCGCCCCGGTGATCGCCGGAGCCGCGAACTTCGCCGCGAGCGCGTCGCAAATTTCCTGATGCCAGGCGAAGACCACGAGCTTTTCGCCGGTCGCGAGGAAGTTCTCGATCCACTCCACCGCTGCCGGGATTTTCCCGCGCGCGCTGATCTGCTTCAACGCCTCGATCTTCACCAGCTCCTCCGCCTGCGCCGCGCGATCGACGGCGACTTGCGCCCGCCCGAGAATCGCCGCGATTTGCCGCTCCTCGTCGAGGCCCGCGATCGCGGCGCGAAACACCGGGTCTTTCCCCGCCCGCGCCGCGATCCAATCCAGCACGTCGCGCTGGGCCACGTCGTATTCCTTTCGCTCCGCCGCGCCGATCTCCACGGGCACGAGGGAGAGCTGTTTGGGCGGCAGCTCGAGCAACACGTCCCGCTTTCGCCGCCGCACCATGCACGTCGCCCGCAACCGCGCCGCGAGCTCGGGGAGATTCGACGCGCCGCTCAAATCCCAGCCGGGTTTCGTGACGCCGCCGCGCGTGGTCCGCAGCACTTCCTTTCCGCCGCAGTAGCGTTTCGCGAAATGCCAGAAGCCGCCGAGATCATCGAGCCGCCCGAGGATGCCGAGCGGGCTGAGCAGTTCGCTCGGGGAATTGAGAACCGGCGTGCCGGTGAGGAGCAGCCGCACACGCACGCCACGGACGAGCTTCTTCGCCGCGAGCGTCCGCTGACATTTCGCCGTCTTCAACAAATGGCCCTCGTCGAACACGACCGCCGCCGGATGCCGCGCGCGCAGGGCGTCCACATGCTTCGCGAGGATGTCGTAATTGATGATGGTGACGTCTTCCGTGGCCGGCGGCGCTGAGCCATCAACGACCCGCAGGGTCCGATGCGGCAGCCACGCGGCGAACTCGCGCTGCCAGTTCAATTTCAAGCTGGCCGGGCAAACGATGATCGCCGGGAAAGCGCCCATAGTCTCGAGCGTCGCGATGGTCTCCACCGTTTTTCCGAGGCCCATCTCGTCGGCGATCAGGCACCGCTCCGCGCGCACCGCGAATGCGACGCCGGCGCGTTGAAACGGCCGCAAATTCCCGCGCAAGGTCGCCGGCGGGAGGAAGTCGCAATCGCTCGGCGCGTGGCTCGCGATCATCGTCTCCCGCGCCTGCGCGAACAACCGCTCCTGGATGATCTCCGCCTTTTCGGTCCCAACGAGTCCATGCCGCCGCGCGAACCCTCCAATCGCGCGAATATTCGCGGCGCGCACCCGCACCGTCCACGCCCGCAGCGTCCCATTCCACGTCACACCATTCACGCAGTCCTTCAACTCCGCGATGATCTCCTGAGCGAACGGAAACCGAAATTGCGCCTGCCCCCGCTCGGTGAGCGTGAGCGTCGGCACATCGGCGAGTGAGGCGAGGATCGTGTTCATGCCAAGACCACACAAACCGCGCCGGAAAGCGTCAACCGGTCTCCCCAAGAAACCTGTCACCGATCTGTCATGCGCGACCGCGACCCCGCCCGAGATCAAGCTACGAAACAATTCCTCTGTGGGTTCGATTCCCACGTTGCCGCCTTGTCGGTTTTGTGAGCCGGTGCTGATTGCGTAGGTGGGAGGTGCGGATTTTGGGGCGCGGCGGGATCGTGGAGAATCCGAAATCCGCACCCGTTTCCGCAAAACGCTGTCATGGATTGTCACCGCTGGCCGCGTTCGGCGCGGGTGTTACCAAGCTGTGGCGAAGTCGAGCTGTTCGATCTCGGCGCTGCGGGGCGGGACGATTCCCCAGTACTCCGGGACGCGCGCCGGATGGACGATTTCCCGGTAGTTCTCCATGATCTCCTGCGGGCTGTTGTTCATCTCCAGCGAGAGGAGATCGACGCTTTCAATGACGGGCAGGCGGTAGGAGCCGAAGCTGTGGCGCAGGCCGTTTTTCGGGCGCGAGAGGAGCGGGAGCCGATGCTTTTTCTGCACGGCGTTGAGCCGCTGGATGAGCTGGCTGATGCGGGCGCTGAGTTGCGTGTCTTCGCAATACGGCGAGAGCCGGCCACGGCTGAAACGAAAAGGCTCGAGCCATTCGGCGAGGTTCGCCTGGATCGGGATCAATCGGCGGGCCGCGGTGCGGTGCTGCTTGGCGATGTTGCCGGCGACTTCGATGAATCCGTGCGGGTAGCCCTTTGGCTGGGCCGCCGGTTTCCCGGTGTCGTCGGGCAGGATCGAAAAATGAATCGCGGACCAATCGAGGCGGTGCAGTTCGATGGTTCGCAGTCCGGCGAAGGCTCCGATGGCGATGATCGGGCGGAGGCGATCGGAGGCGTGTGAGAGGATTTTTTGCAGCTCCCAAGGCTGGAAGATTGCGACGGCTCCGCGCCGGTCGTTCGTCACGGATTCCAGCGCGTCGGCGGCGGTGCTGGAATCGGCGGGAAGGTAGCGGCGTTTGCAGAAATTGAAGAGCCGTTTGGCGGCGGCGATCCAATTGTTTTGAGTGCGCGGGGCGAGCCGTGGATAGAGCCGGAGCCATTGTTCGAGGTCGGAGGTCTGGACGTCTCCGATCGGCATTCGCAGATGCGAGGCGAGGCTGTTGAGCGGGATCCGCAGCGAGCGAATGGTGGAGGCGGCGCGGCGCTTGCCTTCGAGGGAAGAGAGCAGCTCCGCGATGACGGCGGCGATCTCGATGCGCGGCAAGCCGAGCCGATTCCGCCGACGCCAGTCCCGCGCGGCCTCGAGGACGGAGACGCCCGGCCCGAGCAGTTGCAGGGCCTCGAGATGTTCGCGGACGATGGCATCGACGGGACGCCCGATTTTCAGCGCCGTGTCGCGCGCCGAAGTCCAGATGCGATTCTCGAGCGGCGTGAAGTGGATCGCCTCCTCGCCGCTGGTGACTTGGCGGGCGAGCGTTTTGCAATGCTTCTTCGCCGCCTCTTCGTCGCCCGAAAACGTGAGCCGCTCGCGGCGGCTGCCGACGTGGTAGCAGATGAGGGTGGCGAGGCGCTTTTTGCGGGTGAGCGGGTAAAGCTGAAAGCGGACGCCCGCGGCGATGTGATCCATCGCGGTTTCAGTTTCGCCCGTAAATGCCAGAGGCCTCGGGCGCGACCGATGCCGGAATCACGTTGGTCGGCGGAATGTCACCGGCCTGGCGTTTGATCCGGTTGGGCTTGGGAAGAAGATCGGGTGTGCCGATGAGACGGGCGCGCTCGATGAGGCGTGAGCGTTCCATGAAGTAGATCAGTCCGCCGATGCCCACGGCGGCGCAAAGCAGGATCAGGGCAGCGGCGCAAAGATCGCCAGCGGTCTCTCCGGGTGGCGGTGAAAACATACCATGCACGCAAAAGGCGAGTCCAAGCACGGCGGCGGCGAGGCCGAGGCAGCAGCCGGGCCAATGCTGGACGAGCGGCCAGAACTGCAGGCGCGGAGCGGTGGAATTCATGTGGCGAGGCGGCGGACGATTTTGCCGTTTTCGCGAGTGACTTGGTCGCCGCGGAGAGGGCTGTTTTGCAGGCCGACGCGTGGGTCGGCGACGGCGGCGGGGAAGAGTTCCGTGGGATTCGGGCGAGTGGCCCGGATGGTCAGCCACGTCGCGGTGGCGACGAGCAGGATGCTGGCGAGATAGAGGGACTGGCGCGCGTGGTCGGGGCGAAAGCGGAAGCCGGAAGTCATGGTGGGCGGAGCCCACAGCCAGCCGGATTCGCGCAGCTCGGGCGCGTCGATCCAAGTGCCGTCGTGATATTGCGCCGAGAAGGAAGGGTGGAGGAGGACGAAGGCACTGAGCAGGGCTGTGAGCCAGAGGAGGAGGAGTTTCATAATTTGGGAGGATGACTGATTTTTTGGATTCCGCGGGTGGAGCGCGGGCGCGGGCCGGAAGATTTTTGGGGTGGGGTTTCGTTGAGGGAGAAGCGCGTTGAGGCCGTGGATGGGTTTCCCGAGGGGCGCGGCGCATCCGAC
>JAYVPW010000093.1:0-200019 GCA_043777315.1 Spartobacteria bacterium | reverse complement strand
CTCCCTCGGCCAACGCTCGCCTCGCGACTTCGAGGCTCTGATGTTCCCCCGCAACCAAAACATCCCAACCCACTAACCAAAAAACACACCAAACCCCTATCCTCGTTTTCGAAGAAAGATCAGTCAAAGCTGACGCCTAAAATGTGGGTAAAGTGGCTGAAATTTCAAGACATCTCGATCCCCAAAGGGGGGGCGAATTATTCTTCACCCGAGGATTGACAGCGCCTCCGAGGAATTGATTTCATCGCGGTCTTCCGAAAATTTTGGCCCGACTTTTGGGCCTGTTTCCTGTGCGTCGCCAACCCTCCAACCAAGCGAATTTGTTCGAGCTCCAGGCGCTCGAACCGCGCGTTTTGTTGTCGGCCGATCTCTTGGTTTCGGGAGCTGCGGACGCCAATCCGACGCGCCCGAATCACGCCACGGAGGAGGTCGCGTTGGGGCACGAAGAGGTCGCGAATCTCGGCGAGAAAAGCTACGTCCTGGCTTACGATCCGGCCTCGCAAGTGGCGGATGTTTTCGAAGGAATGGCCGATGAGCTGGAGGCTGCGGCATCGACACCCAGGCCGGCGGATCAAAGCGCTTCGGATTCCGGCGCTTCGCAGATGGAAGCGGGCACTCATTTCGAGCAGACGTCGTTCACATTTGACGCAGCATCGACTTCGTCTGTGACGGGAGAAGCCACGCCGCTTCCATCCGCCAGCGGGGAGAGTTCGGCTTCGCAAAATGGTGCTCAGGAATCGGTCCCCGTTGCTTCGGTGATGGCCGGGAAAAGTGAGTCGATTGCGACCGCCGAAGTTGTCAGTCCGCAGCCCGCTGATCCGAATGCTGGCGCGGCGAACGAAGATTTTTCCGCGCCCGAGTTGGTCGGTTCCGAGTCGGTCAGTTCGATCGTCGATCAACTCACGACGACCTTGAAAGCGGCGAACGCGCCGCCGGCCGTGGGCTCGGAATCAAGTGTTGATCAGCCTTCGCAGCCGAATTCCGAAAATGCGCCGGATTCGGCCGGTGCTGTTTCTGGGGTGAACGATCGGCCTTTGTCGTTGAGCGCGGCGGACCATGCGGCCAAAAATGAAGTGACGGAAGGCAAGGACATTCATCTCGCCACTGAGATCCCGCTGGCGGCGGACGGTGCCTTGACGATCGGCTCGGCGGACAAACTTTCGGGGAGCGGGACGGTGGTCGGAAACGTCGTCAATCGCGGCTTCGTGAGCCCCGGAAATTCGCCGGGAATTCAGAACGTCACGGGCGACTTCACGTTCACCCGATCGGGCACGACGCTCATCGAAATCGGCGGACTCGCGCCGGGTCCGGGCAACCCGACGATCAACGACGGATACGATCAGATCAACGTGACCGGCAGCGTGGAATTCGGCGGCACTTTGCAGATTGCGCTGCTGAATGGATTCGCTCCCGCGGTCGGGCAAACTTTCAACATCGTGACGTTTGGAACCTCGACCGGGAGCTTCGACAACTACTCGGGCCTCGTCATCGGCAACGGACTTTACTTCCGTCCGACGTACGATGCCGTCGCGCACAAATTGACGCTGACGGTCGTCGCGCATTCCGCGACGAGCATCAATCGTCCGGTGCTTTTCATCCCCGGTTTTGCCGGCAGTTTTTTCGCGGATGACACGCCGGCGGGAGTGCAGGAATGGCTGCTCAATCGCGGACTGGCTCCGGATAAATTGGTGCTCGAACCGCTGACCAACGCCTACTCGAATTTGGTCCAGTCTTTGGTCAATGTCGGCTACACTGCGGGCGTCGATCTATTCGTCGCAAATTGGGATTGGCGCTTGCCGGTGGCACAACAGGACGCGACCCGAGACGGCAATCTCACCAATGTCACGGCATCGGAGATTACCAACTCGATCTATCAAACGGGCGTCGATTATCTTGGATATTGGATGGATAAAGCGGTAACGGCTTGGTCGGCGCTGACGGGTGCGGTCCTCCCGGCCGTCGATTTCGTTACACATAGCACCGGAGGGCTCATTGCCCGCGCTTACATCGAGAGCGCTGCGTATGGCGCGAGCTATGGAACAGGCAAGACGTTGCCGAAAGTTTTCAACTTTGTCGAATCGGCAGCGCCCAATCAAGGAGCTGCTGGAACGTTGCCATTGCTTCAAAATGATTTTAGCCAGAAGTCATCAACCCGAGTTCTCGGCAGGGTGATTAATGAGGCTTACAAGCTGGTGGCTAGTGGACTGAATACGGTCCTTAGCCCGGATGGCTCCACCATTACGAAGGCATTGCTCGATGCTCAAGGTGTCAATTCCAGGCAATGGTTTGTCGGGCGTTACGTGGAAACCTTGAAGGATTTGCTGGCAACGTATGCATTCGTTGATTTGAATAATGATGGCACTTTTGAGCAGTTGAGTGCCGCGAATGGCGGGTTTGAGAATACGTTGGTCAAGGATTTGAACGGAGGGTCCGATCCGAATGCGTTCCTCGATCGCGTGTTGGGTGCGACGAACGTCATTTATAGTGATGAGGTGCAGACTGAGAACCGGATCGTCGGCGAGACCGGTTTCCAAATTTCGCTCGGGCGGAAAAACGAAATCCTGCCGTTCGACCAATATGTCGGAAATCTGCCGGGACCGACGACGCAGTGGTTCGCCGAATCGGAGAGCAACGCGAGTGGACCGGAAGGTGATGGGACAGTGCCGACGGAATCGGCGATCGGTCAATTCACCGGAGATGCCGCACGGCTGGCAAGCGGCAAGATCGTGCTCACCGCGATCAGCCACATCGATGCCGGTGTCGTGGTCGCTCACACCGAGCTGACCACGAATGTTTTCGCACAGCAGCGGACGATCGAGGCGCTGACCGGCGTCCGGCCGATCGCGAGCCTTATTTCGACGAACCTCGAAATCAATCGGGTCGTCGCGGGGCTGAAACTTTTGCAATACGGGTTCATCAGTCCCGTCGATTTGGCGCAGGAAGTTTATGGGCGTGTCAGTCCGCTCATTTCTGAGCTGAAGTCGGCGACGCGGCCGGATTTGGAGACGGTAATCAATCTCGTCTTCAACACCGTCGATGGGATCACCGGCGGCGCGCCGCTGTCGGCGTCGGTGACTCCGGCGGTCGGCACGGGTGCGTTCGGGATCGTCCCGACGGCAGGCGGCGAGAACGGCTACGCCTACCTTGCTTTGACGAATGTGGCGTTCCTCGCCGGCACGGGCGGAAAAGGCGTGAAGCTGAGCGCCGGGAAGCTCGGGCTCTTGCTCTTCACCGACGGCACCTACTCGCTCGATCTTTCAGGAAGCGCGAGCATCGTGGGCGTGACGGGTCTGGATTTCACCGGCACGCTTTCGCTCCACTCGAACAATTCCGGCGCGGTGAATCAGACGCTCATCGTCGGCGCGGTGACGGTGCCGGTGAGGTTCGCGCAGGATGTCAGCTTCGGGTTCGGCGGGGCGCTGACGCTGACGACTCCGGTCGCCGACTTGGCGGGCGATTTCGTCGTGGAAGTGGTCGGCAGCGAGGTGTTCGTCGGGGCGTCGGATGTGACCGCATTTGTCGGCGATAAAAAAGGCGCGGGCGCAGCGGACGACGTTGGCGTGCGACTCACGGACGCGCAGTTCGCGCTCGTCATTTTGGCGAACCAGACCTACGCGTTCGACGCGTCGGGCACGGCGACGCTCATCAATGTGCCCGAGGTCACACTGGCGGGGAGCGTCCAGATTCAGAAAAACACGTCGGCGGCGGCAGTGCAGCGCACGGTGACGGTCGGCCCGGCGACGGCTGCGCTTAATCTCGCGGCCGGATTGTCGAGGATCATCGGAACGGGGCTGGAATTCGGCGTCGCGGGCTTTGTGGTCGGCGGCGATTTCACGTTCGTTCAGGGGACTTCGCCCGCGCTCGCGATCTCGGCGAGCAATGTGCATGTCGCGATCGGCACCCCGGTGCTCGCGGAGGTCGTCGGCGGCACAGGCAGCTTTGCGATCACCGATACTGGGCTCACTGGCACGGCCACGGGGACGGTGAAGCTCGACGTGCCGGGCGTCTCGTTCGCGGGGAACTTCACCGTCACGATCTCCGACAACGTGGCCGGACAGACTCTCACTGTGCTGGGCAGTCCGGCCACGCTGACCACGCTCGGGCAGACGCTCACGGGCAGTTTCGGCGTCGAGCGCACGACGACCGGCGACAGCGGGCAGGTCGTGAAAATCTCGGCGACCGGGGTCGGCGCGGTCCTCGGGACGACCGGGGCGCCGGTGGTGACGATGGCCGGGGGGAGCGGGGCGCTGCTGCTGCGGCCCGACGGCATCGCGGCGCGAATTGGCGGCGGCACGATCACGCTGGCGAGCCCGGTCACGAGCAACGGAACGGGTCACGCGACGTTCGACCTCATTATTAATACATTGTCGGACGCGGTGAACGAGACGTTCGCGGTCGGCGGCGCGTTGAATGTTCCCGCTGGGCCATATCTGCGGTTCGCGGGGAGCGGTGACATCGCGGTGACGGTCGGCGGTGCGGCGCAGACGTTGAGCGGGAGTTTTGCGTTTGAGAAAGCGACGCGCTCCAGTGATGGCTCGGCGATCGTGCGGCTCGCGGCGACGGCGGTGTCGATGATTTTGAAAACCAGCGCGTCGGATCCGACCCTCGCATCGCTCACCGGTGGCGAAGGATTTTTCGTGTTTGAGACCGCCGGGTTTGCCGGGCGGCTGGGTGGGCAACTTGCGCTGACGGTTCCCGGCGTATCGCTTTCGGCGACGGCGAGCGCGGAAATCAGCACGATCGCGGCGGCGACGAGCGAGTCGATCGAAGTCGGCGGCACGACGCTCACGCTCGATCTTCCGGCGGGGCCGTTCGTGCGTTTTTCGGCGAACGACGCCGTGTTCGTTGCGGCGGGTCAGCGCGTCCGCGGCGATCTCGTTTTCACGAAAACCAGCGGCAACGTGCAGGTCGTCGTGACCGGGCTGGAAGTCGATTTCGGCGACGGCGCGGGGACGTTTGTGACTGCCCGGGCACCGACCGCGACGCTGCTCCTCACACCGGCGGGCACGACCGTTTCGATCCCCGGCGCGACGCTCGATGCCGCACTGCCGGGCGTCGATTTCGGCGGAACCCTCAGCCTCAATCTGAACAGCGCCGCGGGCACCCTGAGCGTGAGCGGCGCGGGGACGCTGAGCACTCTCGGGACGACGCTCGGCGGGGCATTCACGGTCACTCAATTTACGACCGGCACGAACAAACTCGTGAAAGTCGGAATCACCGGCGCGACGCTCGCATTTGGTCCGGGCGGGAGTCCGTTTGTGAGCGTGACGGACGGGCTGAACGCGGTCGTGCTCGTGGATGGCGCAGGCGTCGCCGCGGACTTCGGCGCGACGTTCAGCATCAACATTCCGGGTGCCTCGTTCAACGCGTCGGCGACCGCCCGCGTGCAGATCAACACGCGCGCCTCGGCAGTGCAGGAAACGATCGTCACGCCGAACGATCTCTCGGTCCCCGCCGGCCCGTTTTTCCGCGTCGAACTCATCGGCGTGATGCTCACGCTTGGCACGGGCAACACGCTCACTGGTAATTTTTCGTTCGATCAAACGACGCGTCTCGACGGCTCGAAAATCACGCGGGTTGGGATCGATAATCTTACGATCAGCGCGGGCGGCAGCAGCCTCACGAATGGCACCGGCGCATTCGTCCTGCTTCCGGCGGCGGGCGCGGGAACGGGCGGACTCGCGGGCTTCGCGAGCGGCGCGGTTGCGGGTCCGGGGCTGAGCGGGAATGGCGGTGTGCGGATCAACAAATCGGGCCTGAGCGTCGATGAAACGATCGGGGTCGGCGGACGTTCGCTGACGATCCGGTTCGATGACGGCGAGACGAACATCTTCTCCTTTTTCGCCGAGAACCTCTCACTGAACATCGGTGATTTCGTCGTGATTCAAGGCAGCCTCGGCTTCTCATCCACGCCGGCAAAAGACACGTTTGCCGGAGAGGGGATCGAGCTCTTTCTCGGCCGCGGACCGCCGCGGCTGCCCAACGGAGACTTGAACCCGCTCGCGCAGGGCGTCCTCCTGCACGACGCGACGATCGGGCTCGTCCGAAACAACGTAACTGCGACCAACCCGGTCGCGACCTACGCGTTGATGGCGATGGGGACGATCGAGGTGGTGGGGGTGAGCGGCGTGACGTTCAGCGGGACGGCGCTGGTGCGGGTGAATACGACGACCCTGGCAGTGGATGAACTGCTCAAATTTGGGACGGATCACGAGGTGCCGGTGAAATTCTCGGCAACGGAAGTGCAGGCGGGGACGACGCCGTTCACGCAATTCGAGGCGAAGAACATGGTGCTCGCGGTCGGCGGGCAGAAGCTCACGGGCGACTTCACTTTCGCGAAAGGAACGAACGCGATCACGGTCACGGCGAGCCGTGTGTCGGCGGCATTCGGCGATGGGACGAATGATTTGGTCAAGCTGAGCAACGGCAGCGGCTCGCTGACCCTGACGAACGCGGGCGTCGCCGCACGGCTGATGGTCCGCGCGCAAATCGACGTGCCGGGCGTGAGCTTCGACGGAACGATCGCGCTCGAGATCAACACCACTTCCGCGGTGGTCGCGGCGGTGAGCACGGACGCCGGGCCGTTTTTCCGCGCGGTCATCGACGCGACTTTCCCGGCTTCGCTGACGATCGCCGGGCAGTCGTTGAGCGGCATTTTCAAGGTCGAGCAGGTCACCGACGACACGGGCTCGACGGTCACGCGCATCGCTGCGAGTGGCGTGACGCTGAAGCTCGGGCCGGTCGGCACGCCGTTTGTAAATATCACGAACGGGCATGGCAGCATCGTCGTTCGCGCGTCGGGCGTCGCCGCGTCGCTTGCGGCGGATGTCGCGGTCGTGGTGCCGGGCGTGACGTTCACGGCGGCGTGGAATTTGAGCGTCAACACGACGAGCGCGGCGGTGAACGAATCGTTCACGGTCGGCGGCGAAAATGTCGCGCTCGACTTGCCCGCGGGGCCGTATTTCCGGGTCGAGGCGCGCGGCGCGACGCTGACGGTCGGCACTCCGGCCCAAACGATCACGGGCGATTTTGCGTTTGAGCAGGTCACAAAAACGGCGGGTGGAAAGCTCACGCGCATCGTCGTCGCGAACGCCGGCTTCATGCTCACGGATGGCACGACGCCGCTCGTCACGCTCGGCGAGGCGGGCGGCGCGTTCGTGCTCGAAGATTCCGCGACCGGCCTCGCGGGCGAGCTCCACGGCAACGTCGCCGTGCAGATTCCCGGCGTCTCGCTGAGCGGCGCGCTGAGTTTGCAGATCAATCAGACGAACGCGGCGGTGAGCGAGAGTTTCGCGGTCGGCGGCTCGACGGTGGAGCTGAGTTTGCCCGCCGGGCCGTTCCTCCGCGTCGCGGGGACGGGCGTGAGCGCGACGCTGCCCGGCGGGCGGTTGAGCGGTGATTTTGTGATCGAAAAGACGACCAATTCCCTGAGCCAGCCGCGCCTGCGGGTCGGCATCGCGAACGCTTCGGCGGCGCTCGGCGACGGCAGCAGCGAACTCGTCCGGGTCGAGGGCGCGAGCGCGAACTTCGTCATCAGCGCCGCCGGCATCGCGGGCAATTTCACCGGCAGCGTGATCGTCAACGTGCCGGACGTGAGCTTCACCGGCAGCTTCCTCGTCGAGGTGAACACCACCGGCCTCGCGGTGAACGAAACGCTCACCGGCATCGCCACGCCGCTCGTCGTGAGCGCGGGGCAATTTGTGCGCGTCAGCTCGGTCGGCGCGGGCGTCAGCCTGAACGTTCTCGGCCAGTCGCTCGTCGGCCAGTTCAGCATCGAGCAATCGTTGAGCGCGACGGGCCGCGGCGTGCGCATCGGACTCAGCGGCGTCGCGCTGAACCTCGCCAGCGGGGCGACGAATCTCGTCTCGATCACCGGCGCGAGCGGTGCCTTCCTCGTCGGCCCGGCGGGCGGCGCGGGCAAGTTGAACGCGAGCGCGACGATCAACATTCCGGGCCTCGCGAGCAGCGGCGGACCGACCATCACCGCGAACGTCGCGGTGGAGTTGAACACCACGCCGATGCCGGTCGTGGACAGCGTCGCGGTCGGCGGGGGCAGCATCGACCTCGATTTGCCGGCTGGAAAATTCCTGCGCGTCGCGGTGCTCGGTTTGACCGCGCAAATCGGGACGGTGGCGATCACCGGCGACTTTTACTTCGACCAAAACGTGCAGCCCGACGGGACGAAGACGACCCGTTTCGCGGTTGCAAACGCCGCGCTCACGGTCAGCGGAAACGGGATCAAAAACGCCGGGGGCGCATTCCTTGTGAAGGTCGGCGGGTTCGCTGGAATCCTGAGCGGCGACCTCTCCGTCGCGGCAGGCGGGGCGACGGCGAGTGGCCGCGCAGGGTTCCGCATCAACACTTTCGCGACGGCGGTGAATGACAGCATCACGCTCAACGGCCGCGTCGTCGCGATCGTTTTCGGCGCGACGGAAGTCGGGGCGGCGGGCGCGCCGTTCTTTGGATTCTTTGCGGAGAATCTCGCGCTGAACATCGGCAACTTCGTCACGATCGAGGGGAGCGTGAATTTCGTGCAGAGCGGCGGGCGCAACACGTTTGCGGGCGCGAATTTGCTCGTGTTCATGGGCCAGGGTCCGGCGCGTCTGCCGAGCGGTGAGCTGAACCCGACGGCGAGCGGCGTGCTCATCAGCAACGCGCGCGTCGGCGTCATCCGCACCGGCGGCGGCTACGCGTTGAGCGCGACCGGGCTCGTGCAATTCATCGGGATCAGTGGCGTGACTATTTCAGGTCAGGCGACGGTGCTCGTGAACACGACGGGCACGATCATCGGCGAAACGCTCACGATCCCCGGCGACAGCAACGACCCCGGCATCACGCTCACTTTCACAACGGTCGCGGCGGTGACGAAACTCGAGGTGCTCAACGGTGAGTTGGCGTTCGCAGGCCAGTCCCTGAAAGCCGACTTCAGCTTCGACAAAGTGACGAGCGGCGCGGCGGGCAACATCCGCATCGGACTCGCGCACGGCGCGCTTGATCTCGGTGGCGGCGCGCTCGCGGCGAGCGAAATCACCGGCGCGCTGCTGCTCACGCCGGCGGGCGTCGCGGGCCGGGTGAGCGCGACGGTCGCGTTGAATATTTCAGGCGTCTCGGTGACGAATGCGCGCTACTCGTTCGCGCTGAATTCGACCGCCGCACGCGTGACGGAATCCGTGGCCGTCGGCGCGACGACGGTGAGTTTCGACGTGCCTGCCGGGCCGTTCATGCGCGTCGAATTGGCCGGTGCCGACGGGATCAATCCGGCGTCGCTCGTGATCTCGGGGCAGTCGATCAAAGGCGAGTATGCGTTCGAGCGGCAGCTCGCCGCCGACGGCACGCCGGTCGTCCGCGGCGCGGCGACGAAAGTGGCGATCGACATCACCGCCGGCACGACGCCAATCGCGACCGTGCGAAACGGCGAGGGCGCGTTCGTCGTCACGACCGCCGGGCTCGCGGGACGGATCAGCGGCACGGTCGCGATCACGCCGCCGGGCGGCGTCTTCACGGGAGACTTTTCGCTGGCGGTGAACAGCACCGTGCTCGCGGTCGATGAGTCGTTCGTCGTTGGCGCGCACACCGTCCGGCTCGCCGTGCCCGCCGGGCCGTTCGTCCGCATCGAGGCGATCAACGCGCGGCTGACTTTCCAAGGCGTGAACATCGGCGGCGACTTCGCGTTCGAGCAGGCGACGAGCGGCACGACGAAAGTTGTGAGCGTGGCGGTGGCGAACGGCGAGGTCCGGCTCGGCGACGGGCTCGTCAACGTGACGAACATCGAGGGCGCGCTGTTCATCAACGGCACGGCGCTCGCGGGAAGCCTCACGGCGAGGGTCGAATTGAATGTGCCGAGCGTGACGTTCAGCGGCGATGTGAGCCTGCTCATTAACACCGGTGCGACGGCGGTGAACACAAGCTTTGCGGTCGGCGCGAAGACGGTGACGCTGAACGTGCCGGTCGGTCCGTTCGTGCGTTTCGAGGGGACGAATCTGGCGCTCGACATCGCCGGGCAGACGCTCCGCGGCGACTTCGCGTTTGAGCAGCAGACCATCGGCGCGGAGCGCATCGTACGAGTCGCGGCGACGAATGTGGTCCTCAGCCTCGGCGGTGCGCCCGCGCTGCTGACGGCGACGGGCTTCGGCAATTTCCTGATCACTCCGGCGGGATTCGCGGGCGAATTGAGCGTCGCCGTCACCGCTGGAATCCCGAACGTGAACTTCGGCGGCGCATTCAATCTGCGCATCAACAACACGGCCGCCGCGATCAACGAGACGTTCAAAATCGGCACCGCCACGAACACGCTGAAGCTGCCCGCCGGGCCGTTCCTGCGAGTCGAGGGGACGGGCGTTTCGCTCGACGTGCTCGGTCAGACGCTCAGCGGCAATTTCGTCATCGAGCAGGCGGCAGCGTCCGACGGCACCCGTGTCGTCCGTGTCGCGTTGAGCAACGTGACGCTCGGGCTCGGCGGCACCGCGCCGAATAATTTCGTGAAAGTGACGAACGGCTCCGGCTTCGTCGTGTTGAGCGCGGCGGGTCTCGCGGCGCGGTTCGGCGGGACAGTCGCGGTGAATGTGCCGGGCGTGGTTTTCGGCGGCACCTTCACCGTCGAGATCAACAACACGCTCGCGGCGGTGGACAAGAGCATTGAGGTCGGCGGCGGAATTCAGACGCTCGCGCTGCCTGCGGGGCCGTTCCTGCGCGTGATCGGCGAGGATGCGATTCTCAAGGTCGCGGGGCAGACTTTGCGCGGCACGTTCTCGTTCGAGCAGTTGACGCGGAGCGCGACGGACAAGGTCGTGCGCGTCGGAGCGCGCGACGTGAGCCTCGCGCTCGGCGACGGCAAGAACACGTTCGTCCGAGTCAGCAATGGCGAGGGTGTATTCATAATGACGACCGCCGGGCTCGCGGGCCGGGTGAGCGGCGGTGTGGCGGTCACGATCCCGAATGTCGAACTCAGCGCGTCGCTCACGGTTTCGGTGAACAACACGAGCGCCGCGATCAACGAGACGTTCGATGTCGCCGGCACTCCGAGCACGCTGACGCTGCCCGCCGGGCCGTTCGTGCGCGTCGAGGGGAATGCGGTGAGCGCGACGATCCTCGGCCAGCGGTTGAGCGGAAATTTCAGCGTCGAGGCGACGGGCACTGTCCCGAATCGTGTGGTCACGATTGCCGCGAGCAACGTCAGCCTCGCGCTCGGCGACGGCACCACGGATTTCGTGACGGTCACGAATGGCAGCGGTGCGTTCCTGATCCGGCAGGTCGATCTCGGCGGCAACGTCTTCCGCTCCGGCATCGCGGGCGAAGTGACCGGGACGGTCGCGGTGAACATTCCGAACGTCACTTTCTCCGCCGGCCTGCGGCTGCAAATCAACACGCTTGGCGTGGCGGTGAACCAAACTTTCCTCGTCGCCGGAGTCAGCAAATCGCTCGTCCTGCCCGCCGGCAATTTCGTGCAAGTCGCGACGACCGCCGGGCAGCCTGCGACGCTGACGGTGCTCGGCCTCACGCTTTCCGCGGAGTTCACGATCACGAAAACCACGGCGACCCTCGCGGGCGTGGCGGAGACGCAGGTCAGCGTCGCGGTGAACAATCTCACGCTGCAAATCAAGGACGGCGCGACGACTTTCGTGAACGTGACCGGCGGGACGGGCGCGCTGCTCGTCACGCGGGCGGGCGTCGCGGCGTCGTTCACGGTCAGCGCGACGTTCAATGCGCCGGGGGCGTTTTCGGTCACGGGCGGCGCGATCAGCATTCAGCTCAACACGTCGCCCGCGCCGGTGGACGAGACGTATCCAAACCCGGGCGGCAGCGGCAATTTGCAGTTGAAAGTGGAGGCCGGGCCGTTCGTGCGCGTCGCGGTCGTCGGTGCCGTGGTGACCATCGGCACCGAGACCGATCGCAAGCTCACGGGCGACTTTTTCTTCGATCAGGCCACGCGCGCGGACGGCTCGAAAGTCACGCGGGTCGCGGTCGCGAATGTCTCGCTCACGATCGACGGGCAGATGCTCGACCAAGGCACGGGCGCGTTCGTGATCCTGCCGCCGAACGCAAGCGTGGCGGGCAGCGGCGGCTTCGCGGGCTTCCTCTCCGGCCGGCTCGCGCTCGCGGGAGCGGGCATCGAAATCGGTGGCAACCTCGGACTGCGGCTCAACAAAACCGGCCTGCCGGTGGACGAGACGATCGTGCTGAACGGGCAGACGCTTTCGATCAATTTTCCGACCGGCGCGCGGACGTTCGATTTCTTCGGCAGCGATCTTTCGATCAAGATTGGTGACTTCGTCCTCGTGCAGGCGAAGACGCTGTCGTTCACCGATTCGGGCGCTGGCTCGAAGCGGCTGACCGCGACCGGCGTCACCGTTTTCATGGGTGAAGGGCCGGCGTTCATCGACCCGGCGACGGGCGAGCGGAACCCGTCCGCGCGCGGCGTGCTCGTGACGGTCACGCGCTTCGACCTGCTGCGTTTCGGCGCGGCGGCACCGTTCACGTATGCCGTGTTCGCCGAGGGATCGGTGGAAATTATCGGGCTCTCGGGCGTGACTTTCGCCGGCACGGCGGCGGTGAAATTCAACAACACGACCGGCCCGCAAACGCTGTCCGTGCCGTCCGCGACGGCGGGCGCCGCGAACGAAAATATCATGTTGCCCGCCAACACGACGGACCTCGCCGGCACGCTCGATCTCGCGGTCGCGGGGCAGACGGTCCACGGCACTTTCAGCTTTTCGCAGACCGGCACGCTCGCGGCGAAAGTGACGAAAATCGGCGTCTCGAACGCGAGCGTTTCGATCGGCGACGGGACGACGGAGTTCGTGAGCATCTCGAGCGGCACCGGCGGATTCATCGTCAAGCCGACCGGGCTCGCCGGGCAGTTCTCGGCGACGGTCACCGTGAATCCCGCGCTCGGGTTCAGCTTCTCCGCCGGGCTCGCGGTGCAGGTCAATACGACGGCGACCGCGGTGACCGATTCGGTGTCTGACGGCGGGGCCGGAACGATCACGCTGAACCTGCCCGCTGGCCCGTATCTGCGGCTCGCAGCGGACGACCTCGTGCTCACGGTTTCCGGTGTCGATGTGCGCGGAAACTTCGCTCTCGAGCGCTTCACGAAAACCGACGGGACCGTGCTCCTGCGGGTCGGTGCGACGAATGCGCAACTTCATTTGAAGATCGACGCGGCGGGTCCGGACGTCGTCACGATTTTGCATGGCGAAGGGTTCTTCGTCGTGAGCAGCGCGGGCCTCGCGGGCCGGGTGAGCGGCGACGTGACGATCACCATTCCCGGCGCGCCGGTGACCTTCAGCACGAACCTCGCGCTCGCCATCAACAACACGCTAACCAACGTGAACGAGTCGTTCGTCGTCGGCGGAAAGACGATCCAACTCACGCTGCCGAGCGGGCCGTATCTGCGGGTCGAGGGGACGGGCGTGACGCTGCGGATCGCGGGCCAGGTGCTCGGCGGCGACTTTGCTTTCGAGAAAATCACGACCACCGGCGCGACGCCGATTTCGATCATCCGCGTCGCGATCACGAACGCGCATCTCAGTCTCGGCGACGGGACAAACGAGCTCGTAAGCCTGACGAACGGCGAGGGCGCGTTCGTCGTGCGGACCGGCGGAATCGCGGGGACGGTCGGCGGGACGGTGGCGCTCAACGTGCCGGACGTGAGCTTCGGCGGGACGTTCCAGGTCGCGGTCAACAACACCGGCGTGCGGGTGCAGGAGACGTTCAAAGTCGGCGACCGGACGATCAACCTCGATGTCCCCGGCGGCAGCGGATCTTACATGCGCATCGCCGGGACCGACGTGAATCTGACGGTCGCGGGCCAGACCATCGGCGGCGATTTCGCGATCGAGCAGCTTACGAAAACGACCGGCGAACGGACGACGCGCCTCGCGATTTCGAACGGTCGCATCGACCTCGGCGGCGGGCTCGTGAAAGTCGATCACCTCGCGGGCGCGTTCCTCTTTTCGCCCGCCGGGATCGCGGGTGAAATCATCGCGAGCGCGCAGCTCTCGGTCGCGGGCGGGCTGGCCTTCGCCGGAAAAATCAGCGTGCGCGTGAACAACACGCTCGCCGCGGTGAACGAGAACTTCACCGTCGGCACCGAGACCATTTCGCTCGCGCTGCCCGCCGGGCCTTACGTCCGCGTCGAAGTCGGCGAGACCGCGCCGGGCACGCCCGCGACGCTGACCGTCGTCGGCCAAACATTGAGCGGCAATTTTGCTTTCGAGCGCGTGACCAGCCCGACCGGCGAAATGCGCGTCCGCATCGCGGTCACGGACGGCGCGCTGAAGCTCGGCGCGGGCGGCACCGATTACGTCACCGTCACGAACGCGCACGGCTTTTTCGTCCTCTCGCCGGCGGGCGCGGCGGGCACGCTGAGCATGACCTTCGCGTTGAATGTGCCGGGCGTGAAGTTCACCGGTGACTTCGCACTTTCGCTGAACAACACGAGCGCCGCGGTGGACGAGAGCATCGTCGTCGCGAGCTCGACGGTGCGGGTGCAACTGCCGGCCGGGCCTTATCTCCGCGTCGAGGGGACGAGCGTCGCGCTCAGCGTCGGCGGGCAGACGATCAGCGGCAATTTTGCGTTCGAGCAAATCACGAGCACACCGCGCGGTCCGCCGGTCGCTGCGGCCCGCACCGTTGTGCGGCTGGCGGCGACGAACGTGAGCGTGTTGCTCGGTGATGGCAGCACGAACTTCGTCAGCGTCACGCAGGGGGAGGGGACGTTCATCATCATGCCGGCGGCGGGGGCCGGGACCACGGCGGGGATCGCGGGCCGGGTCAGCGGAGTGGCGGCGATCAATCTGCCGGGGGTTTCGTTGAGCGCGACGCTCGTCGCGGAAATCAACCGGACCGGACAGCCGATCAACGAGCAATTCACCGTCGGCGCGCAGACGCTGACGCTCGCGCTGGACGCGGGAAATTACGTGCGCGTGGCCGGCACGGGCGTCGCGCTGACGATCGCCGGGCAGACGCTCACGGGCGACTTCACTTTCAAAAAGAACAACGCGACGCAGCAGGTCGATGTCACGGTCGCGAACGTGCATCTCGGGCTCGGCGACGGGACGACGGAGTTCGTTTCGGTGAACGTGGCGAGCGGCGCGCTGACGCTGAAGCCCGCGGGAGTCGTGGCGAATTTCACCGGCGTCACCGTCACGACGAACATCCCGGGCGTCGAATTCGCGGGCATGTTCAGCATCGCGGCGGACACGACGAACCCGGCGAACCGGTTCCTGCGCGTCACCGGCGATCAGCTCGCGCTGAAGTTCTCCGGCGTGTCGCTGAAGGCGGATTTCGCGTTCGAGCAAATCACGAACGGCGCGGGCGAGCGCATCGTCCGCGTCGCGGTCAGCCATGTGAATTTCGACCTCGGTCCGACCGGCGCGCCGTTCGTGCGCATCGCCGACGGACAAGGTTCGCTGCTCATCAATCGCGCGGGAGTCGCCGCGGATTTCTCGATCAGCGCGAGCTTCCCCGGCCTCGCCGCCGCGGGTCTGACGCTCAACTTCCAGACCGTCCGGCTGCAACTCAACACGACGGCGGCGGCGGTGCTCGAGACGTTCGCGGTCGGCGGGCAAACGCTCACGCTCGACGTGCCGGCGGGGCCGTTCCTGCGCGTCACCGTGCTCGGCGCGACGCTGAATGTCGGCGGCGCGAGTGGATTCAATCTCGTCGGCGACTTCCTTTTTGATCAGACCGGCACCGCGCCGAACACGACGACGCGCATCGCGCTGGCGAACGTCGCCGTGACGATCGACGGGCAGGGAATCAAGAACGGCGTGGGCGCGTTCATTCTCAAGCCGACGGGCATCGCGGGCATTCTGACCGGCGAGGCGAGCATCGCGGCGGGGCCGGTGAGCGTCGGCGGCAGCTTCGGCGTGCGGATCAATTCGACGACCGCCGCGGTGGACGAGTCGATCGCGCTCGGCACGCGCACGATCAACGTGCGGTTCAGCGCGAGCGAGGTGAAGACCGGCGCGCAATCGTTCGTGCAGTTCTTCGGCGGCGACCTCTCGCTGAACATCGCGAACTTCATCACGATCGAGGGGAACGTCAGCCTCTCGAATGTCGGCGGGAAAACGGTCTTCGCGGGCGAGGGGCTGAACATCTTCCTCGGGCAGGGTCCGGCGAAACTCTCGAGCGGCGAAATGAACCCGCTCGCGAGCGGCCTGCTCCTGTCGAACGCGACGATCGGCTTCATCAAATTCCCGAACGGCACCTACGCCCTCGCGGCGACGGGCACGATCGAAGTCATCGGCCTCGACGGCATCACGGTCCGCGGCAACGCGCTCGTCCGCGTGAATAATTCCGGCCAAATCGTCAACGAAACGCTGACCATTCCGAACACCGCGCACGACATCGTGGTGCGCTTCGACACGGTCGCGCCGGTCACCACTTTCGAGGCCACGCAGCTCGAAATTTCGGTCCTCGGCCAGACCTTGAAAGGCGACTTCGCTTTCAACAAACAGATGGTCGCGGGCGCGCAGGTCATCAGCGTCGCGGCGAAAAATGTGAGCCTCAGCCTTGCCGACGGCGCGACGAATCTGGTCAACGTCACCGGCGCGGAAGGCGCGCTGCTGCTGACTCCCGCGGGCCTGGCGGGGCAGTTGAGCAACGCGAACGTCGCGCTGAACGTGCCGGGCGTGCAGTTCAGCGGCACCTTCGCCATCGCGGTGAATGCGACGACGGTCGCGGTGGACAAACAGTTCGCGGTCGGCGGAGCCACCGTTTCGCTGAAGCTCCCCGCCGGACCGTTCCTCAGCGTCAAGGCGGACAACGTGAACCTCACCGTCGCCGGGCAAACGCTCGCGGGCAGCTTCGCGCTCGAGCAAATCACGCAAACCGGCGGCGCGAAAATCACGCGCGTCGCGGTGTCGGGCGTGACGCTGAAACTCGGCGACGGCACCACCGATTTCGTCAGCGTCACGAATGGCCGTGGCAGCTTCCTGATCACGACCGCCGGGCTCGCGGGACGGCTCAACGCCGACGTGGCGTTGAACGTGCCGGGCGTCAGCTTCACCGGCGCGTTTGGCATCGCGGTGAACAACACGACCGCGCCGGTGATGCAGACCTTCACCGTCGGCGGCGAGACGATCGCGCTCGACCTGCCGGCGGGCCCGTATCTCCGCGTCGATGCGCTCGGCGCGAAACTCACCGTCGCGGGCCAGACGCTCGGCGGCGACTTCGCGTTTGAGAAAGTCACGCGCGTCGGCGTCGGCCCGGCAGTCCGCATCGGAGCGAGCAACGTCACGCTGAAACTCGGCGACGGCACGACCGATCTCGTCAGCCTGACGAACGGCCGCGGCAGCCTGCTCGTCACGACAGCCGGAGTTGCGGGCAGCTTCGCGGCGAACGTCCAGACGAACATTCCCGGCGTCAGCCTGAGCGGCGCGCTTTCGCTGCAAATCAACAACACGACCGCCGCGGTGAACGACACGCTGATGGTCGGCGGCGAGACCGTCAGCCTCGTCCTGCCGGCCGGTCCGTTCGTCCGCATCGCAGGCACCGGCGTGAGCGTGAACGTGCTCGGCCAGAGCATCACCGGCGACTTCGCGATCGAGCGTTCGACCAGCACGCGCGGCGAATCGAAGCTCCGCGTCGCCATCGCCAACGCGCGTCTCGCGCTCGGGGACGGGACGAACGACATCGTCGTGATCAGCGGCGCGTCGGCCTACTTCGTCGTCACGCCGGCGGGCATCGCGGGCTCGTTCACCGGCAGCGTCGCGGTGAATATTCCGGGCGTCAGCTTCACCGGCGCGTTCACCGCGGAGCTGAACAATACGACCGTCGGCGTGGACGAAAGTTTCCTCGTCGGCACCACGACCTTCCCGCTGAAACTCGCCGCCGGGCCGTTCCAGCGCGTCGCCGGCACCGGCGTTTCGCTGACCGTCGCGGGCCAGACGCTCGCGGGCAATTTCGTCCTCCAGCAATCGATGACCCTCGCCGGGGCGAAAGTCGTCCGCATCGCGCTCAGCGGCGTGTCGCTGAAACTCGGCGACGGCACGACCGACTTCGTCTCGCTGACCAACGGCCAGGGCGCGTTCCTCATCTCGCCCGGGGGCGTCGCGGGCAGCCTCAGCGTCACTGCCTCGTTCAAGATTCCCGGCGTGCAAATCAGCGGCGACGTGACGATTCAGGTCAACAACACGGCCGCCGCGGTGAAGGAAAACTTCGTCGTCGCGGGCACGACGCTCACGCTCGACCTGCCCGCCGGGCCGTTCGTTCGCGTCAGTGTTTTCAACACGAACATCACCGTCGGCGGCGTCCTCCTGCACGGCGATTTCAGCTTCGATCAGAGCACGCGCGCGAACGGCACGAAGGTCACGCGCATCGCGCTCGCGCATGTCGAGGTCAGCTTCGGCGGGCAGGGGATAAAGAACGCCGAGGGCGCGTTCGTCATCACGCCGACCGGCGTCGCGGGCATCCTCAGCGGCGACATCGCGATCTCCGCGGGCGGCGCGAGTGTCGGCGGGCGCGCGGGTTTCCGCGTGAACAAAAGCGGCGGCGCGGTCGATGAAACGATCGACATCAACGGGCGCACGGTCGCGGTGAAATTCGGCGCGAACGAGGGCGACCTGTTCGCCTTCTTCGCCGAAGACCTGACGCTGAACATCGGCAATTTCGTCACGATCGAAGGCAGCGTTTCGTTCGTGAACGTCGGCGGGAAACTGACCTTCGCCGGCACGAAGCTGAACGTCTTCCTCGGCCAGGGACCGGGCAAACTTCCGAACGGCGAAATCAATCCCGCCGCGACCGGCCTGCTGCTCAGCGACGCGCGCGTCGGCCTGATCAAATATCCGAACGGCACCGTCGCCTTTTTCGCGACCGGCACCGTGCGGGTGCTCGGCCTCAGCGGCATCGTCCTCAGCGGCGAGGCGACCGTGCTCGTCAACAACACGAACGGCGAAGTCCACGAAACGCTGACCATCCCGAACACGACCGACAGCATCGCGCTCGATTTTGGCGCGACGCAGAAAAACATCACCGCGTTCCAGGCTCTGAACGTGGACCTCGAAATCGTCGGGCAAAAACTGCACGGCAACTTCGCGTTCGACAAAGTGACGACCGGCGCGGCGACCGGCTCGCTCCGCATCGCGGCGACGAACGTGAGCATCGGGCTCGGCGACGGCACCACCGATTTCCTGAGCGTGACCAACGGCCAGGGCTCGCTGCTGCTCACTCCGGCGGGAGTCGCGGGCTCGTTCACCGCGTCGGTCACGACGAATATCCCCGGCTTCACGCTGAGCGTCGGCACGCTCGGCCTCGCGGTGAACACGACGACCGCGCCGGTCAAAACCGACTTCTTCGTCGGCGCGGAAAAGATCACGCTGAACGTCCCCGCCGGTCCGTTCCTGCGCGTCAGCGGCGACGGCGTCACCGTCGCCATCGCGGGCCAATCGCTCACCGGCGACTTCTCGTTCGAGCAAACCGGCTCGGTGCTGACCGGCAACAAAGTCGTCCGGCTCGCGATCACGAATGTCACGCTCGCGATCAAGTCCGGCACGCAAACCGTCGTGAGTCTCACGAACGGCGAGGGCGTTTTTGCGGTGAAGGCGACGGGCTTCGCGGGCCGCGTCGGCGGCACGGTGACGATCGATCCGTCGCTCGGATTTTCGTTCCGCGGCACCTTCTCGCTCGCGATCAACAGCGGCACCGCGGCGGTGCACGAGACCTTCACCGTCGGCAACCGCACCATCCCGCTCGACCTGCCCGCCGGCCCGTATCTGCGCGTCGAAGGCACCGGCATCGAGCTCGACATTCAAGGCATCACGCTGAGCGGCGACTTCGCGTTCGAGCGCGTGACCAAAGCCGGCACGACCGAGAGCCGCGTCCGCGTCGGCCTCGCGAACATCCACCTCGCGCTCGGCGACGCGGCGAACCCGGTCCTCGAAGTCACGAACGGCAGCGGCTTCTTCCTCGTCACGCCGACCGGATTCGCGGGCACCTTCAGCGCCGGGATCGCGCTCAACGTCCCGTCGGTCACGCTCGGCGGCACCTTCAGCATCGTGATCAACAACACGACCGCGGCGATCGACGAGAGCTTCCTCGTCGGCGTCACGCCGGTCGCGTTGAAGGTCGAAGCCGGCCCGTATCTGCGCGTCGCCGGCACCGATGTGAACGTCAACGTGCTCGGCCAGACGCTGAGCGGCGACTTCGCTTTCGAGCAAAAAACGGTCATCGGTTTGAAGCGCATCCGCGTCACCGCGGCGAAGGTCGCGCTCAGCCTCGGCGGCGGTGCGGTCAGCGTGACGAACGGCAACGCGACCTTCTTCATCACGCCTGCCGGACTCGCGGGCGACATCAGCGGCGACCTCGCGGTGAATGTTTCGGGCGTCACTTTCGACGCGAAAATCAAGGTGCGCGTGAACAACACGCTCGCTGCGGTGAAGCAAACTTTCACCGGCCCCGACGCGACGCTCGACCTCCCCGCCGGCCCGTATCTCCGCATCGAATTGACCGGCCGCCTGCCGAACACTTCCGCGACGTTGAGCATCCTCGGCCAGACGATCAGCGCCGATTTCGTCCTCGAGCAATCGACCCGCACCGACGGCACGAAAGCCCTCCGGGTCGCCGTCGCGAACGGCGCGCTGAAGCTCGGCGGCACCGACGCCGCGCCGCTCGTCAGCGTGACGAACGGCACCGGATTTTTCCTCCTCACGCCTGCCGGCCTCGCCGGAAAAATCAGCGCCAGCGTCGCGCTGAATGTGCCCGACGTGACCTTCAGCGGCAGCTTCTCGCTCGAGCTCAACAACACGAACGCGAAGGTGAAAGACAGCGTCAGCGTGGCCGGTTCAGTGCTCGCGCTCGACCTGCCCGCCGGCCCGTATCTGCGCGTTGCGGGCGACAACGTCGTGCTCGGCATCGCGGGCCAATCGCTGAGCGGCAACTTCTCGTTCGAGCAGTTCACGAGGGGCACCGGCGGCACCGCGACGAAGCTCGTCCGCGTCGCGTTCAGCAACGTCAGCCTCTCGCTCGGCGACGGCACGAACACCTTCCTCAGCGTCACCGGCGGCGCCGGCTATTTCGTCCTCCGCCCCGCCGTCGCCGCGAACGCTCCCGACCCGGCGATCCCGGCGGGCGTCGCGGGAACGTTGAGCGGAACGGTCGCGTTGAATGTGCCGGGCATCACCCTCAGCGGCACGCTTTCGCTGAAAGTGAACACGCTGCCGGTCGCGGTCACGGAGACCTTCACCGTCGGCGGCACGGCGACGACGATCGACCTGCCGCGCGGCAGCTACATTCGCGTCGAAGGCATCGGGCTGAACCTCAGCGTGTTCGGCATTACCCTCGCGGGCGACTTCGCGTTCGAGCAGCTCACCTCGACCCCGGCGACCGGCTCGGCGACCAAGGTCGTCCGCATTTCCCTCGCGAACGTCAGCTTCGGTCTCGGCGACGGGACGCACAATTTCGTCAGCGTCACGAACGGCACCGGCGACTTCATTCTCAAAACCACCGGCACCGCGCCGAACCTGGTCAAAGGTCTCGCGGGCCAACTCAACGCCGACGTGGCGGTGAACATTCCCGGCGTGACGTTCGACGCGAGCTTCTCCGTGCAGATCAAAACGCTCGACGCGCCGGTCCACGAAACCTTCACCGTCAGCACGCCGACCGGCACCGCAACCCGCACGCTCGACCTCCCGGCGACCGGCCAATTCCTCCGCGTCGAGGCGAACAACGCGCGGCTCAACGTCCTCGGCCAGCAACTCGGCGGCACCTTCGCGATCGAGCAAATCAAGACGCGCGGGAAGGACAACATCGCCGGCACGGCGGACGATCAGAAGGTCGTGCGCGTCGGTATTTCCGCGCTGACGCTGAGCATCGGGCCGGCTGGCGCGCCGTTCGTGCAGGTGAAAAATGGGCACGGCTCGATCCTCGTGAACGGCCTCGGCGTCGCGGCGAGCCTGACCATCGATTCGATCCCGGATGGACCCGACGCCGACAGTTTGCCCGACCCCGGACTCCTGATTTCGCTGCCCGGGATCAGCGTCACGACGACGACGATTTCCGTCCAAATCAACACGCAGCCCGCGGCGGTGAAAGAGTCGTTCACGTTCGGCTCGCCGGCGGTGACGGAGACGCTCGACCTGCCCGCCGGGCCGTTCCTGCGCGTGTCGGTGATCGGCGCGCGGCTCGACCTCACGGCGGTGAGCGGCGAGGTGATCAAGGGCGACTTTTTCTTCGAGCAAGGCCAGCGGAATGAGTTCGCCGGCTCGCTGCCGATCGGCACCGCGACCGATCCGGTGACGGCGATCACGACCGCGGATTTGAACGGCGACGGGCGCGCGGATTTGATCGTCGGACGCGCGGGTGCGCCGCTGCTCGTCTATCTAAATACGGGCACCGCCACGCCGTTCAGCGGCACGCCGCTCGCGCTCGGTGCGAACTCGAACGCGGTCGCCGTCGCGGCGGGCGATGTGAATGGCGACGGCAAGGCGGACATCGTCGTCGGTCGCAACAACGCGTCGAATCTCGTCTTCCTGAACACGGGCGCGATCAACCCGACGACCAACCTTTTCGTCCTCAGCTTCGACGCCGGCACCGCGCTCGATCCCGGCGCGGCGGGCGACGCGACGAAGGCCACGACCGCGATTCTTCTGGCCGACCTCGACGGCAACGGCCTCCGCGACGTGATCGTCGCAAACAACGGACGCGCCAGCCTCGCCTACCTCAACACTTCCGCGAAAAACACGACGACGAATCTGTTCGTCCTCAGCTTCGCCACCGCGATCCCGCTGAACACCGGCACGCCGAACAGCACGGCCCTCGCCGTCGGCGACGTGAACGGCGACGGGCGCGTCGATGTGGTCATCGGCAACGACGGCTCGGCCAACGTGCTCGTCGTGAACAACGGCGTCACCGTCCGCGCGCTCGGCGCGGCCCCGGCGAACGGCAGCTACGGCGTCGAACTCCGGCTCGCGATCAAACTCAACAACGCGATCACCGGGACCTCCATCGTCCTCACCGCCGCCGCGCAGGCCGACAACACAACACCCGCCAATCTCGTCGATGACCTCAACGCCGCGCTCACCGGTGCCGCGCTCGGCACGAAGCTCACCGCCGTGCTCGACAGCGGCGTGATTGTCCTGCGCGCGGTGGACAAGAGCGTCTTCAAAATCGAGATCGCATCGCAGAACATCACGCTTTTCGGCGAGACGCCCGACTCGCTCCTCGGCAGCGCGAAATTCATCACCGCCGCGGTCGCGCCGGCCAGCGGACAGCTCGGCGGCGCGTTCAGCTTCGGCGTGAAACTCAACGGCGCGGCGACGGCCACGGTGGTCACCGTTACTGCCGTCTCGCAGACCAACAACACGAACGACGGCATCGCCGGTCACGCGAACTATCTCGCCGGGATCGCGCAATCGAATCTCGTCTCCGACTTCAACGACGCCTTCGCCGCCGCCGGGCTCGCGACGAAACTCTCCGCGGACCTCGTTCAGTCCGGCACGGACGCGGGCAAGATCACTTTCCGCGTGCTCGACGGGACGGTGACTTCGTTCGCGATCGAGAGCCAGGCACTGACGCTGTTCGAGACGGTGAGCGTGAGTTTCACCAGCACCGGCGCGCTGCCCGCGAACGGCAAATTCCTCGCCGACATCGCGTTCACCGTGAAGATCAACAACGGCACGGCGGTCGCCGTTTCTGTCCCCGCCGCGACGCAGGCGCTGAACACGACGCCGGCGAATTTGGTCGCGAACATCAACGCCGCGCTCAAGACCGCCGGGCTCGACGCGAAGCTCCTCGTCGGGCTGTCGGGAAATAAACTGACGCTCACGACGACTGATTCGACCGTGCTGTCCGTCGTGATTTCCGGGCAGACGGTCCCGCTGTTCGGTGCCACGAATGCGACGCTCGTCGCCGGTCCGAGCATTTCGTCGGCAGCCGACGCGCCGTCGAATGGCCGCCTCGGATCGTTCTTCAATTTCCGCCTCACGCTGAACGGCACGACCGCTCCGCAGGACGTGGCGATCTCCGCTGCGACGCTCGACAACAACAACTCGCCCGCCGACCTCGTCGCGGACATCAACACCGCGCTGGCCGGCACGCCGAGCGGCGGCGGCGGATTCCTGAATGCGAGAGTCCGCGCGGAACTCGACGGCAATCGCGTGCGGCTGACCGTGATCGATCCGACGGTGACGACGATCGCGTTCGCGTCGCAGACGGGCGCGACGTTCTTCAACAGCACGCCTGACAACCTCACGCTGCGCACCGCAATCACCGCGACGAGCGACGCGCCGGCGGGCGGCCAATTCTTCAGCGATTTCACTTTCACGTTGAAACTCAACGGCGCGGCGACTGGCACGGCGGTGACGATCACCGCCCTCGCGCAGGCCGACAACACGAGCGCCGCGTCGCTCCTCGGCGACATCAACGCCGCGCTCGCGAGCGCGAATCTCGGTGCGAAATTTACCGCCGAGGCGGTCACCGTGCAGCTCACGCCGACGACCTCCGAGAACCGGCTCTCGCTCCGCGCGACCGACGCGACCGTCACGTCAGCAACGATCTCGGGCCAGACCTTCCCGGTCTTCGGCGCGACGGCGGGGACGTTCCTCGCGCAGCCCGGATTCCTGAGCGGCGCGGAGTTACCGGCGAATGGACAGCTCGGCGGCGTCCTCACTTTCAAGCTCTCGCTGAACGGCGCGGCACCGGTGACCGTGACCGTCAGCACGACCGGCAACACGAGCCGCGCCGACCTGCGCGACGACGTGGCCGCGGCGCTCGCGGTTGGGTTCGGCGGCAAATTCACGGTCGCCCTCGACGGCAACAAACTGCGCCTCACTTCGCTCGATCCGACGATCGTTTCCGTCGCGCTCACGGCTTGGTCGCTGCCGCTCTTCACGCCCGCGAGCTCGTCGGTGCCCGCGTTCACCTCGCTCATTTCGCTGCCGGCGAATGGGCAGCTCGGCGGCGACATCACGGTTCAATTTACGGAAAATGGCATCACCGCGCGGACCGTGACCGTGACCGCGTTGGCGCAAGCCGGGAACGCCACGCGCGCCGCGTTTGTCGCCGAGCTGAACACCGCGCTCACCGGCACGAACGTCATCGCCGAGCTCGTGGACGGCAGCGATGCCGACTCGCTCGCGAACGAACTGCGGTTGCGCGCGACGGACACCGGCGGCGTGACTTCGCTCGCGATCACGAGCCAGTCGCTCGCGGTCTTCTCGGCGACGCAGGCCGCGCTTTTCGACCCGACGAAAAACGTGCTCATCGACAGCACGAACACCGACACCGCGACTCGCGCGATCGCCCTCGGCGACGTGAACGGCGACGGCGCGCTCGACCTCGTGGTCGGAAAAGCCGCGCAGCAAAACGTCGTCTATCTCAACACCGGCACGGCGACACCTTTCTCGACCACGACCGGAAACGTGACCACGAGCGTCGCGCCGAAAAACATCGGCACGACGAACTTCGCCGTCCGCGCGGTCGCAGTCGCGGACATCAATGGCGACGGCAAACTCGACGTGCTCATCGGCGGTGATCTCGCGGCGACGCGGCTCTTTTTGAACAGCGGGACGACCGCCGATCCGTTCGGCGGCGTGACGCCGACGCTGCTCGGCGCGGCGACCGATCACGTCACGGCGCTGACGCTCGCGGATGTCGATCGCGACGGCGACCTCGACCTGCTCACCGGCGGAAATGGCGCGGCCGGCGAGGGCGTGAAGCTCTTCACGAATGGCGTGAAAGTCAGCCGGTTTGCGATGTCGAATCTCGAACTGAGCTTCAACGGGCAGGGGATCAAAAACGGCTCCGGCGCGCTAATCATCACGAGCGTCGGCATCGCGGGAGTGCTGACCGGCGAGGTCGATGTGAGCGTCGGCGGCGGCAACGGCGTGAGCGTCGGCGGCACGCTCGCGGTGAGCATCAACTCGACGAACGCGGCGGTGAACGAGTCGATCGAATTCAACAATCAGGTCTTCGTGATCAAGCTCCCGGCGAACCCCGTCGGCAGCCCGTCGATCACCTTCACGGCGAGCAATCTGGTCATCAACATCGGCGGCTTCGTCACGATCGAGAGCAAGACGGTCACACTCGGACCGACGCACGGCGAAGGTGTCGGCGTCCGCATTTTCCTCGGCCAGGGACCGGCGACGCTCGACGGCGAGGAGCCGAATCCGGCGGCGAAAGGGCTGCTCATTTCCGACGCGCGTTTCGTCTATGACAAGAACGGCTTCGGCCAATTCGCGCTGTTCGCGGAAGGGACGATCTCGGTCGTCGGCATCCCTGATCTCGTGATCTCCGGGACCGTTTCCGTGGTCTTCAACAACACGCGCACCGCGGCGGCGCCGGGCGGAACCGCGACCGCGGCGACGCTCACGCTCGACGGTGCGACGATTATCGTTCCGGCGAATGCGGTCGGCGTTTCCGGGGCGCTCGACCTCACCGTCGCGGGCCAAAAACTGAGCGGCAATTTCAGCTTCGATGTCAGCAAATTGCCGGGGCCGGACGGCGTGGCCGACACCGCGGACGATGTGCGGCAGATCAAGATCGGCGCGGCGAATGTGCATCTCGGACTCGGCGACGGGACGACGGATTTTGTGAGCGTGGACAACGGTCGCGGCGCGTTCCTGATCGGCCCGACGGGCTTGGCCGGGACCGTCACCGCGAGCATCGCGCTCAACGTCCCGGGCGCGGTGACGTTCGATGGAACTTTCACGCTGAACATCAACAACACGCCGGCGGCGGTCGTGCAGTCGGTGAACGTGCCGGTCGTCGAAGCGACCACGACTTTGACCGCGCTCGGCGTCACTCTCGGCAGCGGGCCGCAGCTCAAAATCACGAATCGGCACGGGGACATCGTCACCGTCGATCTCACCGGCGCGCTGACTTTGGCGGACGTGATTTCCAAGATCAACGGCACCGCCGGCGCGCCCGTCGCCTCGCTCGATGGCCGCAGCATCAAGCTCGTCGATGCCTCGGTACAGGTCGCGACGAACCGCCTGAAAGTCGAGCAGCAGGGCACGTCTCTCGCCGCGCAGCAACTCGGCCTCATCCGCTCCGGTTTCGACAACACGCTGCACACGCAGGACACGTTGCGCGGCGTGCCGTTGAGCGCGTTCGAGACGACCGCGATCAACCTGCCGGTCGGCCCTTATCTCAAAGTCGAAGGCGCGCCGGTGACCTTGAACATCGCGGGCCAGCAGCTCTCGGGGAACTTTGCGTTCGAGCAATACACGCAGGCCGCGGCCGGCAGCGCGCCCGCCGCGAAAGTCGTGCGGATCGCGGTGACGAATTTGCATTTCGCGCTGACCAGCGGGACGACGGACATCGTGTCGCTGAATGGCGGGAGCGGGTTCTTCGTCGTGAAGCCGGCGGGGCTCGCGGGCGAAATCAGCGGCACGGTCGCGGTGCCGGTCATCGGCTTCAGCGGGACGCTCAAACTTTCGCTCAACAACGCGACGAGCGCGATCAGCGAGCAGTTCACGGTGGCGGGCGTGCAGACCACGCTGGCGCTGCCCGCCGGGCCGTTCGTGCGGTTTGAAGGGACCGGATTGCAGCTCGCGGTCGCGGGTCAGAAGATCAGCGGCGACTTCGCGTTTGAGCAGACGACGAAGATGAGTTCGACGGCGAAAGTCATCCGCGTGATCGCGAAAAACGTGGTCGTGCGGCTCGGCGATGGCACGACGGATTTCGTCAGCCTGACCAACGGCGCGGCCGCGCTGCTGCTGACTCCCGCGGGCCTCGCCGGTCAGCTCGGCGGCACGGTGAACGTGAACATTCCGGGCGTCACGCTCGCCGGCGATTTCAAGGTTTCGCTGAACAACACGGCGCTGCCCGTGCTGGAAGATTTCGTCGTGAGCAACCTCAACGGCGGCACGCTGCTGAGCTCGTTGTATGCGAAGACCGGCGTGCCGATTCCGCTCACGCTGACCGGCACTGTCGCGCTGCCGGCGACTGGAAAATTCGCGAGCGACGCGACCTTCGGCATCAATGTCGGCGGGACGACGGGCGCGGTGATCGTCACCGTCGCGGCGATGACGGACAACACCGGCCCCGCCGATTTCGTCGCCGACGTGAACGCCGCGATCCTCGGGCTCGGGCTGACGAGCAAAGTGCAGGCGGAACTTTCCGGCACGTTCCTGCGGCTGCGCATCGTCGATGCGACGGTGCTTTCGCTGGCGCTGACTTCCTCGACGCTCGCCGGATTCGCGCCGACGCAGCAGAGCGACGCGCAGTTCAAAATCACGCGGCGCAACAACACGAGTTTCAACGTCAGCCTCGGCGGCGCGACGACGCTCGACGACGTGGTGAAGCGCATCAACTCCGCCGCTGGGACGAGCATGGCGCGGCTGGAGAACTCGAAAATTTACCTCGTGGACAACACGACCGGCACGACCGTTTTCGCCGTCACCGCGCTGAATAGCACGCTCACCGCGAGCAAGCTCGGCCTCCTGAATGCTCCGACCGTCGGGAAACCCGGCGAGATCATCGGCACGTCACTTTCGGACGAAGTCGTGCATCTCGATTTGAAGGCTGGGCCGTTCCTGAAAGTCGAGGGCGCCGGCGTGTCGGTGACCGTCGCGGGGCAGATGATCGGCGGCGACTTTGCATTCGAGCAATTCACGAAAGCGAACGGCACGCGCGTCGTGAAGATCGCGGTGACGCACGCGCACATCGCGCTCGCCGACCCGGATGGCCCGACCGGACTCGCGCCGCCGCTCATCGAATTCATCCAGCATGATGCCCAGACGAACCCAAATCGCCCGGCGCAGGCCGCGCTTTTCCTCGTCACACCGGCGGGACTTTCGGGCCGGATCGAGGCGGACCCGACACTCAATTTTGGCAACGCGTTCGGACTCAACAACGCGACCGTCAGCGTCTCGATCAACAACACGACGGCGGCGGTTCACGAAACCTTCACGGTCAACGGTCAGCCCTTCGTCCTCGATCTTCCCGCCGGACCGTTCCTCCGCGCGGAACTCAAAGGCTCAACTCCCGGAACTCCTGCTCAGATCACGGTCGCGGGGCAAACGCTCAGCGGCAATTTTTCGTTCGAGCAGACCGCGAACAAGCTCGGGCAAAAGCGCGTGAAGATCGCCGTCAGCCAGGTCGGGCTCGACCTCGGCGGCGTGGTCACGGTCAGCCACGGAATCGGCGCGTTCCTCATCTCGCCGGACGGCCTCGCCGGCACGATCAGCGCGGACATCGCGATCGGCGGATTGCCGGCGGGCGTGATGTTCGACGGCAGCTTCGCCTTCTCGATCAACAACAGCGGCAAGCCGGTGAACGAGACCTTCACCGCGGGCGACACCGAGATCGAACTGCACCTGCCCGCCGGACCGTATGTCCGCGTCGAGGGCAAAAATATCGCGCTCACCGTCGCGGGCCAGACCCTCAGCGGCGACTTCGCTTTCGAGAGCATCACGCTGAAAGATCCGGTGACGGCGGCGGTGACGAAACAGACGCGCATCAGCGCCGCGAACGTCCATCTCGGGCTCGGCGATGGGACGAAAGATTTCGTCACACTCGATGACGGCGCGGGCTTCTTCATTCTTTTTCCGGCGAAGACGACCGTGCCGACCGCGCCCGCCGCGCTCGCGGGCAAGTTGAGTGGAACGGTCACGTTGAATGTGCCGGGCGTCACGTTCGAGGGGACGTTCGGCGTCGAGGTCAACACCGGCGCGGCTGCGGTCAGCGAGACGCTCACCTTCTCCACGCTCGACGGCTCGACGGTCCTCACCGCGCTGAATGCGGGGAGCGTGAAGCCCGGCGTCGGCAACGCAATCACGCTGACCAGCGGCGCGGTCGTGGCGCCGAGCGGACGCTTCATCGACCCGCTCGCGGACCCCGTCACGGGCACGGTCTCGGCGGAGGTCGTCTTCCTCGTGAAAGTGAACGGCGTCGTGAAATCGGTCGTCGTCACCGCGGCGTCACAGACCGACAACGCGCAGGCTGCGGACAAGCCGGCGGCGCTCGTCGCCGACGTGAATTCCGCGCTGACGACGGCGGGGCTGGGCGCGCAGATTTCCGCGACGCTCGCGGGCGGATTTCTGAAATTCAGCGCGATCGATCCGGGCGTGAATTCGCTCGCGATCACCGCGCTCTTCAGCCTCGGGACGGCGGCGCGCTCGATCACTTCGACGGCGGTGCTGCCGGGCAACGGAAGCTACGGCGTCGATGTGAATGTCACGCTGACTTTGAACGGCACCGCGACGGTGATCGCGTTCCCGGTCAACAGCACGCAAACGAGCGCGATCAAGCAGAGCGACAACGGCGCGCCGCCGACCGGGACGACTTCGCAGGACTTGCTCGTGAAGGATTGGAACGACGCGCTGAACGTCGCCGGGCTCAGCTCGAAGGTCGTCGCGGAGCTCGTGGACAGCGCCCTCGGCGCGCGACTCCGGCTGCGCGTCATCGACGCGACGGTGACCACGTTCACGCTCGACACGACGGTCGCCGGGCTCGGCTTCGCGAGTGGCACGACGGCTTCCGCGCTCGTTCAGTCGATCGCGCTCGCGCCGACTGGGGGCAAGTGGCGGAACGGCGGCGACGTGAATTTCAACTTCACGCTGAACGGCGTCTCTACCCCGGTCGTGCTCACCGGCCAGACTGGAAATGCGGTCGTCGCCGACCTCGTCGGCGACCTCACTTCGGCGATCGGCACGGCGGGTCTTGGCACCGGAGCGAGCGCCCGCGTCGCCGCCGTCGCGACCGGCAATTCGGTCGAATTCCGCGTGCTCGATGCGACGGTTACCTCGTTCTCCGTCACGGTCGCGGACGCCGCCGGGATCGTCGGCGAGCAGGGGACCGACGCCCAATTGAAGGTCACGCGCAGCGGCACCGGCGGATTCTTCAACGTGAGCCTCGGCGGCGCGCTGACGCTCGGCGACGTGGTCACGCGCATCAATTCCGCGGCGACTGCGGCGAACAAACCGGTTGTCGCGAGCCTGACCGAAGACGGGCGGCTGAAACTCGTGGACAGCGGCACCGGCGCGACCGCGCCAAGCGTCACCGTGCTGAACGGTTTCACCGCCGCGACCGACCTAAAACTGACTGCCGCGGCCGGCGCGGTCGGCACGGGCAGCGCGCTCGTCGGCGGCAAGCTCGTGACCGTGCCGCCGGTCGCCTTCACGCTGCCCGCCGGGCCGTTCCTGAAAATCACCGGCACCAGCGTGAAGCTCACGGTCGCGGGCCAGACGTTGCAGGGCGATTTCGCATTCGAGCAAATCACGAAACTGCCGGCGACGAAGATCATCCGCGTCGCGGTGGCAAACGTGCAGTTGCACCTCGGGGACGGGAATTTGGAATACGTCACGGTCACCGCGGGCATCGGCTCTTTCGTCGTCACGCCGCTCGGCCTCGCGGGTCGGCTCGCGGTGCATGTGAAGCTGCAAAACATCCCCGGCTTCAGCTTCGAGAGCGACGTTTCGTTCGCACTGAACAACACGCTCGTCGCGGTGAACCAGCAGTTCACGCTCGGCAGCGGCCAGGTCGTTTCGCTGAACCTGCCCGCCGGTCCGTTCCTCCGCGTGGAAATCGGCAGCGCGGCCGCCCCGGCGACGCTGAACATCGCGGGCCAGGACATCACCGGCAATTTCAGCTTCGAGCAAATCGCCGTTTCGCCGACGGCGAAAACGATCCGCATCGCGGCGGCGAACGTCAGCCTGAAATTCGGCGACGGCACGACCGACTTCCTCACGCTGACCGGCGGCAACCTGCTCTTCGTCGTCCGCCCGACCATTGCCGGAAAAGCCGCGGTGCCCGCGAAAGCGGCGACGGCCAACGATCCGGCGGTCCCGGCAATTCCCGCGGTTCCGCCGATCACCGGCGGCGTCGCGGGCACGGTCGGCGGCACCGTCACGATCGACGTGGACGGCAATCCGGCGAACGCGCCGCTCTTCCGCGGCACGCTGACTTTGTCGCTGAACAACACGACCACCGCAGTCAACGAGCGCTTCACCATCGCGGGCAAAACCGAGACGCTCGCGCTGCCCGCCGGGCCGTATCTGCGGGTCGATGCGACGAACATCGCGGTGAGCATCGCGGGCCAGGAATTGAGCGGCAATTTCTCGTTCGAGAAGAAGAACATCGGGACCGTCGCCGCGCCGGTGAACATCATGACCATCGCGGTTTCGGCGGTCGCGCTGCGGCTCGGCGATGGGAACACGGACTTCGTGCGCGTCTCGCGCGGACGCGGCGGGCTCGTCGTGAAAAAGGTCGGCACCCAGACCGTGATCGCCGGGAGCTTCAGCGCGACGGTCGAGCTGAATGTGCCGGGCGTCACCTTCTCCGGCAGCTTCGGCGTGAGCCTGAATACCAGCACCGCGACGACCACGCTGACGCAGATTTTCACCGTCGGCGAAGTGAACCCGGACGTGCTGCTGAGCGAGTTGCACGGCGGCAACGGCGTGCCGGTCGAGACGAGCGGACCGCATTTCCGCGTCACGCGGGCCGATAACTCGTTCTTCGACGTGAACCTCGTCGGCGCGCTGACCGTGGGCGACATCGTGGCGAAGATCAACGTCGCCGCGGGCTCGCCGCTGACTCCATTCGCGACGCTCGACGGCGAGACGATCAAGCTCACCGACACGACGAATTTTGCGGTGACGACGTTGAACGGATCGAAGACCGCGGCGTCGCTCGGGCTGCTCGGCGCGAGCGTCGCGGGCGCGTCCACATCCGTGATCACCGGCGCGCGATTGAACGAATTCACGATCAGCGTGCCGGGCGGAAATTACCTGAAAGTCAGCGGCACGAACGTCGAGATGAACATCGGCGGGCAGACGCTCGGCGGTGATTTCTCGTTCGAGAAATCGGGCACCGCACCGAACCAGGTCATCCGCATCCTCGCCTCGAACGTGCATCTCGGGCTCGGCGACGGGACGACGGATTTCGTCAGCCTCACGAACGGGCACGGCTCATTCATCATCACGAGCGCGGGCGTGGCGGGCGAACTCGGTGCGGACGTGGCGGTGCAAAACATTCCGAATGTCGGGTTCAGTGGCACCTTCACGCTGCGCATCAACACGACGCGCGCCGCGGTCAATCTCCCGCTGCCCGCCGCCGCGCCGGTCGGCGAAACGACGCAACTTTCCGCGCTCCGCGGCGGCGACGGATTCCCGATCGAACTGACGCTGACCTCGACCGTCGCCGCGCCGGCGAACGGCAAATATGCCAGCGCCGTCAGCGTCACCTTGAAAGCCGGAACCGCGACGCCGGTGATCGTCACGGTTTCGCCCGCCGACACTGCCGACAACACTACTGCCGCGAACCTCGTCGCCGACTTCAACGTCGCGCTCGGCACCGCCGGGCTCGGCTCGAAAGTGCGCGCGGAATTGTTCGGCAACTTCATCCGTTTCCGCGTGATCGACACGACCGTCACCTCGCTCGCGCTGACCGCTTCGAGCGCACCGCTCATCTCCGGTTTTGCGGCGACGCAACCCAACGACGCGGCGTTCAAAATCACGCGGCGCGACGGCGTCACTTTCAACGTGAATCTCGCAGGCGTGGCGACGGTCAGACAGCTCCTCGACCTCATCAACCTGAACGCCGCGAACACCGGCGCGAAGCTCGTCGCCGTGCTCGTCGGCGACAAAATCAAGCTCACCGACAGCTCGACGATCAGCGCCGGGAAACGCCTCACGGTCGTCGGCCTGAACGGCCTTGGCGCGGCGGGCTTGCTCGGTTTGAGCGGCACGGCGACGGGTCAGACGACCGTGCCGGACGTGCTCACCGGCCTCGGCTTGAACTCGCTCGCACTGCCCGCCGGGCCGTATCTGCGCGTCGAGGGAACGGACATCGCGCTCACCGTTCTCGGCACGACGATCAGCGGGAATTTCTCGTTCGAGCGGAAGGAAACGGCCGTCGGACAGGCCACGGTCACCGTCGTCGCGACGAACATCGGGCTGGTCTTCCGCGACGACTCGGGCGCGCCGCTCTTCACGCTCAGCGAGGGCAACGGCGCGATGGTCCTCACGCCCGGCGGCATCGCGGCGAGCTTCTCGGTGAAGGTCGCGGTGACGGTCCCCGA
The DNA here is from genome assembly GCA_043777315.1 of Spartobacteria bacterium. Lineage (GTDB taxonomy): Bacteria > Verrucomicrobiota > Verrucomicrobiia > Chthoniobacterales > Chthoniobacteraceae > CAIURC01. The sequence goes on along the minus strand of JAYVPW010000093.1, from coordinate 166,058 downwards.
CTTCACGCTCAGCGGCACGGTCGGCTTCGCGATCAACACGCTGATGACCCCGGTCGATCAGACCTTCATGCTCAACGGCGCGAGCACTCGGCTCAATGTTCCGGCCGGGCCATACATTCGCGTCACGGCGTTCGACGCGACCGCGACGTTCGCGGGGTTCACGCTCAGCGGCGACTTTTTCTTCGATCAATCGACGCGCGCCAATGGCACGAAAGTCACCCGGATCGCGGTGCAGCGGCTGACGTTCAGCGGCGCGACGGGCGACGCCCTGCCCGCGCTGAAAAACGCGGGCGCGGCGCTGATCATCCAAGCCGATCCGATCACGCGCATCACCGGCATCGCGGGCATCATCACCGGCGAGGTTTCGTTCGAGGGCGGCGGCGCGACGCTCGGTGCGACCGTCGGCGTGCGGTTCAACACCGGCACGTCCGCGGTGGACGAGATGCTCGACATCAACGGCCGCAGCATCGCGGTGAAATTCAGTGCGACGGAAGTGAAGCCGACGACGGTGGGCGCGCGTCCGTTCTTCCAGGTCATCGTCCAGGATTTGAAAATCACGCTCGGCGATTTCGTGAGCATCGAGGGGAGCCTCGTCTTCGGCTCCGCGCCGGCTGGCGTCGCGAACGCCACGCAGGCGGTCGGCGCCGCGGGCCTGGAAATCTTCCTCGGCGAGGGTCCGTACTCGAACACCGATGGGACGCGGAACCCCAACGCAACTGGCGTGTTGCTGACCAACGCCAGCCTCGGCCTGATCAAATTCAACATCGGCGGCGTGACCAAATACGCGCTGCACGCCCGCGGCACGGTCCGGCTGATCGGTCTCGATGGCCTCGACGTGACCGGCACGGCGACGATCGATTTCAACAACTCCGGCGTGATCATCCCGGCGACGACTTCGATCACGATTCCGGGCGAAGTGCCGATCGTGTTCGACAAATTCACGACCTCCGACGACGTGGCGATCTTCTCGGGCGATCTCAGCTTCAAGGTCGGATCGCCCACGATTTTCTCGCTCGACGGACGCTTCACTTTCACCAAAAAGCCGAACGGCGTCGTCTCCGTCTCGGTGACCGGCGTGAACAACGCGACGCCCGCCGGGCTGAAGATCAACGTCAGCGGTCAGGAGGCTTTTGCGATCACCGGCACGGCGATCTTCACGATCGGCGGCGCGGATGGTTTCCAACTGCAATTGCTCCGCATCGGCGGCGTGAAAGTCTTCGGCCAATCGCTGACGCTCTCGAATCTGCCGGCATCGGTGCAGCCGATCAGCGCGGACCTTTTCGATCCAGTCGCCGGACTCCTCGCGGACCGCGCGACGCTGAATCGCCGGCACTCCATCGACATCCTTTTCAACGATCCGAACCGCGCGGGATTGAAGGTCGAAACGATCGAGGACACCGACCCGGAATTCGTGCTGCGGGTGAATGGTGCGATCCCGGCGAACGTGACCGTGATCGGCAAACCGACGCGCGTCGGGACGACGAATGTGTGGCGGTATTCCTTCCTCGGCGACATCCCGGAAGGGGCGGTCCAGATCGCTTTCCTGTCCGAGACTTGGACCGACAAACTGAACATCGGGAACCTCGGCGAGACGCAGCAATTCACGGCGGGGACGCAGTTCGTCGATCTCGCGAAGATCAACGCCGATCACTTCATCGACGTGACGCTGTCCGATCCGACCGGCGCGGGGATCAAGCCGGTGACGGTGAATGGCGACGAAATTTCCGTGACCGTGAACGGCGCGACGCCCGCCGGCATCGCGCTCAATCGCGACGCGAGCGGAGCGGTCGTCGCGCCGGTCCGGCAGGGGACGACGAATGTGTGGCGCTACTCGTTCAGCGGCACGTTCACCGAGACGGGGCGCGTCGATGTGCAGGTCCTCGCGGCGAAGTTCACCGACCTCAACAACGTCTCGAACACGCTGCGGACCGACTCGTTCGTGATCTACTCGAAGTTCCTGACCGCGCCCGCGCTGAACGTCGCGGCGAAGACGATCGACGTGACCTTCTTTAAGCTCGGCTCGAGCGCGCTGACGGCGAGTTCGATCACGGATGCGGCTCCCGAGTTCGCGCTGAAGTCCGGCGGACAAACGATCGCGGGCGTGACCATCGGCGTGTTGCCGACCCAGCCCGACGCGGCCAACAAGCCGAACACCTGGCGCTATACTTTCACCGGCACCCTGCCGACGGGCGACATCGAGCTCGCGCTGCTGCCGTTCTCGTTCACCGATGCGGACGGGTTCGTCAGCCCCGGCACGGTCGCGGGCGCGACGGCGCAGCTCGCGAATCCGGCGGGCGGCGGGACTGTGCAACTCACGCAGCTCAACTCGCGGCAGTGGATCGACGTGACCTTCGTCTCGAAAGACGGGAGCAAAATCGATCCGGCGTCGATCAACGGCGACGAGTTCAAACTCAGCGGCTCCGGCGTCGCCCAAATCAAGGTGCGCAACGACGGCTCCGGCTTCCCGGAACTCGTCGGCGGATTGCCGCTGCTGATCCAGGGGACGACGTATCGCTACTATTTGAAAGACGCGACGCCGGGCGATGCGGTCGGCCTTTTCAAAGCCGGTGCGGGCACGACTCCGGGCGAGGTCTTCGTCGATTTCGTCACCGCCAATCCGCTCATTCCGGCGCAGAGCGGATGGGGCTTCCGCACGCTCGACGGCGCGGTGAACGCGCCGCTGCAAGAGCGCTTCACCCTCGACGCCACGCCTTCGACCGGCGCGACCGCGGGCGGTCCGATCAACATCGGCCCGCTCACGCTGCAAGGCCCGACGATCGGCATCGACAAAGTCGGCTTCAAAGGCGGCAAGCTCGTCCTCACCATCGGCATCGGCGTGGACCGCGCGTCGCTCGCCTTCGGCGGTGCCGCGCCGACGACTGCGGCTGCGGGCCAGCCCGCGCCGGCGACGACTTCCAACGCTCAGAACAACAGCGCGATCACCGCCGACCTGCTCGGCGTGCATGGCGCGTTCGATGTCGTGGTCGATGTCTTCGGCCTGCTCAGCGGCAAGGTCGATATCGACGTGCCGGGCAAGTTCAGCTTCTCCGTCGCGTCGCTCGAAGTGAAGGTGCCGGACGTGGTCACCGTCACCGCGCAGGGCATCCGCATCGCCTACGATCCGGCCGGCCCGAAGACGCAGGAAATCCTCCGCGTTTATTCCGCCGACATCGTCTTCCCGGCGCTGAACGTGAAGGGCAGCCTGCGTCCGTACGACACTGCGATGCAGAGCAACCGGCCCGCGACCGAGGCCGAAAAATCCACCGATCCGGCGCAACTCGGCAAGACGCAGACGACCGGCCCGCCCGGCATCATCCCAGGACTCGTCGTCCGGCAGAACGGCTTCACGATCGGCCAGGCCATTCTCCAGTTCGGCGGGGTCACGCCTCCCAACTCTCCCAACGGCCTCACGCCGATGGCCCCCGCTTCAGGCCAGACCGCTCCGACGCCCGGCAAGATCGGACTCAAAGGCATCATCGAGTTCGACGACATCCGCATCGGCGTCACCAATTTCTCGGTCAACTTCGACGCCGAAAACCCGGTCGTCTTCAACGGTTCCATCTTCATCGCCTCCGGCGGCGCGACGCTCTTCCCCGGCAAACCTTTCACGGCCACGATCAAGGACCGGCTCACGGCGGAGCCCGGCAAGGATCTCCCCGGCGTGCCCGACACCGAAGCGCTGCGGGCCACGCTCACCTTCCGCGATGGGAAGGTCGATGCGTTCAAGTTCGACCTCGACACCCTGCGCGTGCAGCTCGGCGGCGTCCTCACGCTGACCGCGAGCGACATCCGGCTCGACACCGGCGCGATCGGCACGGCGGAGTTGCTGCACGTCGGCGCGGTCGGTGCGGAGGTGAATATCGGCGGCTTCGTCATCGGCGGCGAGGCGCGGAATTTCGCGATCCTCGGCAACGGGAAATTCAAGGCGCTGACGGGCTTCGGCGTCGTCCTCAGCGTCGGCGGCGCGACCGGCGACACTTTCAAATGGCCCGCGTGGCTGCCGGTCCACATCACCGAACTCGGCATCTCGTGGGCCGACATCGAGAACAAACCCGTCGAGTTCGTGCTCACGCTTTCGGCGAGCGTGACGGGCATTCACGGGCTGAAGGGCCTCACTTTCTCCGGCGCGATCGAGGGAGTGAAAATCGACGTCGGCAAGCTGATCAGGGGCGAGTTCCCGATCACCGACATCGCGAGCATCGGCGTCAGCGTGAGCGGCAAATTGTTCGGCGGCGAAATCAGCGCGGCACTCATCGGCGGCATCGTCAAGCTCAGCGCGACGGATCAAATCATCGCCTCGACCGACACGTTCACGCCGGTCAAGCAGCGCGTGTTCTTCGCCGGGCTCGAAGGCGGATTCAACTTCCCCGGCATCGGCGGGCTGACCGTCCGCCTCGCGCTCACCGAGCTCGGACCGCTCGGCGTGCTCATCAGCGCGTCGGTGCCGGGCGGCATTCTGCTGGAACCGAACACCGGCCTCTCGATCAACGACTTCGTCGCCGGCGTCGAGTTCTTCAAATCGCTGCCGTCGATCGACGACCCGATCAAACTGCGCGATCCGGCCTTCGGCAGCGGCGTGAATATTTCGCCGGAGCAATGGCTCGACGACGTGAAGATGCAGGTCGTCCGGCAGGTGCAGGCGATTCGCGCGAACCCGAGCATGGGCGGCTTCGCGGCCGCGTTCACGTCGCCGATGACGATCACCGGCGGCGCGAAACTGTTCACGATTTACACGTCGAAAGAGGTCTTCAATGGCGAGGTGCTGATCAAGTTCAGCACGGACGGGAAGTTCCTCATCGCCGGCAAACTGAACTTCGCCGCGGATCAAATCAGCCTCAGCGCAAAACTTTACGCCGACCTGTCGAAGGTCGCGTCGGGCAGCGTGACCGTGCTCTTCCTCGCCGACATCCCGGATCAAGTCCGGCTGCTGACGATCCAGGGCAAGCTGAAGCTCGGCTTCAAAAACGCGGGCGGGGACGACGTGACTTTCACGACCGTCGCGACGACGAGCGGCACCGTGAGCGACGTGAAACCGACGGCGGCGCTGATCGATCCCGCGGGCGCACGGATCGACGTGAACGTGCTGAATGGCCGGCCGCTGACTTCGCTGACGCCGCTCGGTGGGACGGCGATGAACCAGCCTTACGTCGATGTGACCTTCACCGCGCCGAACGGGCAGAAGCTCGATTACGCGTCGATCCTCGACGCGGGCCAGGAAGTGACCGTCACGGCGGGCACGCAGACTTTCAGAACGCACGGCGTGCCGGTGCCGCTCGAGACGACCGTCAATGCGAGCGGCGTCGTGACCGTGACGCCGGTGACTGCGGCGACGCTCGACGAGCTCGTTGCGAAAATCGCGAGCACGGGTGCGACGCGGTTCCGTTACTTCATCACCGAGGAGCAGACGACGGCGGCGGCGTTCACGAAATTTGCGCCGGGCGAGATCACGGTGAACGTGCTCGCGTTTGAATCCGACACGGGCGCGGGCTTCAAAAATGCCGACGCGACCGCGGCGGACGGCTCGACGACGGCGGGGGTCGGCAACATCGCGGCGACGATCAAATTCACCGTCGATGGACCGACCGCGGCGGTGCTGAACCCGGGCCCCGGCGGCTTCATCGACCTGAACCAGATCAACCGCCGGAACTACATTGATGTTGCATTTCCGAGCGCTGCGGACGACGCGAGCATCACCGACGCGGACGCCGAATTCACGCTCTCCGGCGCGGGTCTGGGCTCGGTGGCATTCGATCCGAATCAAGCGCCGCTCTTCGTCAGCAACACGAGCGGCGTGAAGACGTTCCGCTATTTCCTGACCGGCCGCTTCGTCACCGATGCCGCACTGCCCGCCGCGTCGCGCGACGTGAAACTCGACTACCTCGCGGGAAGCTGGACCGAGAGCGGCTCGCCCGCGACCGCGCCGGTTTCGGTGACGAAGAGCTACGCGAATCACAGCTATCTCGACGTGAACTTCAGCCCGTCGCGGATGAATTCGATCATCGCCTCGACGATCACCGACCCCGCCGCGGAGTTCGCGCTGACCGGGCTCGGCGCGATGGGCGTCAGCGTCGGCGACGCGCCGCTGCTCGTGAGCGGCTCGACGTTTCGCTACTTCCTGACCGGCGATTTCTCGGTCGGCGACGTGAACGTGAATTTCGCCGCGGGTGGATTCAGCGATGAGATCCCGACGCCGCTCCCCGTGACGCCCGGGTTCGCCAACGTCCTGACGACGCAGACCTTCACCGTCGCGGGCAGCACGGGCGACGTGACGAGCCCGGTCAGCGGCTCGGCGATCGGACGCGATGCGATCAACGGACTCGGCTACATCGAGGTCACTTTCCGCGCGCCGATGGGCGGGACGATCGACGCCAACAGCATCACCGGCGACGAGATCACTTTGAAAAACAGCGCCGGTGTCGCGGTCGCGCTGAACGCCACGCCGGAGCGCGTGCTGATCGAAGGGCAGGGGACGAATTCGTGGCGCTACCGGTTCACCGGCCAGCTCGCCGACGGCGAATACACGGTCACGTTTGCCGGCAATTCTTTCCGCGACATGGACGGCATCGGGAACCTCGGCGAGACCGAGAAATTCACCGTCGCCGTCGGTCGCGCGTCGCTCTCGAATCCCGTGGTCGGGCAGACCGCGGACCGCGAGACGCTGAACGGCCAGCACTACATCGACGTGACCTTCACGCCGACCGGCACGAACACGCTGAACGCCGGATCGATCACCGATTCGACACAGGAATTCACGCTGACCGGCGCGAACGGCGCGAATGTCACCGTCAACGGCACGCCGACGCAGCCCGGCGCGCTCGCGGGGACGAACACCTGGCGCTACAGCTTCGGCGGGCAGTTCGACACCGGCACGCTGACCGTGAATTTCACCGCGGGAAGCTGGCAGGATTCCGGCGGGACGAATGGCGCGGCCTCGACGCAGGCGGTGAAAATCATCACCTCGGCGCAGTCGTTCTTCATCGAGATCTCCGGCGGTATCGAGCTTCGCCTCGCCGATCTGCTCGACGAGCCGCTGCTCAGCGCGAAGGCGCAGGCGACCATCGAAATCGACATCGCGCGCAAGGTTATCCAGCTCGATTTCAGCGGGGAGCTGCGCGTTTACAAACTCGGCGCGATCGGCGCGACGGCGGGCCGCTTCATCCTCGACCTCAGCGGCACGACCGGGCCCGCGCCGCAGTTCTGGGGAGTCGCGACGCTCCAGAGCAACCTCGAAGTGCTGCGGCAATACGGCATCTATTTCGACGTCGGCGGCACGATTCAGATCAACACGACGAGCGTCCCGAAGACCGAGACGATCAGCCTCCCCGGCATCGGGCCAAACGGCGGACCGCTCGTGCGGACCTACGTTCTCGCCGCGCAGAGCTTCTCGCTGGAGCTCTTCGGCAACGCGGTGATCAAGCCGCCGGGCACGTCCGTGGAGCTCTTCCACATGCGCGGATTCTTCTACCTGAAGATCAGCGCCACGCGCTTCGAGGTGTATGTGGACGTGGAGAATTTCTCGGCCGGGCCGGTCACGTATCAGAAGGTCACCGGCCTGCTGGAAATCATCGCCGTGCCGTCGAAGGCAGGCGAGATCCCCGGCATCGCGGGCTACCTCCACGTCGCCGTCGGCAAGGGCGTCGGCCTCCCCGGCGTCGGCGAAATCTTCAAGGTCACCGGCTCGGTGACGCTGATGTTCAATACCACGCTGGCCGACCAGAGCTTCGATCTGCCGCAATCGTTCCTGCCGTTCCTGCATCCGGGCGAAGCGGCGACCATCCACATTTTCGCCGGCCCGCCCGGGCTCGACGGACTGGAGAGCCCGACGCAAATCCCGTCCATCTACCTCGTCTTCACGATCCAGGCCGAGATCACGATCGCGAACGTCATCACGCTGAACGGCTTCATTCAGATCAAGGCGGCGATCGGCTCGACCAGCGAGCTCACGGTCGTCGGCGCGGTCGGCGGCGTGATCCCGGTGCTCGGCGCGGTTTCCGGCACGCTGAATTTGTCGGTCTTCGTCGGCGCAGAAACGGGCGTCGTCGGCCGCGTGTTTCTGGTGCTCGTCGCGAACGGCATTCCCGGCGTGCGCTTCGATGGCGAGTTCCTGCTCGAGCTGAACACCTTTGCCGACGGCGATTCGCACAGCTCCATTCAGACGTTTGGCATCGACACCTCGACCGGCCGATTCAAGCGCGACGCCAACGACAAGCTGCTCGTCGAAATGGTGACCGTCCCGTCGGGCTTGCATCTGCGCCTGCGCGGGACGCTGAACATCGCGAACGCGATCACTCTCGACGGCAAATTCGAGTTCACGCTGAACCCGGACATGCTGGAAGTGACGGCGGAAGCGACAGCGCGGATCGGTCCGCTGGGCATGGTCGATGTGCGCGGCGGATTCCGCATCAACAACGCCGGGCTCGTCGCCGCGCTCTCGCTGTCACTCAACGCGAATTTCGGCGGCAGCGTCGGGCTGAAATTCTCGGTGAATGCGATGCTGCAGCTCAACACGACGAGCAGCGCGCAATCGCTGGTCGGGCTCACGATTCAGCCCGGCGTCCTGATCTCGATTGGCGGCTCGGTGGACTTCCTCGGCTTCGCGAAAGGCGAGGGGAAGATCACGATTTTCATCGGCGCGGACGGCCTCCGGATTCAGTTCAAGGTCTCGTTCAACCTCGGCGGTCTGGAATTTGAAGCCGACGGACTCGCCGCCGTTTACGCGAGCGGCCTCGTCCTCGATGTCGGGATTCATGTGAAAGCGGACGTCGCCGTTTTCTCAGTCGATGCCTCGGGGCGGCTGCAGATCAACACGACCGGCGCGCTGCGCGACGGCGTGCCCGCGGGCTTCTTCCTCATGGTCTCGGGGCACATCGAGATCCTGAAAATTCTCAAGCTCGACGCGAGCATCAGCATCCGCGTGTCGGCGTTCAATTCGTGGCGGTTCGACTTCGACGCGGGCGTGAATCTGTTCGGTTTTGGCGGCCTGCGCGTGAAGGGCTGGCTCGATTCGAGCGGCAGCTTCAGCGTCACGGTCGATGGCCGGCTGAGCATCGGGAACGACTTCTTCGGCATCGAAGGCGGCGTCCATTTCAACATCACGTCGATCGTGACGAAGGACGCGATCGGCAACGATTACTTCATCTTCAACCTCGAGCTGAGCGGCTACGTCCGCGCGCACATCTTCGGATTCCCGCTCGGCGTCAGCCTCGGCGCGCGCTTCCACGTCGAGGGAAATGGAACCGTGCCGATCGTCCTCTCGCTCTCGGTGACGATCGATTTCTTCCTGTTCAGCGTCACCTTCGATCACGACTTCAACATCGGTTATCTCGAGCTGCCGAAGCCGGTTTACCTCGCCGGCGATGAGTCGAATGCAAAGACGTGGAGCGGTGGGAAACTCGTGCTGAACACCAGCAAGGCGCGCAACCAAAACCGCGGGATCGGCGAAAATGGAACGTCGGAAAGTTACAAGGTCGAGCGCGTCGGCGGCAGCGACACCGACCAGACGATCCGCGTCACGGCGCTCGGCCGCAGCAACACTTTCGAGCACGTCACTTCGATCAGCGCAAATGGCGGCGACGGCGACGACGACTTCTTCGTCGAGGACAATGTGACCGTGCCGGTCTTCATCGACGGCGGCAGCGGAAACGACTCGATCATTTACGCCGGCACCGGACTCGCGACGCTGAACGGCGGCGACGGCAATGACGTCATCCAAAACGTGAGCAACGCGCCGCTCGTGATGATCAACGGCGGCGCGGGCGAGGATTACATTTTCCAGCGCGGGACCGGAAAGGCGATCATCCACGGTGACGATGGCCGCGATCAGATCACGGGCGGACCGGCGGGGGATGAACTCTACGGCGACGCGGGCGACGACCTGATCGTCGGCGGCGGCGGGGCGGACAAGATTTACGGCGGAGCCGGGAACGACATCGTGAAGCTCAATCTCGACGGCGCGGGCAGCGAACTTTTCGGAGCCGATGGCGTGGACAACGACACGTTGGAAATCACCGCGAGCTCGAACGGCGAGAAGATCACGATCAGCCGGAGCGCGGTGAACCAGTTCTCCGTCTCGACCGGCGCGGCCTCGAATTTCAAGGCGAATGGCGTCGAGAATCTGAACCTCTTCGCGGGCACCGGCAGCGACTCGATCACGGTCGAAAGCCTGCTCGGCGCGGGCGTCGGCCGGGTGAACGTGGACTTCGGCCAGCAGGTGACGCAAATCGGCACGACGACCCGCACGCTGAACAACCACAACACGCCGGGCACCGCGGACGACGACACGATCGAGGAGCCCGCGTTCTCGTTCTCCGACGACCGCGCGAAGGACACGCTTCTCGTCAAAGGCGACGACGGCAGCACGGCTTACGCGGACAACTTCAGCCTCTCGACCAGCGACGATGGCGGCGTCTCGATCAGCCGCTCGAACAGCGCGGGCAACTACACCGTTGTCGCGTCGAGCAGCGTGCGCAGCGAAGGCGACACGATCGTCGTCGATGCCGGTTCGGGTGACGACCGCCTCAATGCGAGCGGGGTCACGTCCGACAGCGCGGTGCTGAATCTGATCGCGGGCGAGGGGAACGACGAGGTGATCGGATCGAAGTTCAACGACACGCTGAACAGCGGCGCGGGCAATGACCGTGTGACCGGCGGCGAGGGCAGGGACACGTTCATCGACGCGGGCGGCGACGACACGCTCGTCGAGCAGCAGAACGCCGACATCGGGCTCTTCGGCAACTACCTCGTGATCGGGAAAGTGGTCGGCGACGGGAAGCTGACGGTCATCACGAAAACGCATTACACCGCGAACGAAATACAGCTCATCTCGGTGACGCCGGGCTCGGGGAAATTCCGGCTGACCTTCAATAATGTGCAGACCGCGGAGATCGATCCGCAGGCGAGCGACGCGACGTTGCAGTTGAAAAACGCGCTGCTCGGGCTGCCGGAAATCAACGACGGCACCGGCGTCACGGTGACCGGCAGCGGCACGCCGGAAGATCCGTGGAAGGTGCAGTTCGTCCACATCGCGAACACGATCAACGGCATCCCGCAGCTCACCGGACCGGACGACATCGTCTCCATCGCGACGAAAACGCAGCGGACGATCAACGCCGTGCAGCTTCTTTCGTCGAACGCGACGGGCGGAACTTTCACGTTGAAATATCGCGACGCGATCAGTGTCCCGATCGCGTGGAATGCGCCCGCCGCCGATGTGCAGACCGCGATCCGCACGATCGCGGGGAACAACGTCAGCGTGCTCGGGAATGGAACCGCGACCTCGCCGTGGGTCGTCGTTTTCGCCAGCACCGGCGACGATTTCAACGTGCCGGAGCTGATCGCCGACAGTGCGAAAATGGTCGGCGGCGGCACCTTCTTCAAAGCGAACGCGATCGACGAGCAGACCGAGCAACAGCGGCTCATCGATGCGGAAGATCCCGATTATCTCGCGCTCGGCGCGCCGGTCAGCTTCCCGCTCCGCGACCGCGGCGACAACTGGAACGGCGCCTCGATCGTCGAGAGCACGCTGAACGCGAGCAACGGCGCGACCATCTTCGAGCACGCGATCCTCATCGGTGGCAGCGGCAATAATGTGATGGTCGTCAACGACGTGGACGGCCGGATCACGGTCGGCAATGCGCCGTTCAACGTGACCGCCTTCACCGGCACGGTGACGCTCGATAATCAGGGCCTCGCGCTCGGCACAGACGGCGGGCTGAACGAATACTACATCGTCAATCTCACGGGCATGAACTCGGCCCGGATCACCATCGACGACAGCGGCGGCACGCACGGTCGCGATGAGCTCGTGGTCAATGGCACGAACGGCCCCGACACGATCACGCTCGATGCGTTCGGCGTCGGCGCGGCGCGGGTCGGGACCGTCACGGTGGGCGACCGCGCGCGGGCGGCGAGCGATATTCTCAGCTACCGCGGGATCGACCGCGTGCGGGTGAACGGCCTCGCGGGCGCGGACGATTTCCTCTCGAACGACACCGTCGTTTACACCGTCATCGACATGGGTTCGGGCGACGACAACATCACGATCGCGACCGTCCCGCTGAAGCCCGACACCGGCAACCGCACGCTGGAATTCCCCGACGGCGTGCCGGTCGTGGACACGGACAACATGACGAACGGCAACTCCGCGCCGCTCACCGTCCTCGGCGGCGACCAGAACGACCGCTTCGAGGTCAACCACAACCGCGCGCAGCTCTACCTCGACGGCGGCAACGGCAACGACCGCTTCCTGCTCAAAACCTTCCTCGTCCTGCGCGAAAACGCGGAGGACGAAAACGAGATCACCAACCTCACGACGCTCTTCGGCGGCGGCGGCGAGAACCGTTACGACTACCTGCAAAACGCGCCGGTGAAGATCAACGGCGGGCCAGGGACCGACACGATCGTCCTCGTCGGCACGCCGATCGGCGACACCTTCGTCGTCACCGCGACCTACATCGCCGGCGCGGGCCGGATCGTGAATTTCACGAACATCGAAGCGATCGAAGTCGATGGCGGCGGCGGGCCGGACAACATCTACATCCTCTCCACCAGCCCGGCGTTCGAGACCACCGTCGTCGGCGGCAGCGGCGACGACACCATCCACGTCGGTGGCCAGCCTCCGACGCTCGTCTTCGATCCGCCGTCGTTCGAATACCAGCCGCCGGCGTTCCGCATCCAGCTCCCGCCGGATGTCGTTTATTCCGCGCGGAAGGACAAGCTGCACGGCCTCACATTCCGCGTGAACTTCTTCAACGCACTCTTCTCCGGCACGTCCGCGCAGGACCTCGCCGCCAGCTTCGTCGCGAACTTCACCTACACGCTCGAAGCCGCCGCGCGCGCCGCGTTTCCGTTTGTGAAGTTCGACGCGAACCCCGCGAACGTCCTGACCTACAACCCGGCGAACGTCACGGCGCAGCTCGTCTTCGGCCGGTTCTTCATCTTCGACGCGGCGATCGAGATCACGATTCCCGACCTCGAATTCAACTACCAGGTCGGCGCGCTCGTCCCGCGCGAGCAGGTCGTGCAGCCGGCGAAAGTGACCGTCGATCCGCCGCCGTTCGCGTTCAAGGCGACGGGCATTTTCGACGTCTCGCGCATTCGCGGACGGCTCATCGTGGTCGGCGGCGATCAGTTTGAAACCGCCGGCGACCGCCTCATCATTCACAACCAAAAAGGGCTCTCCAGCGCGGGCCAGATTCGCGTCCGCAGCGGCATCCCGCGGCTCGTGGAAGTCGGCCTCGACAAGGCTGGCAACTCGATCTTCCGCCAGGATCGCGATGAGACCGGGAAGCTGCTTTTCGACGAGTTCCAGAGCATCGAAGGCATCGGCCTCGCGACCGGCGAGAGCGCGAACGGGCTGCCGTTCTTCGGCGTGGACGCGCAAGGATTCGAGACGATCGAGCTGCGCCTCGCGGACGGAAACGACGAGTTCACGGTCATCCGCACCTACGCTCCGACGGCCGACAAGCCGGGCCAGAATATCGTCATCGACGGCGGCGCGGGGAACGACCGGATCAACCTTGGCCAGGTCGGCGGCCTCGCGCTGATCTACGGCGGCGCGGGCGACGACACGGTCGATGCGCGCGACCGGCTGACGCAGACCATTTCGACGACGAAAACGAGCGGCACTTTCGCGCTGACCTACGCGGGCAAGAGCACGACCTCGATCGCCTTCGATGCGACCGCCGCGCAAGTGCAGGCAGCGCTCGAAGCGCTCGACAACATCCCGAATGTCGGCGGCGTCGAAGTCGTCGCGGGGCCGACGCCGAAGTCATGGACTGTGACCTTCAAGACTATCGCCTCGTCGGTGATGGGCGTGCCGATCCTCACGAGCACCGACAGCACGGTGACGGTCAAAGCCGGCAGCCTGGCTGGGATTCTTGGCCGCATCTTCTTCGATGGCGACGCGCACACAAAAGAGGACGTGCAGAACGTCGCGGCGAGCAACCCGGACTTCACCGAACTGCTCCGCAACGCGCCGCTCGTTTACATCGACACCGCGCCGACGCTGACCGGGGGAAAGATCACGGGATACGCCGCGGCGACGCAGGCGCAGATCGTCTTCGACACGAGCACGAAGCCGGCATTGTTCCCGACCGATCCGCACAAGATCGCGGCCTACGTCGTCGTGCTCGATAAACGCGGGGACATCATCATGGACCCGGTGCAGGTCGTGGACGGGCTCGGCCAGCGGCTTTTCTACCGCGACGACGGCACGACCAAGACGACTGCGGCGGAGTATCCGAAGGTGTTCGTCGGCAACACGACGACGCAGAAATTGGACAGTCAGAACCGGCCGCTTTACTACGCCGACAGCGGCGCGGAGACGATCACCCGCGACCGCCCGCCGGTGCTGCTGTTTGTCCCGCGAGTCACGACAGGCTTGGTCACGCGCGTCGTTGACTTGCTCGAAACCACGCCGGGCTTCGACACGCTGAACGTGGACAACAGCGTGAACACCGCGGGCGACACGGCCATCCTCGACACCTATCTCCGCGCGGTGGACAAGATCATCGGCGGGCGCACGCAGACTCACGGCGGCGACAAGTTCGAGGTCGATCCAGCGCAGTCTTCGACTCTCACCATCTCGCTGCGGAAAGGCACGACGTTGAACGACGTGCGGTTCCAGATCTCGATCCAAGGCGTGACGAGTGGCTTGTTCGCCTATCCGCATGAAGCGCTGCCAGCGGACTACACTTACAATCCTCGAGATACGAACGTCCCGGACAGCGTGGACACGATCACGATCAACGTGTCGGCGCTGAAGGATGTGAACGGTGTGGCGGCGGCCGGTGTGGTGGAAGTGACTTACCTCAACTACTTCTTTGTCGCCGACGCGCAGACCTACACCGGCGGCGAGCCCGTGCTCGATCCTTTCACGGGCGAGGTGGTCAAGTTTCAGGGCGGCGAACTCATCCTCGACATCTACACGCGCCAGCCGTTGGTCGATGCAAACAACCTGCCGCGTCGGCATGTTGCCGGCGACATCGTTAGTCACTTCTACGGCGAGCGCGTGATGCACACTGCCGGCGAGATGGTTCGCTACCTCGGCGGTGAGGCGACGTTCGATGAGCTAGGTCTGCCGGTCACGAATCCGGGCAACCGCGAGAGCTTCAAGAACACGACGCTGGCGGTCGCGACGACCTACAACCTTTCGACCGACATCAACACTCGCGATGCCATCTCGGTGTCAGTCGTGGGTGCGAATGGCGGGCGGAGCACGTTGTCCGCGCCGGGTGACTTCACGATTAACTACAACACCAATCAGGTGACGGTGACCCGCACCTTCAGCGGCAACGTGCGGGTGGACATCGACATTATCAGCCCGTTCCTGCATCAGGCGGGACAAGTCGCGATTCACAACCGTGGCGAGCAGGTGACCGAAGCCTTCAGTGAAGCCTTTGGTCTCCTGACGCTGCCGAAGAACACGACGCTGACGCTGGCAACCCGTGACTTGAAGGCGGGCGACATTGTTTCGATCGCAGTGACGAACAGCGCCGGGACTTACAACCTGGCGCGCGATGAGATCGTCAGCGTTGTCGATTTCGTCAACAGCGTCGCGGGCGTGCCGACTCATCAATCGTTGCTGACCCTCAACGTGTCTCGAGATCATCAGTCCACGACGCCGGTGACGGTGAAGGTGACGCTGGCGAGGAGCTTTGACTGGAATGCGACGCTGCCGCCGTCGGTCAACCCGCGCACCTTCACGCTGACTGGCTTTGGACCGCTGGTCGCGGGTCGGGTGATCGCCACGATTTCCGACGGGTCGAACATCTACAACTACACGCCGACCGCGGCGCAACTCAGCGGTGAGACGCTGACTCTGCCTGCGAATCTGGCTTCGACTGTTCACGCGACCGTCCGCTTCACGGTCATCGTCGATGCCAGGCACCTGGCGGGCGACGGCAAGTTCTACAACGGCAGCGAACCGGCGCTCTTCGGCGAGCCGATCGTGACCAAGGATGGCGGGCAGTGGATCTTTAGCCGGAACGACGACGGCAGCGTGAAGACTTATCAGCCCGACACACTCACCGCGGCGGCACCGGGCGCGGGCAGGACGGCGGTGGTGGCGAATGTGTCGGCATTTGTGAACAAGATCACCTTCACCGGCGCGGCGGCGGGAGACACATTCTCAGTCACGCTCAACGGGCAGAAGTATGAGATCAAGCTGAGCGCCGGTCAGTCATCGAACGACCTGGCGGCAGCGTTCGCGGCGCAACTCGACTCGGTGAAGGGCTACGATGCGGTCGCCAGCAACAACGTCGTGACCTTGACCAAGCGCGCGATTTTCCACGCTCGCGGCGAGCCGGTTTATCAACTGTCCGGCGGGGCGTTCGTTCAATCGACTTACTCCGGTGGAGAGCTGGCGAAGTATCTCGGGAATGAGCCGGTGACTTATTTCGGTGGCGAGGCGGTGTCTTATCTCGCGTCGGACAAGGTGCAGGAGATCAAGGTCGAACAACGGCTGACTGGGACACTGCTGCCGTCAACGGGTCAGTTCGACTTTACCAAGGTCGAGCATCTCGAGGTGACGTTGGGCGATGGTGCGAATCTCGTCACGATGAAGCCGGGGATCGGACCGTTGATCGTGCCGACAGTCCCGGCGACCGTGCCACCGACGAACTTGCTCGACGGCTTGGTGAGCTACACGGGGAGCACGACCTTCAATACGGGTTCGGGCATGGACAGATTCGACATTCGCCGTGTCGCCGGGATCACAACGATCAATGCGGGGGCGAACGATGACTTGATCAGCATCGGGACTCAGGCGGGCTCGATTCAGGATGGCGGCAATGACAACCTGCTCGGGACCGCGAATGAGATCACGGCGTTGCTGACGGTGAACGGGCAGGCTGGAGTCGATCGGGTGCGCGTGGATGACGACGCAGAAATGCTGGACAGTGGGGTGGGGCTGACCGAGTCGCGGCTGGCGGGGCTTTTCGGGGTCGGCGGCTCGCTGACTTACTTCACCGTCGAGACGCTGGACATCGATCTCGGGCATGGGACCGACACGCTGATCGTCGGCAGCTCGGCCTTGCTCGCTGGGATCCTGACTCCGAATGCGAATCCGGTGGCGAGCACGCTGGATGCGCTCGACACGCGGATCACGGTGCGCGCGGGTCCGTCCGGGCCGCTGGGCGATGTGTTGAGCATTTACGACAGCGGCGATCCGACGGGGAACGACGGCGAGCAGGGGACGACGATGTTCGACCGGCACGGCGCGATGGTCAGCGGCTTGCAGGTGCTCGATCTCGGGATGGCGCAGGGCGTGGCTTACGAAGGGTTCGAGTCGTTCAATCTGTTCCTCGGCACGGGTTCGGATCGGTTCTTCCTCGATGCCACGATCATCGGCACGACGATCATCGACACGGGCAACGAGACGCCGGTTGCGAACGTCACGAACGACACGATCACGATCAACACGATCAGCGGTCCGACGACGATCCGCGCGGGCGATGGCAACGACCGGATTCGGGTGAACTACAACCGGAATGGGCGGCAGACTTTCGAGAATGGAATCCACGACGTCCTCAGGCTCGAGGGTGGAAACGGGGACGACATTTACGAGGTCGGCTTGTCGGGCAAGGGCTCGTCGCGGATCGACATCAGCGACACGACGGATGCGGGATTGACCGGCACGACGAACGACGAGATTCGCGTTTATGGAACGGAAGCGGCGGATTTCTTCCTGTTCCGGCCGCATGTCGTTGCGGGGATTCAGGTCGATGCGAATCGCAACCCGGTGGCGAACGGCGTGATCGAGCGGGTGAATTACGCGGGCATCTTCGGCGGCGGCTTCCGGGTGTTTGGCCGCGCGGGCGATGACACGTTTGTCTTCGATGACACGAGCTCGCCGGTCGAGGTCTTCGGCGATGCGGGGAATGACACGTTCCAGGTCGGGCAGATGTTCCGGTCGCCGCGCGACAGCACGAATCCTTTCAACGGGCTCGGGGTCGGCGACTTCTTCCCGACGACGGTCACGACGAAGGGCTACCTCTCGAACGGCATCAGCTATCCGGCGACGCTGCACGGCGGCGCGGGGAACGACACTTTCAACATCTTCCACAACCTCGCGGAGTTGTTCCTTTTCGGCGAAGAGGACGACGACACCTTCCGCGTCCGCGCCTTCGTGAAGGTCGATCCGAACGATCCGAAAGCGCCGCACACGAACATCAACGGCGGGCAGGGCGCGGACTTCATCGCATTCACGGTGAATGCGCCGGTGCGGGTCGAGGGCGGCGACGGCTTCGACACGCTGACGGTGGTCGGCACGGAGTTCGGCGACGACTTTGTGATCACGTCGCAGGGCGTGTTCGGCGCGGGGCTGTTCGTGACTTACGGGACGATCGAGAAGCTGGTCGTCGATGCGCTGGAAGGGAACGACAGGTTCTTCATCCTGAGCACGCCGGAAAATGTGGTCGTCGAGCTGATCGGCGGGCTCGGCACCGAGACCTTCAATGTCGGCGGCGGGACGGGCGGCAGACCGATCACGGTCGTGAGCCGCAGCCTCGAAGGACACAGCGGCGTGATCGATCACAGCATCGGCAGCCTCGACGGAAATTATAACGACATCTTCGTGCAGGATTTGTCGGTGCGGGTCGCGGACAACGATGCGGCCGGCGTGGTCATCCGCGTGGTCGATGGGCCGCTGCGCGTGTTCGAGTCAGGCGCGCAACCGAGCGGACTTTACTCCGCGACTTACACGATCGTGCTGACGCGGTCGCCGGAGGAAAACGTCCGCATCACCGCCGCGCCGAGCCAATTGAGCGAAGCGGATCAACGCGCGGGCGGGCTCGGGATCATGCTGAATGGGAGCACGACCGGGACGCAGTTGATCTTCGACCGGACGAACTGGTTCGTCCCGCAGACGATCACGATCACCGCGCCGCAGGACTTGCTGGCAGAAGGTCCGCAGCGGCTCGTCATTCAGCACACGGTCATTCAAGGCGGGTCGCCGGAAGACGGCGGAGCTTACGATGGGTTGGTGATTCCGGCGTCGGTGGTCGATGTCGTCGATGACGATGCGGCGGGTGTGTTGATCGTGCCGAGCGGGCGCGACACGACGGTGGCGGAAGGGACGGGCGCGAAGCCGGCGAGCGACAGTTACAAGATCGTGCTGACGAAAAAGCCGACCGGTCCGGTGACGATCAGGCTGCACACGGATGGGCAGTTGACGGCATCGCTGGTGGAGGTCGTGTTCGACGACACGAAGCCGTGGGATCAGCCGCAGACCGTGAACGTCTCGGCGGTGAACGACATGGCGAAAGAAGGGACGCATTTCTCGCGCATCTCGCACGAGATCACGCTGGCGACGCTGAACAATTACTTCGGCGTGACCGGCGCGGATGTGCTGAGCGGACTGCTCGCGGCGGTCAACGGCGACATTGAGGGCAAGGTGCTCGCGGCGATCGTCGCGGATGGTTCGCAGATCAAACTCAACGGCCCGGTGGCGTCGGGCGCGTCGTGGTCGGTGCGGCTGAATCGCCTCGCCTTCAGCTACACGGCGAACAGCAACGACACGCTCATTTCAGTCGTCGCGGCGCTGCGGGCGCAGATCGTGGCGACGGGGCAATTTGCCGTGACGATCACGGGCGCGGGCAGCGACACGCTGTCGATCACGGCGGTCGGCGGCGCGGCTTTCGCGAGTGCGTTGAGTGGCGCGGGGACGATCGCTTTCACGAATCCGAGCGCGATCCAGCTCGACGGTCCGGCGTTCACGATCGGCAGCGGGGAGAACATCACTTTGATCTCCGATGCGAGCTTCACTCCGACGCCGGCGTGGATCAAAGCGAGCGTCGCACTCGCGGGCAGTGTGGGCGCGGGGGACAAGTGGACGCTGACGCTGGACGGCAACGATTTCACCTACTCCGCGCTGGCGGGGAACACGCTCGTCGAAGTGGCGGCCGGCCTGCAGGCGAAGCTCGCGACCTCCTCGCTCTATCGCGTGACGGCGAGCGACTCGACGATCGAAGTGACGCGGAAAGATGGCGGCGCGTTTGGCGCGAGCATCGTGCGGAACAGCACGGCGAACACGGGCGGGGCGATCACTGGGACGACGAGCCCGGCGACGTTTGCGCGCATCGTTCTGAATGGCGCGGTGCTCGGCGGCGCGACCTGGACGCTGACGGTGGACGGCACGCCTTACACCTACGCGAGCACGTCGAGTGACACGCTCGCCGGTGTGGCGGGGCATCTGCGCGATGCGCTCGCGGCGGACTTCGTGGTCACGTCGAATGGCGCGATGATCGAGGTCGCGCGGCGCGACGGAACCGCGCTGACGGCGGCGATCACCGCGGGCACCGGCACGGTGACGACCGGATTGTTGCGCGAGGCGAGCTTCACGGAAGCGCGCATCTCGATCGCGAATCTCAGCGGCGTGATCCCGGATCAGCGGCCGTGGAGCTTCGTGGTGAACGGCACGACTTATCGCTACGTCGCGGGCGCGAATGGCGAAGTGCGCGTGCCGGATTCGGTCGATGTCCGCATCCTCGATGACGACGCGCCGGGCGTGCTGATCAACGAAACCAACGGCTCGACAAACGTGACCGAAGCGACCGACCTCGTCGTGCTCGGCAGTGGCTCGGTGACGCGCGTGGTGACGAACCGCAAATACCTCGCGGTGACCGGCACGAACGCGAGCCCGACGGCGGGCGTGACCTGGAATATCGCGGTGCAAAATACGGGCGGCGCGGTGATCGGCACGGGCAGCTACACCGTCCTCGCCGGCGACAGCTACGCGAAGATCGGGCAGAAACTTTCCGAGAGCGTCGATGCGCTGGCGGGCGTGGTCGCGCGGTTCAACCTGGTCGCGCAGGCGGGCAGCACGACGATCATCTTCGCGATCACGCCGGACAGCCCGACGGCGAGCCTGACGGTCACTTTCTCGACCGTCGGCGGTCCGGCGAACGAAACGACCTCGCGTTTCGTCACCGCGTTCAACGCGGACTTCGGCAACTCCACGCTGCGCGAAGTCGCCTCGCACGACAGCATTTCCAGCGCGCAAAACATCGACCTCGCCAAGTGGAGCACGAACTCGAACGACGAGATTTCGCCGCGCGCCGACGATCCGACGAAGTGGGATCCGCATCTCACGATTGTCGCGACCGGCGACGGCAACACCGACTTCTACCGTTTCACCGTGACCGACACGATGGTCGCGAACGGGCCGATCACCGCGACGTTCGACATCGATCACGGTTTCGAGATCGGCGACTCGATCGAGTGGGCGAGCGTGATCAAAATCTACGACCAGGACGGCCGGCTGATCGCGCGCGGCCGCGGCCAATCGAGCCCGCTGGTCGGCGGCCTCGGCAGCAACACGTTCCTCGACGACTACCTCACTTACACCTTCGCCACGCGCGGCACTTTCTACATCGAGGTGTCGAACGCATTCGGCTTCGGCGGACTGCCGGACGGCGTCGATTATCAGTTGCAGGTCACGATTCCGAAACACCCGGTCGCGGGCTTCGTCTTCGCGCCGGAGCCGGTCGCGGAAGTCGAGAGCCGCAACCTGCTCACGAATCCGCAGGACATCGACGGGCGCGACAATTTCTACACCTTCTTCGACCCGAATATCGGCAACGGCGAGCGCGGCGGCTCGGTCGATTCGAGCACGCCGTACGTGCGCGTGCAGGGCTCGGGCGACGGGTCGTTCGACGTTTATTCCTTCGTCGTCACGAACAGCATGCTGAACCCGCCGCTGGCCAACAGCCCGACCGGCTCGACGGACTCGAACACTTTCTACAAAGAGCTCGGCTTCCAGCTCAACGGACAGGTGAAACCGGGCGATGTCTGGTCGCTCACGCTGCGCTACCGGACCACGACTTACATCGTCCCGCCGACGGGTGTGACGACGCTGGATCAAGTGGCGGCGGGCATCTTCGCGAATCTGCCGGATCGCTACAAAGTGCCGGGCTTCACGTCCGAGGTGATCGGAAGCAAGCTGATCATCCGCGACTCGGGCGGGTTCAATGTCGGCGGGCTCACGCAATACATTCCGGTCGCCGGGACGGTCACGCGCTCGAGCACGGCGAAGACGACCCGCGGCACCGCGCTGCTCTTCACCGATGCGACGATCACGCTGAAAAACATCGCGGGGACCGCGGTGACGGTCGGCGATTCGTGGTCGGTGGTGATCGGCTCGCACACTTACACGCACGCCGTCACGGCGGCGGACACGACGCTGGGCGACATCGCGGCGGCGCTGTTCAACGGCTACGTTTCGGCCGATCTCTCAGTCACGGAGATCGGGATCACGGCGGACTTCAACGGCAGCGTCGCGGGCGCGGTGATCAGCATCACGGGCGCGAAGGTCGCGGCGGATGCGCCGTTCACCTTCACCGTGAATGTGGCGGGTGCGAATCCGCAGGGCTTCGCGAAATTCAGCGGCACGCTGGCCAACGGGACGCTGGTCGATCAAGTGAGCTGGCTGGACGTGGCGTTCAAGGTCGTCGGGCCGGTGCGCGACGGTGAAACGTGGCGCATTTCGCTCGGCGCGCTCGCCGCCGATTATTTGGTCGCCGCGCCGAAGACCACGACCGAAGTCGCGGCCGGCCTGCGCGCGCGGATCAACACGCTCGACACGACGAATATTTACACCATCGGCGGCACGGGCGACACGGTGACGCTGACCCGGGTGAACGGCGCGGCGTTCCCCGCGGACTTCCTGCTCATCGGCTCGGGCACGGCGACGACGGTCGCGGGCACGTCGCAATTCATCGACTTCGCCGGCGTGCCGGTGGCGGGCGAGACCTGGGTCGTGAAGGTGAACGGCGTTGACAAAACGCACCTCGTCACCGCCGCCGATCTCGCGACGACGAACCCGCTCGCGACCGTGCTCGACGACCTTGCGATGAAACTGCGCGGGACGATCGGCGGGACGATCTTCGTCGCGCAATCGGAAGGCAGCCGCCTCGCGCTGACGCAGGTGACCGCGGGCACGTTCACGGCGAGCGCGCGCATCGAGATGGATGTCCGCAATTCCACGAACTCCGTGCTGATCAACCTCACCGGCCCGGCGCTTCCGAACGAGGTTTGGACGATCACGCTCACGCCGTCCACCGGCCCCGCGATCACGGCGACGACGACGGTCGGCGCGGGCGAAAATTTGGAGACGATCACGAACCGTCTCGTCGCCAGCCTCGACGGGAATGCGGACTACGCGGCAGCGGTCGAATACGTCCGCAGCTCCGGTCTAGCGACGAGCGCGACGGTGACGGTGGTCAATGTGACGGCGACCACTTTCACCACGACCGCCACGGTCACGCCGGTGCGCACCGCGACGGTCGGCACGGGCACGACCACGGCGCAGGTTTTCGACATCAACATCTCCGGCAGCCAGGACACGAAAGTCTGGACCGTCACCATCGGCACCACGGCGCACTCGATCACGGGAGCCGCCGGCGACAGCGCCCGCGACATTGCGGACAAGCTCGCGGCGAAGGTGAACACCGACGGGCAGGCAGGCTTCGCGGCAGCGGCGGACGGCAGCATGTTGGCGATCGTCAATGTCACGGGCGCGGCCTTCACCGCGACGGTGACGCCTCCCGGTTCGAGCGGTTCGCTCGGTGCCACGCCGGATTTCGTCGCGGTAAAACTCGTCACGCTCGCCGGCGCGCCGCGCGACAACGACACGTTCTCCGTCACCTTTGACGGGACGACCAAGACCTCCACCGATCCCGTCGGCGGCGGACCGGCGACGCTCGGCGCGATCATCGCGGATCTGCAGACGAAGATCATCGGCGGGAACAACGACAACTACGGCGCGGGCTTCAACGGCAACACGCTGGTGATCGTGAAGTTCGGCAACACGCAGCCGACGCTCACCGCGAGCGCGTTCGTTTCGCCGCAAGGCACCGCCAGCGTCGGCGGCACGGCGCCGGATGTCCGGCTCATCACGCTCACCGGCGCGGCGGTCAACGGCGAGAAGTGGAATGTGATCGTCGATGGGACGACGAAGTCGCACGACGTCACGCTCGCGACCGAGCCGCTCGGCAGCATCGTCACCGACCTCGTCAGGAAAGTCGGCGCGATCACCGGCTACACCGCCGCGCAGGAAGCCGGCGTGCTCGTCGTCACGCGGCTGACTCCGGGCGCGTTCGTCGTGACCGCGCCGGTCGATCCTTCCGCGCGCATTTTCGTCCCGGCGGTGACGCCGACGACCGAGCGGATCACGCTCACCGGCACGGCGAACGCGGGCGACGTTTGGACGATCACGGTGCCCGGTCAATCGGCGGTCACGCGCCTCGTCGATGCGACTTTCGACACCGCGGCCAAGATCGCCGCCGACCTCGCGACGCAGCTCGACGCGCTGCCGGGCTACGTCGCGGTGTTGCGCGGGACGAATGAAATCATCCTCACGCGCATCGACGGGACGACCTTCACGTCCGTCTTCGCCGTGCAGCTCGCGGCGTCGCACGGCACGGTGATCGTCAGCGGTTCGCCGAAGCTCATTTTCGTCCAAACCGTGCAGGTGCTCGCGCCCGCCGCGGGTCCGGCGATCGACGCGAATGACCAGTTCGACCTGACCGTCGATGGCACGCCGCTGACCACTTTCATCGCGAACGGCACGTCCACGCTGATTAACGTCGCGACGAATTTCCGCACGCAGATCGCGGCGGCGGGCTTCACCGTCGCGCCCGCCACGGCCACCCCGCTGACCGTCGAAAGCTTCAGCGTGAAACGCGCCAATGGCGACCCGCTCGCGATCGGCGGGCTCTCGCATTTGCGCGTGACGCCTTACGCGCAGACCGACGTGGATGCCGACGGGCGACCGCATTTCTACGCCGGCAGCCTCGTGCTCGATGGCCGGTTCGTGGCCGGCGAGGCGTGGAATCTCACGGTCGATAACGCGACCTACACCTACATCGCGGAAGCCGGGCTCGCGCGCAGCGAGCGGACGCTGCGGACGATTGCGCAGAACCTGATCGACCGCATCAACGGCGACGCCGTCGTCATCACGAAACAGCAGGGGAACGGCGCGGCGAACGAGGTGCAAACCGTTTCCAGCCGCGCGACGACGGGCACGTTCAAGCTGATCTTCCGCGAGGTCTCGACCGATCCCGACGTGGCGTACGGCCCGGCGCACACGACGACGGCGCTCGCGTGGAATGCGACCGCGCTCGACCTCGAAAACGCGCTTCAAGCGCTCACCCTCACCGGCAACACGCACCTCGATGTCAGCGTCACCGGCACCGGCACGACGGCCGATCCGTGGAAGATCACCTACCTCAATCCCGCCGGAACCGACGTGCCCGTCCTTGCCGTCGAGCGCGACAATACCGGCCGCACCGGCAGCCTGCGCGGCGGGAATCCGACGTTCACCGCGAGCCTCTCGGCGACCGGCGCGACGATCAACGTCGCGGACAGCGTGAACGTGGCGGACGACGTGAACGACCCGCTCACGTTTGCCGACAACGATCCGTTCGCCTTCGAGCTCAAGCGCGGCGGCTCGCTCCACGTCGTCCTCGACATCGACAAGAGCAACGTCGTCACCAACCGCGTCCTCATCCCGGACTTCCAGTCGTTCTCGATCTTCAACTTCATCCTCTTCAAGAGCTTCACGTATCGCGCGAGCACGACCGTCGAGCTCTTCAACTCGACCGACCTCGTCAACCCGCTGGCCAGCGATGCCTACTCCGAACTCAGCCGCGCGCAGACCGATGCGCTGCGGTTCATCGTCGCGAATCATTCGTCGCCGAACACGGCGAACCTGCTCACCGCCGCCGAGACGGGCCTGCTCCTCAGCGTCGCGGATCGCAAAAAAGCCACCTTCCTCGAGCAGCCGATCGTTGGCGCGCTTTCGACCGATGCGCGGTTCACGGCGGACGAGCAGGCGCTTCTGGATTTCGTGGCGAAGAGCCGCGCCAGCGTGATCGACGCGGGCAGCGAAACCGACCGCGACGGCTTCACGGAGTTCGACATCAAGACGCCGGGCACCTACGTCGTGCGCGTCGGCTCCATCGTGAAATTCGATGAGTTCGACGACTTCGGGACGACGCGCTCGGACCGCTTTTTCTCGGATTTCAAGACCGGCGTTTTCCCCGGTCAGGGCTACGAGCTGAGCGTCTCCGTGCTCAATCACGACACGAACCCGAACGCCATCGCGCTCGCCGGGAAAACGCTCACCGTGACGGACGGCACCGGCCGCGCGCAGACCGCGCTCATTCTCGATTACGATTCGCTGACGAAGGAATTCTTCCTCGATCGCGACTGGATCACGCAGCCCGCGGATCACGACGACACGCTGGTCAGCCGGAGCAAATTCTTGATCACGTATCACCTCGGCGACGAGTTCCCGAACTCCGGCTACAAGCCGGTGACCGACGGCTACGACGTGACCCTGACCGCCGCCCCGACGAACCAGGTCACGATCAATGTCGGCCCGCAAATCACGCGGACGTATCTCGCCTCGAGCGCGTTCAATTTGCCCGACAAGGGCGAAAACGCCGCGGTGCAGGTGAACGTCGCGACCGCGCAAGCCCGCATCGAATTGCGCGGCGCGCCGGCGGTGGGCCAGGTCTGGACGCTCACGC
This sequence comes from Spartobacteria bacterium, assembly GCA_043777315.1. Taxonomy (GTDB): domain Bacteria; phylum Verrucomicrobiota; class Verrucomicrobiia; order Chthoniobacterales; family Chthoniobacteraceae; genus CAIURC01. The sequence goes on along the minus strand of JAYVPW010000093.1, from coordinate 139,527 downwards.
TGACGACAGTCGATTCCGGCGGCGCCATTCAGCAGACGCAGACCTTCTCGTATCTCGTGACCTCGAACGCGACGACGCTCGCGACCATCGCCGCCGCGCTCGCGGGCAGCATCGGCACGGACAACGGCTACACCGTCACGACCGATCCGCTCGACCCGACCGCGCTCGTGATCCGCACCGCAGCCGGTTCGCTGACGCCGTCATTCTTTGCGAAAGCGAACGTCGGCGCGGGCGGCGCGGACATCATCCGCACGCGCACCGGCGGCGTGCTCACGGCCGACGTGCGGCTCATCGGCACGCCGATCTCGCGGCTCGGGACGCCGGAGAATTGGAAGCTGATCCTCGACGGCGCGGAGGCGAACTACGACGTGAACGTCGGCGACACGCTCACGACCGTCGCCGCCGGATTGCAGGCCGCGCTCGCGAAGAAATTTGGCAACACCTACACGGTCGTCGCGAACGCCGGCGGCACGGGTTTCACGATCACCGGCCCGGCGAACTTCGATGCGGTCGCGCTCGTCGTGACGCCCGACGATTCCGGCGAAGCGATCAGCGCACGCCGCGCCGCGCCGGAGCTGGACGAGACGCGTGGCAAGCTGACCATCGCGATCAATCTGCTCAGCGGAGCCGCGCGCGGAATGGCCTCCGCCTCGACGTGGAAAGTGGAACTCGACGGCCGCGAATTCTCGTACGTGCCGGCCTTCGGCAACAGCCTCTCCGACATCGCGCGCGGCCTCGCGGCGGCGATCGGCGCGGATGCGGCGGCGGCGGCGACCTACGACGTTTCGCTCGACGGCGGCGTGCTCTTCATCTCGCGCCGCGACCGCGCCGACTTCACCGCGGCGCTCGGCTCGAATCTCGTCCCGGTCTCCGCTTCGACGAACCCGGCGACCGCGATCGTCTCGCCGCAGCTCATCTTCGACAGCACGAATTGGAACGTGCCGCAGCACGTCACCGTCGTCGCGATCGACGACCCGTTCATCGACGGCAGCGACGCGCTCGTCTTCCCCGCGCCGGAAGAACGCGTGAACGGAATCCGCGGCCCGCTGATCATCAACGGCGGCATCGGCGTGAACGACAACGGCGCGATCAGCAATCCGTTCCGCCTGCCCGGCGAGATCAATTTGCCGCTCGCCGATGGCCGTGTGAGCACGGTGAATCTCGGCGCGTTCACGCTGCTCACCGACGATTTCGCGATCCACACGAGCGCGAAATTCGGCGAGCGCCCCGGCTTCGATCCGCGCATCAATCCGCCGCCGGGAACGAGCGTGCCGATTTACTCCGCCGCGATCCTCAGCGGCGCGGGCGGCGCATTTGACCTCACCTCGGTCTCGAAAAACATCCTCACCGTCGGCCGCAGCACGCCGTTCAGCGTGGCGTTCGACGCGCCGACCAGCGGGACGATTCGCTTCGTCGGCGTGCCGAATCCGGCGAGCATCAGCAGCCTCCGCTGGCTCGACTTGAGCGTCGGCCTGACCGGCGTCGTGAGCGCGAACGAATCGTGGAACGTCACGCTCGGCGGCACGTTGATCAACGTCCGCGCGGTCCTGCTCGGCAGCGGCGACTTTACCGATCTCACGACCCTGCTCGCGCGGCTCACTTCGAGCGCGCCGGACAATGTCTCGGCCTACCTTTTCGGCAACTTCACGCCGGCGGGGAAAGCAGTGCTGTTCAGCTCCACGAGCACTTTGAGCGAAAAACGCGAGGTCGTGATTCGCGAGCTGAACACGATCCTGCGCGGGCCGTCGATCTACACCGCCGCGCGCTTCGGGGCGGTGAATCTTTCGACCGAAACGAACAACCTGCTCGTCCAGAATCCGACCGACATCGACGGCGTGTTGCGTCTCAACCGGCTGCTGCTCGAGGACGCGTATCGCGGCATCATCGCGAGGGATCAGGCGACGCTCTTTGAAATGGTCGAGCAACTGCGCCGCTCCGCGCCCGCCGGCTACAACATCGACCTCTCGGCCAGCGTCTTCGGCAACCGGATCATCATCGCGCGCGCCGACGGACTGAGCTTCACGTTCGACCTCCAGCTCCCGCCGAACAGCGCAGTCGATCCGCTCGTCCGCGGGACGCCGCTGCCCGCCGACATCGCGCTCGCGCAGTGGACGCAGGCGTCGCTGATCTTCAGCGCGGATGTCGTGCTGCCCGCCGGCTGGACCTTCACGATCGACGGCACGGCGTACTCGGCGGGCGCGACTTCCGACCCGACCGCGATCACCGCGGGGCTCGTTGCCGCGATCAACGCGGTGACGCCGAACCTCCAGCCCGGCATCTCCGGCGACACGGTCACGCTGAACGGACCGGCTCCCGCGCTGCTGCCGGGCGACGCGTATTTCTACAATCCGATCAACCTGAACGAGCGCGTCACCGAATCGACGCAGGTCGATACGCTCAACATTTTCAACGGCGACAGCCCGGCGAACGACGTCGGCGTGCTGACCGAAAATCATCTCGGCGGGCTCGGCATGGGCGGCGAAGCGGTCGTCGCCGGACGCAAGTTCGAGGGCGGCATTACTTACTCGAATCTCGAGGTGCTGAACATCGAGCTCGGGTTCGGCGCGGACACTTTCACGGTCGAGTCCACGCATCGCGGGCTGACGACGATCAGCGATGCGCGTGTCGGCCGCCCGCTGCTCGGCCACACCGATCTCGCCGACACGATCATCATCAAAACGATCGCGGGCCACACCATCGTCTCGCCCGGCACGGGCGGCGATCTCATCGCGCTGGCGAGCGACGATCTGCTCGTCGATCAGATCACCGGGATGCTCACGATCGATGCCGGCGCGGGCGCGGACACGGTGCGGGTGAACGACAGCCGCGACACGAACCAGAACGTCGGCACGCTCGACACGACGACGATCACCGGCCTCGACATGTTCTCGGTGCGCGAGGTGCAGCAAATTTTTGTGCAGGCCCGCGCGGGGAATTACGTCCTCCGTTTCGCCGGGTACGGCATCGGCCACGGCGTCGTGAATCCGGCGATCACGCGCAACGTCGGGTTCGCCGACGCGACCTTCGAATACTTGATGGATGCCGCCGCAGTGGAGGCGATCCTGCGCGATGTTTACGGCTCCTCCGACGTGGACGTGACGCTCGCCGGGCACATGTCGAACGGGCTGACGGTGGACAAAACTTACACCGTCACCTTCGCCCGGGCGCTGGCGGGGATCGATCACGCGCAGCCCGCGTGGGAGGAGGGATTCTTCGCCGCCGGGAATATCACGAACGTCGGCAGCCTCGTCGCGAAGCTCACCGCCGTGAACCCGGATGCGGTCTCCGCGTTCCTCTTCGCGCATCTCTCCGCCGGGACGAAGACGCTGCTCGGTGCTTATTCCGGCACCGCGGACGATGTGGTGACCGGCGCGGCGCTGATTCGCGAATTCAATGCGATCATCGACGAAGAGAGCACGAATCCGAATGCCGAGCCGTTTTACAATGCCGCGCGTTTCGCCGGAGTCGCGCTCTCTGCCGAGACGCGCGCGCTGCTGGCGACGATCCCGATTAGCGGTGAGCTGAACCGGTTGAATCAACTGCTCATCGAGAGCGCGTTCGCCGCGGAAATCACGGGCACGCAACTCGCGGCGAACGTCGATCAGTCGGCGGTCGTGATCACGAGCACGGTGCGGAATGGGTCGGTCGAGCCGGGCTTGAACAATCAGCGCTTGAACAATCAGCAGGTGCTGACCGTCGATGCGACGGCGGGCACATATCGCATCGGCTTCCGCCTCACCGCCGCCGAGCGGAAAGCGATCGCCGACGGGTTGCTCGTGACGCGCAACGGCATCGTCGTTGTTCCGATCATCGACCAGCCGACCTTCGCCGCCGATCCGCTCGATGCGTCGGTCACGATCGCCTGGTCCGCGCCGATCGCGTTCAACGCTTCCGCCGCCGATTTCCGCGCGGTGCTCGATCCGATTTTGAATCCGGCGAACTCGAATCCCGGCCTGCCGCACACCGACAATTACGCGCTGACCAAGATCGGTTTGGCCTACGTGCTCACGTTCCAGGGCGCGTTCCTGAGCCTCTCGATTTATCCCGCCGACATCGACACCGCGTCGCTCACCGGCACCGTCTCGCTCCCGAGTCAGGCGCTCACGGTGAAGGCGGACGGCGGCACGTTCCGACTCGGCTTCCGGCTCAGCGCGGCCGATGTGGCGTCGATCCGCACCGCGCTGCCGCTGGTCGCGAATGTCTTGAAACCGCAGGTGCCGGCGACCGGCGGCGGGCTCGTCTGGTCCGCTCCGATCGCCGCGGGCGCGACCGCCGCGCAGGTCCGCGCCGCGCTCGATCCGATCCTGAATCCGCGGAACTTCTTCACGCCGCTGACCGACGCGCCGCACACCGAAAACTTCGCCGTGACGGCGCAGGGGAGTATTTACGTGATCACGTTCCAGGGCCACTTCAGCGCGCTCCGCATCCACCCGCTCGACGTGGACGCCTCGCAGCTCACGCTCGGCACGAAGCCCGGCAGCGCGTCGCTCGCCACGCGCCTCGACGGGATCAATTACTACAACGTCGAGACGCTCGACATCGACCTCGGCACGGCCTCCGACGTCTTCAATATCCGCGGCTCCGCCGCCGGCGCGGTGACGAACGTCCGCGCGAATGGCGGCGACGATCGCCTCTACGTTTCCTCGCAAGCTTCGCGCGAAGTCGGCACGACTGCGGGCTACGACTACCTGCCCGGTCAGCTCGATCACATTTTCGGCACGCTGAATATCGACGGCGGAATCGGCCGCCAGATTTTGATGATCAGCGACGAGGCCGCGACCGTCGGCGATCCCGTGGTCTTGATCACGGATCGTCCGATCACCGGGCTCGTCGAATTGCCAGCGACGGAAATCCGCATCGCGGGCCTCGCGCCCGGTCGCATCACGTTTGGCGCGGATAAAGTGAACGGTAACTTCTACGACGGCATCACGATCTGGACTGGCTCCGGCAACGACGGAATCCTGATCGACGGCACGATTCGCCGCGACGGATTCCGCACCACCACGACGCTGAACACCGGCCTCGGCGATGACTTCGTGACCGTGAATCTCACCGCCGGTCAGGACGACTTCTTCGTGCTGAACACGCAGGGCGCTTACCACAATCAGCCGCTCGCGACCGACAACGACACGGTCAAGGCCGCTGCCTCGACGCTGCCGTTGATCATCTTCGGCGGTCAGGGCGACGACGACATCACCGGCGGCCAGGCGAATGATCTGATCTTCGGCGACCGCGGCCGCGTGCTCTTCCTCGACGGCGCAAATGTCGTCGCCGCGGTCGGCCACGCGGGACCGGGCGACTTCACGGACGGCGTCATCCGCCCGGCGACTTTCGCTTTCACCGAATACGCCAGCATCGGCGGCAACGACACGATCCACGGACGCGAAAGCCGCGACATAATCTTCGGCGGCGCGGGCGGCGACACGATCAACGGGTTCTTCAGCGACAACACGCTCGCCGATGAGCAGGCCGATGTGCTCGTCGGCGACGATGGGCGCGCGACGTTCGTGGCGGGCGTGCTCGTCGAAGTCCACACGACCGATCCGGCGGTCGGCGGCGCGGACACGATCACGGCCGGCCTCGGTGCGAACGTGATCCTCGGCGGCGCAGGCGGCGACACGATCCACGCTGGCGGCGAGGTTGCTCCGCTCACCGGCATTCCGGTCTTCGATGTGGTGCTCGGCGATAATGGGCGCGTCACTTTCGACGTGCTCAGCGGCAAGCTCGTGCGCGGCGAAACGACCGATCCGGGCATCGGCGGCGCGGACATCATCGACGGCGGCGACAGCCTGAACGTGATCCTCGGCGGTGCCGCGGGAGACAAGATCACGACGCGAAATCCGACGAACCGCAACTTTGTTCTCGGCGACAACGGCACGGCGACGTTCGACGCGACGGGCAAGATGATCCGCTTCGTCACGAGCGACTCAGCGATCGGCGGCGACGACATGATTTCCACCGGCGGCGCGAGCGACGTGATCGCGGGCGGTGCGGCGAACGACCTGATTTCCGCGGGCGCGGGCAACGACTTCGTGCTCGGCGACAATGGCGTGTTCGACTTCGCGGTGGACGGCGTGAACGGCACGCTCGACGTGTTCTTCAGCACCGATCCGACGATCGGCGGGATGGACAAAATCTTCGGCGGCGACGACGAGGATTTCATCTTCGGCGGCACCGGCGACGACAACCTGTTCGGCGGCAACGGCCACGACGTGATCCTCGGCGACCACGGTCGATACGACATCTCCCTGCCGGCGAATCGGAACTTCATTTCGATCTTCATCACCGCGATCGACGGCGGCGGAAACGACACGATCCACGGCGAAGCGGGCGACGACTTTCTGCTCGGCCAGCAGGGCGACGACCACATTTTCGGCGGAGCCGGGCAGGACGACATCACCGGCGGCCACAACGTGCTCGGCGGCGCGGACGGCAGCGATGTGCTCGACGGCGGCGACGAAACCGACGTGACCGCGGGCGACGGCGCGGACGTGATTCTCGGCGACAACGGTCTCATTTCCCGCGAGGTGATCGCGGGCTATCCGACGACTTGGCGGACGTACACCGGCGCGGTTTATGGGACGACGGTCATCCGTACCGTGGTGCAGTTCGACAACATCGATTTCGTCGCGGGCAACGACACGCTGCTCGGCGATGCGGGCGAGGATATTCTCTTCGGTCAGCGCGGAAACGACATGCTCGATGGCGGGGCAGGGGACGACGAAGTTTATGGCGGACTCGGCGCGGACATCGCGAGCGGCGGCGACGGGAACGATGTCGTGCTCGGCGACAGCGGCTACGCGCTGCGGGCTTTCAACGTCGATGGCACGCCGCGCTTGAACGACAAAGTGAACGCGGACGGCAGCCGTTCCTGGCATCGCGACATCTTCCTCGAGGACGTCGGCACGCTGACGAGCGTGATCAAAATGGACACGCATCCGCTGCGTCTCGACGACCCGGAACTCGCGGCGAAATTGATCCGCGCGGACCTCGCGATTCTCGGCGGCGTCTATCTGCCGGGCGGCGCAAAATCGATCAATGCCGACAGCGGAGCGTGGGAAACGGAGCTCCTGCTCATCGACCTCGTCGCCGCCGACAACGACACCGTGAACGGCGGCGCGGGCGACGACCTGCTCTTCGGTCAGCGCGGCAGCGACACGATCAACGGCGGCGACGGCGCGGACCTCATCTTCGCCGACGGCGCGTTCAATTCCGTGCCGTTCATGACGAACCTGCCGCAGATCGTCAGCGGCATCCGGCTCATCGGCGCGGACGCCGGCGTGAACTACACGCTCGCCGCCGGCGGCTCCGTCATCGTCGCGAACATGGCGCTTCTGCCGCTCGAACTGAACTCCGTCGCGCCGCAGCTCACGCTCGTCCCGAACCTCGCGTTCGGCGACCTCGCCACCGCCGACGCGCTGCGGCGCAACGACGGCGCGGCGACCCTGCCGCTCATCTCGTTCGTCCCCGACCTCATCCATCACGCCGACGCGCTGCCGGGCAACGACATCATCGACGGCGGCGCGGGCGCGGACACGATTTACGCCGATGACGTGGCGGTGATCGCGCCGGTCTTCACCGGCATCGCCGCGCTCGACAAGGCGACGGAGGACGTGCGCGGCGCGGTCTTCACCGCGATCACGGGTCTGCATTTCCTCTCGCTCGATTTCGATCTGCTCGAGCAACTCAGCGGCGGCGCGACGACCGCGCACGACATTCGCATCGGCAACGACACGATCGCGGGCGGCGACGGCGACGACTACATCACCGGCGACAACGCGCTGATCAGCGTGCCGTTCTCGATCGGCAGCCCGGTCGCCGCGCCGGACTTCACGACCGCTGCGCTGCGTTACCACAGCTTCCTGCGCGATCTGGAATACGTCGCGACCGACTTCGTGAACACAATCCGCGAAGCGCACGTCGGCGTGCTGAATGCGCTCGTCGCCCACGGGCTCGCGAGCAATCCGAATCGCCTCACAGCCTTGCTGCCGAAAGTGCTCGATCCCGACTACCACCACCTCTTCCTCGGCAACGACATCATCGACGCCGGAGCCGGCAACGACGTGGTGATCGGCGATCAAGGCGCGCTGCTCGCGCCGGTGCAGACGGGCACTTCGATGGCGAAGATCGTGACCGTCCTCAACATCACCTCGCGGATGCTGAACGACACGAACGCCGCGCTCGGCACGCAGCAGAAAGTTCGCGCCGCCGAACTCGCGTATCACCTCGCCACCGACCTCGCGAACCTCGCGCTGCTCCGCCCGGCGGCGAAGGATCTCGCGCTCGTGCCGAAGGTCTTTGAATACGATCTCGATGCCGGCAACGACATGATCCGCGGCGGCGCGGGCAACGACCTGCTCATCGGCGACGACGGTGCGGTGATCCTGCCGATCCTCACGAGCACGACGAAGACGCAGAAGACGATCGAGGCCGAAATGGGCGTGCTCTTGAACGACCTGCAGCTCCTGCTCGGCGGGAAAAAATACGCGGGCAGCTACGACTTCGCGCCGTCGAAATTCGGCCACTCCGCGACGAGCAAAACGGTGACGCTCCGCGCCCGTATCGACACGATCATGGGCGAGCAGGGCGACGATATTTTGGTCGCGAAAAACGCCGCGGTCACCGTGCCGTTCGCCCGCGCCACGCCGAACACGCCGGTGCCACTGAGCCTCGGCTTCAGCCACGTCGCGACGACGATCGCGTTCCTCGACGACAAAGTGCTCGCGACCGGGCGCACGTTGCAGTCCGGCAAAGACGCGCTGATCGACAGCGGCAAGCCGAACCTGCTCCTGCAAGAAACCGGCAATCTCAGCCGCCCGGCGACGATGCTGATTCGCGGCCTCATCTTCTCCGTGCTCACGCCGAACCTGCGCGAATTCCTCGTCGATGTCGGCACGACGCTCGGCGGAATCCACGCGGGCGGCGCGGATGTTTCCGTCTTCCCGCCGTCCGGCAGCATCGCGCGCGTGCCGACGCTCGGCACCACGATCACGGTCGAGACGCACAAGGCCACGCGGTTCGAATTGCTCGCGCGAATCGACGGATTCGCGCTGCCGGTCGGGCTCGCGGCGGTGTGGCAGGTCTTCGATGCGACGGGCAAGGTCGTCGCGAGCGGGACCGGGAAAACGCTGATCTTCACGGCTCCGAAAATCGGCGAATATCGCGTCGAACTCGTCGTCCTCGATGTCACGACCGGCGCGTTTGGCCTGGCCACGATGAAGCTGATCGTGAACACGAAGCGCGGCACGTTCAGCGCGGGCATCACCGGTCCGGCGACGACGTTTCTCGGGCAAGGCGTGACGTTCACCGCGCTCTTCGACGATGCCGATTCGCCGCACGGCTACCTCCCGACCTGGCACATTTTGAATCCCTCCGGCGTCTCGATCGCGGACGGCACCGGACATCAATTCACGTTCAACCCGACCGCCGCGGGGCTGTTCACGGTGCAGCTCGAGTTCCGCGAAAGCCCGACCGTGGTGCTCGTTACGGCCACCGCCGCGCTGACGGTGAATGCGAATATGCCGATGCTTTCCGTCGGCATCACCGGGCCGGCGAACGGTGTGCGCGGGCCGGTTTTGACCTTCGGCGGGTTGCTGAATATGGCGGCTTTCCCAGCGGATGTGACTGCGGCGTGGAAAGTGTTCGACTCCAAAAATGCGGTCGTCGCGACGGGCAGCGGCTCGCAATTCCTCTTCCGACCGGCAGCGAACGGCCAGTATCGCGTCGAGCTCCTGCTCGTCGATCCGGCAACCGGAATGTTCGGCGTCACGACCTCCTCGCTCAGCATCGTGCCGCCGGTGCCCACCTTCTCCGCCGGGATCGCCGGGCCGACGCAGGGCGCGTGGGCTGCGCCGGTGCGATTCACCGCGCTGCACGACGGCGGACCGTTGCCCGCGGGCTTCACGGCGGAGTGGCAGGTCGTCGAAATCATCGGCTCGACGGAGCGCGTCGTCGCGAGCGGGCTCGGACGCGACTTTGATTTTGTCCCCTCCGACGCGGGCGCGCTGAGCGTCCGGCTGCGGCTCGTGGACAGCGCGACTGGGGCCGAGGGGAACGCGAGTTCGACGTTGCAAATTTTTGCGGCGACGACGAGCGCGCCGTTTGATTTGAGCGCCGGAATCAGCGGCCCGATCGAGGCCGCGCGCGGGCAGGTGCGGACCTTCACCGCGCTGCTCGGAAACGGCGGCGTGCCGGCCGGATTGACGGCGACCTGGCAGGTGCTCGACGCCGCGGGCGCGCAGGTTGGCGCGAGTGGCAGCGGCACGCAGTTCGTCTTCATCCCGCCGACGGCGGGGATCTTCAGCATCCGTTTCACGCTCACCAATCCGGCGACGGGCGCGGTCAACGTCACCACGACGACGCTGAATGCGCTCGGCCTCAACCCGATCCTCAGCGTCGGCTTCAATGGCCCGACGCAAGGTGTGCTCGCGGAGACGCTCCATTTCGCCGCGCTGCTCGACGCCGGAAACATCCCGCCGAGCTTCGAGAAAACGTGGTCGATCCTCGACGCGGGCAACGCCGTGATCGCGAGCGGCACGGCGCAAAACTTCAGCTTCACTCCGACGGCGCCGGGGCAATTCAGCGTGCGCTTCGCGCTGCACGATCCGTCCACGGGTGCCGACGGATTCGCGACCGCGCCGCTGAATGTGAGCCCGGCTCGAGCCGTCTCCGGCGCGACGATCACCGGCCCGGCGCAAGGCTGGCGCGGACAGCCGCTCACGTTTGCCGGTCTGCTCGGCGGCGTCGCCACGACCTCCGCGAAATCATTCTGGAACGTGACCGACGCGAGCAACGCCGTCGTCGCGCAAGGCAGCGGCCCGCAACTCGTTTTCGCCCCGGCGAACGCGGGCCGGTTCAATGTCCGCTTCACTTTTGTCGATGCGGCGACGAGCGCGTTTGGCACCGCGGACGCCCCGCTCGAGGTCACGGCGTTGAACTTCGTCCCGGCCGCCGCAGTCGGCCTCGGCATCAGCGGACCGAGCGCGGCGGTGCGGGGTCAGGCGCTCACTTTCCACGGCTTCCTCGATGCCGCGCCGATCGTCGGAAATTACGAGTTCGGCTGGCGCGTGCTCGCAGGCGCAGCGGCTCCGCTCAACGGCGACGAGCAAGTGATCGCGAACGGAACCGGACGCGAGTTCACTTTCACTCCGACGACCGAGGCAAACTTCCGTGTCGAGTTCACGCTCGCGAATCGCGCCGACGGCAGCGTCGAGAAAGTCCTGGTGCCGCTCGCCGTCACCCGCGTCCTGAAAATTTCAGACCCCGCGAATCCCGGCAAATATATCCTCGCGGTCGGCGGCAGCAGCGGCGCGGACTCGATCGTTTTCGCGAAAGCGAAAATGCCGAAACAGCTCGCGCTGACCCTCGATGAGAAGAGTCTCGCGACCGACAAATTCATCGCGGAATACAGCGACATCAGCCGCCTCGAAATTTACGGCGGAGCTGGCGACGACGTGATCACGATCGATCCGAATATCGACGCGCTGCCCGCGCTCCTCGATGGCGGCGCGGGTCGCGACGTGCTCAACGGCGGCAAAGGCGCGGAGACGCTGCTCGGCGGTTTCGGCGACGACACGCTGAACGGCAACGAGGGCAACGACCTGCTCGATGGTGACCGCGGCGCGGACCTCGTGAAGGGCGGGGCGGGGGATGACTTCGTTCGCGTCACCGAGGGAAATGACCGCGTCACCGGCGACGCGGGAAATGACACGATCACCGTGCAAGCCGTCGGTGTCGGAACGACTGCGACGATCGACGGTGGGGCGGGCGATGACGTGTTCAACGTCGCGACGAGCGTGGCGGGCACGACCGTCAGCATCACCACCGGCGCGGGCGCGAACGTGGTAAACGTCGGCACTTCCGCGGGCGCGCTGCCGGGCACGGGCGGCGTCGCGAATCATTTGAACGGCCTCGTTCGCGTGACCGGCAGCAAGCTCGACTTCCTGAATTTCGACGACAGCGCCAACACTCTCGCCCGCTCGTGGAAGCTCGGCGCAACGCTTTTGACCGGGCTCGGCAGCGGCAGCGGCACCCTCGAATATCACGGCGTCGGCGCGCTGCAATTGCGTCTCGGTGCGGGCAACGATCTCGTGAAACTCGAAGGCAGCGCCGCGGGAACGACGACGACGATTCACACCGGCGCGGGCGCAAACATCGTGAACGCCGGCAACGCACTCGGCCTGCTTTCGGCGATCAAAGGCGCGGTCGTCATCGCGGGGAGCGGCTTCGATGCGCTGAATGTTCAGGCATCTGCCAGCCTCGGGGGGAGCACTGGACGCCTCACTTCCGGCAGCATCCTCGGCGAAGGCATGGGAGCTCAGGGTATTGCGTTCACCGGGCTGAACGCGGTGACCTTCAACCTCGGTGCGGGCAATGACACGCTCACCGTCGATGGCACGCCGAACTTCCTCGTGAACGTCAACACCGGCGCGGGCAACGACACCGTTCACATCCACTCGACGACGGGCGCTCTCGCCGTCGATACCGGCGCGGGTGCGGACGTGGTGAACCTCGGCAGTCGCGCGCCCGCTGCGGGCGGCGTGGTGAACACCATCGCCGGCGCGGTCCTGCTCGACGGCGGAACGAACGTCAAAGGTCTCGACACACTCACCGTGGACGATACCGGCTTCGCCATCGGCGATACCGGACTTCTCACCCTGACCAAACTCACCGGCCTCGGTCTCGGCGGCGGCGTGACCTACGCCGGTTTCGAGGCCCTCAAAATCGCTCTCGGTGCGGGCAACGACACGTTCACCCTCGCCGGCGGCAGCGACATTTATACGAAGGTGCTCGCTGGAAAAGGGACGAACGTGATCCAGATCGTGCCTTGACCGGGCGCGCCGCGGCTAAAGGGATTCAGCCTCTTTTTCGCCGACTCCGAAGCGCTCGGGCGAATTCGTTTTGCGAAGCAGAAAGGAGGTCGCGGAGGCCGGCGGTGGAGAGCGGCGTGGCTCCGAAGGCGGCGGCGGTTTGTTGCTCGAGGAGGTCGTCGGTGGCGACGGTGAGATCGTGGGTGCGGCCATACGTGCCGGCGAGTCGCTCGATGATTTGGTCCGCGGTCTGGCCGCTGGCCGAGTAGAGAACCTGGATGCCGCCGGGCGCGGTGTCCTCGGTGGAGGTGCCGCCTTTTCCGTCGAAGACGGCCACCACCCGGACGCCGCTCGTGTCCTGATATTGCGTGAGCATTTTGATCAGCTCGTCGCGGGCGAGGATCATGCGGCGGGCGTGCAACCGGCGGAGTTCAGGCCACGCGAAGATGACGCTGTGGCCGTCCACGATGAGGTAGCGCATGTGATTTTTCTCGTCATCCTGAGCGAAGCGATAGCGGAGTCGAAGGACCTCTTACTTCTCCCCCGATGCGCGTGCGCCGGTCTGGGGAGGGGAGAAGTAAGAGGTCCTTCGACTGCGCTTCGCAAAGCCGAAGCTCCGCTCAGGATGACCGGGGAAAACGAAATGCGCCGGACCGAATCGGCCCGGCGCATTTCTGAAAAACTGAGAGGCGAGCGGTGCGGCTCGCAGTGGTGTTACTCTGCTGGAGCGGGCGCGGCGACGGCGGCGGGCGCTTTTTCCTTTTTGGGCGCAGCGGCTTTCTTGGCCTTCGGTTTGGCGGCGGCGGCGAGTTCGAGGCCTTTGACTTTCTTGCGCTCGATGTAGTCGAGACGGCGGCGGCGTTTGATGATTTTGTTTGTTTGCTGGCCCATAAAAAAAGGTGGTTTGGATTCGGCGGGAGGGAGTGAGTAGGGGACGGCGGGCGGCGGGTCAAATGCTTTGATTCGACCGGCGCGGAATGGCGCCGGAAGTCGGCGTTTTTGCACCGACTTTTTTCCTCTCCTCCGGCGCGCGGCGGCGCTTCGGGAGCGCTTTCGTCGGGCGCGAAGTGGGACGCTTTTCGGTTTTCGGCAGCGTGCTCCGGGCCTTCAGCGTCGCGATTTCGTTGGGCGTGAGGATGCGGCATTCACCGGGTTTCAGTGTGCCGAGGCGGAGCGCGCCGATGCGGATGCGGCGGAGGTGCATCACTTCATATCCGATCTCGAAAAACATCTGCCGAATCTGGCGCTTGATCCCTTGCCGGAGGACGATTTTCAGAAGCTTCGGATTGATCATGGAGACCTGCTCGGCCTTGGCGCGGCCGCCTTCGATCTTGAAGCCCCGCAGTAGCTTTTCGCGATGCGTCGGGTCGAATGATTTGTCGAGGCCGACCTCGTATTCCTTGTCGATCTCGTGACTCGGGTGCGTGAGCGCGAGCGAGAGGTCGCCGTCATTCGTGACGAGGAGGAGGCCTTCGCTTTCCTTGTCCAGCCGGCCGACGTGGAAGACGCGCGGCCAGGTCTTCGGGAAAAAGTCGAAGATCGTGCGGCGGTCGCGCTCGTCGTCGGCGGTGCAGACGATGCCTCGCGGTTTGTTCAGCATCGCGGTGAGGGTCTGCTCGGTGTGGATGACGCGGTTGCCGAGCTTCACGACATCGCCGGGCGCGACCTGCGTGGCGAGATCTTCCACGACGCGGCCATTGACTCTCACTCGACCGGAAAGGATGAGCTCTTCGACGCCGCGGCGGGAGCCGAGGCCGGCGGAGGCGAGGAAACGATTGAGGCGCATGAGGGCGCTGAAATACGAGCGGAAGACACGCGCGCCAACTGCAAATCACGCGCTGCGCTCGGGCTCGGAATTTTACCGCGAAGGCGCGAAGCAACGAAAGATCGAGACCGCTCTCCAGCTTCGGGTCTTCGCGCCTTCGTGGGTGAGATTCCGAGCCGCCGATGCCCGCGCGAAACTCACTGCTTTGGCGTGATGACGCGGTAGAATCGCTCGGTGTTGGCAGTCGGATCCGTGAATTGAATGGTCTGTGCAGTCGCCGAAACCTCGATGTCGGTGAGCCGGTTCCACGTCGTCGCGTTCAGCGCGTCTTTGTATTGGATCGTGTAATTTTTGTACGGCTGTGCGGTGAAGCCGATCACGAAGCCCGAGCCGCTGACCGGCTTTCCGACCGTCATCGTGAACCGGCTGTTCGCGTCGCGCGGGTTGGTGCCGGCGAGGAATTCCTGGAGGTTCGTCCTGCCGTCGCTGTCGGTGTCGAGCGCTGCATCGGCGGCGCTGTTCGGGTTGAAGCCATTCGCGAGTTCCCACGAGTTCTGCATCCCGTCGCCATCGGTGTCGGTGAAGGTGACGGTGAGTGCCGCACTCGCGCTGATGGCGAAGCCAGCGCTGTTCGAGATGAGGACGGAATACGCACCGGCGTCCGCGACGAGCACATTCGGAAGGGCAAAAATCTGGCTCGTCGCGCCGACGATATTCACGCCGTTTTTTCGCCACTGATAAACGAGCGGCGAGGTCCCGGAACTGAGCGCCGTGAAGCTGGCCGAGGTGCCAGCCTCGCGCGTGAGCGGCGCGGGTTGAGTGACGATGATCGGAGTGCCGTCGGGATAGAGCACGGCCTGCGGGATGATCTGTTTGCCGATGCCTGGACCCGTCCACGAGAGCTGCGCGGTCGCGCCGCCACTGCCTTGAAACATGTCCATCTGGATCGGGTAGAGCTGCCCGGCGGTGAGCGTCGTGGTGTAGCTCAACTCAACGTCGGGGTGGTAGCCGCCGTTGTTGATGACCAGCGCGCCGTTCAAATACAGGAACGAGCCGTCGTCCGAGTTAATGTAAAACGTGTAGCTGCCGGTGCTCGGCGCGCGCACCTGGCCTTTCCAGCGCACGGAATAATTGTTCACGGTGATGCCGGGAAAGCCGGTGGTCTGCGGCCAATTCGTGTTCACTGAAAAATTGACCGTCGGGTCGATGCGCACGCCCGCGAGGCCGGTCGTGAAGTTCTCCGGATTCACAAAATACTGCCCGAGCAAACCCTGCGTGACCGGCGAACTCGCGTAGATCGTGATCGCGGTCGAGGTCGTGCTGCCGATGCTGCTGTCGATCGCCTTCGCGGTGGCGGTATGCACGCCGCCGGTCGCGGTCCACGCGAAGCTGTAGCTCGGCCCCGCCGCCGACTCGCCGACTTTGCCGCCATCGACGAAATATTCGACTTTCAGGATCGTCCCGTCGGGATCGCTCGCGGTCGCCTGAAAGGTGATCGTCGCCGGCAAAGTGACAGACGTGTTGTTCGCCGGAGCGGTGAGCGAGACGGTCGGCGGGATGTTGGTTGCGTTGTCGCGGCCGGGTGTGCTGCCGCTGGCAAACCAGTTCGCCGGGTCGTCGGCAAACGCAGTTTCCGAGCTGCGTTGGAGCGAAGCACCGCTGCCGTCGGCCTCCACCGGCCACGGCGCTTTGTCGTTGTAGCGGACCGTGTCGATGACGTCGTACGGCGTGACCAAGACGCCGCCTTGCAGGACCGGCGCGTCGGGCATTTCCAGCGAGACGCGCTCGCCGCCGTCGTCGAGGCTGGCGGGGTTTGCGGTCGTGTTGAACGGCCCGAAAATTTGCACCGCGGCGGGGACATTATATTTCGTCCGAAAGGTCGCGGGATCGATCGGCGCGACGATCGCGCGAGCCCCGGCGGCGATCGAAGCGCCTTGCGGGAACGGCCAATTGAGGCCGCCGATTTTCCACGTGTTCGCCGGGTTTGCCGGGTCGGAAAGATTCACGGTCGCGCCGCTGAGATTGCGGATTTCCACGAACTCATCGAAGCCGTCCGCGGGGTGATACATGACCTCCGAGATGACGAGCGGGCCGACCAGCGGGCCGGAGTTTGCGGCCCCAAAAGTCCGGCTGATTTGCCGTGGAAAATGTTCCTCGCCGATGCTGTTGAGATAGCGCCCGAACGAGACGTTCGCCTCCGCGCCGGAGAAGCTGAGGCCGTGGCTGTAGCCCGTCAGATTCCCCGCCGCGTTGCCGGAAAAAATGTAGGCGTCGTCGCCCGCAGAGTTCAGCGCGAAGCTCGTGCCGGTGCCGGGCGTCGCGTTGAATTGCGCTTCGCTGAAGGTCACGAATCCGCCCGGCGGAATCGTCGTCGCCGCCGGGATGCGATACTTTTGCGGAACGTGCGGATCGTCGGTGAGCCACCAGTCGCCCACCGAGACCGCGGTGCCAGTCGGGTTAAAAAGTTCGATCGTATCGGTCAGCGGCGAGACGGAGTTGGTGAGCACTTCGTTGATCACGATCGGCGGGAAATTCACCGCCGGATCGTCCGCGCGCGGCGAACCGCCGACCGCCGCGCTTGCGCGCCAATTTCGCCCGTCGTCGGAGTTGAATGCGGTGCCAGCCGGGACCGCGGTGAAGCCGTTCCCGTCCGCGCCGGCGGGCCACGGCGGCGTGTCGTCGTAAGTCACCGAGAGCACCGTCCCGCCTGTCGGGCCCGAGACCGTCAGTGTCTCGCCGCCGTTGTCGAGCTTGCCGATATAAACGCCGTCCGCGGTCACCGCCGGATAGCGGTTGTGGAATTCCGCGGCGTTCCGCGCCAGCACGAAAAATGCGCCCGGAGCGAGCGTCGTGCCGATCGGAAAAGTGAACGTGATCCCCGTCGTAAAACTCAGCCCGGAGAGATCAAGCGCGTTGGCCGTCGTGTTTTTCAGCTCGAGAAATTCATACTCGTCGCCGCTGATCACGCCGTTCGCGAGCGGATGGAAATTGATCTCGGTGATCGCGAGGCCCGCGTAATTTTGCGCGGTGTAGAACGTCGCCTCGTCTAGCGCGCTCCATGTCGCCCCGCTCTTCACCCGGGTGCGGATGACCTTCGATGAGCTGATCGCGATCGGCCCGGAATACGCGATCGCTGTCGGCGAAATATCGCCCACGCCGGTGGCCGAATTGTAGCGCCGCGGGTCGGTGCCGTCGGTCGTGAAATAGATCGCGCCCGACTGCCCCGCGACCAGAGAAAGCGCGACATTTCCGCCCGCCGCGATCGTCCCGCCGCGCTGGCTCCACAGCGGCGGATCGATGCTCGGATACCAGCCCTTCGCCCGGAATTGCGCGATCACGTTCGCCGACCGGTTCGGGAAAAAATTCGCCCGCACATTCGCCACCGCGTTGAGCCACGAGCCGTCATGCGTCAGCGCCGGCTCGGTTTTTGCATCGCCCCAACGCGCCGATTCGCCGACGACCGCGCGATTGATCGCGCCAGTCAGCGCGTCGAACCGCGCCGTCGCCGCCGTGGTGCTGAGCGCGCCTCCGTTGTTGAAATGCTTGAACGCGCGGTCGGCAAAAAGGGTCCGAAATTCCTGCGCGTAGATGCACTGCTGAAAGAGGTATTGCGGGTTCGATTTGCTGAACGCCGACGTGCCCTGCGACGCCGTGCTGCCGGCCGGCCACGGCCCGGTGCGGTCCTCGTTCACGTTCAAAAGCGTGTGCTCGGAATCGTGGCAGACAAAACGAAACCCGCCGTGCGCGCCGGTCCGGTCGCGGAATCCGAACCAGTTGTTCGGCGAGGCATTGCTGAGAAAATTCGAGATCGCCGCGTCGAGATTTCCGCCCCAGTAAATCACGAGATTGTAGTCGATCGTATTCACCGCGTCGAAGAGCTGCGGGTAGGTCGCGTTGCGCGTTCCATCAGCGTTGTTGCCGAGTATTTTTTGATACGCCGTGTTGTTGACCTGCTCCAAATTTCCCGCCGCCAATCCTTTGTCCGCCTGATCCCACAGGCTGAACCACGCGGCCGTATTCCCGTCGGTTGCGTAGATCACGTAGCCGTCCTCGGGCGCGACTTTGATCGTGTCGTAATCGTTCGCGTCGCCGCCGAGGTAGCTCGCCGCGAAGTTCGCCTCCGGCCGCTCGTCGAGATTGTAGAGCCCCCAATATTGGCCGTTCAGGTAGAGCTGATAATAGACGACGTGGCTGCTCACTTCGCCCATGTCGAGCTGCGTCTGGCGGCTGAAAGTATCGCGCACGAAAATGCCGTTGCCGCCGTCGCCGCCAAATGACCACGAGTAATTTTGGAACGTCCGCAGATCGAACTTTTGAAACTCCTTCGCCGCCGTCGGGTCGTTCGGGACCAGCGGAAATTTCAGCGACCCCGGCCCGTACGCGCTGTTGAAAAAGATGCGCAATCCGTGCTTCGGATTGCCCGTGCTGCGGCTGAATCCGCCGCGCATCCGCAGCCCGCAATTGACCTGGAATCCGACGCTGCCGTCCGGGTTGATCAGCTCCAGCGAAGCCGGGCGCTCCCACGTTTGCGTGTCGCCGCTCGGGTTCACATAAATGCCGATCGTGTTGTCGAAAAGGAACGGCAAATCCGTGACGACGGACATGGTTTGCAGCGTCTTTAAATCATTGACGATCGTGCCGTTGTAAGGCGCGGCGTTGACGACATTCGGGTCCATTCCGAAGTCGAGTGTCTGCCCGCTGGAAGCCGTCGCCGGCCACGTTGTCACCGCCGGGCTCGCGCCCGCCGGATTGGTGATCGACGGCGCGGGCCCGGAGCCCGCGGCGGCGGACGCGGACTGCGTGATCACATCGCTCAAAAAAATGTAAGTCTGCGTGACCGAGTCGCTCGGGTCGGAGCCGTTTTTGAATGCGGCGTAGCGCAGCGTCGTCGTTTTGTTGATCGTCAGCGCCGCAGTATAAACGCCGCTCGTCGGCGACGGCACTGCGTTCCCCGATCCATCCCGCACGATTGCGCCCGTCGTCGTGAGCTGAAATGGCGACGAGCCATCGAACGTATATCGGATGGTCGCCCCGGTCGTCCCGGTCGCCAGCGTCGCCGTCTGCGGAGCGGTGAAAAAGCCGTGCCCCAGCGACGCGGTGACCGGCGCGACCTTGTTGTAAATGCCCGCGGTGTTGAACGCATTCGGCGTCCCCGCGAGAAAGTAGGTCGGCGTCGTCGCGGTGCTGACGGCGTACTGCGCAAGCTCCGCTTTGATCAAAAAATCGTTGCTCGCCGTTTGATTCAGTCCGTGAATCGCGAGCACATTTCCCGCGCCCGCGACGAGCGAGGCGAGCGCGCTCGTGAGGTCGATTACTTCCGGCACCACCGCCTGCGCCGACGGGCGATCGGCCACTGCCGCGCTCGTGTTCACCGCCGTGCCCGCAGGCGCGTTGCGGCGGGCGACTTCGATGCCGTTGAGATACGCGACAAAACCGTCGTCGTAGCGAATCGGCATGCTGAGCGAAGTGAGCCCGCCCGGATTGGTGAAAGCGTAGCGCGCGTACGCCGACGACTTCTGCGGCACCGCGTCGTTCATCGCCGCTTTCGTATTCCCGCCCGCGCCGATGTGCGCCGTGTAGCCAGCGCTCGCCGCGCCGAAGGGGACCGATTTCACCGCCAGTCCGCCATTCGCCGTGTCGCCCAGAAGCTTGAACCCCGAATCCCATGACGACCACACGCCCGGCTTCGCAAACGCCTCGCCCGCCGAGCCGCCGCCGCCTTCGTAAATCATCACCCGCACTTCGTAATCGCCCGCGGTCGCGAAGCTCGTCTGCCCGAGCGTGTCCGCCACCCCGCGACTGCCATCGAAAAACGCCACCGTCGTCCACGTCGTCCCGCCCACCGCGCGAGATTGGAGCTCGAATCCATCGTCACTGTTCACCCCGAAAGTCCACGTCCCCGCCGTCGGAATCGTCATGATTCCCGTCGCCTCGACCACGTAATTATCCGCGCCTCCCGTCGCCCACGACGGGTTGCTGTTCGGCGCGTAGTGCCCGTCGCCGCCGCTGTCGAGGTAGTTCACCACCGCGCGCGTCTCCGCATAAGTCTGCGTCTGCAGCGACGGCGTGCTGATCACCTGATTCGCCGTCGCAATACTGCCGACTCCAGTGTTCGCGAAATACGTCCGAAAAGCGAACCCCGGCACATATAGCTCGAACCCGATTCCATTGCCCGCGCTCGTCCACGCGGAGTCGGAAAAAGTGCGCGCCGCCCATGTCGCGTCGTCCGGCGTCGCGGTCGTCGGCACGAGCCATTTCAGCGCCGCCGTCGGCGGGATCAATGTGGTCGTCGTCACCGTCTGCTGCAGCCCGAAAGCCCTGTCGTCGTACTGCGCCGGATACGGATTGAATTCATGCGCGATCGTCCCCGCCGGCTGCACCAGCGCGAGGTAGCCGCCGCTCCCGCCGAGCTTGAAATTGGTGTGCAATGTCGCCGCCGGATTCACCCGATTTTTCGCCGAGGCGAAGACGACGAGAAACCCTTTCGCGTCCAGGTTCACCGCCGGAAAAGTCCACTTCGCCAAGTCCGCTGCATCGTTCGTCAGATACCACCCCGCGAGGTTCACCGTTCCCGGCCCTGAGTTGTAAATTTCGATCCAATCCGACGTGTCGCCATCTTCGTCCCGCAGCCCGTTCTGATTCGAAGCGACGAATTCCGAGACATAAACCGTGCCGATCGCCGAGGCGCTCGCCGCCGTAAAAAGGAACGCAAAAACAACGACGAAAAAGCGGTGAATCAGGGGCATCGGGGGGATCTGGGGTGAGAGGAAAAAAACGTGGAAGCCTAGGTGGCACAATACTTCCACCCGTCAATCGGGCAATGGGGTGCGGACGCTCCGGCTGATGCTTCGCCGCCCGTTCCTTGCATCGCGAATCGCTTCCGCTATCAAAGCCCGCTTCACCGCCCTTATTCATAAAATGTCGAAGTTGGTCATCCCCCGAAAAACCGTTTACCGACTCTCGCTGTACTACCGCGCGCTGCAGCGGTTGAAGGTCAACAAAGTGGCCACCGTCTCCTCCGCGGCGCTGGCGAAAGCGGCGGGCGTGAAGCCGACGCAGCTCCGAAAAGACATCACGCAGTTCGGGCAGTTCGGCACGCGCGGGCTCGGCTACGGGGTCGATGCGCTCTGCAAAAAACTGACCGACGTGCTCGGCACCACGCAGCTCCAGCCCGTCATCCTCGTCGGCGCGGGGCACCTCGGCTCGGCGCTCCTGCGCTATCCCGGCTTCGCGAAGGAAGGCTTCGAGGTCGTCGCCGCCTTCGACGTCGATGCCACTCGCAAGCGCTCGCGCGACCTCGGCGTGCCCGTCCTGCCGATGAGCAAAGTCGCCGAATTTTCCCGCGAGCGGCGGATCAAAATGGCGATCCTCACCGTGCCCGGCATCGTCGCGCAGGAGGTGGCAAACGAGCTCTTCGCCGCCGGCATTCTCGCGATCCTGAACTTCGCCCCGATCATCCTCCAAGCCCCCGACAACGCCGTCGTGAACAACGTGGACCTCGCCATCGAGCTCGAGAATCTGAGCTACTTCATCAAGTGAGCGGCGTCGCCCCGGAGCACGCGCGCATCCCGGTTTCCGACTTCGACCTCGAGCTCACGCTGACCTGCGGGCAGGTCTTTCACTGGCAGCGGGAAGGCGCGGGCTGGCTCGGCGCGATCGGCGATCGGGCGGTGCAGCTCGAGCAGCGCGGAGACGAGCTGCTCGTCACGCGCGGCGCGGAGGAAATCGCGCGCCATTACTTCGCGCTCGACCATCCGCTCGGAGAAATCTGCGCCTCTTTTCCGATCGATCCGGCGATGGGCGAAGCCGCGCGTTTCTGCTGCGGGATGCGCATCATCCGGCAGCCCGCGTGGGAATGCGTCGCGACCTTCATCACCTCCTCGATGAAGCAGGTCGCGCACATCGCGCAGATGTCCCACGCGATTCGGCGGAGGTTCGGCGAGCGGCTTGAATACAGGGATCGCGAGCTCTTCGCCTATCCCTCGCCCGCGCGTCTCGCCGCCGCGGACGAGGCCGACCTGCGCGCGTGCAGCCTCGGGTATCGCGCGAAAAATCTGCTCGGCGCCGCGCGCATGATCGCCGCTGGCCAGGTCGATCTCGAAGCCATCCGCCGCCTCGATGACGACGCCGCGCGGGCCGAACTCTGCCGCCTGCCCGGCGTCGGCGTGAAGGTCGCCAACTGCGCCCTCCTTTTCGGCTACGAGCGCCTCCGCTCCTTCCCGATCGACGTCTGGATCGAACGCGTCCTGCGGCAATTGTATTTTCAAAAAAAGCGCAACGTCACCGCCGCCCGCCTCCGCGATTTCGCCGCCACGCATTTCGGCGCATACGGCGGCTACGCGCAGCAATACCTCTTCCACCACGCCCGCAAAACCTGGGGCCGGAAGGCGGGAAAATGAGACCCGCGGAATCCAGCAAAGCCCGTCATCCTGAGCGCAGCGCAGCGAAGTCGAAGGACCTCTTACTTCTCCCCCGATGCGCGCGCGCCGACCTCGGCGTAATTGCCTAAATCCCACCCCGCCAATGCTCATCGACGTCGCGCTCCATCCCGCCGAAATCGCGCTCCTCCCCGCCCGCGATCTTTCCACCACGACGTGCGTGATTTTCGATGTCCTCCGCGCGACCTCCTCCATGATCACCGCGCTCGCTCACGGGGCCGTCGCGATCCATCCGGCACGCACGATCGAGGAAGCGCTCGCGCTCAAAACCCGGATGCCCGGCGCGCTGCTCGGCGGCGAGCGGCATGGTGAAAAGATCGACGGTTTCGACCTCGGAAATTCGCCCTTCGAATACCGCGAAAACGTCGCCGGCCGCACGATCATCAGCACCACCACCAACGGCACCATCGCCCTCCGCGCGTGCGACCGCGCGCAGCGGGTGCTCGTCGGCGCGATGCTGAATCTATCGGCCCTCGCGGCCGAGATCGCGCATTCCAAAACGGAAATCCTCCTCCTCGTCTGCGCCGGCACGTTCGAGAATTTTGCGCTCGAAGACGCCGCCGCTGCCGGCTTGCTCATTGCCCTTTGTCCCGGCGCGGTCCTGACCGATTCCGCGCAGGCGACTCTCGCGATCACGCAGCACTTTCCCGACTCCCGCACGGCGCTTTTTTCAGCGACGAATGGCAAAGTCCTCGCGGCGAAAGGACGAGGCGAAGAAGTCGGGTGGTGCGCGCAAGTTTCGCGGTATAGCGTCGTCGGCGAAATGGACACCGCTGTGATCCGGCCGCTGCCGCAATGAGGGAAACGATCCAACGCCTGACCGCGCAGATTTCCGCCCGCCTGCCCGACCCGCGCGGCGTGTCGCTCGAGCGCCTCGTCCGGAATGTGGTGATCGGCTCGCTGTTGGTTCACCTCCTCATCATTTCGCTCTTCGTCTGGCTGTATCCAGAGCCGCCCGTGGAGGTTGCCTCGCCGCCCGTGCCGCCGGAAATCGTCATGTTGATCGTGCCGCCGCCTCCGCCTCCCGAGGTGATCCCGCCGCCGCCCATGGCCGTCACCGAGCCGCCGATGATCGATGCGAACGGGCTCGAAAAATCCGCCGCCCCGCCGAAAACCACCGTCTTCCAATCGAGCCAGGACATGCTCGCGGGCAGCGAGCGCGCGGGGAAGGGGAGCGAGCCGTTGCCGAGTCAGGATGGCGTCGATTTACCGTCCCAGGATTTCAAAACGCAGGCCGCCAAGCTCGGCAAACCGACCGAGCCCGCGCCGGCATCCGACCCCGCGCCCGGTCCGCCGCTCCCATCACTTTACAAACCCAAACCGCTCTCGAAACAGTACCTCGACGCGCTCGCGAAGATCGAATCGAGCCAACCGCCTCCGCCGACGCCGAATCCCGCCGATCCTGTGCCAGAGCCCGCGGAGCCATCTCCGCCGCCGCCTGCGACGGTCTTTGAAAAGATGGTCGCGAAGACGGAGGACGAGATTCCGATCTTTCAAAAACCGGCCGACGTGCCGCCGCCTCCGATCACGAAAGTAACGCCCCCGCTCGACCCGCCCAAACCCGTTCCGGTCCGCCCGCCCGCTCCCGCCGCCACGCCCGCGCCGGAGCTCGCGATGCTCACTCCGCCGACTCGCCCGCAGCCCGTCCGCGACCCCGGCTACCAGCCGGACATGCGCCAGGCCCGGATCGAGGGCAGTATTTCCAATCGCCGCAAACCCGGCGTCGATGCCGTGAAAACGCCGCTCGGCGTTTACCGCGCCGCAGTCAGTGCGCAGATCCAGTCGCGCTGGCTCTACTACACGAAGCAGCGCATGGATTTGCTCGCGCTCGGCACCGTGCGCGTCCGCTTTTTCGTGACGCAAGAGGGACGCGTCCAAGACATCCGCATCCTCGAAAACGACTCGAACCAAAGCTTCGCCAACGTCTGCGAAGAATCGGTCCGCGACGCCGAAATCAAGCCGCCGCCCGCCGACCTCGAGATGATGAACAACGGCCGCCTCGAACTCGTTTTCAGCTTCACCCTCTACAACTCGCACTGAGTTTGCACCCCGGACTGCGCGGACCACCCGCAGCCCCTCGTTCCCAAACTCCGTTTGGGAACGCAATAGCGGGCGAAACTCCGTTTCGCGTTGGTCCGCAGGCAGGCGATGGACGAAACAGAGTTTCGGGAGCTACGGCGTTCCCAAACAGAGTTTGGGAACGAGGAAGTGTTTTGTTTCCGTGTCGATCCTTGGCTCAACTCGGCGTATTCCGCGGTCGAAATTTTCCGCGCCTCGGTTAAACCAGCGCCTTCCCAAATGCCCACGCCACTTTTTGCCGCCTCCTTTTCGTCCGTCTATCACTTCTTCGTGCAGGGCGGATTCTTCATGATCCTGCTGCTGATCTGCTCGGTCGTGTCGGTCGCGATCATCCTCCTGCGCGGCCTCGCGCTGCGCCGCGACCTCGTCATGCCGCCCGCGATCGAGGCGGAAATCGAGTCGCTGCAACCCGAGGACACGGACGGCGTGCTCAAGCTCTCGCGCCTCGTCCGCGGCGACATCTCCGCGCTCGCCCGGATCATTCAAGTCGGGCTCAAGCATTTGAACTGGCCGAAGTCCGAAAACATGGAGGCCGTCCAGACCCGCGCCCGGCATGAAGTGGTGCGGCTCGAGACCGGGCTTTTCATCCTCGAAGTCATCGTCGGCATCGCACCGCTGCTCGGTCTGCTCGGCGCGGTTTCCGGCCTCGTCACGGTCTTCGCGAATCTCGGCGCGAGCGAGTCGGTTCGCGATCCGCGCGGCCTCGCGACCGGCATTTCCGAGGCACTCAGCACGAC
Organism: Spartobacteria bacterium; assembly: GCA_043777315.1. Lineage (GTDB taxonomy): Bacteria > Verrucomicrobiota > Verrucomicrobiia > Chthoniobacterales > Chthoniobacteraceae > CAIURC01. The sequence continues at coordinate 113,699 of JAYVPW010000093.1, read as the reverse complement.
GATCGTCGGCCTCGCCATCGCCATCCCGAGCCTGATCGCGCACAGCTATTTCTCGAAAAAAATCGAGACGATGGCCGCCGAGATGGAGTCGCTCATCGCCGATTTGCTGGCGAAATGTTACTACCAAAAACAGCGCAAACTCGCCGCGCGGCTGACGCCTCCCCCCTCCTCCTCGCAGAGCTTTGCGCCGCGCCCGGCCTACGAGAATCCGACCGAGGAGGAGGTGTGAATTTCTGCCCGCGCAAGCGGCGGATGCCGCAGGTCATCATCGTCTCGCTGATCGATATTTTCGCGATCCTGCTGATCTTCGTGATCGTCACGACGACCTTCAAAATCCCGACGCCCGACCAGCCCACGGTGACGATCAAACTGCCCGAATCGAAGACCGCCGTCTCGGCTGAGAAGCCGTTGAAAGTGACTGTAATCTCAGTGGCCAAAACACCCGACGGCGAGGCCGTTTTCCTCGATGCAAAACCGGTCTTGCTCGATCAGCTCACGGCCGAACTCAAGGCGCTCACCAACGGTCCGACGAAGCCCGCGTTCGCGATGAAAGCGGACCAGGAAATCACGTACGGATTTCTCATCAAAGTGCTCGACGCCTTGAAAGCCGGCGGCGTGCAGGGGAATCTCTCCGCCTTCACCCAACCGCAAAAATGATCCTGGAAATCGTGAAATTTGGCGACCCCGTCCTCCGCGCGAAAGGCGCGGTGGTGAACGCGATCGACGAAAAAATCAAACAGCTCGCCGACGACATGCTCGACACGATGCACGAGGCCAACGGCGTCGGCCTCGCGGCGCAGCAAATCGGCGTGCCGATCCAGCTCACGGTGATCGATGTCTCGGGCGTCGAGGATCGCCCGAGCACGATGTCGATCGGCGGCAAGCCCGTCGATTTCGAGCCGCTGATGCCGCTGATCCTGCTCAATCCGCAGCTCGAGCTCGGCAAAGAAAAGGAGAGCGGAAACGAAGGCTGCCTCAGCTTTCCCGAGATGACCGCCGAGATCCTTCGCTCCGCGAAAGTGCGCGCGAAGGCGAAGCTGCTCGACGGCACCGAGATCGAATTTGAGGCGACCGGACTGCTCGCCCGCGCGCTCCAGCACGAGGTCGATCACCTCCACGGCGTCCTCTTCATCGACCGCATGAATTCCGCGGCCAAAGTCGCGCTCGCCGGGAAATTGAAGCGTCTGCAAAAGGAAGCCGGACGCTGAAAATCCGAGCTCGGGTAGGGTGGGCATCCTGCCCGCCGGTTCGGGCATCCTGCCCGAACGAACTTGCGGGAATCGAGCCGGTGAACGGTGGGGGAAAAGTCCGTCGAGGCAGGATGCCTCGACCGGCGGGCAGGATGCCCACCCTACCCGATCCAGGCACCGCCTCCGTGCTCATCCGTGTCTTTGTCCGTGAGCTTCCGTGGCTAAATTTTACCCGTCCGCATCGATGAAACTTTCCACCATTCACAGCACTCTCGCGGAGCTCGGCACGGAGCCGGTTCGCAGCCTCGGGCAGAATTTTCTGCACGATCAAAATCTCGCCGATTGGATCGTCGCGCAGCTCAAAATCAAACCCGACGAGACATGGATCGAGCTCGGCCCCGGCCTCGGCGCGCTGACGGAATTCGCCGTCCAGCGATCCTCGCACGGGCTGTTGATCGAGAAGGACGGGCGCCTCGCCGGGTTTCTCCGCGGGCAATATCCGCAGCTCGAAATCGTCCACGGCGACGCCGCGGAATTCGACGTGCGCACGCTCTTCGCGCGCGGCCCGGTGAAGGTCTTCGGCAATCTGCCGTACTACATTTCGAGCCAGATTCTTTTCCAATTCACGGCCGAGCCGAGCCCGGTTTGCGCGCTCAGTTTCACGCTGCAAAAAGAACTCGCACAGCGCCTCTCCGCCGAGCCGCGGACGAAGGAATACGGCGCGCTCACGCTCCTCATCGGCCGGCGCTGGCGCGTGAAATATTTGCGCACCCTGCCGCCGACGGTTTTCACCCCGGAGCCGAAAGTCGAATCCGCGGTCGTGCTGCTCACGCCGCGCGAACGCGGGGAGCTGCCGGAGTGCGACGGCGCGCGGTTCACGCGGATGGTGAAGCAGGGCTTTTCGCAGCGGCGAAAACAGCTCCGCAAAATGCTCGTGGACTACGCGCTCGACTGGCCGCGCACCTGCGCCGCGCTCGGCGTCCCCGAGACTGTCCGCGCGGAGGAACTCGGCCTCGCGCAGTGGATCGACCTCACGAATATCGCCTCATCGAACGGCAACACCGCTGCGCCCGAGACGCTCGGGCAGGATGTCCACGGCGAGATTTTCGACGTGGTCGATGAAAGCGATGTGGTCGTGCGGCAATCGTCGCGGTTCGAGGTCCATCGCCAAAATTGGCGGCACCGCGCAGTTCACATTTTCGTCTTCGACAGCCACGGCCAGCTCTTTTTGCAAAAGCGTTCGCGGTGGAAAGACAAGTTCCCGAGCCGCTGGGATTCCAGCGCCGCCGGGCACGTCAACGCCGGCCAGGATTACGCCGAGACCGCCCGCCGCGAACTCGAGGAGGAGCTCGGCATCACCGCCGACGTGGAGGAAATCGGCGCGATCACGGCGTGCGAGAACACCGGCATGGAATTCGTGCGGCTCTACCGCACGGAGCACGACGGGCCGTTCCTGCTGCCGCCCGCGGAAATCGAGAGCGGCGCCTTTTTTACCCTCGAACAAATCGACCAGTGGATCGCCGCGCGTCCCATCGACTTCGCGCCCGGCTTTTTGGAATGCTGGCAGCTCTTCCGGCGTCACGACGCCACTCGCTAAATTATGGGACCGATCACAGACGCACACCGCCCCCGCAACGTGGACTGGAAACGCGCCGCCGCGCTGCTCTACGGCGACTGGGGCACCAGCAAAGCCTACGTCCTCGGCCTCGCCTTCGGCGTCGCCGCGTTCTCCTCGTTCCCGATCATCCTCGCCGTCTGCGCCCTCACCGGCCTCGTCGGGATCAACTACCTCGTCATCTGCCGCCACTTCCCCGACGGCGGCGGCGTCTATTCCGCTGCCCGCGCGCAGGGCCCGCTCCTTGCCGTCGTCGGCGCACTGTTGCTCATCGCCGACCTCACCGTCACCGCGGCGCTCAGCGGCTGGTCGGGCCTCGACTATTTCAACGTCCCATTTTTGAAGGACCACATCGTCCTCTCCACCAGTGTCGCCCTCCTCGTCATGGGCTGGCTCAATTTCTACGGCCCCAAACACTCCGGCAGCCTCGCCGTCGTTTTGAGCGTCCCCGTCGTCGTCGTCGTCCTCATCCTCATCGCCGTCGCCGCGCCGCATCTCACCTTCGCCCACCTCACACCTTCGCATGAGAATATGTGGACGGTCTGGAAACAGTTCACCGGCGCGATCCTCGCCCTCTCCGGCGTCGAGGCCATTGCGAACATGACCGGCGTCCTGAAGCTCGACCCCGGCTCCACTTCCGCCGCCCCCAAGGTCGGCCGCGAATCCTCCAAAGCCATCTGGATCGTCGCCATCGAAGTCGTCTTCGGCACCGCCATCCTCGGCTGGGCCATGCTCTCCATCCCCGACACCCTCACCCCCACCGAGATTCGCGACAAGATCACCCTCACCCGCGCCAATCCCCAAGCCTACGAAGAAGCCAGCGAAGCCCTCCAGCACGCCGCCGAGACCCTCGTCGCCGGCGTGGACTTCGATACCGCCGACCCCGCCCGCCGCACCCAGATGGAGTCCGCCGCCAAGACCCTCCTCGTCGGCGACCGCCACGTCGATATGCTCCGCTTCGTCGCCGAGCGCTTCGGCACCCTCACCGTCGGCGACTGGTTTGGCCACGCCCTCGGCTGGAGCGTCGGCCTCCTCTTTTTCGCCCTCCTCCTCAGCGCCGCCAATACCGCCATGATCGCCATGATCGGCGTCTTCTACATGATGGCCCGCGACGGCGAAATGCCCTCGCAGCTCACCAAGCTCAACCGCCACGGCGTCCCATTCATCCCCCTCTGCCTCGCCGTCGGCCTCCCCATCATCGTCCTCAGCATCGCCGCCGACTTCGAAGTCCTCGCCGGCCTCTACGCCATCGGCGTCGTCGGTGCCATCGCCGTCAATCTCGGCTCCTGCACCTTCAACAAAAAGCTCGGCCTCGCCCTCTGGGAGCGCCTCCTCTTCGGCCTCACCTTCCTCATTCTTTGCACCGTCGAGCTCACCCTCGCCCACGAGAAACACGAAGCCCTCTTCTTCGTCATGATCGTCCTCATCCTCGGCCTCGGCCTCCGCGCCTTCGCGCAAAAAAGGGCCGGCATCACGACCGTGCATCTTACCCGCGAAGTCGCCGCCATGGTCAGCCCCGAAGCCATCGCCTCCCTCCGCGCGCAGCCCTTCAAAGAGGGCGCGAAAATCCTCGTCTGCGCCCGCGGCATCACCCCCGTCCTCACCTACGCCCTCGACGAAGCCCAGCTCCGCAAAGCCATGCTCTGCGTCCTTTACGTCAAAGAATTCGCCGTCTTCGTCCCCAGCGGCGGCGTCACCACGGGAAAAGTCCGCTGGCAGGACGACCCGCAGGCCGCGGCCATCATGTCGGTCATGATGAAGGCCGGTGCCGAGCGCGAAGTCACCGTCGCCCCGCTCTTCGCCGTCTCCACCAATCCCGCGCTCACCATCCTCGACCTCGCCGCCACCCTCGGCGTCGATTTCCTCCTTCTCGGCGCCAGCCACCGCCTGTCGATGGCCCGCTTGTTGAAAGGCGACGTCGTCACCCAAGTCGCCGCCGGCCTCCCGGAAGACATCCAACTCATCATTCACGGGTGAGTGAAATTCCGATTTCGCGGAAAATCATGAATCCATCGTCACTGGATGGAGCAGGGCGAAACGCGTGGCCGGCAATGCTCCGCGTGGCGTCATCCGATCGCCCGGAATCCTTTGTGGCAGAGGCGCGGACGCGGGTCCGGGAAATCGCCGCGCAGGAAAAACCACGCCTCGCGCGGCAGGACTGGCGAGAGCGGCAGATGCGGCGCGACGCCTTCGCCGGGGAGATGATCGACGCCGCGAAAAGGCTGCCCGAGGGATCTACGTCGCCGGCTTTTTCTCCCAGCCGAGCGCGTCCCGTTCAGGCTGCGCTTTCGCCGGTTCGGCGGGCCAGGTGAACTGGCAGGCTTCGCAGAAATAATTTCGCTCGATGATGCCCGCCGCGGCGGCGATGGCGGGGAGTGCGCCGACCAGAGTGCGGCGGGAAAACTGCGGATATTCGATGCGGGTTCCGCTGCAACTGGGGCAACGCACGGCCTCCGCGAGGGACGGCTCGCCGCCGCGCCATGCCTCCAGTTGCTCGGTCGCCCGCTGCAGTTCGGGCTCGGGGACGCGGACGCGCATGTGGGCGTGCGGGTCGAGCTGGAAAAGGTGCCACTTTTGCTCCTGCGATTCGTCGAAGACCTCCGAAGCGAAGCCCGCTTCACGGAGCCGGGTAGCGAGAATCTCCGCGGGCGGTTTGGAATTGAAGGTCGCGATCGAGATGAATTCAGCCATACGGATTGGGAGTTGGTGGGAGCGCGGAAACTATCCGCCGTCACGGCATCGGCTTCAAGCCTTTCGGCGGGCGTGAGCGTGTGCGCCCTCCTTCCGAGTCATCCTGAGCGGAGCTTCGGCTTTGCGAAGCGCAGCCGAAGGACCTCTTACTATTTCCCCCTCTCCGACGGCACGCCCGCAACGGGGGAAAAGTAAGAGGTCCTTCGACTCCGCTTCGCTCCGCTCAGGATGACCGGAAAGGAAGCGCGCGCGAGGCGGCGCAGTCTAAGGATTGCACCGCGCGCGCGGTCGTGAAACATGCCGACACCGAATTCCCGGCGTCCCCAAAAACAACCCCACATCATGAGTTCCCATCCGTACTTCACCACCCGTCGAAACTTCCTCAAAGGCCTCACCGTCACCACCGCGGGCGGCATTATTTTACCCAACATCCTCCGAGCGCAGGACGGTGTCCCTGCGAGCAAAAGGCTCGGCATCGCGTGCATCGGCGTCGGTGGAAAAGGCGAGTCGGATTTGCAGGGCGCGGCGCAAGGCAACGAGGTCGTCGCGATCTGCGACGTGGACTCGAACAACCTCGCGAAAGCCGCGCAGAAATTTCCCGGCGCGCGGCAATACAGTGATTTCCGCAAAATGCTCGACGAGGTGAAATCGATCGAGGCGGTGACCGTCTCCACGCCCGATCACGCGCACTATCCGGCGGCGATGCATGCCATCGCGCTGGGCAAGCATGTCTGCATCCAAAAGCCGCTCGCCAACACGCTCTGGGAGGCGCGCCAGCTCCATCTCGCGGCGAAGAAAAAGGGCGTGATCACGCAGATGGGAAATCAGGGCCACACCTACGACGACAACCGCGTCGTGAAGGAGTGGATCGCCGCCGGCGCGATCGGGAAAGTGAAAGAAGTCCACGTCTGGACCAACCGCCCGATCTGGCCGCAGGGCAAAGAGGTCTCATTTAAAAAAGGCGAGATCCCTGCCAATCTCGACTGGCCGCAATGGCTCGCGGCAACGCCAGATCACGATTTTTCTCCGGACATTCATCCGTTCAAATGGCGCGGTTTCATCGAGTGGGGCGCGGGCGCTTTCGGCGACATGGGCTGCCATCTGATCGACGCGGCTTCGTACGCGCTCGACCTCGGGGTGCCGCGTTTCGTCACGGCGACGAAGGTCGATGACATCAGCGACATCGCGTGGCCGACCGGCGCGGTGGTGAAGATGGAATTCCCGAATGTGAAGGGGCACGGCGACGTGGCGCTGACTTGGTATGAAGGAAAGAAACCCGACGGTTCGCCGTATCTGCCGGAGTTCCCGTCGGAGGTCGATTTGAACGACTATTTCAATGACAACGATCCGAAGAAGAGCGGCAAAGCGACGGCCGGCGGGTGGTTCATCGTCGGCAGCGAGGGCGTGATCATGAACAAATCCGACCAGGCGAAGAACCCGGAGATTTGGCCCAAAAAGCGCCGGGAGGAATTCCTCGCGCACCCGCCCGAAAAGACGCTCCCGCGCAGCCCGAAAGCCGGCAACCCGCAGGAGGAATGGACGCTCGCGATCAAGAACGGGAAGCCGTTCGAGTTCATGTCGCAGTTCGATTATTCCGTGCCGCTGACGGAGCTCACGCTCATCGGCGGACTCGCGATGCGCGTCGCCGGGAAACGGCTCGAATGGGACTCGGCGAAGCTCGAAGTGCTCAACGCGCCGGAGGCCAACCAGTTCATCAAGCGCGCGAAATATCGCGACGGCTGGGAATACTCCGCGGCGAAAGTGTAACGGCTCGCGGCGGCATCTGAAAAATAGGGTAGGGCGGCTAGGCATCTGGCCGCCCTACCTTTTTTCCGCGGGTGCGGGGGCTGGTTTTGACGACCGCAACCCCGTCATCCTGAGCGAAGTGGAGCGGTAGCGGAACGCAGTCGAAGGACCTCTCACTATTTCCCCGACGGAACGCGTCCGAGCGGGGAAATAGTGAGAGGTCCTTCGACTCCGCTGCACTGCGCTCAGGATGACAGGGGCAAGGCCTCTCGGCTGCGCCGGTCAGAGTTCGGCGGGCTTTTGCAGGAGCTCGGAGACGCGGGCGAGGAGGCGGCCGGCGCCGCCGCCGTCGAGGACGCGGTGGTCGAAGCTGACGGTGAGTTGGGCCTCGGTGACGGGCAGAAATTCCGACGTTTTTTTGTCCCAATTCGGGACGACGCGGCCCGCCCCCATGCCGAGCACGAGCGTCTGCTCCGGGAGCGGAATCGGGGTCGCCCATTCGAGTCCGAACGATCCGAAATTCGTGACCGTGGCGATGGAGCCGCCTTGCGCGTTCGGCGGGAGGCGGCGCTGGCGGGCGAGTTCGACCAGTTCGTTGTAACGCGCGACCATTTCGCGGAGCGGGGTCTGGTCGGCACGGCGGAGGACGGGGACGAGCACGCCGTCCTCGGCTTCGACGGCGAAGCCGAGGTCGATCGAGTGGGGATGAACGATCTTGTCGCCGACGAGCCGGCCGGCGGGGGCGGTGTGTTCACCGAGTGCGATGGCGAGGGCGCGCAAAGCGTAGAGCGCGGGGCCGGCTTTTGGGTCGCTGGTTTTGCGGTGCGCGAGGAGGGCGTCGATGGAGACGGAGCGGCCGACGGTCGCGAGCGGTCGCGTCCAACTGCGGCGCATCGCGTCAGCTACGGCGACGCGCATCGAGGACGCGGGCGAGAGTTTGTGCTCTTCGAGTTTGGTCAGGAATTTCTCGAAATCGTCGATCGTCACGCGGCCCGCCGCGCCGCTGCCGGCGACGCCCGCGAGGTCGGCGGCGTGAAGGCCGAGCTCGCTCATGCGAGCCTTCATCCGCGGCGACATGTAGCCCGCACCCGCGGCATTGGCGGGCACCGGAAGGCCGCGGACAGTCGGCTCGACGGCGGGTTTGCGCGGTGTCGCGGGAGTGAAAACGGTCGCGCCATTTTCCTCCGCGGCCGCGGGCGGCGGTGCGGGCGCGTCGAGGCCGAGGCGCTCGGCGTCTTCGTCCGTGACTTCGAGAAAAGCGAGCGTCACGCCGACGGGATAGCTTTGGCCCAACTCGACGAGCAACTCCGCGACGACTCCACAGCACGGCGTCGCCACGCCCATCGTCGCCTTGTTCGTCTCGACATCCATGATGTCGCGATCGGTCTCGACGGTGTCCCCGACTTTGAACGGCAGGCTGACCACGGTGGCCTCGGCGATCGATTCGCCGAGCTGCGGCATGATGATGGGAATGCGAGGCATGTTCGGGAAAGTCGGGTGAATTAACGTCGCAGCAAATCGCGCATCTCGGCGCTGATCGCCGTCGCGGTCGGGCGATGCGTGCCCCAGAGATTCGGGTGATATGGGACTGGTGTGTCTTTGGCGTTGAGCCGCCGCGGCGGGGCGTCGAGCAGGTCGAAGCCTTCGCTCGCGACGCGCGCGAGAACTTCGGCAGTCACGCCGCCCCACGGGAACGCCTCGCCGACTGCGAGCAGCCGGCCGGTCCGCGCGACGGACGCGAGGACGGTGTCGGTGTCGAGCGGCTTGATCGAGCGCAGGTCGATCACTTCGATTTCCCAGCCCTCGGTCGCGAGATCTTCCGCGGCGGCCAGCGCTTCATGCACCATCGCGCTGTAAGTCACGATCGTCGCGTCGCGTCCGGCGCGGGCGACGCGAGCTTTGCCGGTGGGCATCGCCTCAGTCGGGAGCGCTTCGGCTTTGAGATGATAGTAAAGATATTTGTGCTCGCAAAAGATCACCGGATCGTCGATCGCGACCGCTTCGAGCAACATGCTGTAGGCGTCTTCGACGGTCGCCGGCGTCATCACGATCAGCCCCGGATAGTGCGCATAGAGCGCTTCGAGACTCTGGCTGTGAAACGGTCCGCCGCCTGCGGTCCCGCCGCTCGGGAGGCGCACGGTGATCGGGCAGGGGACTTGTGTCCGCCAATGCAGCGTCGCCGCGTGGTTCACGATCTGGTTGAAGCCGACTGTCGAGAAATCCGCAAACTGCATCTCGATGATCGGCCGCATTCCCTCGATCGCCGCGCCGATGGCGGAGCCGATGATCGCGTCCTCGCTGATCGGCGCGTCGAGCACGCGGCCCGGATATTCCGCGGCGAGGTTTTTCGTGGCTTTGAATGCACCGCCGAATTGCCCGACATCCTGGCCGTAAATATAGACGCGCGGGTCGTCGGCGAGCGCCTTGGCCTGGGCTTCGCGGATGGCTTCGAGGTAGGTGATCAAAGGGGTTGAGAGACGGCTAACCTTCGCTCAGATGCCGGGTCGCGAGCGCGCACCAATCTTCCTGATTCGGATCGGGCAACGGCTCGCGAGTGCTGATGGCCACAGCCTCGTCGGTCTGCCGGTGCGCGTCGTCGTGCCATTCGCGGAGCGCCGTTTCGTCGGCCCAATTCGCCGCGAGCATCCGCTCCTCGGCCACTTTGATGCAGTCGCGACCGAGGCGCATTTCGCGGAAGGCCGGGTCGATGTATTGCCCATCGTCGTGTTCGCCGTGGCCGGTGAGGCGAAGAAGCGAGCCGACGACGAGCTGCGGTCCGCCGCCGTCGCGCGCGCGCTGGACGGCGTCGCCGACGACTTGCAGACAGGCCTCGAGATCGGTGCCATCGACGGTGCGGCCCTCGATGCCGTAGCCGAGCGCTTTGTCCACGAGATCGCGGCAGGCGAATTGCCGGCAGTTCGGCGTCGAGTAGGCGTATTGATTGTTCGCGACGACGACCACCAGCGGCAGCCGCTCGACCGCCGCGAGATTCAGCCCCTCGTGAAACGCTCCCGTCGAGGTGCCCCCGTCGCCGATGCTCGTCGCCCCGACCGCGCCTTCGATGCCCTTGAAACGCCGCGCGAGCAGCGTGCCGGCGACCGCCGGGATCATCGCTCCGAGGTGGCTGATCATTGGAAGAATGCCGTCGCGCGGGCGGCCGCGGTGGACGTTGCCATCGCGCCCGCGCATCGGCCCGAGGCGCGAGCCGAGATACGTGCGGGTGCAGTCGAGCAGCGATTCGCCGAAGGCCATGCGCCCGGCCTGATCGCGGATGAGCGGGGCGAAGACATCGCGCTTCCGCAGCGACATTCCGGTCGCGACGCTGAGCGCTTCCTGGCCTTTTCCGAGGAAGACGCCTCCGAAAATTTTCCCGCCGCGGTAAAGGTTCGCGAGTTTTTCCTCGACCACGCGGGCGAGCAGCATCCAGCGGTAGCCTTGGATGAAGCGGTCTTGGATGTCGGAGAGTTCCGGGCGGCGGCGCGGAGCCTCGGCGGTGTGCACCATGCGGCGGACTCTATGTTTCGCGGCGCGCGCGGCGCAATGTTTCTTCCCGATTCCTCACTCCCCGTCGCTCTCTCCGCGCGCCCGCGTCTCGAAGCGCGTGAACTGTTTCAAAAACGTCAGCGGCACATCCCCGACGGGACCGTTGCGCTGCTTGGCGATGATCAGCGTCGCCTTGCCCTCGCTCTCCTTTTTGTCGTCGTCGCTGTCCGCATAATATTCTTCGCGCACGAGCAACCCGACGACATCCGCGTCCTGCTCGATCGAGCCCGACTCGCGCAAATCCCCGAGCCGCGGCCGGCCTTTCGCATCGCCGCTCCGCGATTCCGGGTTGCGGTTGAGCTGCGCGAGCACGACGACCGGGATGTTCAGTTCTTTCGCGAGCGCTTTCAGCCCGCCGGAAATCTCCGCGATTTCGAGCTGCCGATTGTCCTGCGCGCGTTTCGAGGTCGAACGCAGGAGCTGGAGGTAATCCACGAAGATCGCTGCGATGTCGTGCTGACTTTTCAGCCGCCGCGCCTTGGCCCGCAGCTCGAGGATCGACAGCCCCGACGTGTCGTCGATGAACATCTTCGACTCCGCGAGCTGCCCGCCCGCGACCTGCATCGAGCGGAAATTCTGCTCGCTGAGAAATCCGTCCCGCACCTTGGCAAGGTCCACCTTCGCCCGCGAACAAAGGAGTCGCTGCACGAGTTGCTGCGAGTTCATTTCGAGCGAGAAGACGGCGACGGCTTTTTTCAACTCCACCGCCACGTGCTCCGCGATGTTCATCGCCAGCGCCGTCTTGCCCATCGAGGGCCGCGCCGCGATCACGATCATCTCCGCGCCATGCAGCCCGTCCGTCATCTTGTCCAGCTCCGAAAATCCCGTCTCCAGCCCCGTGATGCTCCCCTTCCGATCATACAGTTCCTGGATCGAATGGATCGCCGCCATCACCATCGGCTTCATCCCGAGCATCCGATCCTTGAACCGATCCTGCGCGATCGCGAAGACTTTCTGCTCCAGCGCATCGAGCAGATTCGGCACATCGTCCTGCTCGTCGTAGCCCCGCCCGCCGTACTCCGTGCAAACCCGGATCATCTCCCGCAAGGTGTATTTCTCCTGCAGGATCTCGATGTAATATCCCGCGTTCGCCGCCGTCGGGAGAAAGGTGAACAACTCCGTGACGAACGCCGCGCCGCCCACTTGATCGATCAGTTGCCGATCCCTCAGCTCCTGCGTGAGCGTGATGAAGTCGATTGGTCGATTCTTGTCCCACATCTCCATGAGGTGCGCGTAGATCGTCCCATGCGCCGGGATGTGGAAATGCTTCGCCTCGATCTGCTTCTCCGCGCACAGCCCGCCGACATCCCGCGGCACCAGCAGGAACGACGACAACACCCCGCGCTCCGCATCCGGCGCCTGCGGCAGCATCCGGTGCGGCTCCGGCAGATACTGCCCCTTCGCGCGGAAATCCCCGCTCCCTTTTGCCGCTGCCTTCTTGGAAGGCGCGCTCGATGTCGGTGCGGATGGTTCAGCCATGGGTGGAGAAAAGGGGAGAACGTCGAACGTCGAACGTCGAACGTCGAACGTCGAACGCAGAGTCTGGTGCGGACGGTCGTTGCCTTGGAGGCGGTGGCAGGCCCGGAGAAACGCACCCACTCCCTTTCCGATACTTCGACGTTCGACGTTCGACGTTCGACGTTCGACGTTCTCCCCCTCCACGCCGATTGCCTCCAGTAATCTCCCGATCGTGCTTCATACGCAGGCATAAAAAAGGCGGGCAGCCCCGCTCTCGCGAGACCGCCCGCCTTTTAAAAAATCTACTTCGCGTGCTTCGCCTTCGGCTTGGCCCGGAAACCCTTTTCCTCCTCTTCCTTCACCGGCTCCACTTTCGCCACGCCCGTGTCGCCCTTTGCCTTCACCGTCAGCCCCAGCTTCGCCACCACATCGTGATGCAGCTTGATCTGAATCTCCATTTCGCCCGTCTCCTTGATCGGCTTCTCCAGCACGATCTTGTGCCGGTCGATCTCCGCCTTCGGTCCCAGCTCTTTCTTGATCCGCTCCGCGATGTCCGCCGCCGTGATCGATCCGAAAGCCTTCCCCGTCCCGCCAGTTTCCAGCTCCATCGTGATCTTCAGCTTGTTGATCCGGCGCGCCAATTCCTCCGACTCATTCAGCTCCGTGGCTTCGCGCTCCGCGCGCTTCGCTTTCAGGCCGTTGAGCCGTTTCAGCGTCATCGGCGTCACCTCGAGAGCCATGCCCTGCGGCACGAGGAAATTGCGCGCAAAGCCCCGCTTCACCTTCACGATGTCGGCCTCCGCCCCGAGATGTTCGACTTTTTTGGTGAGGATGATTTGCGTCGTGGAAGCCATGAGATTTGAGCGGTGAAAAGTGGAGCGTGTCCCGGGAAAAGAGGCGCTCCTTTCCGATTTGCGGGGCGGTGAGGAAAGCGCACCGTCCTCGGCTTGTCAACGTCCCGTCCGGGATATTTTCGGCGGCTTCGGGAATCAGGTGCCGGGAAAGTGAGCGCGCCCCTGTCGCAGTGGCGGAAGAGCTGTCTGGTGGACGAGTTTGCAGCTTGCACGCATCGGCCGCGGAAGACGGGCGTCCCGCCTGTCGGCCCCGGCCCACCGGACAGGCGGGACGCCTGTCTTCCGTAACTGCGCCACCACCGAGCCCGTGTGGCTACAACGAACTGAGCCACTTCCGGGAATGGGCTCGACAGGGCGGGGGAGCACGTCGAGGGTCTGCGCCCCATGTTTGTCGATCATATCAAGATTCAAGTGAAGGCCGGTGACGGAGGGCGTGGGTCGTGCAGCTTTCGACGGGAATCCTTTGTGCCGCGAGGCGGACCGGATGGCGGGGACGGCGGGCGCGGGGGGAGCATCATTTTACGTGCGGATACGCACACGGACAGCCTGACGCCGTTCTTTTATGAGCCGATCGTGAAGGCGCGGAATGGCGATCACGGGCAGGGGAAGCAGTGCTTCGGGAAGTCGGCGGAGGATAAGATCGTGCCGGTGCCGGTGGGGACGATCGTATATCGGCTGCCGGATGAGGTGAAGGAGGAGGGCTTGGAGCCGTCGGTGGCGTATCGGACTGACCAGACGTATATCGATTTCTCGCAGTCGCCGGAGGACGCGGTGGCGGAGTCGAAGCCGGGGAAGAAGGCGGGGCTGGATGCCTCGGAGCTCGAGGTGGTGGTGGATATGAAGGAGGTCGGACAGGAATTTGTGCTGTGCAAAGGGGGAAAAGGCGGGCTGGGGAATGTGCATTTCAAGAGCTCGCGGAATCAGGTGCCGACGCAATACACGGAGGGCGATGAGGGGGAGGCGGGGACGTTTTATCTCGAGCTGCGGAAGATCGCGGACGCCGGGCTGGTGGGGTACCCGAATGCCGGGAAATCAACGCTGCTCGGAGCGGTATCGGCGGCGCATCCAAAGGTGGCGTCGTATCCCTTCACGACGCTGACGCCGCATATCGGGGTGGTCGAGCTTCCGGGCTTCCAGCGCGTGACGGTGGCGGACATCCCCGGACTGGTGGAAGGCGCGCACCTGAACGTGGGGCTCGGGCACGAATTCCTGCGGCACATCGTGCGGTGCAAGCTGCTGGTCTTCGTGCTGGATATGGCCGGGAGCGAAGGGCGCGAGCCAATCGAGGATTTGCAGAAGCTCCGAAAGGAACTCGATCTCCACGACGCGCGCCTGAGCGAGCGGCCGTGGATCGTGGTGGCCAACAAGATGGACCTCGCCGAAGCGGAGGAGAAGCTGGCGCACTTCCGCACCCGGTACCAACGGCTGGAGATTTTCCCGATCAGCGCGGAGCTCGGGGAAGGTGTGGAAGCGCTGAAAACCAGGCTCGGGGAGCTTGCCGTGACGGAGTCCGTGGAGGGCTGAGCCCGACTGGGCGCTCCATCGCCCGGATGGGAGCAGCAGGCGACTTCCGCCGCTTACTTATTCGGGTCGTCGTCAGGATTCTCGGTCCAGACGATGTCGGTCTGCGGGAAGGGGAAACGGCCGGTGTCGGTGAGAAGTTCTTTGGCTTCGAGGGATTCGGCGTGGCCGTCCATGAAGGTCATCACGCCGGTGGAGCCGTAGCGGGTGACAAAGGATTTGGCGCTGCCTTTGCAACTGCCGTCGTAGCGCGGCTGCACCGCGAGGGCTTTGGTTTCGCCGGGGATGCCTTGCTCAAGGAACATGACGGTGCGGGAGGGGCGAAGGACAAGGGTGATTTTGCCGGGCTCTTTGATGCCGGATTCTTTGTTTTTCCGCGAAAGCTTCGTGTTGATGGCGATGGCGAAGAGGGGCTCTTTCAGCTTCTTGTCGGATTCGGGATACTTTGCGCCCGGCATGAAGAGCAGGTTGTCCTTGCTGTAGAAGTCGCGCGGAGTGGTGGCATAGTCGGCGACGGCCTTTTTGCCGAGAAGTCGGGGAAGGGCGTTGTACCACGTCTTGCTGGCGGCTTCGTTGGTGGCATTCTGCCAGGTGTCGGTGCCTTTGGCGTCCTCGGCGGGGAACGCTCCGTCGTTCTGGCTGGCGTAGGTGATGAAGCCAGCGGCGAGCTGCTTCATGTTATTGATTGCGACGGCCTTGTAGGAGCGCTGCTGGACGGTAGCAATCACGGGGAAAAGGATCGCCGCGAGCACGAGGATGATCGCGATGACGACCAGGATTTCCATGAGGGTAAAGCCTGAGCGGCGCTGAAGGGTGGTAAGGTGGGTGAGTGGTTTCATGGGGTAGGGCGTTGTGTTTTAGGCGGCGAGGCCGCGTTCGGGAACGGTGGAGGTGAGCAGGACACGGTTGTTGCCGTTGAGCTGCTGGAGTGCGGCGACGAATTCTCCCGGTTTATCAACCTGCTTGAGGTGCACATTGTAGCGCAATTCGGTCATCATGCCGGCCTGAATGGACTCCACGGAAATGAGGTCGGAATCGACGAGGTAGGTGGTGAAGCAGTCCCGGAAAACGATGTCGTGATCGATGTCATTGGTGACGCGGATGCGCAAGCGATGCGAGGCGCGGGCGGGGGCAAAGATGTCCATCTTCGAGAAGATGTAAATGATCGCGCAAAGGATGATCGTCGTGACCGTGGCGAGGCTATAAGCGCGGGCGCCGACGCCGAGGCCGGCGGCCATGGCGAGAAAGATGAAGCCGATGTCGCGCGCCGCGCTCAGCGAGGTGCGGAAGCGGATGATCGAGAACGCCGCGAAGATGCCGAACGCGGTGGCTTGCGCGTGTTCCTTATCCACATGCACGACCATGACGACGACCGAGACGACGGTGCCGAGGATGAGGAGCGAGTGGATGTAGTCCTGGGAGAGGTCGCTGCCTTTGTAGGTGTGCTTGTAGGTGGCGGCGATGAGCAGGTTGAGCAGGAAGCTCAGGCCGATGGCGAAGATGATCTCCTGCAAGGGAGCGGTGTCTTTAGCGAAGCCCATGACTTCGTTGATGAACTGCATGACGGAATCTTCCATGTGAGAGTGGGTAAGGAGAGTTAGGCGGGAACGTTAAGAGGCTGCGGAGATGGTCTGCGCTTCGGCGGGCGCGGTGGCATCGACGGTGGCTGCACCGAGACGGTGGGCCGTGATGCCGTAGTGCGCTTTCTCCTGACGACCGCCGATTTGCCGATGAAGGACGGGGTCGCCGTCTTCGAGCGCGTTATTGTACTTGCTGTGACTTTGCAGGATGCAGTGGTGCTCGCCGAGCATCCGCGTGAGCCAGAACGGGACCGCGCCGGTGACCTTGACTTCCATGACCGAGTAACCTTCGGGCAGCATGAAATTCTCAAAGCGGCGGTCGTCCGGGATCGGAATCAGATTGTCCATCCGATAGGCGAGGCCGGTATCGAAAGTGATGCGGAGGTCGGACTCGGGATTTTTGTCGGCAAAGGCCTGCCGGTCATAACGCATGCAACAACACGGCTCGAAATTGCGTTCATGCACGAGCTTGTGAACCTCATCGACGAGGCGTTTGTCCATGATGCGGAGCGGAATGTCGGCGTGCTTCCCGGCGGCGAGGGTCAGCGCGTCTTCGAGCGGAACGCGCAGCCGGCGCTTCACCCCGCGGCCATCGCGCTTGTGCTTCACTTCGATGAAGCAGGTCGGCGGCAGGGCACCATCGAGGCTGCCGTAAACGCGGACGCGCATCTTGCGGCGATTGCCGAAGCCGCGGACCTTTTCCCAGTAACAGTCGCGATCGAGGTTGTCGTAATAAACGCTGACGATCGGATAAAAGGCACCTTCCCCGGCGTTCTCATCGGCACGGAGGCGCGGCAGCAGATGAGGCAAGAGGCCCTCGCGCTGCTCGCGGGTGATGACGAACTTTATTTCAAATCGATCGAGTCGATAGCTCACAGGTGGGGGTCACTTTGGCGGAAAAATGGAGTGGTTAAATAAGGGGCGGTTTCCGAAATGAAAAGCGCTTTGTGAATTCGCGGTGACATTTCACGAGATCGCCACTCAGTCGCCGCTGAAGAACTTCTTGAAGGAGCGAAAAATCCCGCCCGCCGGGTTCTTACGGGGCCGATCGTCGGTTTCCGTGAGCACGTCGCCGCCGTGGATGTGGCACATGTCGCGGGGCGTGACGGAGGCTGGAAGATCAAGGGAGTAGGCTGTCCCGGCGCGCTCGCAGGCGGTGGTGGCGATTTCATTTGAGAGTGAGCAAACGGCCGTCCGTTGCAGCGCGCCCGGCGGGCGAAAGGGCGCGGCGGGGTAGCGTTGCGCGGGAGCGGAATTCATCACGTCCACCCAAATCGGGAGCGCGAGCGCGGCACCGTATCCTTTCGCCACGATCGTCTGCGGGCGATCGAGCCCGACCCAGACGCCGCAGGTCAGCGAGCTCGTGTAGCCGGCGAACCACGCGTCGTGGAAATCGTTGGTCGTCCCCGTTTTTCCGGCCGCTGGCTTGGTGAATCCCATCGTCTTTGCGGTCGCCGCCGTCCCTCGCTCCAGCACTTTCGCGAGCGCCGAAGTGACGAGCCAACTCACGCCCGGATCGATCGCCGGACGACTCACGTGCGCGGCGCGGTAGAGAATCTCGCCCGACGCATCGTCAATGCGCTCGATGATGTAGCTCTGCCGCCGCACGCCGTTGTTTGCGAAGACCGAATACGCCGTCGTGAGCTCCGCGACCGTGCTCTCGAACGCGCCCAAAAACGCCGACGGCTGCCGCGTCATTCCGTCGATCCCGGCATCTTCCGCGACCTTCGCCACGCTCTCGAGTCCGGCGCGTTCGCCGATGCGCACGCTCATCGTGTTGCGGGATAAAATCAGTCCTTCCTCCGCGCGCAGCACGCCCTTGAAAGTGCCGTCCGAATTGTCCGGCGTCCAATTTCCCGCCCCGCGAATCTCCCCGCGCTCGATCGGCCCGTCGCTGATCGCCGCGCCCGGCAGCAGCCCGCGTCCAAACGCCGCCGCGTACACGAACGGCTTGAACGTCGAGCCCACCTGTCGCCCCGCCTGCGTGGCACGATTGTATTTGCTCTCGGAAAAGTCGCGTCCGCCGACCACCGCGCGAATGCCGCCGGAGTGGTTGTCGATCACCATCACCGCGCCCTGCAGATACGGCGTCTGCTGCTCCTCCTCCTTCGCCTGCTGCGAAAAATCCGCGCGCTTCGGATGATTGTAGCCCGGCCGCGCCTCCACTTTCCGGAGCTGCACATCGATCGATTTCTCCGCCGCCTTTTGCAAAACGGGATCGATCGTCGTGTAAATTTTCAGCCCGCCATCGTCGCGCTGATCGTCGGAAAGCAACAGATCCAGCTCTCGCCGCACCGCATCCATCGCGTAGTTTTCCTGCGCGGAAAGGAGCCGCTTTTTCGAGACGACGAGCGGGTCCTGCTTCACCTCCTCTGCTTTCGCCGCAGTCAGTTTGTCCTCCTTCACCAGCCGATCGAGCACCGTGTCCCGCTCGCGTTTCGCACCTTTCGGATTGGTCAAAGGCGAGAAGCGCCCGGGGCTCCGAATGATCCCTGCGATCGTCGCGCCCTCGCCGATCGAGAGGTCGCTCGCGTGCTTATTGAAGTAGGAAAGGCTCGCCGCCTCGATCCCGTAAACCCCCGCGCCGAAATAAATCCGGTTCACGTAATGCTCGAGAATCTCGTCCTTTTTATACCGCTGCTCGATCCGCACCGCGAGTGCCGCCTCGAGCAATTTCCGATGAATATTTTTGCGCTTCCCGACGCGCTCGGCCGGGTAGGAATTCCGTGCGAGTTGCTGCGTCAGCGTGCTCGCCCCCTGCGCCGCCGAGCCGCGCATCGCATTCCGCACGACCGCACGCGCCACGCCGATCGGGTCCACGCCGTGATGCGAATAAAACCGCGAATCCTCCCGCGCCAGCAGCGCGTTGATGAAATTGCGCGAGACCTTCGACAGCGGGACGACAATGCGGTTTTCGCCCTCCAGTCGGCTGTAGAGCTTCGCATCGACATCAAAAACCGTGGACCGCTGCGGCATCTCCTTCACCGCCTCCATGTCGAACGTCGAAGCCCAAATCCCATAAACCACGCAGACCAAAGTCACCGCGACCACGCCGAAAAAGCAGAGCCAAAACAGCCACCTGCGAGACCGTCGCCGCGCGTTTTTTTTGCGAGAAGTGGAGCGAGCCAAGCGGGGTGGAAGTGATGTCGGGAAGTTGCGGGCGGCCACTGCGGGCGGCTGAACATCGGACATCGAACTCCGAACATCGAACCTCGAAGTCCAGAAAAAACACACGCTGCGCCGCTTCCCCGGCATTCGACGTTCGACGTTCGACGTTCGACGTTCGACGTTTCTGCCGTCCCATGCGCATCGACATCCTTTCCCTTTTTCCCCAAATCCCCGCCGCCGCGCTCGCTGAGAGCATGATGAAACGGGCGCAGGAAAAGCAGCTCGTCCAAATCCACTCGCACAATCTCCGTGACTGGACCCGCGACAAACATCGCACCACCGACGACACCCCGTACGGCGGCGGGCAGGGGATGGTCCTCAAATGCGAGCCCATTTTCGCCGCGATCGAAGAGCTCCGCCGCCCCGATTCCCGCATCGTCCTCATGTCGCCGGCGGGCCACCAATTCACGCAGCGCATCGCCGGCGAATTCGCCACCGCGCCTCATCTCATCATCCTCTGCGGTCATTACGAAGGCATCGATCAGCGCGTGATCGACCAACTCGTCACCGACGAAATCTCGCTCGGCGACTACGTCCTCACCAACGGCGCCATCGCCGCCGTCGTCTTCATCGACGCCATCGTCCGCCTCATCCCCGGCGTCCTCGGCGACGGCCAGTCCGCGCTCGAAGACAGCCATTCCAACGGCCTCCTCGAATTCCCGCAATACACCCGCCCCGTCGATTTCCGCGGCAGCCGCGTCCCGGAAATCCTCCTCAGCGGAAACCACGCCGCCATCGCCAAATGGCGGCACGAACAGGCGATTGAAAAAACCCGCCGCGTCCGCCCCGACCTGCTCGAAGAGACGTGCGCCCCTTCTTCCCCGTCATCCTGAGCGAAGCCCGGCTCTGCGGGCGCAGTCGAAGGACCTCTTACTTTTCCCCTCCGCGATGCGCGCGCCACCGGGGAAAAGTAAGAGGTCCTTCGACTCCGCTGTCGCTCCGCTCAAGATGACGGAACGCTTCGCCGCCACCGGCTCAATTGGTCTTCAGCTCCGAAACGCTCTTCGCCATCGCCACCCGCGACGCCTCCGCGCGTTGATTGATCACGAACGTATTGTTCTCTCCGAGCTTGCCCCAAGGACCGGTCGGCACTTCGTCGAACTCCACGAACTTCCAATCCGTCACATCCGTGTCGGACATACCAAGGAAGTCCCGCACCGCGGGCGAAACATCGAGCCCCGCGCCTTTGTTCAAGTTCGGTTTCGGTCGCTCGTTTCCAAACACGTATTGCCAATGGTCCGTGCGAAACGGTCCCGCGTCCTCCCATTGCGCGTAGCACACGCGGTCCTTGAAACGGATCGCCAGCCACCGCCCCTTGCACACCGTCTTGCCCGGCCCCTGATACGCCTGATTGAACCACGGGATGACCTTCGATGCCTCCGGCTTGTGGCCGTTGTTCTGGAGATCGTTGTAAGGCAGCGCCACATAAAACGGGTTCTGTCCCGGCGTAAAACTCGCCGGAATGTAGTTGGCCCGATTAGCCGGATCGGGATCGTCGGTGCCACCGTAATTCGCGGCCCAATGCGCGTCCCACGAACTGACGTGATTCGGCACCGGGTTCTTTTTCGTCGGCTTTTCGCCGATCCAAAAAGTGGTCGTCACGATCCCTTTTTTCCACGGATAACGATCCGTCGGCGGGGTCGGAGGATCGGCGATCCCGACCGCATCGGGCGCTTTCAAATCAGGCCGCGAAAGAACCGATTCGCGGAGCTTCTTGGAATAATTGCCGACCTCGCCGGCTTTCGCCGCACCCGCCGGGACGAGTGAGGCCAGGGACGAGGCGAGGATGGCGGATGAACGAAGGATGCGCTTTCTCATAAGGCAAGGGTTGCAGCGTGGTCTGCACCACGCGGGTGTTGAGGGCTTGCTGGCTGAATCGGACGATAGGCTGGCCTTTGACCGTCTCAAGCGCGGAAATCAGAGGGCAGACCGTCGCGGGAAAACGTGGATTTGCGGCAGTGATCGCGATTTTTCCGGGCGCGGGAATGGCAGTTGAAACCACCGTCGGGACTCCCGTAGCCTCTGCTCGATTTTCCGACCACCACTACTCCTCATGTTCAAATCCACCTGTCTTAAATCGGTCTGCGCGCTCCTCGTCGCGGCCGCCTCCACATTGGCGCAAAATGAAATCCCCGTCGGCGAGTTCGCGTCGCTGACCGGCGGCAGCGCGAGCTTCGGCCAGTCGTCGCACAAAGGCACGGCCCTCGCGATCGACGAGCTGAACGCGTCTGGCGGCGTGCTCGGCCGGAAATTTAGATTGATCACCGAGGACGATCAGTCCGTCGCCGGGCAGCCCGCGACCATCGTGCGCAAGCTCATTTCGCAGGATAAAGTCGTCGCCATCCTCGGCGAAGTCGCGTCTTCCAAATCGCTCGAAGCCGCGCCCATCTGCCAGCAAAACAAAGTGCCGATGATCTCCCCGGCCTCGACCAACCCGAAGGTCACCGAAGTCGGCGATTACATCAGCCGCGTCTGTTTCATCGATCCATTTCAGGGCACGGTGATGGCGAAGTTCGCGCTTGGAAAAGGGTGGAAAAAAGTCGCGGTGCTGATCGATGTGAAACAGGACTACGCGGTCGGCCTCGCGGAGTTTTTCGTGAAGCATTTCACCGCCAACGGCGGCGAAATCACGAAGGATCAAAAATACTCCACCGGCGACAAGGATTTCAAGGCGCAGCTCACTTCGATCAAAGCCACGAAGCCTGACGCCATCTTCATTCCCGGCTATTACGCCGAGGTCGCGCTCATCGCCCGGCAGGCCAAATTGCTCGGCCTCAAAGTCCCCCTCCTCGGCGGCGACGGCTGGGTCGGCGACTCGCTCCTGAAAGTGGCAGGCACCGCGCTCGACGGCTCCTTTTTCTCCTGCCATTTCTCGGCCGATGACAAGTCGCCGATGGTTCAGGAATTCGTCACCAAATACAAAGCCAAGTACGGCGGTGCGATCCCCGACGACATGGCCGCGCTCGGTTACGACAGCGCGATCATTTTGGCAGAAGCAATCAAGCGTGCCGGCACCACCGACGGTCCCAAACTCCGCGACGCGATCAACGCCACGAAAGATCACAAAGGCATCACCGGCACCATCTCCCTCGACGACCACCGCAACGCCCAAAAGCCCGCCGTGATCCTCGGCATCGGCGGCGGTGCGTTTCAGTTCGTCGAAACCGTTGCTCCTTGAGCCGATTCGTTGACACCGCAAGACCCTCGCCGGACGATTCGATATGACAACTCTGTCGGTTCAAGACGCGGGGGCGAATTTGGCGGAACTCCTCCAGCGCACCGCCGATTCGCATGAGCCGATCCAGATTGCTGGCAAAGGCGCAAAAGGAATTCTGGTCAGCGACAGCGACTGGCAAAGCATTCAGGAGACGCTGCATTTGCTCGCTGTCCCCGGAATGCGGGAATCGATTCGGGAAGGCATGGCCGAGCCAGTGGAGCGTTGTGCAGAAGAGCCCGGCTGGTGAAGTGGCGTATCGTCTTCACCAGGCAGGCGCAGAAGGACGCGAAGAAACTCGCCTCCTCGAATTTGCGACCGCAGGCCGACCGGTTGCTTGCTGTGCTGGCGACCGACCCGTTTCAAAATCCACCTCCCCTCGAGAAACTGGTCGGCGATTTGAGCGGCGCATATTCACGTCGGATCAACATTCAACACCGGCTCGTCTATCAGGTGCTCGACGAGCGGCGCACGATCAAGGTGCTGCGGATGTGGACGCATTACGAGTAGCTCCGCGCCTGTGATCGAGTTCCTCCAGCAGCTCATCAACGGCTTCGCGCAGGGCTCGATCTACGCCCTGATCGCGCTTGGCTACACGATGGTTTTTGGGGTGCTGCGGTTCATCAATTTCGCGCACGGCGATGTGTTCATGCTCGGCGCTTTTGCCGGGCTGTATTTGGGGCCGAAGACGCTGAAACTTTTCGGCGACGGTCCATCATACGGCGGCGCGACGGCGGTGCTTTTAATGTCGATGCTGATCTGCGCGGTGATCGGAATCGTGATCGAACGACTCTGCTACCGACCGTTGCGCGCGAGGCCGAAACTGACGGTGCTGATCACCGCGATCGGCGTTTCGCTGTTCCTCGAAAACGCCGGGCAATTCGTCTTCGGCGCGGATCCGAAATCGTTCCCGGAGCTCATCACCGACCGCGCGCTCGAGATTCCGGAGGCGTGGGGACAGGTCTCCGGGCTGACGATCACGATCGGTCAAATCATCGTCGTCGGCGTGACGCTCGTGTTGCTGTTCGGCATCCGGCACATCGTAGTCCACACGCGGATGGGCATGGCGATGCGCGCGCTCTCTTTCAACCCGACCGCGGCCGCGCTGATGGGCATCAACAACGACATCGTGATCTCGTTCACCTTCGGCCTCGGCTCGGCGCTCGCAGGCGCGGCGGGCATTTTGATCTCGATCCAGCAGCCGAGCATTGACCCGCTGATGGGAGTGAACGCGGGCCTCAAAGCCTTTGTGGCAGCAGTTCTCGGAGGCATCGGCAATCTCCCCGGCGCCGCGCTCGGCGGTGTTTTGATCGGCGTGATCGAGGCGCTCGTCGTCGGCTACGTGAGCCCGACCTACCGCGACGCGATCGTTTTCGGCGTCCTCATTTTGATCCTGCTCGTGAAACCCACCGGCCTGCTCGGCGCGTCGGACCGCGAGAAAGTATGATCGCCGGGCGGGCCAAAACCATCCTCCTCGCGGTGCTCCTCGCGTGCGGCCTCGGCTCGCATTTCGCGAGCGGGATGAACCCGTATTATTACGACATCCTCATCGGCATCGGCATCAGCATCATCCTCGCGGCAGGGTTGAATTTGGTGAACGGCTACACAGGCCAATTCTCGCTCGGCCACGCCGGATTCATGGCCGTCGGCGCGTATGCCTCGTCGTGGCTCACGCTCTCGTACGGGCACCTGCTCGGCCTGCACGAAATTGGGATGACCGCCGCTTTTTTTCTCGCACTCCTGGCCGGCGGAATCGCCGCGGCGCTCGCGGGGCTGATCGTCGGCGTGCCGTCGCTGCGCTTGAAAGGCGACTACCTCGCGATCGTCACGCTCGGCTTCAACGAGATCATCAAAGGCGTGATCCAAAACGCCGAGCCGCTCGGCGCGCAGCGCGGGCTCGGCGGGATGCTCCAGCACACCAACTTTTTTTGGACGTTCGCGTTCGCGGCCCTCACCGTTTACGTCGTCGTCCATCTCGTGAATTCCACATACGGCCGCGGATTTCTCGCTGTTCGCGACGACGAGATCGCCGCCGAAGCGATGGGCATCAACACGACGAAATACAAAGTCCTCGCGTTCGTCCTCGGCGCGTTTTTCGCCGGCATCGCGGGCGGACTTTACGCGCATTTCAAGCAGTTCATTCATCCCGAGGGCTTCAATTTCCTCCGCAGCGTCGATATCGTCGTGATGGTCATTCTCGGCGGAATGGGCAACACCGCCGGCGTCTGTTTCGCCGCCGCGATCCTCACCATTTTGCCCGAGTGGCTGCGCGCCGTCGCACGCTACGAATGGCTCCCCGCCTGGCTCCAGCACGTCGCCGAGAACCGCATGATTCTCTACTCCCTCCTGCTCATCGTGCTGATGCTCACGCGGCCACAGGGCTTGTTCGGCGGGCTCGGCATGCCGCGTCGGCGGAAGGACATCGAGAAATGAGCGAGCCGCTTTTGCATCTCGAAAATGTGACGGTGCAATTCGGCGGCTTGAAGTGCGTCTGCGACGTCAATTTGCAAATCCGCGCCGGTGAACTCGTCGGCCTCATCGGGCCGAACGGCGCGGGCAAGACCACGATCTTCAACCTCATCACCGGCGTCTATCGCCCGACCGCGGGCCGCATTTCCTTCGACCGGAAATCCGTCGTCGGCCATCGCCCGTATCGGATCACCGCTCGCGGGATCGCCCGCACTTTTCAAAACATCCGCCTCTTCAGTTCGTTGAGCGTTTTCGACAACGTCCGCTGCGCCTGCAACATGCACCTCCGGCACGGCATCTCGCACGCGCTCTGGCGGGGCGGCGGCTTTAGAAAAGAGGAGGCGGAGGTCGAGCAGCAGGTGTTGGAGTTGCTCGATATTTTCGGCCTCAGCGACGAGCGCGAGACGGCGTGTCGCAGCCTCCCGTATGGCGACCAGCGCCGTCTCGAAATCGTCCGCGCGCTCGCCACGCGTCCGAAGTTGCTGCTGCTCGACGAGCCCGCCGCCGGGATGAATCCGACCGAGAAAATCGAGCTAATGAAGCTCATCCGTTTCACGCAGGAAAAATTCCAACTCGCGGTCCTGCTCGTGGAGCACGACATGAAAGTCGTGATGGGCATTTGCCAGCGCATCGTCGTCCTCGATCACGGCGTGCAAATCGCGGAAGGCACGCCTGCCGAAATCCGCGGGAATCCGAAAGTGATTGCCGCGTATTTGGGAAAGGAGACGGCAGATGCTTGAAATTCACGACCTCAACGTCTGCTACGGCACCATCGGCGCGCTGCACGGCATCTCGCTGAAAGTCGAGCAGGGCAGCATCGTCACGCTCGTCGGCGCGAACGGCGCCGGCAAGTCCACGACCCTCCGCGCCATCTCCGGGCTCGTTCCGGCGACCGGTTCGATCCGTTACGCGGGCGAGGAAATTGCAAATCTTCCGCCGCACAAAATCGTCGCCCGCGGCCTCGCACACGTGCCCGAGGGGCGCATGATTTTCGCCAATCTCAGCGTCCGCGAAAACCTTCTCATGGGCGGCTACCTGCGCCGCGACCGCGCCGCTTTTGCGAAAGACCTCGACTACATTTTCGGCATTTTCCCGCGCTTGAAAGAGCGGCTGAATCAAACCGCCGGCACGCTCTCCGGCGGCGAGCAGCAGATGCTGGCGATCGGTCGCGCGCTGATGTCGAAACCCAAATGCCTGATGCTCGACGAGCCGTCGCTCGGCATCGCCCCGATCCTCGTCCGCACGATTTTCGACAAGATCGTCGAGATCAACCGCGAGCTCGGCATCACCATTTTGCTCGTCGAGCAAAATGCCAATCTCGCCCTCGAAGTTTCGCACCGCGGCTACGTCCTCGAGACCGGCCGAATCATCCTCGAAGACACCTCCGCCTCGCTCCGGCAAAACGAGCAGGTGCGCATTGCGTATCTCGGCGGCGAATAGCTCCGCACGCATCGTCGTTGCGCTCGCGCGCCTTTTTCGAGTAGCACCGGCTCCGATGAAATCACTCCTCCCCGTCCTCGGCCTTTTCGCACTCCTGATCCTCGGTCTGTCGGGGCCCGCACGCGCCTACGATTTAGACCCGGTCACCCACGGAGATGTTTGGGAGCACTCTTCCCGGCATCAAAAGCCGCTCATGTATCACCCGACGCAGCGCTATTGGGGCAAGGGATACGTCGTTTATTACGACTTCGTGCCCACCGAGGCGCGCTCCCGTTTCAGCCCCATTTTCGGGCAGAAAGGACTGCAGATTTCTGTCGCTGATTATTTCGCCGCGGGCCCGCGCGGTCCCCGGCTCATCGTCCGCGGGAAAACCCAATGGATCGAGACGAGGACCACACGAACGGTCAGGACGGAAGCGGTGGCTGACTCCGGAAAATAAGCGGCCTTTCCATGCAAAAAGTCCTTGGCAGGCCGTTGCACCCGTGGCAGCGTCGCGCTCCTTTTTTCTAGGACACAATTTATGGCATACGCAATTTTCAAAACCGGCGGCAAACAATACCGCGTCACCGCGGGCGATGTGATCAACGTCGAGAAGCTCGAGGGCGAAGCCGGGGCTGAAGCGAGCTTCTCGGAAGTGCTGCTCGTCGCCGACGGCGGCAAACTCAAATCCGGCGATGCGCTCAACGGCGGCAAGGTCGTTGCGGAAGTCATCGCGCAGATTAAGGCGCCGAAAGTGATCGCGTTCAAATATCGCCGCCGGAAAGGCTACCACCGCACGGTTGGTCACCGCCAGAAGCTCACGCAAATCAAGATCACGAGCATTCCCGCGTAAGTCGTTTACCACCTCATTTCACACACTTTATATGGCACATAAGAAGGGTCAGGGTTCAGTCAAGAACGGACGCGACAGCGTTAGCAAACGCCTCGGCGTCAAGAAGTTCGGCAGCCAGGCGGTCATCGCCGGCAACATCATCATCCGCCAGCGCGGGACGAAGTTCCTGCCCGGCAAAAACGTTGGCCTCGGCAACGACTACACTATTTGGGCGCTCGTCGATGGCACCGTCCGCTTCGACCGTGAAGGTCGCCGGGTGAACGTCGATCCGATTCCGGTCGCGTCGGCGAGTTAGGCGTCGCGAGTCCTGTTTTCTAAAAGCGCTCCAGTCCTCACGGGCTGGAGCGCTTTTTTTTGTGAATGTTGAGTCATCCTGAGCGGAGCTTCGGCTTTGCGAAGCGCAGTCGAAGGATGTCTTACTATTTTTTCCTCCCCCGACCGCGCTTGTGCAATGGGGGAAAAGTAAGAGGTCCTTCGACTCCGCTTCGCTGCGCTCGGGATGACCGGATGGAGGCACGGCTTCCCTCACTCGCGTGGTGTGCCTTCACTCCACGAGGCTGCGCGCGTAGCTGAGCGGGTCGATGTCGGCGGGCGTTTTGTCGCGCCGAATCCCTTTGATCCGGGGGAAACGGAGAGCAAGTCCGCTGTTGTGACGGGCGCTTGGTTGGACGGAGTTGAAGGCGATTTCGAGCACGATCTCCGGCTTCCCTTCGCGATAGCGCCCGTGGTCGATGAGCGAGCATGCATTTGATCGGGCGGAAAAGGCGGAGCGTGGCGCGGTCGAGTTCGCGCCGGGAGGCGAGGCGCGCGGTTTCTCCGATGTCGCCGAGGAGCATGTTGGCTTCGCGCACTTCGTCGGAATTCGCGGCGAACGCGGCACCGATGGCTTCCTCGACGAGACCTTCTTTCAGACCTATTCGCAGGTCGCCCGTCACGATGCGGACGAGGTAGCTCGCCTCGATCGGAGTGAGCGCAGCGAGCCGATTTTGAAGCAACTCGGTCTTGCGCAGCGGCCCTCGGGCGCGTTCGAGTTCGTCGAAAAATGTTCGCGATTCGGCGAGGGAGAACGGCTGGGGCGCGGTGCGGTCGAGGAGAATTTCGTAGGCCACCCTGTCCCGGCGACCTCGCCCGCGGCGTAGCGGACGTAGCCGCCGGGGAAGTCGGGCTTGAGTTGCCGGTAGATTTCCGTCATCCGAAAAACCGACGCGTGGAGCATTGGAGTGAGCCCGGCGGCAAGCAGGGCGCAGAGAATTTCTTGGGACTTGCCGAGCGAGTAGCCAAGCAGGACGGGCACGGCTTTTCCCTCCAAGGCCTCGCGACAAAACTCGACCATCTGCGCGAGCGTTTCGTCGGTCGGGGGCATCCGATATTTCGGCAGGCCGTACGTGGTTTCCATGATCAGCGTCTCGGCGTGGCAGGTTTCCGCCGGCTCGGCAGAGAGGCTGGGACGGAGTTTGAAATCGCCGCTGTAAAGCAGCGAGCCCGCGCCGGTTTCGAGAAAAAGCTGCGCCGAACCGAAGATGTGTCCGGCCGGCAGGAGCGTCATCCGCAGTCCGCGCACTTCGGACGGGACGCCGAACTCCAGAGTATTCTCCACTCGCTCGCCGGAGAGCCGCGCCTGCATCAGCCGAGCCGTGCCGGCGCTGGCGATGATTTCCGAGTGCCCGGCGATGTGGTCGCTGTGCGCGTGGGAGAGGAAGGCGAACGGTTTCGCATCCCACGGGTCGAGCCAGAGGCCAGAGGCGGGGAGGTGAATGCCGCGGAGGTATTTGACGTCGATCATCGAGTTGGAAACTTCATTTTACACCTCTTCGGGCGTGCCGTGAAAATTGACACTCCACCTGCCAAACGCGTAAGTTTTTCCGTCTCATGAAACGACTCCTGATCGGGTTGGTGACGCTCGCGCTCGCGACGACCAACCTCTGCGCGGAACCCGCCCGGCTTTTGCAAAAAGCGAACGTCCTCCCGCTGGCGCTCGACGACGCGTTCCAGTTTCGCAAAGTCAAAACCCAGCTCAACGATCCCCGGACGAACAAGCCGACGATCGACCCGATGATCGCATTCGAGCGGTCGCGGCTGAACTTTGGGGCGGTCACGAATTTGGACAAGCAGGAGCGTTACGGACACTACTTCACTTTTTTCTGGCGGTCCGAGCGGAAGGCGGACGTGACGGTGCGGCTCGAATATCGGCAGGAGAATCTGGGCGCTTACGTGCAGGCGCAGGAAAAGACTTACGCGAATGCGAAAGGGACGATGACCTCTGAATTCAAAGTGATCGGCGACGACTACAATCAGGAGGGAAAGATCACCGCGTGGCGTGCGGTGATCATTCAAAACGGGCGGATCGTCGCGCTCAATCAGTCGTTCCTCTGGAACTGATTTGATGCAAAACGCCCGCGACAGTCGTAGCGTCCCCCGGTCTCAAAACGCTCGTCCGCCGCGGCTCGTCGCCGCTCGCTGAAAGCTCTCCGCCCTTGACTACTCAAAGCTCCATTCTCGTCGGCACGACCGGCCGCACCGTTTCGGTTCGGGTGGAAGGGAAGGGGTCGTTTTTGAACAGCACGGGGCTCAAGGAATTCGCGAAGGAAATGACCAATCGTGGCTTCCGGGAATTTCAGATCGACCTCTGCAACTGTCCGGTGATGGACTCGACTTTCATGGGGACGATGGCGGGGATCGCGCTGCGTCTGCGCGAACTCGGACAGGGCTGGCTGCGGGTCGTCAATCTGAACGATCGCAACCGGGATTTGCTGGCAAACCTCGGGCTCGATCAGCTTTTCACGATCGATGCCAAGGCCGCGGCTCCGATGGTCCAGCCGGTGGAAATGCCGCTGGCAACGCCGGCAGTCGAAGACAAAGTCGCGCGCGCCGAGACGATGCTCGCGGCCCACGAAGCCTGCGTGGAGGCCAATCCGGAGAACGCGGAGAAGTTCAAGGACGTGCTCGAGTATCTGAAGCAGGACTTGCATCTCTCGCGGTGATTCGGGATGTGGGCCGCCGTTTTTTTTGCGCTGTTCGCGGCCACGGCGGCGGGTGCGCTCGTCGTTTATCGCCGGCAGGAACGGCGGATTTTCGGGCTCGAAAAAGCGCGGGACCGGATCGAACTCGAGGAGTCCCGGGTCTTTGATTTTTTCCACGGACTCGGCGCGGCCGTCTCGGACGAAACCAAGCCGCACGATCTCCACCGGCTGATCGCCGAGGGATCGATGCGCATCCTCGATGCGACCTCGGGAGCCGTTTTTCTGGCCGATCGGAAGGGCGAGCATTTGCGGCCGGAGTTCGTCTCGAAAGGCTGTCCGATGTTCGTCGATCTCATCGCGACGGCGTGGAAAGACGGCGAGCCGCTGCTGCTCAATTCCGACCCGCTGCTCGGCCGCGAGGGTCCGCAGCGACCGGCGTCGGCGATGGTCTGCCCGCTCGTTTACGGCTCGCAGAAACTCGGCTTGCTCGTCGTGTCGCGGAAGGCCGGGAGCGACGAGTTTCCGATCAGTGCCTTCACGATTTTCAAATGCATCGCGGAGCAGTCGGCGTTCGCACTTTACAACGCGTTCATCTTCTCCGAAGCGGCCGAGAAAAAGCGGATCGATCAGGATCTTCAGGTCGCTCACGAGATTCAGCGCATCCTGCTTCCGGCGGCCTCGCCGGAGATCCCGGGTTACCAAATCAGTTGGGTGAACATTCCCGCGCGGCAGGTGAGCGGCGATTATTACGACTACATCGAAATCGATGAGCAGCATTGCGGAATCGCGATCGCCGATGTCTCGGGAAAAGGCGTGCCGGCCTCGCTGATCATGGCCATGTGCCGCAGCGTTTTGCGCTCGAAGGCTGGCAGCCAGCACTCCGCGGCGCTCGTGCTCCAGCAGGTGAATGCGCAACTTTTTCCCGACATCCGCGAGGACATGTTCATCAGCATGGCCTACGCGATTCTCGATCGCGATTCGTCGGCGATCACGCTCTGCCGGGCCGGCCATGACGCGCCGCTGCTCTACTCCGCGCGGGCGAAAACGATCTCGAAAATCAACCCGCCGGGCATGGCTCTCGGCATTGACAGCGGGGGCGTGTTCAATAGGGTGACCGCCGATTTTTCCCTGACGCTCGAGCCCAACGATTGCCTCATCCTTTACACCGACGGCGTGACCGAGGCGCTGGATAAACAGGGGATGGAATTTGGCATGGAAAACGTGATCCGGTCGATTCTCGCGAGCGCTTCCGAAGGCGCGGCGAGGATCGTTTCGAAGCTGACCGACGACCTGCAAGAATTCGTCGGCACGCATCCGCAGCACGACGATATTACCCTGATTGTGATCCGCAAAAAATGAGCAACCCAACGACCGAATCAACCAACGCCAGCGACGAAGAACTGAACGAGGCGACCCAGAGCGAAGAGTCGCTCCTCGAGAAAATGCAGGCCGACCTCGAGCGGTTCCGCGACCTCGCGCTGCGGAGTCAGGCGGACTTCGAGAATTTCCGCAAACGCGCCGCGCGCGAAAAAGAGGACGCGGTCAAATACTCGAACAGTTCGTTGCTCGAACGGCTCATTCCGATCCTCGATAATTTCGAACTCGGGCTCAGCGCGGCGCGGGCGAGCGGCGAGAATTCTCCGATCCTGCTCGGGATGGACATGGTTTCAAAACAGCTCGTCGATTTTCTGAGCCAGAGCGGCGTCGAGCCCGTGGTTGCCGAGGGTGCGAAGTTCGATCCGAATCTGCACGAAGCGGTTGCGCAGGAAGCGAGTGCGTCCATCCCCGAGGGGCACGTCGTTCGGCAGCTTCGGCGCGGTTACAAACTGAAGGATCGTTTGCTGCGGCCGGCGACGGTCGTGATCTCGAAAGGCGACGAATAGCGAATCCCTGAGCGTGTTCGTTCGAGACGTTCCGACGTTTTGAAGTGCGCTCAATTCTCTTCCGCGAGCCAATCCACGGCAGCGCGGACGACTCACTCATCCGACCGATCAGCTCATTTTCATGGCCACCACCAAGCGAGATTATTACGAAGTTCTGGAAGTTGTCCGCACGGCAAACGGGGACGAACTCAAGCGTTCCTACCGCAAGCTCGCGGTGAAATTTCATCCGGACAAAAATCCGGGCGATCACACCGCGGAGGAGAAATTCAAGGAACTCGGCGAGGCTTACGATGTCCTGATGGACGAGCAAAAGCGCGCGGCCTACGACCGCTTCGGACACGCGGCTTTCGCGCAGGGGACGGCGGGCGCGCGGGGAAATGCGGGCGGCGGATTCCACGATCCGTTCGATATTTTTCGCGAAGTTTTCGGCGCGAGCGGCGGCGGCGGGGGTGGTGCGGGCGGAATCTTCGAGCAATTTTTCGGTGGCGGCGGAGTGGCGAAAACGGCGGACCGCGACGGCAAGCAGCGCGGGTCGGACCTACGCTACGACATGCAAATCCGGCTCGAGGAGGCGGCGTTTGGTTGCGACAAAGAGATCGAGGTCTCCAAGCTCGAAGGGTGTTCGGCGTGCCACGGCAGCGGGGCGGAATCGGGATCGAAGGCGGTCACATGTCCCGGCTGCAACGGGCGCGGACAGGTCATCAGTTCGCGCGGTTTTTTCCAGGTTTCGCAGACCTGTACGCGGTGCCGCGGGACAGGTCAGGTGATCGAAAAGCCGTGCCGGAAATGCGGCGGCGAGGGGCGGGTCGAAGCGCCGACGCGGATCAAGCTGAAGATTCCCGCGGGGATCGAAGACGGGTCGCGGCTGCGGAGTTCGAAGAATGGGGAGGCGGGGATGCGCGGAGGTCCGCCGGGCGATCTTTACGTCGTGATCCACGTGAAGGAGCACGAGATTTTCGAGCGCGATGGCGAGGCGCTGTTTTGTCACGTGCCGATTTCTTTCACCACCGCAGCGCTCGGCGGGGAGATTCAGGTGCCGACGCTGGAAGGCAAGGCGTCGCTGAAAATCCCGGCGGGGACGCAGGGCGGAGCGGCGTTCAAATTGCGGATGAAAGGAATGCCGGTGCTGAACTCGGCGCATCGCGGCGATCTCGTCGTGAACGTCGCGGTGGAGGTGCCGAGCAAGCTGAATCACGAGCAGCGGAAGAAGCTGGAGGAACTGGCCGAGTTGATGGGCGAGGACAACACGCCGCTGCACAAATCGTTTTTCGAGAAGGCGAAAGAGTTCTTCGGCTGAGAATCGGCGGGACTGATTTTAGCCACGGAATCACACGGAAAAGCACGGAAAAGGACGGACCCATTCCGTGCTTTTCCGTGTGATTCCGTGGCTCACTCGAAACGTCGCGCCTCGGAAAATTCAGCCGAAAAGGCGGGTGAAGTTTTCCTCGATTTGGTGCGCCAGCGTCTCGAGCGAGGCATCGCGCGTTTTGGCGAGGGCGGTGTAGGCGAGGGTGATGTTGGCGGGATGATTGAGCGGTTTTCCGCTGGCGTCGGGGAGGGGATGCGGGTTGAGCGCGGACGGTGGCGACATGTCGGGCGCGTCGGTTTCGACGAGCAGGCGAGTGGCGGGGATGTCGCGGAAAAGCGCGCGGTGAGGGGACTTTTTTTCGTGGAGAAAGTAGGGAGAGAACGAGAAGTAGGCACCGCGTTCGGCGAAGCCGGGGATCATCTCGGCGGGGCCGCCGTACGAGTGGAGGAGGAAGCCGCGGGCGGGCAGGGGATGCTCGCGAATCAAGTCCCAGAGCGGGCCCCAGGCTTTCAGGCAGTGGATCGTGACGGGAAGATTTCGCTCGGCGGCGAGGGCCAGTTGCCATGCGAAGACCTCGGTTTGGCGAGGCAGGTCGTGCGGTTCGATCCAGCGATCGAGGCCGATTTCTCCGATGCCGGCGGCGGGATGCGCGTCGAGTTTAGCGAGGAGTTTTTCGCGCCACGCCGGCGAGCTTTTTTCAACGAACCACGGATGCAAGCCGAACGAAGGGACGATCCATTCGTGTTGTGAAGCCAGTTGCGCGACTTCGTCCCAATCGTCCTCGCACGTGCCGTTGACCACCGCGCGCCGGACTCCGAGGCGCGGGAGTTTTTCCAAAATATCCGGGAGATACGGCGCGAGGCGCGGGTCGTGGAGATGGTTGTGGGCGTCGAGGAAAGTCACGACGAGGGTGAGGGATTTACGCGCTGGCGAGGAGCGCGCGGGCGGCGAAGTCGCGGATGGTGCGGCGCAGTTCGTGGAGGCCGTGGCGGCGGGTCGGGGTGAGGTGCTCGGTGAGGCGGAGCGATTCCAGGATGTCCGAGTCGTGCGCGAGGATGTCGGCGGGCGCGGTGTCGTGGTAGGTCTCGCAGATGAGGGCGGCGAGGCCGCGGACGAGGGTCGATTCGGCATCGACGCGGAAGCGGCAGCGCGTGCCGTCGAAGTCGCAGACGAGCCAGACGCGGGAGATGCAGCCTTGCACGCGCGTCGATTCGGTGCGGTCGGCGGCGTCGAGGGGCGGGAGTTTTCGCACGCGATCGACGAGGACTGCGAGGCGCTCGTGGACGTCTTCGATCAGGCCGATGCCGCGGAGGAAACGCTGCTCGTTCTCGAAGACCGACATCGCGCGCTAAATCGTGACGAAGGTGCGGACGAGGAGATCGCCGACGTCTTCGCCGAGCGGGTCGTTATCGAGGAGGCTGGCGGTGGTGAAGTCCGTGATCGCCGGAGTGGTTCCGAGCGTCAGGCTCTTGATCCTCGCGGCTTCGATGACGTGAGTGAGGGCGCCGGCGGGGAGGCCGGGAATGGAGGCGCCGAGCGCGAGTTTGATCGCGCCGATGGTGCCGTTTGCGACTGCGGGAATGAGCACGGGGTTGGTCGCGATTTTGTCGTCCGCGTCGCCGAAGCCGCCGGCGACCGGGTCGATGCCGGCGGCGGCGGTGGAGAGAATGAAGCCGCCTTTTTTGACCGTGATCGCGGCGATGCTGGCGGCGTGTTGGAAGGAGTCGGCGACGCCGTCGAGCGTGTGGTCGGGGCCGAGCAGCGCACCGGCGATGAGGTTCGTGGAGGCGACGGCGTTTCCGACGGTCAGCGCGCCGATGTTGCTGCCAGCGGCGATGAGCGAATTCGTGAGTGAGCCCGAGAGCGTGACTGCGCCGAGTGCCGCGCCGCGCAGCTTCGCGGCGACGAGGCTCGCGGTGGTGGCGCCGGTGAAATCGAGTGCCTGCCCCGCGAGGATCGTGCTGTTGACCAGGCTCCCAAAATCCGGGTTCTTCGATTTGATGCTGATCGCGCCGACCGTGCCGCCAGCGATCGCGGTGAGCGCGGTGGCCTGCGTGCCAGTCGCATCGCCGGCCACGGTGATGGTGCCGAGCGTGGTCGTGGCGGTGAACGCGACGGTGTCGAGCCCGCGCACGTCGGGGAGGACCGCCAAATTCGCCCGATGCCCGACGCTGACGTTCGTCGCCGCGATCGTGCTGCCGGTGAAGCTCACATGGTCGATCCCGAGCGCGAGTCCGTCCTGCCCGGCGAGCTTCACGGTGATCTTGCCGACGGCGGCTGGAACGATGGCGCCGTTCACGGCGTTCACGCCGCCGATGGCGGTGAAGGTGCTGTTGCGGATGCCGACGAGATCGACGCCGAGGGCGGTGGAACTCGCGGTGAGGCTGACGTTGAGCGCCCCGACACTCGCCGCGGTGATGTGAACATTTTCGATCCCGACGGTGGTGCCGGTCAGGAGTTTGCTGAGGTTCACATCGATCCCGGAGAAGATGCCGGGCGTCGTGAGTTCGTAGTTTTTGAAGACGCCGGAGAGCGTCTTGAGCTTGCCGAGCAGGCCCGCGGTCGTGGTGATCGAGTGATCGTTCACACCGCCGGTCTGTGTGCCGGGGAATGAAAATGCGGTGATGCCGGCGATGCTCGGCGCGGAAAGCGAACCGGTGAAGGCGCCGCGGATGTTCAGCTTTTTCAGCGGCGAATTCGTCACCACGCTGCCGGTGAAATCGCTCGAGACCGTGAACGCCCCGACCCCGGCCGCGCCGGCTTCCGTCAGGGTCAGCGTGCCAGCGAACCCGTCGTCGCTGCTGCCGCCTTCGACGGTGATTTTCCCGACGCTGCCCGCCGTGATCGCCGCGCCGGCGAGGAACGCATCGAAGTCGAACGCGGTGACATTTCCCTCGATCACGGTGCCGGTGCTGCCCCACGAGCCGGTCTCGATGTTCATTGTGCCGACGTTCGCCTTGGTGTTTTCGCCGAGCCCCAATTTATCGATCTCCAGCGCGGCGAGAAAGTCGCCGGTCTGGACGGTGAAATTTCCGACGCTCTGCAGCGTGCGGATGAAGCCGGGGCTGTCCCAGCGATGGATCAGGACGGTGCCGAGTCCGCCGCCGCCGATGCCCTGCGAGGTGACGCCGTCGCCGACGAGATTGACCTGCACGCCGGGGCCGAAGACGTCGTGGATCGTGAGGTTGGGCTTGTTGTTGTAGGTGTCGGAAGTGGTGGTGTCGGCGGCGAAATTGTACGGCAGCTCGCGGCCGAGTTGGATGATCGTCTGCGGGTTCACGTCCCAGAGCGTGAGCGTCTTCATCCGGCCGGTGACTTCGAGATCGATGTCGGTGTCGGTGAGGCCGTCGCCGAAGGTGCTGTTCGCCGGGAGGATGAGGCTGCCGAGATCGGTGGCCACGCCGGGCACCGTGTCGAAGGTGCGAATTTTCCCGATGCCGGTCGTCCCGGAGCCGCTGCCAAACTGCGTGATCGTGAGGCTGACGGTGGTGTTGATGTCGGTGCCGGTGAGATCGAGTTCGGCGAGGTCCGCGAGGTCGCCGGCGTTGTTGTCGAGAAGGTAGGTGGCGGTGCCGGGGCCGGTGATTCTGATCGTGATCAGGTCGCCGTCGGAGTCGTGGAAAGTGCGCGGGTGCGCGGCGTCGGCGGTCGTGCCGGGCGAGAGCTGCGCGAAGAAAAAGTCGTCGCTTTTTGCGGTGAAGGTTTTGCCCGCGAGGGTGGTCTTCCCCCTGAAATTCCCGGTGATGAACACGTGGCCGTCGCTGTCGCCCGCGGCTGCACGGGCCTCGACCGCGATGGTCGGCCCGAGCGCGTATCCCGTGACGAATTTGAGATCTTTGGTGAAGTGGGCCACGAATTGATCCACCGCCACGGCCGCAATGCCGGGGCCGGGATCGAGGTCGATCGGCAGGGCGGGGGAGTCTTGCACGCTCCCGTTGTCCTGGCTGGCATCCCCGACGAGAAAAATGCCGTCGTTGACATCGACGAATACTCTTTCGCCCCGGTCCTTGCGGACACTGCCGAAGCTGGTGGCATTCAGAAAAAGTCCGCCGTTGTCGAGCTTCAGCAGGAAGACATCGCCGTCGCCCGCCCCGACTTCGGTCAGAAAGTGCGTCCCCGTTCCCGGATCGAAATCGGTGGAGCCGGTGAAGCCGCCGGTGACGATGAGGGCATTCTGCGAATCGACGGCGATGCCGCGTCCGCTTTCGTCGCCGGGCCCGGAAAATTCGCGATGCCAGACGACCTGTCCGTTGGTGCCGAGAAATTTCGCGACGAAAACATTCACGCTGTTCCCCGAGCCTGTGAGCAGGTCGGGCGAGCCGGGGAAATTGAAGTCCGGGGTTCCGTCGAACTCGCCGGACGTCACGAGGTCGAAATTGTGGTCGTAGGTCATCGCCTTCACCGCCGCGCGGCTCGTGTTCCCGCCGAGCTGCCGCACCCAGTCGAATGCGCCGGACGTTTGATATTCCGCGATGAATCCGTCGCCATCGCCGGCCACATGGATCGCGGT
The DNA here is from genome assembly GCA_043777315.1 of Spartobacteria bacterium. Classification (GTDB taxonomy): domain Bacteria; phylum Verrucomicrobiota; class Verrucomicrobiia; order Chthoniobacterales; family Chthoniobacteraceae; genus CAIURC01. The sequence continues at coordinate 75,716 of JAYVPW010000093.1, read as the reverse complement.
GGTGTTGGTGTTGTTCGCGAGGGCGAAATCGAAATCCACCGTGCCAGTGAAGGTGCCGGCGAGCGCGACGGCATTGGTGTTCGGATTCACGGTGATCGCTTCCACGAATTCATTCGCGCCCGAGCGGCCGATGCTGCCCGCCCATTGAAAGACTCCGTTGGCGTCGAGGCGCGTGAGGAAGACATCGCGATGGTCGAGGCCCGGCGTCGGATCGGAATTCGTGAGCGTGAGCGGGCTGCTCGCGGTGGGTGAAAACGTCGCCGTCCCCTCGTACTCGCCCGAGAGATAGACGTTGAAATTTCCGTCCACGGCGAGCAGCACACCGACGTCGCTGGCGTTCGCGTTGAAGCTCAAATTCATCTGCACCGAGCGCGCCCAGACGAGGCCGGAGCTGTCGAATTTTGCAACGAAGATGTTCCCGTCCAGGTCGGTGCTCGTGAGGTTGGTCACGCCGGGACCGGGATCGAAATCGACCGTCCCGTTGAACGTCCCGGCGACCCAGATTGTCCCGTCGCCGTTCGTGACGATCGCCCGGCCTTGCTGGTCGCCGGCGGCCGTGATGACGACCGGCGAGGTCACCAGCGGTGCCGCAAGACTCTGCGCCACCAGATCGCCCGGGAAGTAACGGACGAGGAAAAAGTCCGTCCCGCCATTGCTGGTCACCTTCTTGATCTTCAGGCCCGGATCGAGGTCCAAGGTTTTGTTGAAGCCGCCGGCAAAATAGACGCTGCCGCTCGAATCGAGCGCGAGGTCCACTCCGATCCCGCCGTTGAGATCGATCCCGCTCCCGATCGCAAGCCGCGTCGCCAAATAAGTATCAGTGCCCAGCAGACCGAGATTCGCGTCGAGCGTCACGAGAGCGACGTTTTCCGCGCCGGTCGCTGTCCGGTTGAGAATGCCGCTGCCCGGGTCGAAATCGACCGTCCCGCTGAAGGTCATCCCGAGACGCAAGACATTGTCTCTCCCCATCCTCAGCAGCCCAGCCTCATCGGGCCCCACACCGCCAAACTGCGCCACGCCGACGAACGCCCCGAGGTTGTCGAGCTTTTCGACGAACGCATCCCGCGCACCGACGGCAGTGAGCGGAAAAACCCCGACGCCGGGGTCGAAGTCGGGCGATCCGAAAAAGGTGCTGGCGACGTAATAATTGCCGGCGGCATCAGTCGCGACGGAGACCTTCGCGGCTGCGCCGCTATTTTCGATTTCGCCGGCAAAGATCCACGCCCCCGCATTGTTGAGCCGTGCCACGAAGATGTCACTCGGGTCGGCGGAAATGAGGGTCGGAGAGGTTGGGGACGGGAATCGGACGTTCCCGCTGAAGACGCCGCCCACCGTGACCGCTCCCGCATCGCTCACGGCGATCGACGGGCCAAATGAGTTTCCGCCGACTCCGGGTGAAGTGATCTGGTTCGCCCAGACCACGCCGAATGCCGGCGTGTTTTGAAATTTCGCCACGAATGCCGCCGTCTCCAACGCGTCCACATTGATCGCCGACGAGGCAAGCAGCAACGAGCCTCCAGCCCCTGCTCCCGCTCTCACGCTTCCCGCCAGATACACGTTCCCGCCGGCATCCACGCCGAGGTCGGAGACGCGGGCCGCCGTGTTGCTACTCCCGAAGACTTGGGCGTCCCCGAGCCTTCCGGTCGTGTGGATATTCGCAAGAAAGACGCTCGTGGCCGGCCCGGCCGGGATCAGGCTCGTATCGCCATCCACGGTCCCGATAGTGAGTGGTCCGCCGGCCCCGAATTCGGCGGAAATGAACACCTCGCCGCCCCCCGAGACCGCGAGTCGGATTGCGCTGGCTGGCTCATTGCTTGGGATCACCACATCCACCCACGCCAACCCGCCCGTGCCAGTGTATTTGGCCACGAATCCCCGGTTCGCCCCGACCGCGGTGGTGCGCGTCACGATCTCGGGACCGGGATCGAAATCCACCGTGCCCGTGAAGCGCCCCGTGACGTAGGTATTCCCCGCGAGATCGACTGCCACGTGATCGATCGTCTGATTCCCCACCGCGCCGCCGCTCACCACGAACGCCGGATTCCCGCGCGCCGGCTCGAACAATGGCACCACGACGGACGCGTTGTGGACGATCACCTTGTAATTATCGACGCCCGCCTCGGATGTGAGTCCCGCCGCATTCGTGTTGGAGGTGTAAAATCCGAAAATCAGCGGCGCTGCCGTGCCCGAGAAATCAAGCGGCACCCCGCCGCCGCCCACTTCGGTGAAATCGCCCGGCAGCAGCCCGATCCCACCGCGCGCCGCCCAGACGCCGGAGGGCGAGGTATCCGGCGCACCGAGGTAAAAATTCCCGTTCTGGGCGATCACCAGCCCGATGTTCTGCGTATTCGCGATGCCCCTGATGTCGTCGGAAAAGTCGATCGAAGTGATCGCGCCCTGCGCCGCCGGATTGTACGCGGCAGTGCTGAGAAAGTGGAGGCCAAGGAGGTTTCCGTTGTCGGCCATGCTCTGGACGATGTCGCGGAAGCTCCCCGGGTTTCCCCCCACGGTCGTCTGCGTCGCGGTGACGCTTCCGTTGCCCGCGCCGCCGTTGGCGGGAATGTTGAGAGCGCTGGTCGTCCAATCCGCGTTCAGAAACGTCGAATCCGAGAAGATCACGTTCGCCGGGGCGATGCGCGCCTCCAGCGGCTCGATGGAATGGCTCCGGATAAAACCGGCGCGGACGGGCAGGGGAGGGTGACGCATTGGCCACTAGTCTCTTAAAAATTCGCTTTGTCTAATCCGCAATGATGCCGCGTCTTTTCCGGTAAAAACGGCGGGGAAAGATTCCCGCGAGCTTGGATTGATTCACCTCCGGCGGCTGCCGATAGTGCGCGCTTCGATGAAGCAAAACCGCGTGTTCCGAGTGCCGGAAATGACCAGCTTCACGCGCTTTTTCATCCTCGCGGCGATGGCGCTTTTTCTCGCCGCGTGCGGCAACGACCCGAATCCGAAACCGTTCCACGAGAAGCGCCCGGACGGCTCGCCGTGGCTGGTGAGATACGGCGGTTTGATCGACGAGCCGCGCTCGATCGACCCGCAGTTTTCCTACGAAGAGACGAGCTGGATCGTGCTGGAGCCGGTGATCGAGAAGCTGCTCGAATATCACCCGATGAAGACCGACCCGTACGAGCTGATGCCGTGCCTGCTCGAGTCGATGCCCGAGCACACGGCGAACGCCGATGGCACGCAGACCTACCTCTGCAAGTTGCAGCGCGGCATTTTTTTCCACGACGACCCGTGCTTTCCCGCTGGAAAAGGACGCGAGCTCGTCGCGGCGGACGCGCTTTTCGCGTGGCAGCGTATCGCCGATCCGAAGGTCGAATGCCCGGTGCAATCCGCGCTCGCGGATTACGTGGACGGGCTGACCGAAGCGACCGACGCCGCGCGGAAAAACGGCGGCGTCCTCGACTACTCGCAGCCGATTCGCGGGATCGAAATCGTCGATGACCACACTTTCAAAATCCATCTGCTGAAGCCGTATCCGCAGATTCTTTATTGGATGGCGATGCCCTTCACCGCGCCGATGCCGCGCGAATGGATCGCGTATTACGACGGCAAGCCGCATCTCGAAGAAGTCGCGGATCACGGCGTGATGGCTCGTGCGGGGCATCTCTTTGGCCAGCCAGACAGGACGAAGCAAGAGATGCGCGTCCGCCCACTCGCGCGCTGGAAACCGGTCGGCACGGGGCCGTTCATCTTCCGCGAATACACCCCCGGCCAGCGCATCCGCATGGAGCGGAATCCGCACTACGTCACGACGCGTTTTCCCGACGGCGGCTGGGCGCCGGAGCGCGAAGCGACCAACCGTCCGCTCGCCGGCAAGGCGCTCCCGTTCATCGACGAACTCAACCTCACGATCTTCCGCGAGACGCTGCCGGTTTTCATCCTCGCGCGGCAGGGCTACCTCGACGCGATGGCCGTGAGCAAGGACGCCTACAACTCCGTCGTCACCGCCTCGCACCAGCTCACGCCGAAGTATCGCGCCCGCGGGATGACGCTCGAAAAGGACATCGAGCCGAGCTCGTTCTGGGTCATGTTCAACAATCAGGATCCGATCCTCGGCCCGAACAAAAAGCTGCGGCAGGCGCTCGCGTGCGCGTTCGACGCACAGGGTTGGGTGGATATTTTTTACAACGGCGTCGCCCCCGTCTCGCAGCAGCTCGTCCCGCCCGGCATCTTCGGATTTCAAAAAGACTTCCGAAATCCGTACGGCCCGAACCTCGAGAAAGGCCTGAAGCTCATCGCCGAAGCCGGCTACCCAAACGGCCGCGACGCGAAGACCGGCCGCCAGCTCGAACTGACGATGGACGTGACCGCGACCGGCGCGATGGAGCGGCAAATGGCCGAATACATGCAGCGCCAGTTCGAGCAGCTCGGGATCAAAATACGCATCCTCGAAAACACCTTTGCGCGGCTCTTGGAAAAAGAAGACCAGGGGAATTTCCAAATCTGCGAGACCGGCTGGCAGGCCGATTACCCGGACCCCGAAAACTTTTTCTTCCTCTTCTACAGCAAGAATGTCCCGCCCGTCGGGAAGAACGTCTCGCGCTATTTGAACCCGGAGTTCGACCGGCTCTTCGAGCAAATGTCCACGATGGACAACAGCCCCGAACGCCTCGAAATCGTGAAAAAGATGAACGCCCTGCTGATCGAGGACGCCGCGATCATCCCGTTTTTCAACAAGGCTTTTTACTCGATGATTTCGCCCTTCGCGCCCCGCACGCACAACAACCTCATCCTGCAAGGCGGCGTGAAATACGGCCTCATCGACCATGCGCTCCGCGAGCAAAAACGCCGCGAGTGGAACCCGGTCGCCCGCTGGCCGATCGGGCTCGCCGTGCTCGCGATCGCCGGCGCGGTGGGCTACGGCGTGCGTCTGAATCGGAGGCGGAATGTTTAGGAATCGGCAAACGTCGAACGTCGAACGTCGAACGTCGAACGTCGAAGTGCGGAGTTCCGCTGGAGACGATGCTCGACGTTCGGACGCTCCGTTTTTGGCGCTCGCGGTTTTCCGATTCCGATCCTTCGACGTTCGACGTTCGACGTTCGACGTTCGACGTTTCCCCCCTCTGTAGATGTTCAGCTACCTCCTCCGCCGCTTCCTCTACGCGGTCCCGATCCTCCTCGGCGTGATCCTGATCACGTTCCTGCTTTCCTTCGTCGTCCAGAGCCCCGAACTGCGCGCAAAAGTGGTCCTCGGCAAACGCGCCACGCCGCAAGCCGTCGCCGACTGGATGCACAATCGCGGCTACGACAAGCCGCGCTTTTTCAACACGCAGCCCGGCGCCGCGCTGCTCGACTCGCAGTTTTTCAACCACGTCAAAAAGCTCGCGACCTTTCAGCTCGGCGTCTCCGACGTGACCGGGCGCGATTTGAAGGACGTGTTCATGGAAGGCGCGATCCCGTCGCTGCTGATCACGCTCCCCGCGTTCTTCGTCGGCATCGCCCTCGCGGTCAGCATCGCGCTGTATCAGGTCTTCGTCCGCGACACCGCGCTCGACACCGCCGGCGCGCTCGGCGCGGTCGCGCTGATGAGCCTCCCGCCGATGGTTTACATCATCTTCGGCCAGGCCGTGATCGCGCTCACGCTCAACTATTTCCCCGCCTTCGGCTTCGACCTCCACGGCTTCACCACGCTGAAATTTCTCATCCTCCCGATCGCCCTCATCGCCGTCATGGGCCTCGGCGCCGACGTCCGTCTGTATCGCGCGATTTTCCTCGAGGAGATCGCGCAGGATTACGTCCGCACCGCGCAGGCGAAGGGCGTCTCGAACACGCGCCTCCTCTTCACGCACGTCCTGAAAAACGGGATGATCTCGCTCATCACCCTCATCGTCGCGCACCTCCCGCTGCTCGTGATGGGCTCGCTCCTCGTCGAAAATTTCTTCGGCATCCCCGGCCTCGGCAACACACTCTTCCTCGCAATCCAGCAGGGCGATTTCGCCACCGTCTTCGCCTCCGTTTATCTCGGGTCGATCCTCTATTTGATCGGCCTCATGCTCACCGACATCTGCTACGCGCTCGTCGATCCGCGCATCCGCCTGAGCTGATGGAAACTCTTCCCCGACGTGAGCCAAACCGCTGGAGCGCGCTGCTCCGTCAGCGCCAGTTTCTTGCAGCGACGGAGCGTCTCACTCCAAACCCATGAGCCGCTTTTTCGAAAACATCTGGGTCCAGGACAGCGTCGTTGTTTTTGGCTTCGCGCTGCTCGCAGCGCTGGTCTGGAAGGGATCGAAAAATGAGCGCTGGCAGCGTGCGTGGAAGCGGTTGAAACGCGACCGCGTCGGCATGATCTCCGGCATCGTGATCGCGCTCTACCTCGGCGTCGGTGCGCTCGAAGCGATCCAGATTCCGCACCGCGAATGGTACAGCGTGAGCATCCTCGGCAGGCTCACGCAGCGCATCCCGCAGGAGAAAAGCTACAGCGCCCCGCTCGCGAAAATCTCCCTCTCCATCGCCAAACCCGAGCCGCTCAACGGCACCCATCTCCTCGGCACCGACGCGCTCGGAAAAGACACCTTCGTCCAAACCCTCCGCGCCTGCCGCACCGCGCTCATCATCGGCGGCCTCACCAGCGCGATCTACATCCCACTCGGCACCCTCCTCGGCATCCTCGCCGGCTACTACCGCCGCTGGGTCGATGACGTGATCCAATACGTTTACAGCACCCTCGCCTCGATCCCCGAAATCCTCCTCCTCGTCTCCATCCTCATGGTCCTCGGTAAAGGCCTCGGCACCATGTCCATCGCCCTCGGCGTCACGAGCTGGGTCGGCCTCTGCCGCCTCATTCGCGGCGAAACCATGCGCCAGGCCGAGCGCCCGTACATCGCCGCCGCGCGCTCCCTCGGCCAGTCGCAGTGGAAGATCGTCACGGCCCATTTGCTCCCGAACGTCCTCCACCTCGTCCTCATCAATTTCGTCCTCGGCTTCTCCGGCCTCATCCTCGCCGAAGCCATCCTCAGCTACCTCGGCGTCGGCTCCCCCGTCGGCACCGCGAGCTGGGGCGCGATGATCGACGGCGCCCGCAGCGAGCTCTCCCGCGAACCCCTCGTCTGGTGGAATCTCACCGCCGCCACCGGAGCACTCTTCGGCCTCGTCCTCTCATTGAACCTCTTCGGCGACGCCCTCCGCCGCGCCTTCGATCCGAAGCGGGGGTGACGCGATGAGGATCTATCTGGATTCGTGCGCCCTTAGTCGTGAGTACGATCTGCCGTCACACCCGCGAGTCGAAGACGAAGCAAAGGCGGTGAGCCGTGTATTCGATTCGGATTTCACTTGGATCGCCAGTTCGGTGCTCTTGGCGGAAACGGAGGCGATCAACGACGACCGTAAACGCGGAAGCCTGCTAACCCTCCTCGAGGAAGCCGATGAATTCGTCGCTTTTTCCGAAAACATTTTGCTCCGCGCAAAGCAGCTCATTGATCGCGGTTTTGGGGTGAAGGACTCCTTCCATCTCGCGTCGGCTGAGCACGCGAACGCTGACGTTTTTCTCACCACCGACGACCGCCTGCTGCGTCGGGCGAACAAGCTTGGTCGCGCAATCGGAGTGCAGGTTGAAAACCCGGTCGATTGGGTGTTACGGTCGCTGTGACATGAAAACAGAAATGGTGAATGATCGTGAAATTCTTACGCAAGGGCGCAATGCGCTTGTGCAGGCATTGGGCCGCGGCGGGTTCGCTCGATTTCTCCAAGCGCTCACGCCTAAAAGTGGCGATTTTACCGAAGAGCGCAGGCACCTGCCGGAAGAAACGCTCGAGGAGTTCGTTGCCCGGATTCATTCGGCGGAATCCAAGCGAGTGAATTAATGGATTCCCCGCTCCTCGAAGTCCGCAACCTCGCCATTCATTTCGCGACCGAAGGCGGCGCGGTGGAGGCGGTGAAAGGCATCTCCTTTTCCATGCAAGCGGGCGAGACGCTGGCGATCGTCGGGGAGAGTGGGAGCGGGAAAAGTGTCACCGGTCTCGCGCTCACGCGGCTGCTGCCGGAGCCGCCGGCGGTTTACAAATCGGGTGAGATTTTGCTCGAGGGGCGGGACGTTTTGAAAATGTCGCCGGGCGAGTTGCGCGGCATTCGCGGAGCCAGGATCGCCTACATTTTTCAGGAGCCGTCCACATCGCTGAACCCGGTCTTCACGATTCGGAATCAGATTGCCGAAGCGATCCGTTTGCACCGCCCGGAGGTCCGCGACATCGATGCGGAGGTCGTCAAATATCTCGATCTCGTCGGCATCGTGGACGCGGCGAAACGGATGCGCGACTACCCGCATCAGCTCAGCGGCGGGATGCAGCAGCGCGCGATGATCGCGATGGCGCTGAGTTGTCAGCCCGACCTGCTCGTCGCCGACGAGCCGACCACCGCGCTCGATGTCACGATCCAGGCGCAGATCATCGACGAGCTGAAGGCGCTCAAGCAGCGCGTGAAAATGGCGATCATTTTGATCACCCATAACTTCGGGATCATCAGCGGAATCGCCGATCGCGTGGCCGTGATGTTCCGCGGAAAAATCGTCGAGTACGGCGAGACCGCGAGCGTCCTGAAAAACCCGCAGCACGCCTACACCCGCGCGCTGATCGAGTGCATCCCGCAGCTCGGCGCGAACCGCAACCGCCTCGCCACCATCGACCACGCCGCACTCGCGGCGGAAGTGGGGTGACTCGTTCCTGAAAGTCCCAAAACGCGCGGCACCAAGGGTCCGGGGAGCGCACTCGTCCCGAGTGCTGGTTTCGGCGTCCCGCCGAAACGAACTTTGAAAATTGCGCGGTCCTCTCGGATCTGTGCGCTGTGAAAAGTTCGTCGAGGCGGGACGCCTCGACCAGCACTCGGGACGAGTGCGCTACCCGGAACGCCGAATACACGTCTCCCCAAGTCGCGCACGTTTCATCCGCTCGCCGCTTGTCACCCCGCCGGATTGCGGCATCTTCCCGCGCTTTGAAAACCATGAGACAGCTCGCCATCCTTGTCGCCGCCTTGCTTTCCCTGCTGCCGCCATCGGCGCGCGCGGCCGATGCGCCGCGCGAGGCAGTGCTCATCGTTGGCGGCGTTTCGATCTGGGCTTGGGAGAAATTCAAGGCGCAGCCGCACGACAGTTGGTGGATGAACTTCATCCGCGCGGCGCGGATTCGGACGCAGGAAATCCAGGCGCAGAATCCCGGCACGCAGGTCACCTGGCTGGTTTATCGCCCGGCGTATCAGGCGCGTGGCAAGCAGGACGGGAAGGATTTGATCGGGAACATCGACTCGGTCCGCGAGGCGTTCGGCGTGAAGCTGGTCTATTTCGACAAGACGCAGACGCTCCTCGATTACGTGAACTTCGGCCGCCCGCGCGACACCGTGAAAATCTCGGACTTCGAATATTTCGGCCACTCGAACAAGGCGTGTTTCCTGTTCGATTATTCCAACAACATCGACAGCGCCTCGAAGGTCTGGCTGCACGAAACCGAGCTCGGGAAAATCAACCGCGGCATCTTCACCAAAGACGCGCTGATCAAGAGCTGGGGCTGCCACACGGGTGAAAGCATGAGCGCGAAATTCAAGTCGGCGGTCGGGCTCCCGATGATCGGGGCGAGCGGGAAAACGGAATATCAGACGGACGAACTGCCGATCATTTCCACGCCGGGCGGGCACTGGACGAAGTGAGGGAATTTAGGATTTAGGATTTAGGATTTAGGAAGTTCGGAGCACGCAAGCGACTCGGCGGCGCTCCCCTTCCTTCCGGTCATCTTGAGCGAAGCAACAGCGGAGTCGAAAGACCTCTTACTTCTCCCCCTGTTACGCGAGCTCAGGAGGGGAAATGTAAGAGGTCCTTCGACTGCGCTTCGCAAAGCCGAAGCTGCGCTCAGGATGACCGGAGGGCTCGGACGCTTTTCGCGGTTCGTCGCGCCGCCATGCTTGCACTTCCTAAATCCTAAATCCTAAATCCTAAATCTCATGAATTTCGCCGAACTCCGCGCCCTCTACGAACTCCCCTTCTTCGACCTCATCTCGCGGAGCCGCGCGGCGTATCTGGAGCATTGGAGCAACAACGAAGTGCAGCTCTGCACTTTGCTCTCGATCAAGACTGGAGGCTGCTCGGAGGACTGCGGATATTGCGCGCAGAGCTCGCGTTACGACACGGAAGTGAAGGCGGGGCGGCTGATGGAAACGGACGCCGTCATGGAAGTCGCCCGGCGGGCGCGGGAGAATGGCTCGACGCGGTTTTGCATGGGCGCGGCGTGGAAGGGCGTGCGCGAGGGCGACGCGAAATTCGAGCAAGTGCTCGGCACGATCCGCGAGGTCTCGAAGCTCGGGATGGAAGTCTGCGTGACGCTCGGACAGCTCTCGCCCGGTGCCGCGCGGCAGCTCAAGGAGGCGGGCGTGACGGCTTACAATCACAACATCGACACGTCGCCGGAGTACTACCCCGAGGTCGTCAGCACGCACACTTTCCAAGATCGGCTGGACACGATCGAGGCGGTGCAGCAGGCGGGCATGGATGTCTGCTGCGGCGGGATCATCGGGATGGGCGAGACGATCACCGACCGGCTGCGGATGCTCGAAGTGCTGACGAATTTCGACCCCGCGCCCGAGAGCGTCCCGATCAACTGCCTCATGTCGATGCCCGGCACGCCGATGGAAGCGCAGCCCGCCGTCGATGTCTTCGAACTCGTCCGCCTCATCGCCGTCACCCGCCTCGCGCTGCCGCACGCAAAAGTCCGCCTCAGCGCCGGCCGCACGCGCATCTCGCGCGAAGGTCAGGCGCTCTGCTTTTTCGCGGGTGCGAATTCCATTTTCTACGGCGACAAATTGCTCACCGCGAAGAACCCCGGCGTGGATGAAGACCGCTCGCTTCTCGCCGAGCTCGACCTCATCCCGCAGCAGCCGCGCGCGGCGTGCATGGCCGCGGCGGTGTAAGCTACGGCTTCGTCACGCGGACGCGCATGAACATGCCGGGCGCGGAGTCGAGCGGGGCGGTGGCGCGGACTTTTACGGTTTCGGTGATGCCGTTGCCGTCGTTGGTCGGCGGGAATTCCTGCGTGTATCCGACGCCTTCATTCCAGGTGGGAAATGCGGTCGAGACTTCGGCGTGGTAGGTGAGGCCGGGCGAGCCGATGCGGCGGCGAAATTGGATCGCGAGGTGGAGCTTGTTGTCGCCGGGATCGACTTCGGAGAAAGGCGTGAAAAGCGTCGCGGGGTCGGGCGCGGCCGGGTTCAGGTTGAAGGCGAATTCGGCGAGGACGGTGTGGCCGTCGCGGTCGTTGTCGATGTCAGGTCCGGCGATGAGCGGGGCGTTCGCGTTGGCTCCGAACTTTTGGAAAAGCCAGGTCTCGAATGGCAGTTCGTTGATCGTGACCGCGGATGTCGGAGTCGCGCCGAGGGTGCCGTTGAGCGGCGCGCTGAGGACGACGTTAAACGTCTTGCTCGCGCCAATCGGCGTGTTGCCGAGCAGCGTAATGGCGAGCGGTTTCGCGGCCGTGTCGCCGTCGGCCCACGTCAGCGTGCCGCTGGAAAACTGGAAGTCGGTGCCGGCGACGGCGGTGCCGTTGACCGTGGAAAAACTCACACTGACCGGTCCGGTGCCGCCGCCTGTGCGCGTGATCATGAGGTTCGCGGTGCCCGCATTTTTCAGCGCACTGAGGCTCGGCGCGGCGTGCTGCATCGAGCCGGGAGGATGATTCCCTTTCCAAAACTGGAGCAGCGCTGCGAGGGCTTGCGGCGGGTTGATCGGCTTGGTCACGGGGTTCGCGACGGTGCCGGTTTGGTCGGAGGTGTTGATGCCGTGGCAGTTCGCGCAGGTGCGGATTTCGCCTTTTTGAAAGGTGACCCAAAAGCGCTCTTTCACCTGGCTCGTCTTCGCGGCGTCGTTGTCGAGCAGGTGCCACGTCATCGCTTTTCCGGCGGGCAAAATCGCGGCGAACGAGCCGTCGTCGCCGAGCCGCACGGCACCGCTCGGCGCGCCGGCGGTCGCGACATTTTCCGACATCGTGTCATGCAGCGGAGTCGAGACGACGCGTCGTCCGGGCGCGGGCGTGGCGCCGCCGAGTTTGTAGCCGCGGCGGAGGTCGGCCTGCAGGAATTGGATCCAGCCGACGTTGTAGATGTTCGTGTTGTTCGGCGCGGGCGCGGTGGTCTGCGTGGCGGACCAACTGATCTTCAAATTGAACGGCTGCTGCCGGTCGTGCAGGTCGCGCTTGGTCACGTTGCGGCTCACGCTGAGCGCGGCGTTGATCGAGCTCAGATAGTTCTGAAACGTCGGGACATCGACGCCATTCGCGGTGAAGACCCCGGCCTCGATCGGGTCGATCGCGGAGGTCGCGGCGGTGGGCGGATTGCGCGGCGCGACCTCCGCCGGATCAAGCTCCCATGCGGCTCCGTTGTAAGTCACCTGCGTCGCGCCGGACCAATATGTGGTGTTGATCGTGAGCCCATTCGTGAGGTCGATGTCGTTGATAAAGGTCGCGCCGGACGGCTTCAGCGACTTCAACCGAAACGCAAAACCCGCGACCGGCAGCGGCGCGGCGAGCGTGCCGGCGTTGTAATCCGTCTGGTTCACGCTGATCGCCGACGCGACCAGATTTCCATCCGCCAGCGGGATCGGCGCGCGGTAAAGCGCCTCGGGCGTCGTGAGCGCCGCGGCGCCGGTTGCTGGCAGGTTGATGCTCGGCTTCACGGTTGGGAGGCCGCGCGGTTTCGCCGTGCTCGCGCCGGCGGTGACGTAACTCACGGTGATCCCGTCGGGATTCAGCGGCGCGCCGCCCGCGGTCGTCCCGGCGTTGTTGAGCTTCACGATTTGGCCCGCGCCGTGTGTGCCGAGGTCCGCGGAATCGATGCCGAAATAGACGCCGGGATGCAGCGGATCCTCGTGCGGCGCCATGAAGTTGTTGAAGAAATTGTGGATCGCGAAATTGCCGTTCGTGCTCGACGGCACGAGCGCCGGATTGAAGTCGGTGATGTTCGCATCGGTCGTGAAACTCTTGGTGAAAGTGTTCGCGAGCTCGTGCCGCCCGACGTGGTTCAGCAGCTCGCCGCCGGTGCCGTCGAGATTGATCATCCACGGCAGAAAAATGTTCTGCGCGTTGCCGTTGATCTTGCTCTGGAAGTCGTCGATGAGCGTCTTGTGGTCGAAGTTCCGCGGCTCGGGAAAAATGTCCCACGTGTTCGGCGCCATCGCGGTGACGAGCGTGAACGCCGCGCCGGGGCCGCTGGCCGATTCGTCCGCGAAATTTCCCGAGCCGTTCGCGGTCTGCGTGAAGTTTTCAAAATACGGCGAGGTCGTGATTCCGTTGCGCGAATCGGTCACCGCCTCGGGGTCGCGGTCGAGGTGATCCCAGTTGGAAAAAATGAGCCGCCCCGAGCTATCGACCTGCGGTGAAAACGCGCCGCTCGGCGAGTGATGGAGCAGCAGGATCGAGCCCGCATTTGCCGGGTCGAGACTCCACAAGCCGCTGACCGTCGGCAGCCCGAGATACTCCTCGCGCTGCGTGAGATGCGACTGGCCGTTGAACGGCCGGTCGCTGGCAAAGACGATCTTCCCGCCGAGCGCGTAGGTCGGGAAGACGTTGTTGTAGGCCGGCTGGTTCGCCACTTTCGTCAGCACCGGCTTCACATTCGCGGCGAGCTGCGCCTGCGTCGGGAGCGTGATTTCAAAAAGCTGCCAGACGAACACGGTCGCATCCGCCGGTCCGGTCGGCGCGCCGATGACCATGCTGAAAATCGCCTTGTCCGCGGTCCAGTTCACCGCCGGATTGCGCACCGCCACCGTGTTCGCCGCGGGCTTCGGGCCGACCGCGGTCCAGTCGGCGACCGCGAGCAAATCGACGACCTGCGCATCGCTGAACCGCACGAACAGCGACCCGCCGCGCCCCGCGGACGCGGTGTCGGCCAGATGGTTGCTGAACGGCGAGACGCACGATTGATAGCTCACGGTGACGGTGCGCGAATTCACCTCCTCGGGCATCGGCACCTGCGTGACGAAAAGGATGGGGTTCGCCGGATTTCCTGCCTGCGCGGGGAGCAGGGGAGTGAGTGCGAGGAGGACGAGGAGGAGCGTTTTCATGGGGGGGAGAAAAAGGTCGCGCCTCCGAGGGGCATCGGAGGTTTCCGCTGACGCAAAAGCAATTCCTGCACTCGGCACGAGCCACAGGCGTGCGGCGTTCGGTCCGTGGATTGTAGGGCGACCGCTTCGGTTGCCCGGGCAGGCGGAGCGCCCGCCCTACAATCTCCACACCGCGAGGAAGTGCGTTCGGCGGCGGGCGCATCACGGTTGTATGGCGAATCCGCAAGCTTTCGGTGTCGCCGCGCACGTTTGATGTTACTTGAAAAGTTCGGCTCGGGATTCCCCGGGGCGCCCCCCACCTCCTATGCGAAAGCTCGTTTTATCCTCCCTACTCTCCATCGCGCTCATTGCCGGCGCAGGTGCCGCGCCGGTGATCAATGAGATCATGTTTCACCCGCCGGGGACGCTCGAAGATGTGGGTCAGGAGTGGCTCGAAATCTACAACGTGCCAGGTACCGGCGTGGTCTATCTCACGAGTTGGAAGCTCACGAATGGGGTCGATTTCACCTTTCCCGCGGGGACGAGCATTGCGTCGGGCGGGTATCTGGTGGTGGCGGCGGATGTGGCGAAATTTCAGGTGGCGCATCCGGGCGTGACGAACGTGGTCGGCGGGTGGCTCGGGACGCTGAGCAACAACAGCAACACCATCCGACTGGTGGATGTGGTGGGAACGAAGATTTCGGAGGTGACGTACACGAGCGGGGGCGACTGGGCGTTGCGCGCGCGGTCGGCGGTGTCGCTCACGCACAAAGGCTGGGAGTGGATTTGCGAGGCGGACGGCGGCGGTAAATCGCTGGAGTTGCGCAATCCCGTGCTGAGTCTCGATTCGGGTCAGAACTGGGGCAGCAGCACGACCGTGGGCGGGACGCCGGGGGCGGCGAATTTGCTCGCGAACGCGAACATCGCGCCGCTGATCAAGGACGCGAAACATAAGCCGGAGATCCCGAAATCGACGGAGCCGGTCGTCGTTTCCTGCGCCGTGCAAGATGAGATCGCGGGGGCGACGGCGACGCTGTATTGGCGGCTGGACGCGGGGACGTGGCAGGCGCTGCCGATGACCGACACGAACGGCGACGGCGATGTGGAGGCGACGATCCCGGCGCAGGCGAATCTCGCGATCGTCGAGTGGTATATTTCCGCGACGGACGGGACGAACACACGGACGTGGCCGGACCTCGCGCGGACCAGCGATCCGGGCGTGACGCCGCAGACCTTCGGGCAGGTGACGAACGCGCTGTTTCAGGTGGACAACACGTTCGACGCGACGGCGACGTTCCTGACCGCGGCGAACAACCCGCTTTATCGAATCGTCCTGACGCTGGCGGAGCGCAACGAACTGGTGCAGCTCCAGACCACGAGCGGGCAGGAGCACAGCGATGCGCGGTTCAATGGGACGTTCATCTCGCACGACGGCGAGGGCGTGAAGACGCGCTACCGCTGCGCGATCGGCAACCGCGGGCAGAGCACGGCGCTCGGGCCGCCCAATAACTACCACGTCGGGTTCACGAACCAGGACACTTGGAACGGCCGCACGACGACCGGGATCAACAGCCGCTTCCCATACTCGCAGGCACTCGGGACGGCGCTCTACACGCGCGCCGGCGTCGCGCCGCAGGACACGGCGATCGTGAAAGTGCGGCTCAACGGCGTGGATCTCGCGCAGGCCGGTGCGACGATGTACGGACGTTACGCGCGGGTGGAAGGGCGCGGTTCGGTGTGGGCCAAGCACCATTATCCCAACGACGGCGACGGGAATTTCTACCGCCTCGATTACCACTATCCGGGCGTGGATGGCGTGCCGGCGGGCAATCTCGCGCTCGGCGAGTTTCGCTACGAAGGGGAGACTGGCACGAATTACGGGGACACTTTCATCAAGGAATCGAACCTCGACGCGAACGACTACACCGACCTCGTCGGCCTCTGCAAAATCGTCAGCGCGCCCATCACGGGCGGCACCGCGGGGCAGCCGGCGATCGCGGATTCGGCTTACGTCGCGGCTCTTTCGGCGGTCCTCGACATCGATGAAACGTTCCGCTTTTTCGCGACCGATGCGCTGATCGGGAACATGGAAGGCGGGCTGCAAAGTGGCGGCGGCGACGACGCTTCGCTCTACCGCGGGACGATCGACACGCGGTTCAAATTCATCCCGCACGACATGGATACGATCTTCGACATCGGAGACACGACGGGCGGCGTCTCGCGCAGCATGTTCAGCTACGACGGCGGCACTTCGCCGGGAACGGGCGTGCTCGGTCTGGCGCGGCTCTTCAGTCATCCGCAACTCGTGCCGCGATATTATGCGGCGATGCTGAACGCGCTGAATACGTGGTTCACGAGCGCGACGATCGATCCGATCATCGATCAGACCATGACGGGATGGGTGCCGACGACCGACGGCGTGTCGCAGAACCGCAGCATCCCCGACATCAAAGCCTACGTCACCGCGCGGCGGACGAACATGCTCGCGCAGATCCAGCAAAATTACTCGCTGGTGACGACGACGGCGGGCGGGACGAGCACCGACGGCTACAAGCAAACGACCGACGGCGTCGCGACTTTCAGCGGGACGTTCAACGTGGCGAAGACCTACTCGATCACGGTGAATGGGGTATCGGCGGCGCTGAATTATCGGACGACTTCCACGCTCACGGCGGGGACGTGGTCGCTCGCGGTGGCGGCGGGTGGCGGCGGAGTTTTGAAGCCGGGGCTGAATGAAATCGTGGTGAGATTCTGGGACGCACCGGGCGGCACGGGCAACGTCGTGCAGACGCTGGCGGCCATCGTTTTCTATAACACCGGCACGACGACTCAGGTCTCCGGCACGCTCACCACGACGGCGGCCGACACGATCGGGCTGCTCGCGCCCGCGAGCTACGTGCCCGGCGTGCCGATGACGGTGCGGGTCGATTTGAAAGACGCGGCGGGGAATCTGGATCGGCAAGCTTGGACCAAGACCGCAACGCTCACCGCGTCCGGCGGGCAGACGCTCACGCCGAGCACGGTGACACTTTACAATGGGATGGGCAGCGCGCTCGTGACGGTCGGCGGCGGCAGCGGCGGGGCGACGACGCAACTCATCCAGCCGGGCGGAACTTTGGCGGCGCCCAATGCGAGCGCGCCCGACTGGAAAATGCTCGACAGCGGAGCGGACCCGGGCACCGCGTGGCTCGCCCTTGCTTTCACCGACACCACCTGGAAAACAGGCAAGCTGCAGGCGGGCGCGGGCGATGGCGACGAGCGGACGCTCCTCAGCAACGTCCCTGCCTCGAGCACCAACACGCGCCGCGGCTTCTATTTCCGCGAGGTTTTCAACGTCGCCGATCCGTCGGTGTTCACCGCTTTGCAGATCAAAGCGGTGGTCGATGACGGCGCGATCTTTTATCTGAATGGCACCGAGGTCTATCGCTTCCACATGCCGGCCGGCACGCCGACGGTTACGACTCCCGCATCCGCGAATTCCGACAACACGACCAACCCGACCGAGTCGCAGATTCAGACCTACGACATCAGCGCCTTCCGCAACCTGCTCGTCGCCGGACCGAATATCCTCGCGGTCGAAGTCCACAACTACAGCTTGGGCTCGACCTACAGCCCCGACCTGAGCTTCGACTGCGAACTCGATGGGATCCAGGCGGCGACGAATCCCGGCAATTTCACTCTCACCGCCGCTGTCCCCGGCAGCACGAGCGCGGTGAAGGCGCTCACCAGCCTCGGCGGTGTCGCGCAGACGAGCGTCTCCGGCACGCTGGCGACGGGGACCACGAATTGGAGCGGAATCATCCGCGTCACCGGCGACGTGACGGTCCCCGCGGGCGGCACGCTGGTCATCGCGCCGGGGACGACCGTGCTGCTGGACGGCACCGTTTACACGCAGGGGACCGCGCCGGATGCGCTGGGTAAAAAGATCATCGTCAACGGGACCTTGAGCGCGGTCGGGACGGCGACCCAGCCGATCACTTTCACCTGCTCGGACGCGCTGAATCGGTGGGGCGAAATCAGTCAGGCGGCGACCGGCACGGTGACGCTGCAGTATTGCCTCCTCAGTCGCGCGTGCCATTCGACAGGCGGCGGACATACCGGAACCGGACCGATGCTGCGGGTCGCAGGCGGCACGCTCCTCGTCGAGGATTCCGTACTTTCGGACGGGCCGGGGAAGGTGCTTTTCAACTCGGGAAATCCGACGATCACCTTCCGCCGCACGCATTGCGGTCGCTCCGTCACCGGCCCGGAAATCACCGGCAGCACGCTCACGATCGAGGACTCGAACTTCACCGAAATGCTCGCCGCCTACCGCCAATCCGGCGCGCAGGACGACGAGGACAACATCTACATCCACGACTCCGGCGGACGCCCCGTGAACCTCCGCCGCAGCGTCTTCGGCATCGCCGACGACGACGCGCTCGACTGCCTCGCGGGCGATCTCACCGTCGATGATTGCGTGCTCCGCGACGCCTTCGACAAGGGCATCTCGCTCCTGCAAAACAACGCGACCGTGCGCCGCTCGCAGATCGTCGATTGCGACTTCGGCATCTCGCTGAAAACACAGATCGGCGACGAGGCGACGCCTTACACCGTGAATGTTCAGAGCTGCTCGATCGTCACCGCCACGCACGCGACGAACACCTCCGACCAGACCGGCGGCACCTCGTATCACAACGTCCCGATCTTCACCCGGAACAAGTACGGCACCGCGGCGAACGCGCAGCTCTTCTTCAACGTGAAGAACTCGATCCTCTCCGGGATCACGCCGGTGGAGAACGACTACGGCACGGTGGGCAGCTTCCCGCTGACGTCGATCACTTACACCTGCTACCAAAAGCAGGCCGGCACGAATCCCATCGACCCGACCCCGCCCGCGCAGACCGGCGACATCACCGCCGACCCGCTTTTTGTCGATGCGACGGCGAAGAACTTCAAACTCCAGCCGGCCTCGCCGTGCATCAATTCCGGCAACCCCGCGGAGACCGATCCCGACGGCTCGCGCATCGACATGGGAGCGCTGCCGAGCGGCTCCCTCGCGACCGGCGGGACGGTCACGTGGACCGCGGCGGGCGGGCCGTACTACATCACGGCGAACCTCACCGTCCCCGCCGGACTCACGCTCGTCATCCAGCCCGGCACCAGCGTGCAGGTCGCGCAGAACGCGCGCATCACCGTGAAAGGCAAGCTCCTCGCGCAAGGCACCGCCGCGCAGCACATCACCTTTTCCCACCTCGCCGGGACGATCGCCGCAGGCGACGCCGACCCGATCAAAGTCGGCACGCAAACCGCCGCGCCGAAATGGGGCGGGCTCCGCATCGTCGATTCGATGGCGGCGGAAAACATCGTCAGCTACTGCGACTTCATCAACGCGCAAGGCACCTCGCCGGTGGACCTCGCGGAGACCGATCAGGAAAACTGGGGCGGGCTCGGCTTCATCCGCTCGTGGGGCTGGGCCGATCACTGCACCTGGACCGGCTCGCATCTGCGCTGGTGCTACGGCCGCTGCGCGAAGCTCACCGTCTCCGGCTGCACCTTCACCGACATGTTCGACCCCGCCGACACCGGCTCGCTCACCACCAGCGACTCGCCGCCCGCCGGCTACATCTCCGGCGCGGACAACAAACAGGAGCCGCTCAAGGTCGAATACAAGTCCACCGACAGCGTGCTGACCGGCAACGCGAACTTCGTCCAGGGCTTCCCCGTCGGCGGCTGGTTCCGCGTTTATTACAACGATTTCTACGGCAACAAGGGCCACAACGACGTCTTCGACGGCGACGGCGGGCGCGTCGGCGTCACCTATCCCCTCGATTGCCGCTACAATTATTTCCACGGCCTCAGCGGCGACGAGCACATGGATTTGAAAGGCGACGCGCTCATCGCCAACAACATCATCGAGCGCGCGACCAAGGATAAATGGACGAGCGACACCGGCTACTCCAACGCCATCAGCACCGACGGCGTCGGCGCGGGCACGACCGACATGGTCGCGCGCAACCTCGTCTTCGACGTCGATCACCTCATCAACTGCAAACTCGATGTCGCCGCCTTCGTCGAACACAACACGATCGCCAACCTCCACGCCGACTTTCAATACACGGACAGCGTTTACGGCATCAACCAGGCCGTGAAGTGCTCCGTCGTGAACATGCTCGTCTTCAACGACGCCGGCGGCACCCCCCCGCACGGCGACGGCGCGTATCTCGGCTTCAACGTCATCAGCGGCGTCCCGCGCCTCGTCAGCGAGGCCGACACAGTGCAGACGGCGACGAACACGATCAACCACAGCTACACCTCGAAGCTCGAGTTCAACCGCAACCTCTGCGACGCCGTGACCGACACCAGCATCGGCTTCAATCACCCCGGCACCATCTACGCATCCGCCTTCGGGACGAACTTGCCGGGCGTCCCGCTCTTCGTCGATTCCGCCAATAAGAACTACGCGCTGAAGCAGGGCTCGCCCGCGAAAGGCACCGGCCCCGCCGGGCTCGACCTCGGCTTTACCATCCCCGAGTGGGCCTACATCGAAGCCGGCCCGTCGCTCGTCACCAACAGCGCCGCCGCCGATTTCCTCATCGGCGGCCCCGGCCTCATCGCCTACAAATGGCGGCTCGATGGCGGCGCATGGAGCGCGACCATTCCCATCGGCAACGGAGCCGTCTTCTCCCGCACCGTGCCGACCGTCCGGCAGGCCCCGCTCACCCTCACCGGCCTCGCCGCCGGCGCGCACACGCTCGAAGTCCTCGGCCAGGACTTCGCCGGAAACTGGCAGGACGCCGACCCTGCGAAGACCTACACGGGCCAGCCGCAGTTCACCGCGACCGCCCGCACCTGGACCGTCGCCCCCACGCAGCAGCTCGTTCGTTTGAATGAAATCCTCGCCGACAGCCTCACCGCCCCCGACGCGATCGAGCTCTACAACGACGGCGACACCGCCGTGAATCTCGGCGGCTACACGCTCACCGACAGCGTGGCACTGCCGGCGAAATACGCATTCCTCGCGGGCACGATGATCGCCTCGAAAGGCTTCCTCACCGTCACCGCCACCCAGACAGCGATCAGCCTCGACCGCGACGGCGACGGCGTCTTCCTCTACCAGGCCGGCGCGCTCGTCGATACCGTCGCCTTCGGCCACCAGCTCCCCGACCTCTCGATCGGCCGCATCGGCCGCGTCGGCGCGTGGACCCTCTGCACCCCGACCTTCGGCGCGGCCAACATCGCCACCGCCACCGGCGATCCCTCCGTCGTGAAAATCAACGAATGGTTCGCCGACGGCACCGTCCTCTACGACAACGACTGGCTCGAACTCGCCAACCCCGGCACCCTCCCCGTCGCCCTCGCCGGCCTCACCCTCACCGACAACGCCGTCGGCCTCCCCGGCCAGCACGTCATCGCCCCGCTCACCTTCATCGCCCCCGGCGGCTTCGTGAAATTCATCGCCGACGGCAACGCCCTCGCCGGCCCCGGCCACCTCGCCTTCACCCTCGACTCCCAGCAGGAAAGCATCGCCCTCGGCACCGCCACCGGCACCCAGCTCGACCTCATCATCTTCGGCCCCCAGACCACCGACCGCTCCCAAGGCCGCGACGCTACCGGCCTCTACACCTACTACGAGCTCCCCACCCGCGAGCTCGCCAACGGCGCCACCGACCCTGCCTACCTCAACGCCCTCGCCATCCTCCGCAGCCTCCGCATCACCGAGGTCATGTATAACCCCCTCGGTGGCTCCGACTACGAGTTCGTCGAGCTGCGCAATGTGGGCGCCACCACCCTTCAGCTCGCCGGCGTCAGCATCGTGAACGGGCTCGCCTTCACCTTCCCCGCCACCTCCCTCGCGGCCGGGCAGAACGTGCTCGTCGTCGCGAACCTCGCCAAGTTCCGCAGCCGCTACGGCAACCTTCCCAACGTCGCCGGCACCTTCATCGGCAAGCTCGACAACTCCGGCGAGACCCTCGCCATCCAGCTCCCGCCCCCCTTCGACGCCTACGCGATGAACTTCGCCTACTCCGACACCTGGCAGCCCGGCACCGACGGCCCCGGTCGCTCCCTCATCGTGGGAAATACGCTCCTCCCCGCGAGCCAATGGGCCGACCGCTCCACCTGGCTCGCCAGCACCGCCATCGGCGGCGACCCCGACGGCGCGACCCTCCCCCTCCACGGCACCTACGCCGACTGGAGCGCCCACTTCGCCGCCGGCCTCGCCACCGCCGACCTCGATCGCGACGGCATCCCCGCCCTCGTCGAATTCGCCCTCGGCCTCGACCCCACCGCCGCCGCGCTCCCCGCCTCCCCCGGCCTCCCCGCCACCGCCATATCCGCCGACGGCCACCTCGAGCTGCACCTCGCCCTCCCCGACAGCACCCTCGCCACCCAGCTTCACGGCCAGCCCGAGATCACCTACACCGTCGAGGCCACCGACGACCTCGTCACCTGGAACGTGATCGCCACCAAGAGCTTCACCACCCCGTGGACCGCGCCCGGCACCGCCGCCGGCACCGCCACCATCACCGTCGGCACCTCCGCCGCGGGCCGCATCCCCGTCACCATCCAAGACCCCTCCTCCACCCCCAACCGCTACCTCCGCCTCCGCGCCGCCTGGACGCCTTAGGGGTAAGTCGGGCAAATTCCAGGGCGGCCTCCCTCACCTCCGGTAATCTCGAGCGCAGCGCCAGCGGAGTCGAAAGACCTCTGACTATTTCCCCGATGCGCGCGCGTATCGAGGAGGGGAAATAGTAAGAGGTCCTTCGACTGCGCCCCCAGAACGGGGCTTCGCTCAGGATGACTCGGAAGGCTGGGACGCGTGTCCGACGTCGAGACGCGTGAACTCCATTGCGGCGCGCCCTTCCTTCCGGTCATCTCGAGCGCAGCGCAGCGGAGTCGAAAGACCTCTTACTTTTCCCCCGAAGTCGTCTGAATCCTTGCGCGGTCGAAGGCTCAGAAACTCCGGATCAGCGCGAGGAGTTCGGCGAGGCGGGTGACGGGGGTGGGGGAGATGAGGCGGGGGAATTTGCCGGCGAGGAGGATGTAGTCGCCGGCGCGGGTGAGCATGACTTTGCTGTCGCGGACTTCGACGACGGTCATCTTCCGCGCGGCGGCGGCGAGCTTCACCTCGGCCATCGTCGCGAGGTTTTTGGCGGCTTCGGGGAGGGGGCCGAAGCGGTCGCGCCAGGTCTTTTGGAGGCCGGCGAGTTGCTCGGGGGAGGCGACTTCGGAGAGGCGGCGGTAGGCTTGGATGCGGGGCTTGGCTTCGCCGATGTAGGCGAGGGGGAGGAAGGCGGGGGCTTTCGGGATTTCTGATTTCTGATTTCTGATTTCTGATTTGGGAGCGATGCCCGACCTCTGATCGCGGCTCCCTGGCTGGGCGTAGTCGGCTTCGCGGGTGGCGATGAAGTCGAGGTGGAGGGTGACTTCGATGCGGGGTTTCACCTTTTCGCCTTTCAGCTTGGAAATCGCCTGGCGGAGGAGGGAGCAGTAGAGGTCGAAGCCGATGCTGACGATGTGGCCGCTCTGGGCGGTGCCGAGGATGTTGCCGGCGCCGCGGATTTCGAGGTCGCGCATGGCGATCTTGAAGCCGGCGCCGAGGGAGCTGTATTGCTTGATGGCGTTGATGCGTTTGCGCGCTTCGCCTTGGGTGAGCATGTCGCGCGGGAGCATGAGGTAAGCGTAGGCTTTGCTCTGGGCGCGGCCGACGCGGCCGCGGAGCTGGTAGAGGTCGGCGAGCCCGAAGCGGTCGGCGCGGTCGATGATGATCGTGTTCGCATTCGGAATATCGAGGCCGCTTTCGATGATCGTGGTGGAGATGAGGACGTCGGCCTCTCCGGCGACGAAGCGCTGCATGACCTCTTCGAGCTCGCCTTCTTCCATCTGCCCGTGGCCGATGACGGTGCGGGCCTTGGGGCAGAGGAGTTTGATCTTCGCCTGCATGGCCTCGATGGAGGTGACGCGGTTATGGAGGAAGAAGACCTGCCCCTGGCGACCGATTTCGCGGTTGATCGCGTCGCGGATGATGCGCTCGTCGTAGGGGCAGATCATCGTCTCGACGGGGATGCGGTTCGGGGGCGGCGTCTCGATGGTGCTCATGTCCTTTGCGCCCATGAGGGAGAGGTAGAGCGTGCGGGGGATGGGGGTGGCGCTCAGCGTGAGCATGTCCACGAGCTTGAAGAGTTCCTTGAACTTCTCTTTGTGGAGGACGCCGAAGCGCTGTTCTTCGTCGATGACGACGAGGCCGAGTTCTTTGAACTGCACGTCTTTCGAGATGAGTCGGTGGGTGCCGACGACGATATCGACCGAGCCGTCGGCGAGGCCGGCGACGGTCTTGCGCTGCTCGGCGGGGGTGCGGAAGCGCGAGAGGGTGGCGACGGTGATCGGGTAGTCCGACATGCGCTCGCGGAAATTCTGGTAGTGCTGCTGGGCGAGGACAGTGGTGGGGACGAGGATGGCGACTTGTTTGCCGCCCATGACGGACTTGAACGCGGCGCGGATGGCGACCTCGGTTTTGCCGAAGCCGACGTCGCCGCAGATGAGGCGATCCATCGGGCGGACGGATTCCATGTCGGCCTTGGTCGCGGCGATGGCGGTGAGCTGGTCGGGCGTTTCTTTGTAAAGGAACGAGCCCTCGAACTCGCTCTGCCAGTGGTTGTCCGGCGGGAAGGCGTGGCCCTGCGCGGTCTCGCGGGCGGCGTGGACTTCGAGGAGGCGGGCGGCGTAGTCGTAAACGGACTTTTCGGCGGACTTGCGGGCTTTGGACCATTTGCCGTCGCCGAGGGCGCTGAGGGGCGGGTTGCGTTTGCCGACGCCGACGTATTTGGAAACGAGGAAGCTCTGCTCGAGCGGGACGTAGAGCCGCGCGTCGTGGGCGAACTCGATGACCATGACCTCCTCCGGGACGCCGTCGCGCGGGATGGAGCGCATCCCTTCGTAGCGGCCGATGCCGTGTTCGAGATGCACGACGAGTTCGTCCTCGGCGAGGTCGCTGAAGTCGATCTGCGCGCGGGCGGATTGCTCGTGGGCGCGCTTGAGGGCGAGGCGGCGGGCGCGGTTGTGGCGGTAGCGGCCGAAGAGTTCGGCGTCGGAGAGCACGGCGATTTTTGCCGCCGGGAAGACGAACCCGCGCGCGAGGGAGCCGATCGTGAACCGCAGCGCATCCGCCTCCACCGGCGGGACGAGGTCGTGGAGGCGCTCGACTTCGCCCTCGTTGTTGCAAAAAACGTGGACGCTCCACCCGGCCTCGCGCCATTCGCGGAGCTGCGCGAAGAACCGCTCGCGCTTGATCTCATCGATCACGAAATCCCCGGCATCGAACTCCCCGAGCCCGTGATCGTGAAACGCCGTGCTGAAATCCTCCGCGGCGTCCCCGCCCTCCGATCCCGCGAGGAGGCGCACGCGGATCGGTTGGAGGGCGGGCGCTTCGCCTGCCCGTCCGGCGGTGGCAGGCGAAGCGCCCGCCCTACAATCCAAATCCAGGATCGGCGAATCTTCGCCGCCGACCTCGATCACGACATCGCCGCCGCGGACGTAATCGCGCAGCCGCCCTTCGCCCGCCTCGACTTCGCCGAGCAGCAGCGTGCAACTCGCGACGTGTTCGACCGTCGTCTGGTCGTCGAGGTCGAACTGCCGGATCGACTCGATCTCCTCGTCGAACAGCTCCACCCGCACCGGCAGCGCGTGATGAAACGAGAACACATCCACGATCCCGCCGCGCAACGCGTATTGCCCGCGCGCCGAGATCTGCGCGACGTGCTCGTAGCCCGCGCGCTCCAGTTGCCGCAGCAACTTCTCCCGATCCAGTTTCGTCCCGCGCGTCAGCTTCAGCTCCAGCTTCTTCAACGCCGCCGGCGTCGGCAGCCGATCGTTCAGACTCGCGCCCGTCACCGCGATCACCAGTCGCCCCTTCGCCGCCAACTTCTCCGCGATGCCGAGCCGCTCCGCCGCCGACTCCGGGTCCACAATCGCGCCTTCCACCACCGCCGCATCGCTCTCGGGAAAAAAGAGCGTCTCCGGAAACCAGTTCGCGACCTCGTTGTGCAACGCCTCCTGCGCCCGCAAATTCGCGCACACGAGCCACACCCGCGCCTTCACCTCCCGCACGATCAGCGCCGCGAGAAAAGGCTGCGCCGCCTCCGTCACATGCTCGAAGACGGTCTCCTCGCCCGCGCGCAGTTCTCCCAATTTCGCGGCGAGCGCAGGCGCACCAGCGAAGTCGGCGAGGAGGTCAGGCTTGGCGTTACTCACTCCAAAAAACGGGCCCGCAATCTAGCGGCCTCAGACCGCGCCGCAAACGGACTCGGCGACCGCGCGCGAGGGCAGGGGACGGCCGTGGATGGAGGCGGCGGGGATCACGCCGATCCAACTGTTGGTGATGAAAATTTCATCGGCGGTGCGGAGGTCGTCGATGAAGAGCGAGCACTCCTCGACGGCAACGCGCTGCATGACTCGCTCACGGATGACGCCCGCGCGCGCGCCGCAGTGGAGCGCAGGTGTCCGGACCGCGGAGCCGTGGACGAGGAAGACATTCGCGACGCACGCGGAGACGAGTTCGGCGCGTTCGTTGAAGAGCAGCGCCTCGTCGCGTCCCGCACGTTCGGCTTGCGCGAGGAGGTCGAGGTTCTGCCAATAATTCGCGGTCTTCATGCCGCCGAAAAGCGGGTGGCAAGTCTCGTCGGCGACCGCGAGATCGTACGCCGAGCGGGTCGGGCGCGGGCGCGCTTCGAGGAAAACGAAGATGCGCGAATGCTCGGCGCGGCTCGTCGCGGTGCCGTCGCCGGCGGTGACGTAAATGCGGGCGAAGCCATCGGCGCTCGAACTGCGAAAGAGCTCTGGCACTTGATCGAACGCCCGCGGGTCGGCGGGAAATTGCCGGGCCGCGCACGCGTCGCGGAGCCGGGAAAGGTGCGCGTCGAGATGCTGCGGTCGCCCGTTTTCGACCCGCAGACTTTCAAATACGGACATGCCGAAACGGAAACCGCGGTCGGTGAGCGGAACGGAATCGGATGGCGCAAATGCGTCGTCGGTCCAGGTCCATGAGCGAAGAAGTTGGGACGCCATGCACCCATCCTAAATGCATTTACCGACGACTCCTGCGAGATATTCAGAGGCCCGATGGCGACGAAGCAAGCGGTGATGCCGCGCGACCCGGAGGTCTGCTAGCGCACTCGTCCCGAGTGCTGGTCGAGGCGTCCCGCCTCGACGGACTTTTCATGACGCGCGGTCGTGGGAAGGCTTGGAAGAGATCGAAAGTTCGTTTCGGCGGGACGCCGAAACCAGCACTCGGGACGAGTGCGCTACCCGGACCCGGCACTACGAAATCGTCAGCTCTTTCGTGATCCCGAAACGCTCGATTCGTTTGCGCAAAGTGGCGCGTGTGATGCCGAGCAGCTTCGCGGCGCGGACCTGATTTCCGCGCGTCGATTTCATCGCGTAGAGCGTGAATTCGCGCTCGAGCCAAGGGAGCAATTCGACGCCGGGCGTGCTCTGCGCGGACTTCAGCAAAATCTCGATCGCGGCCTCGTTGCTCACGGCATCCGCAGCGGCGGCGGTGGTGGTCGCGGCGGTCGCGGCTTCGGAGGGTTGGGCGTTGCCGAGCGGGATGTCTTTCGGCAGCAGCAGCTCGGCAGTCGCGAGCACGCAGGCGCGCTCGATCGTGTTTTCGAGTTCGCGGACGTTGCCGGGCCAGTTGTGGCTTTCGAGGACGCGGACGGCTTCCTCGCTGAGTTTGAGCTGCGGCAGATGTTTTTGCGTCGCGACTTTTTGGAGAAAATATTCGGCGAGCAGACGGATGTCTTCGGTCCGCTGGCGGAGCGGCGGGAGCTGGATGCGGACGACGTTCAGCCGGTAAAAAAGATCCTCGCGGAAGCGCCGCTCGCTGACCTCCGTCTCGAGGTTTTTGTTCGTCGCGGTGATGATGCGCACATCGCTTTTCAGCGTGTCGTTTCCGCCGACGCGGGAGAAGTGCCCGTCCTGCAAAACGCGCAGGATTTTGCTCTGGAGTTGAGTCGGCATGTCGCCGATTTCGTCGAGAAAAAGCGTGCCGCCGTGGCACTGCTCGAAGCGGCCGATGCGCTGCCCGGCGGCGCCGGTGAACGAGCCTTTTTCGTGTCCGAAAAGCTCGCTTTCGAGGAGCTGGTCCGGGATCGCCGCGCAGTTGATCGCGACGAAGCTTTTCGTGCTGCGCTGGCTGTAATGATGGATCGCGCGGGCGACGAGTTCTTTGCCCGAGCCGCTCTCGCCGGTGATCATGACCGGCGCGTCGGAGTGCGAGACGCGGCCCACCATTTTGAAAACCTGCTGCATTCCCGCCGACTTCCCGACGATGGAATCCTGATGCTCTTCGACGGTGAGCTGCGGCTTGAAGGTGGTCGCCGCTTTCATCTCCGCCTGCGCCTTCAGCGCGGCATCGACGACGATCTTGAGATTGAAGGGGAGCGTCTCTTTTCGAATGAAATCGTAGGCGCCGAGCTTCATCGACTCGATGACCGACTGCGTGGTGCCGAACTGGCTCGTGAGCACGACGATCGCATTCGGCTCTCGCGTCCGCACTTTCACGAGCAGCTCCAGTCCGCTGAATGGCGCGAGGTGCGTTTCGGTGATGAGCAGGTCCGGCGACTCGCGGCAGAAGAGTTTGTAGGCGTCGTCGGCGTTGCTCGCGGTGATGACGCGGGTGGTCGGCGTGGTGAGCTGATGCTGCGCCCACTCGAGGAAGTCGGCCTCGGGATCGACGAGCAAAACGGTCTGTGGTTTTTCCATGAAAATTAGAGCGGGGAAGTTTTAACCGCGAAGGAGCGAAGGAGCGAAGGAGCGAAGGGATGAAGGGATGAAGGGTGGGGGAGTGAAAATCGTGAAGAGAGACGAACAACCATGCGATCTCTCCTCCTGCACTTCGCTCCTTCGCTCCTTCGCGGTAAAACCCCATCTTCACAGCGCGCCGAAGCGGCGTTCGCGTTTGCTGAATTCGGCAACCGCGTCGCGCAAGTCTTGTTTGCCGAAGTCGGGCCAGAGTTTTTCGGTCACGTAAATCTCAGTGTAGCTGAGTTGCCACAGCAGAAAATTGGAGAGCCGCATCTCGCCCGACGTGCGGATGAGCAGGTCGGGGTCAGGATATTCGCGGGTGTAAAGATGCTGCTGGAAAAGTGCGGCGTCGATCTGCTGCGGGTCCACGCCCGCGGAACAAATGCTGCGAACGGCGTCGATGATCTCCGCGCGGCCGCTGTAGCTCAGGGCGAGGATCAGTGTCGTCGCCGTGTTCTGCGCCGTCGCCGCGATCGCGTCGGAGAGCGCGCGCTGGCAGCTTTCCGGCAGCTCGTGCAGTCGGCCGATGGCCTGCAGCCGCACGTTATTTTTCATCAAGGTCGGCAGCTCCTGCGCGATGAAATGCTCGAGCAAAAGCATGAGCGCGGCGACCTCCTCGGGCGGGCGGTTCCAGTTCTCCGTCGAGAAGGCATAGACCGTAAGAAATTCGACGCCGATTTCCGTGCAGGCTTCGGTGACCGCACGCACGGATTCCGCCCCGCGCTCGTGTCCCGCGATGCGCGGCAGTTCCCGCTCGCGGGCCCAGCGGCCGTTGCCATCCATGATGATGGCGATGTGGCGCGGCGGCGCGGCGAATTGCTGATCGCTGATTGCTGATTGCTGATTGCTCACTTGGGGGCGTTCCCGACTTTGTTGCGCGTGGCGGAGATGTGGGAGGCTGCGAAGATGGCGATCAATTGTTCGGCCTCCTCGATCAAGGCGCGCGTGCGTTTCGGCGGGAAAGGTGCCGCGTCGATCGCAAATTCCAGCCAGAACGCGGACTCGTCAGCTTCTTCCTCCACGACACCGATTTTTGAAATGAAATCCGCCCGAGACCGGCCACGGCAGGCCGCGCGATAATTCGCAGCAACCGAGGTCGCTGAACGCGCGAGTTGCCCCGCGATTGTCCGGCCCGTGATCGACTTCGGCAGCGCCTCCACGACTTTGAGGCATCGCAACGCGCAGGCCTTCGTCCGCAATTTGAGTTCCTCCGGTGTCATGCGGCGTGCGTCCCGGAAAATCAGCAATCAGCAATCAGCAATCAGCAATTTCAAAGCACGATCGTCTGTTCGCGGCCCGGTCCGACGCTCGCGATCGTCAATTTTGCACCCGTAAGCTCGGCGAGTTTATGGAGATAGGCCTGCGCGTTTTTTGGCAATGCCGCGAAAGTCTTGGCCTCGTGCGTCGGCGTCTGCCAGCCGGGGAGTTCGATGTAAACGGGCTTGCAATCGGTCAGCTCGCGCACGTCGCCGGGCGGGACTTCGAGGGTCTTGCGGCCGAGTTTGTAGTGCGTGCAAATGCGGATCGAGGCGAGCGTGTCGAGACCGTCGAGGTTCGTCACCGCGATGTCGTCGATTCCGTTGATCATCCCGGCGTAGCGCGTCGCGACCGCGTCGAACCAGCCGCAGCGCCGCGCCCGTCCGGTCGTCGCGCCGAACTCGCGACCCATCCCGTGCAGCATGTCGCTGAACTCCGCGTTCTCGGTCGGGAACGGTCCCTCGCCGACGCGCGTGGTGTAGGCCTTCATCACGCCGAGCACGCGATCGATTCGGTGCGGCGGCACGCCGGAACCGGTGCAGGCGCCGCCCGCCGTGGTGTTCGACGAAGTGACGTACGGATACGTGCCGTGATCGAGATCGAGGAACGTTCCTTGCGCGCCCTCGAACAGCAGCTCCTTCCCCGCCTTCATCGCGTCGTGCAAAAAGACGACCGTGTTCCCGACGAACGGCCGCAGCTTTTCGGCCGCCGCCGTGTAGTCGGCGAGCACTGTTTTGTAGCTCACCGGCTTCGCGCCGAAAGCCTTCAGCACCGCGTTGTTTTCCTTCACTCGGAGCGCCAGTTTTTCGGCGAAAAGCGCGGGCTGCATCAGGTCGCTCATCCGCAGCCCGACGCGCGCCGCCTTGTCTCCGTAAGCCGGACCGATCCCGCGCTTCGTCGTCCCGATTTTGTTTTTCCCTTTTTTGATCTCCCGCTGCTCGTCGAGCGCGCGGTGATATGGCAGCACGAGATGCGCGCAATCGGAGATCAGCAGGTTCTCTTTCGTCACCTTGATTTTCTTCGCCCGCAGCCCCTCGATCTCCACCGCCACCGCGACCGGATCGATCACCACGCCGTTGCCGATCACGCACTTTTTCCCGCTGCGCAAAATGCCGGACGGGATCAGGTGCAACACGTATTTCGTGCCATCGACGATGACGGTGTGCCCGGCGTTATTGCCGCCCTGTGAGCGCACGACGATGTCGGCCTTTTCGGTGAGGAAATCGATGATTTTGCCTTTGCCTTCATCGCCCCACTGGGCGCCGACGAGGATGGTATTTGCCATGAAAAAAGAGGTGAGTTTTGAGCGTGAAAACGTGGCCGAAAATGCCGGTTGCGTCGCGGGAGCGGGCGAGACTAGCGGCGGGAAAATCGCGCGCAAGATGGAACGTCGCGACGCGAACAGGACGGAGATTTTTTACCGCGAAGGAGCGAAGGAGCGAAGGTCGGAGAAGGGCGGAACTGCGGCGGGCGGGTTCTCGAAGTGCGATTTGGGTCGAAGAGGTAACTTTTGCAAGTGGTCGCCGCTCAACATGACGAAGGCTCCTCAGAGACTGTGTAATCAAGTCTCCTGCCGCGGAATGAGGGAGGGATATGGTCCGCGAAACCACGCGAAATCACGCGAAAGGAATCCGTGTTTCGCGTCCTTTCGCGCCTTTTCGCGGACAATATCCGCCTTTTTACACAGCATCTCAGCGCTCCCCTCTTCGCTCCTTCGCTCCTTCGCGGTTGAAAACTTCGCCTCACCCGCCCGCAAACTTACCGCCCTCAGCAGTTACGGCTTGCTGTTGATGACCCGGACGCGACGCCGCGGGTCGTTCGCGGGGATGTTGTTTTGATTGGCAGCGGCGGCGGCGGGGAGAGCCTGCGGAAACGCGCCGGCGGGCGGCTGATTGAGCACGGGGGGGACGGAATTCGGACGTGGGATGACGGGCTGGTTGCGAGGGCCGTTGATCTTCAGGGCGTTGTTGTTGCCGGGCGGAAGGCCACCCGGGAGCGAAGTAGTCGGAGCACCGGGACGCGGTTGGGCGAGCGCGCCGGGGGCACCGCCGGGACGCGGCTGGCTGGACACTTGCGGCATCGGCGAGGAGCTGTGAAGGACGGACTGGTCAAATTCGAGCGGCGCAAACTCGGCTCCCTTTTTCAGCGTGACCTTGCTCTTGCCCACGCGGTCGGACCATTCGACGCCGGCCACGGAAATCCCTTCCTTGTTCGGCTCATTGCCGAAAAGGCGGAAGCTCGTCTGGTCCGCGTGCGATTTGACGGTGACGACATCGCGCTCTTTCCCGTCCGGATACCGCTCCCGCGAAATGCCCATGACGTGGAGATTCACGGCGAATCCGGCGGTTGCCTCGACGACGGGCGCGGCCGGTGTGGCGAGGGTAAAAGGCCAATCCTCGACCATCT
Source organism: Spartobacteria bacterium (assembly GCA_043777315.1). Lineage (GTDB taxonomy): Bacteria > Verrucomicrobiota > Verrucomicrobiia > Chthoniobacterales > Chthoniobacteraceae > CAIURC01. The sequence continues at coordinate 43,255 of JAYVPW010000093.1, read as the reverse complement.
TGTCGTAGCGCCCGGCGGGGAGCGGTTGAGGCGGAACGAAGTCGGTCGCGAAAGCCGCGGAGGCGCAAAAAACTCCGACTGAGCAGAGCCGGCGGGAGAGGGCGATCATGGCGAAAATAAACGGCCCGGCGGCGGGGGTGTCAACGGATGCGGGCGGGCGGCGCGTCATTCCTCCCTGTCATCCTGAGCGAAGTGGAGCGCCAGCGAAACGCAGTCGAACGACCTCTAACTATTTCCCCCAGCCGCGTGCGCATCGGGGAAATAGTTAGAGGTCCTTCGACTCCGCTGTCGCTGCGCTCAGGATGACTGGAATGCGCGGCTACTTCGGGGCGAACCATTTCGCGACGCGGAATTTGCCGTGCATTTCCTTTTTGTCGGCGGAATCGACCTGAATATTCGCGGTCTCGAAAACGATGAACTGCTCCGGTCCCTGCATCTCGCGGAGAAAGGCGGAGAGCGCTTCTTTCGAGCTCTTCGTTTCGATGTTCACCGAGACAGAGGTGTAGAGCGGCTTGCGCTCGGGCGTGCCGATGGCGGGCGCTTCGAGGAGCACGGTGTTGCGTTTCGCGACCTCTTTCACCTGATCGAGCAGCGCGACGCCGGCACCGGATTCGTTGATGAGTTTCGGCTGCTTCGCCTGTGCCCACGCGTCGCGTTTTTCCCAGAGATCCTTGTCTTGCACGAGGATGCTTTTCGCGCGGAGCTCGGTGGTTTTCAGCGCGAATTGATCGCGGAGCCGGTGCTGGTTTTTGAAGAAAAACTCGATCACCAAATAACTCGCGATCACCGCGACGACCGCGCCGACGGCGATGGAGAGTTTTTTTTCGCGGGCCGTCATAGCTTGCCGAAGATATTGAAGTGCGCGGCGCCGCTCGGGAGGATGCTCGGCTGCGGGCTGTCGATGCGATAGGCGCCGAGCCCTTTTTCAGCGCGCAGTTTCTCGAGGAAGTCGATCGCCAGGTTCGCCGACGGCGCTTCGCCCTCGACGCGGAAGCCGGCCAGATTGTGCTCGAAGATGGTGATCTTGACCTCGGGCGAAGGGAGGCTGGTGAAGGCGAGGAAGAGCGTCTCGACGGTGCAACGCGACGGGTCGATCGCCGGCGCGAGCGCATTCCAGCGGGCCTGCTTCGCCTGCACCGCTTCGATCTGCGGCTGCTCGGCGGCGAGCTGCGCGTCGATTTTTTGGACGCGTTTATTCAGCCAGACGAGGTAGATGAATGCGGCGGCGATGAGGAGCAGGTAAAGCACCGCGGCGATCTGCAATTGCTGCCGCAGACGCCCCGCTTTCGCGAGCCGCCGAAGCTCGGATTTCCACGTCGGCGGCGCGAGATTTCCGGCGGGCTCGGGGAACGCGGCGTCGAAGGAAATGATCTCCACGGGCTTGCCGAGCGAATCCTCCAGCGGCTCGCGAAGGGCCGCGCAGCCTTGTTCCAGCCAGATGCGAGCGAAGTCGGTCGGCACGCCTTCCATCTCCGCGCCGAGCAAAAGCTGCGGCAATTCGACGACCAGCGCCTCGCCGTCGATGCCGGGAAAAGTCTGCGCGAACCCGAGCTTTCCATGCTCGCAAATCGCGACCTGCAACTGCCCTTCCTCCGGCCAAATGCAGAGCACGATTTCATCCGCCGGACACGCGGCGGCGACGTGCATCGCGAAGAGCGTGATCTTCTCCGGCAGGCGCTCGCGGCTCCGCATCGGCTCGCACAATTCCGAGAGCTGCCCGGCATTCGCAGCCACGGAAAGCAGTGTCGATTCCGTCTCGGTCTGCCGGATGATTTCGAAGTCGCTCGAAGCCTCGTCGAGCGGATACGGGAGCGTCTTTTCGAGCTGAAGCTGCACCATTCCTTCGAGCTCCTCGCGGTCCGTCGCAGGCAGGGTGAGCCGCTCGAGCACGACGAAATTTCCCGGCAGCGCGAGATGGATGTGGTGCTCGGGCGGGATCGCCACGACGGCCTCCTCCAGCGTTTTCACGATCTGCGATGCCGAGCCCGCGAGCCGGAGGCGCCAGCCGTCGGCGATGGGGGTGAGGAGCGCGATGTCCGCGCCGGATTTCTTCATTCTTGCCAGAGCTTGATCGGCGGATTGAGCGCACCTTTTGCGGCAACCACATCGAGTTGTCGAACCACATTTCCCGAGTGCCCGACCGACGTGATGCGCATCATCGGATCCTTCGGCGTGATCAGCCCGCTGAGCTTGTTCGGCCGGCTCCCATCGACCCCGAGATAGCTCTGCATTTGCGCGGACGTGAGCTTCGGATCGTCGGCGGTTCCGTCGATCCCATCCTTGCCCGCGCGCACGATCAGGAACTGCTGAATGCGTGCGTCACCAATGCCGGGCAACGCGCGCAAAATCTCGGCGGATGCGGAGGAAATGTCGATCGGCCCGTTGCTGTAAAGCGTCAGGCTTTCCTTCCAGCCGGGCTTGTTCGTCAGCGCCTCGGAGCCGCGGACGCGCTCGATTTCCTCGATCGATTCGAGCGGTCGATTCGGCGGCAAATAGCCGGGCTCGTTTTCCGCGCCGTTGAGCCGCTTCACATCATCGGCGTCCGTGTAATCGAGCAGGCAATCGACGAAGGCCTCACGTTCCTGAAAATCGAGCCCCATGTGCTCGAGCCACGTCTTGAAAAGCTCGATCCGCGCAGCGTTCGCGCCGTTGCCTTCGAGCACCCAGCGGATGTTCAGTTTTCCGCCCTCGCCGACCATCGTGACTTTGTAGCCGAGCTGCGTGCCGAACTCCCGTTCGAGTTGCGGCGACTCGATCGAGATCGCCGGGTTCAGCGCCATCGCGACGCCGGAGTGCGCCATCGCGCGCGCCTCCACGTTGCGGTTCGCCTCGCCGGACAGCGCGATGTCGTGCTGCAGCCATTTCGCCCAGCCGATCACCGCGGCGGAGAGGAGAAAAAGCGCGAACAAAACGAGCACGAGCGCAGAGCCGCGACGGCTGCTTTTTTGGGAGAAATGAACCGTCGTCATTGCTGTTGAAGTTTCGCGACGGGCACCGTGAGCACGGCCTCGAATGGCGGCTCGGTCGCGGATCGCCAGATGCTGACAAACACGAGCGAAGGGACGAGCGCGGGGTCGTTCCAGCGATCGACCTTGGCGTTGAGCTGCGGGTGAAAGTAGCGGATTTCCAGCCCGGCGACGTTGCTCATCAGCGGCAGCCACGTCTCGTCTTTTTGCGTCCCATCGACCGGCCGCCGGAGCAGCCCGAGTTCGAGCACCGTGGAGGTTTTCTCGATCGGTTTGACCTGAAAAACCACGCGATATTCGCCGCTCGCCGCGCCCGTCATCACGCCGATGCCGGACCCGCAACCCCACTCCAGCGTGTCGCTGGAAAACTCGCCGAACTTGTGCGGCACGCCGGCGAGCCGACTCTGCCCGGTCGGCGGCAGCTCGATCAATTTGGTCTGCAAAATATTCACGAGCCCGACCATCGCGCGCCGTTCCGCGCTGGCGTCGGTGGAGAATTTCAGCGCGATCAAATTCGCCGCGATGAAGCGATTGATCGCCACCGCGAGCAGCGCCACGACGAACACGGCGACCATCACTTCGATCAAGGTGAATGCCCGGCGGCGGAAACGGGGGAAAACGTCGAACGTCGAACGTCGAACGTCGAACGTCGAACGAAGAGCCAGAGCGTCGGACTCCCCACTTCGACGTTCGGCGTTCGACGTTCGACGTTCGACGTTCTCCGAGATCCCGGTCTGCTTCATCGTGGTTTCGGTGAGTGGAAAAACGAGAGTTCGCGTGACTGCTTTTCGCCGCCGCCGACCCACATCACTTCAAGAGTCACGAGATTGATGCCGAAGATTTCATTGCCCTTTTCGTTCTTCTCTTTCAGCGGCACGCGCGTGGTTTTGAGCTTCATCCCGGCGAACATTCCCTTGAGATCTTCGGTCGAGGAATCCGACAGCGGAGTCGCGTCGGCCTCGATCGCGGCCATCGAATTTTCGAGCACCCGGAGCGCGCGGGCGTCCTCGTTTTTGAGCTGATCGGCGCGCAGGCAATTCTCCACGCAGCGCCCGAGCGCGAGCACGCCGATGGAAAAAATGAGCACGGCCAGCACGGCTTCGAGCAGGACAAAACCGCGGTGAGATTTCGCGACGCGCACCTTCATGGCTTCTTTTTCACGCCCCCGACATTCTCCTCCAGGATCGTCGCGCGGACGGTGAGCGGATCGTATTTCGCGATCCACGAACCCGCCGGACCGGAGTAGCTCGCGACGACCGGTTCGCAGGTGCCGCTGCGCCAGAACGGCCATTCCATCGGCGGCTTTTCGTCGAGCGCGGCGGTGCGCTCGATTTCGATCGACTCGCCATTTTCAAAATCGAGCCGCGGCCAATCCTTGCCGCGATCGTCCGCCAGCGGGGAGTCGGGCTCGATCGCGATGCCGGCTTCGTCCCAGATCATCACGAATGCGCGCCGCTCCGAGACGCTGAGGAACTGCGCCTGCCGCACGAATTCGTCGAACCGCTCGAGCGTCGCCGTCAGCTTCGATTGGGACGTGAGGCCGCTGATCAACGGCACGGCGAGGCCGAGCAGCAGCAGGCCGATCATGACGGCGAGGCAGACTTCGAGGAGCGTGAATCCGTCGCGGTGGCGCATGAAAAAGTGCGGGAGCATCGGCGAAGAGGCGGGCGGATGCGAACTGAACTTCGGCGGCAAAAGCGTGAGTCAGTGTTCGCGCGGCAACATTCCCCTTTCCATGTCTCACTTTTGACATACTCTCACTTCCGCGAAATTCCCCTCTTATGGCACGCATTCTCATTATCGATGACGACCCGGCGATGGTGGCAGTTGTTTCGGACATTTGTCAGGAACGCGGGCACCAGACGATCGCCTTCAACTCCGGTCAGAAAGCGATCGAAAACCTCGCTGCGCAGGCTCCGCAGCTCGTCATTTCCGACCTGCGCATGGACAAGGTCGGCGGGCTCGACATTCTCCGCGAATCCAAGCGGGTGCTGCCGCAGACGCCAGTCATTTTGATCACCGCCTACGCCAAGGTGGAGAGCGCGCTCGAGGCGATGAAGCTCGGCGCTTACGACTACATCACGAAGCCGTTCAAAGTGGACGAATTGCAGTTCGTCATCCAGCGCGCGCTCGAAAATCAGGCGCTCGTCCGGGAGAACCACAACCTCCGGGTCGCGGTGAAAGAAAAATTCCGCTTCGAGAACATCATCGGGACGAGCCCGAGCATGCAGGAGATTTACAATCTCATCGCGAAGGTGGCCGACACGGACTCCACGATTTTGATCCAGGGCGAAAGCGGCACGGGCAAGGAACTCGTGGCCCGCGCGCTTCATTTCAACAGCAACCGGCAGCATCAGCCGTTCGTCGCAATCAACTGCTCGGCACTGCCGGAGAACCTGCTCGAGAGCGAACTTTTCGGGCACAAAAAAGGGGCGTTCACCGGCGCGGTGCAGGACAAGATCGGGCTCTTCGAAGAGGCGGAACTCGGGACGATTTTTCTCGATGAGGTGAACTCGATGGCGCAGCCGCTGCAGACGAAATTGCTGCGCGTTTTGCAGGAGCGCCAAATCCGCCGCGTCGGCGACACGAAGAGCATGCCGATCAACGTCCGCGTCCTCGCCGCGACGAACGAGGGGCTGATCGAAAAAACGCGCGCGGGGACCTTTCGCGAAGATCTTTACTACCGCCTCGCGGTCATTCCGATCGAGATGCCCGCGCTCCGCGAGCGGATCGAAGACGTGCCTCTCCTCGTGCATCACTTCCTCCAAAAAAACGCGGCGCAAACGCGGACGGAGCCGAAAAAAATCGAGCCGAAAGCGATGGAAATTCTGCAGGGCTACCGCTGGCCGGGGAATGTCCGCGAACTCGAAAACGCGATCGAACGCGCCTGCGCGCTGTGCGACGACAATCTCATCCGCGTGACCGATCTCCCGCCGCACGCCGTCCGGCAGGCGACTGCGCCATCGGGCGAGTCGAGCGGCACGCTTCCGATCGGGCAGTCGCTCGACGAATACATCCGCGATCAAGAGCGGCGCTACATCGAGGAGACGATCAAGCACAACGCCGGCAGTCGCGAAAAGGGCGCTAAGATGCTCGGGATCAGCATGGCGACGCTCTACCGCAAGCTCGAAGTCAAACGCGCCGCCGCCGAGAAGGCGTAGCCCACATGGGTCAGGAGCGCTTCGTGAGGAAGCGGACTTGCGTCGCTTCTTTTTGCACTTCGTCGAGCCGGAGCAGGGTGGCGGCCTGTTTTTCGAGCAGCTTCTGGTTCTCGACTTTCATCGCCTGCAGATGCTGGAGCGGCGTTTTCGGTGCGGCGGAAGTCTGGCTTTGCACGCCCGCGGTCAGAGCGCAGGCGAGAAAGATGACGGCGAGGGAGAGAGGAAGAGTTTTCATTTTCCGAGAGATTTTCCGCCGCCGCGTCCGGCGTAAATGCGGGTGAGGCGGATGTCTTCCGCGATGGCGGCGATCTTTGCGTCGATCTTGGTTTGATTGTCGGCGACGGCGGTTTGCTGCACCGCGAGTTCGCCGAGAAGGCTGGTGAACGCCGGCGAATCGGCGTCCGCCTGACCGTTCGTCTGAGCGGGAAGGGCGAGCCAGCCGGCGAGCACGATGCCAGCGATGGCGGGCCAGGTGAGAGGCTTCAAGTTCATGGACGGAGAGACTAAGCGGAAACAATGCCGGAGGGTTCGTGAAAATCAGTGGCGCGATCTGGCGTGAAGGCTGCTTGTGCAGTTTTGCGAATCCCTTACGGTTTCAAATTATGGCTGGCTTCTCTCAAACTCAGACACTCTCGCAGCAGCAAGTCCTCGCCCCGCAGCTCCAGCAAAGTCTGCAAATTTTGCAGGCACCGATGCTCGAATTGAGGAACCTGATCCAGCAGGAGATCGAGACGAATCCGACGATCGAACTCGAGTTGAGCGAGCCGACGGTCGAGGACAAGCAGGCCGAGCGGGATGAATTTCAGGAGGAGTTCGAGCGGCTGTCGAAGCTCGATGACGAATGGCGCGATTACATGGCGCAGAGTTCGAGCTACTCCGCGCGGTCGGCAGAAGACGAGGAGCGCCGGCAGTTCTTTTTCGATTCGCTGGTGAAGGAAGAGACGCTCCAGCAGCATTTGCTCGAGCAGGTCCAGAGCAGCGATCTCAGCGAAAGTGACAAGCAGGTCGCGGAGCTGATCATCGGCAATATCGACGAACGCGGATTTCTCCAATCATCGCCCGAGGAAATCGCGAATAACACCGGCATGGACGCGGCGGACCTCACGCGCGTGCTGGAGTTCGTGCAGACCTTTCATCCCATCGGCGTCGGTTCCCGCGATCTTCAGGAATGTCTGCTCATCCAGCTTCGGCGCTTGGGAAAGGAGCAGAGCCTCGAATTTCGGATGGTGGAAAAGCACATGGATGATCTCGGCAAACGGCGCTTCCCCGAGATCGCGCGGCGTCTCGGCACGACCTCGGAAATGGTCCAGCGCGCCGCCAATTTCATCGCCACGCTCGACCCGAAGCCCGGCCAGATTTTCGCCGCGGACCCGAACAATTACGTCCTGCCGGATGTGACGGTGGAGAAGATCGGCGGCGACTGGAACATCTCGCTGAACGGCGACCAGATTCCGCATCTGCGGATCAGCAATACTTACAAAGACCTGATGTCGAAGGACAGCAACGGCACCGAGGTGAAGGATTACATTCGAGACAAGATCCGGAGCGGAAAATTTCTGATCAAAAGCATCCACCAGCGGCAGCAGACGATCTCGAATATCTCGCACGAGATCGTGGCTCGGCAGAAGGAGTTCCTCGAATTTGGTGCGAGCGCGCTCAAGCCGCTGACGATGGTGCAAATCGCCGACGCTGTCGGCGTGCATGAGACCACGGTCAGCCGCGCCATTTCCGGGAAATACATCGCGACGCCGCACGGGGTGTTCGACATGAAATATTTTTTCACGCCCGGCTACCAGACTGCCGGCGGCGAATCCATGAGCAACACCAGCGTGAAAGGCGCGATCGCCGAACTCGTGAAAGTCGAGGACACGAAGAGCCCGCTCAGCGACAAGGAGATCGTCGAGATCCTCAGCCAGCGCGGCATCCCGATCGCGCGGCGCACGGTGGCGAAATACCGGAACGAGCTGAACATTTTGCCGAGCAACATGCGCAAGCAGTACTGACGGCGGCGAAGAAGTGGTTGGCGCGGAGAGGCGCGCGCGGCGACGGTTGGCGCACGATGAATGAAGCGCGCGAGGTGAAATTCGAGGTGCTCGAAAGAGACGAGCATCCAGCGGATCGTCGCGGAGATGATTCGATCATCGCGTTTGTGGCGCGACTGATGGACACCGCGTTTGTCATTCCGGGAACGAACATTCGCTTCGGGCTCGATCCGCTCATTGGCCTCCTTCCGGGCTTCGGCGACACGGCGACCGCGCTCGTGTCGGTCCTCCTGATTTTGCAGAGTTCCCGGCACGGTGTTCCCAAAATCGTCCTCGCGCGCATGGCACTCAACGTCCTGCTCAACACTGCCGTCGGAGCAATTCCGGTCGCCGGCGACGTGTTTTCGATGTGGTTCAAGTCGAACGCGATGAACTACGCGCTGCTCCGAAAACACGCTGGCGACCGGCGAAAATCCACGCTCCGGGATTGGATGTTCGTGGCCGGCTTGCTCCTCCTGCTCCTCACCGCCATTGCGCTGCTGGTGGTCGGCGCAGTAACCGTGTTCAAGAAACTCGGGGACGCCCGGATCTAGTTCGGGAGGTTGGTCGCAGGCGGAAAGCAAGAGCGGACGAGGGGAAAGCCCGCTTTTTTTTCAACTCGTTTGCCTTTTCAGCCGCGAGAAAGCCGCCTCCGTCGCCCGCCAAGTGCAGCCGCGCCGATCAAAAGCAACGCCGCTGACGCAGGCTCCGGGATCGCCGGCGCAACATCGGCGAAGGTGGCCCCCAGCCGTATCTCGTCGAGGCTCCACTGGCTGCCGGCGTCATCCCCTGTCTCATACCCAATTCTGTCCAAGCTCGAAAACTGCAGACCGCTCAAAGTGGCAGCAGCGGTTCCGGGCTCCACACTGCCGGGCGTTGGATTAATGAAGAGTTCCGCCTTGGCGCCCGTGCCGAAGCTGAGTTTCGCCACAAGAAAGACGACGTTTCCGAGGGGAACCACGACGTCAGTGTCGCTGGGCGTCTGGCCCGAGTTCGTTACCTCGGACAGGCCAAAGAATTGGTTTCCGAGATTAACGTCTCCAAAGGAAACGCGGTTCGCGGAAGCGTTGGAGGGAAACAGATTGAGCGCAAAGGTATCAAATCGCGGAACGGGGCCGCTGCCCTCTTTTTTCACGAGAACACTAACCCAGACCGCCGGGAGGCTTTGGATCTGGCTTTGGATCGAAACGGCGACCTTTCGCTCATATTGAGAGATTGTGAAATCCGCGGAGTTTATCGAAATGACTCGTCCCGCGTGGTTGTCCAAAGCCCCAAATTGGAGGCCATCCGGCCGGACCTCATTAACGCCTGAGCCGGCGAAATCTGTCCACGCTCCGTCGAATCCATTAGCCGCAGCCCCTTTTCCATTGAGATCGCCGGCGGTATAGTCGAACGGCTCATAGATCAGCGGAGCTGCCATGAGCTCGCCGCACCCGAACAACGCCAAGATCGCCCGGGGGAACGCGTGTGCGGCGAAGAGTCTCCGTTTCATGGCCTCACGTTTCCCGGGATCGGATCACGGTAATGTCGAGAAGATCTGCCCGCCACCATAATGCCATGTATCGGCATCGACCGGGAGATTCTTGGTGATGAGGAGCATGAAGTTTTTGCCAGCCATCGTTGACGGCATGTTGATGGTGACCGTGCCGGAGGGCACATTACCTTTGTACAGCGTCACGTTTGTATATGAATAGGTCGTCCCTGGGAACACGGCCAATGGGGAGGAGGCACTCCACGTGAGGTTCGCGTAAGTGCCGACTTCTGAAATCGTCGCTTCGAAACAACGCACCTTTGCGGTGAATTGAGTCACTCCAGTCGGCCATGTGTCGGGGGTGAATTCGAACACCCGATCCGAACTGGTCGGAATGGCCTGCGCGTGAGCTTTCGGCCGGCTCTGGAACATCCGGAAACCGCTCGGGCTAGCCGCCGCTTTGACCGTGATGGGGATATTGGCATCTATCGTCTGGATGTGACCGGCCCGCGGCTTTTTTGGCCGGGGCGTGGGCCCAGGCATCGGGTGCGACTTCTTCGCTGCCGGGCTCGGAGCAGATGTCTCCGGGCTCGCGCCTTGCGTGGTTAAAGTGATCGCTGCGAGAGCGACTGATGTTCCAATCAGGGAGAGCCATTTAGTATTCATAGGGAGTAAGGCACTTTGGTTAGGCGTGCGCTGCCGTGGTGTCAAAGGCTTTCATGTGCGTTCGGTTCGTTGCCGAAAGTTTTCAAAAAATAAAGGGCTCCGTCTCGCTGGGCTTCTTCAAAAGCCTCGGCGGAAAGAGAGGCGCGGATGAGTTCGCAGTCCTTCTGTTCCGACAATTTCTGTTCCTCCGAGAAACGCGTCCCAAACTTTTCGATCGCGATTCTGCTCGCCGAAATCCAGCGTGCCGCCTCTGCGTATCGCCCCTCCCGGGTGGCGACGATTGCCTGCGCCCGGAGTGCGATGGCCGCGTAGCTGCGGGCGCCGATGCGACAGTGAATTTCCAAGCTTTCATCCACCGCGGCGCGCGCGGCCGGGATCAAATGCTGGTCGGAGAAAACGAGCCCGAGGTTCTGCAACGCGACGGCCAGCCCGAACTGATCGCCCACGCGGCGCTCGAGTGACACCGCTTCTCCGAGAATCTGATGCGCCGCCTCCAGATCGCCGTGTCTCCTGTGCATGCTCCCGAGATTAGCCAGAGCATGCGCCATTTGGCCAAGATGCGCCTCTTTCTCGCTGGATGGCAGCGACCGGTAAATCTCGACGCTTTCCGCGCCGAACTGCCGCGCCGCGTCGAGGTCGCCCGAGCTTTGCGCCACGATCGCGACGTTGGTGAGCAAACCGGCGATATTTTCGACGACCCCGATCTGCCGAAAATAGTGGAGCGCCTGCTCGAATGCCACGCGCGCAGCGGCGAAATCTCCGTTCGACCAGGCTAGGATGCCGGCCGCATTCCCGGCCGACGCCGCCGCTCGCTCGGGTGCGCCGGTCACTTCCGTGCGCAGTCGGTCGAGCCAGAGCCGGCCTTCCGAATGATACCCGCGGACCATCCAGAAACGCACGAGCGCGGCCGCCACCGCGAGGGAATCTGGATGCGTGGGAAAGCGCGTGAAGACGGCGCGAAAGTTGTCATGTTCGCTCTCCAGCCGCGCGAGCCATTCCTCCTGCTCGTCCTTTTGCAGCTCCGGCTCGGCCCTTTCCGCCAGCGCGAGAAAATACGCGCGGTGCCGCACGCCGACCTCGCCTGCATCGGCCCGCGCGGCGAGCCGCTCCTCGGCGTATTGACGCAGCGTTTCCAGCATCCGAAAACGCATCGCGCCGTCCACCTCGTCGGCGAAAAGGAGCGAGGTTCCGCGCAGTTCGCCGAGCGCCCGCAACACATTTGTCGAGACACCCGCGAGCCCCGGTGGCGCGGCAATGACCTCCGCCGCCTCGGCGCTGCAACCGCCACGAAAGACCGACAGATTCGCGAAAAAATCCTGCAGCGCCGTCGGCAAAAAATCGTAACTCCAGTCGATCGCGGCCCGGAGCGTGCGGTGGCGCGCTGGCACCCACGCGGCATCGTTCGAGAAAAAATCGAGCCGCTCGCTGAGTGCCTTCACCGTTTCCTGCGGCGTGGCGACATTCGCTTGCGCCGCCGCGAGTTCGATCGCCAGCGGGATGCCCTCGAGTTTCCCGCACAGCTCCGCGACGGCGGCCGCGTTTCGTTTCGTGATCGTAAAATCCGAACGCACGGCCTGCGCGCGATCGAGGTAAAGCTGCACGCTTTCGTAATCCAGCAGCCGCTCCGGCGGCGCGCCCGCTTCCGGCGCGGCGAGCGGCGGCACGGTGAATTCGCGCTCTCCCGGCAGTCGGAGCCGCTCGCGCGAAGTGATGATGCAGCGGAGCCGGGGCAGCCGCGCGGTGAGATTGCGGATGAACCCCGCGCCCTCCTGCCCGAGCTGCTCGAAGTTGTCGAAAACGATCAGCGCAGGCTCCGCGGCGAGGAAGGCGACGACTTGCTCGAAAGCATCCAAGGTCGATTCCTGCTTGATCCGCAGCGCATCGCGCACCGCCACCGCGAGCAGCCGCGCATCGAGCACATCAGCCAGCGCGATGAACCAGACCGCGTGCGAAAGGTGCGCCAGAAGGCTCTCCGCGATCGCCAGCGAGAGCCGCGTCTTGCCGGTCCCGCCGGGTCCGGTGAGCGTCACGAGCAGGCCTCCGCGCACTCCGCCGGTCGGGGAATATGGCGAATGGGCGACGATCATTTCGCGCAGAAACGCGATCTCTTTTTCCCGGCCAAAAAAGCGCGTGGACGACGGCGGCAGGTTGTGGACAAACGCCGGGGGCGCGTTCAGGGGCGGGAATTCCCGGCACGGCATCTCCGGCCAGCAAATTTGAAAAATCCGCTCCGGTGCCGGGACGCTGCGCAGTCGAAAAATTCCGAGCTCCTGGAATTCCGCCTCCGCCTGCAATGCGGCCGCCACGGCCGACGAGCAGACCACCTGCCCGCCGTGCGCCGCCGCGAGGATCCGCGAGTTCCGATTCAAAACCGGCCCGCGATATTCGCCGTTTTCCCGCAGCTCGACTTCGCCCGCGTGGAGTGAAATTCGGACCCGCACCTTGCCCACTTTTTCCGGCCACCGCTCCTCACCAAGCCTGTGCTGAAGCGCCTTCGCGCAGCGCAGCGCCGGGAGCGGATCGGTGAACGCGATCAAAAATCCGTCGCCTGCCTCCGTCAATTCCTGCCCGCCGTGCCGCGCGATTTCCGCGCGCACGCAAGCATGGTGCTGATCGAGCGCCGGGCGGAAGGCATCGCCGAAACGCTCCCAAGCCATCGTCGATTGCTCGATGTCGGTGAGCACAAAAGTGCGCGTGACTTTCGCTACCCCAGCCGGGTCATGCTCGCCGTGAAAAGGGAGGTGAGTGTTCATCGCGCTCCGGGATTTTCTACCGAGTTGAAACGGATTGGTGAAGCGCGGCGTTCAAACCGCCACGTCTCGCGGCAGCGAAAAACTCCAGTCATCCTGAGCGCAGCGCAGCGCAGTCGAAGGACCTCTTACTTCTCCCCCTCCGCCATGCGCGCGCGTCAGAAGGGAAAAGTAAGAGGTCCTTCGACTGCGCCCGCAGAGCCGGGCTCCGCTCAGGATGACCGGAAAAAGAGGACGCGCTCTTCCGCTTTCTTTCACCCCGCCTTTTTGTCGAACGACGCGAACATCGCGGCGAAACGATCCTTCACCGCGACCTCCTCCACCGGCGCATTCAGGATCTGCGTCACATCGCGATGCTCGATCAGCTCGGGCGGAAATTCCTTGATGAACGAACTCGCCGAGCACGGCATCGCGCTGCCGTATTTCACGCGATTGCGGCACCACGTCATCGCCAGCGTCCGCATCGCGCGCGTGATCCCGACGTAGAGCAGACGCCGTTCTTCATCGACCGTCCCCTCCATTTTCGAGCGGTCGTGCGGCAGCAGTCCCTCCTCGAGCCCGATCAAATAAACGTGCGGAAACTCGAGCCCTTTTGCCGCGTGCAAAGTGATCAGCGTCACGCCCTGCCCGCCCTCCTTGTCGTCCTCTTTTTCTTTGTCCTGCCGCAGCATCATGTCGTCCAAAAAATCCCGCAGCCCCTTTGCGTTCCGCCCTTCGTCCTCCTCGAACCAGCGCATCATTTCGTTCACCTTGTTCTCTCGCTTCAGGCCCTCGTCCGGCGTTTTGCACGTCCGCTTCAGGTCTTCGAGGTAGCCCGTTTCCTGGATGAACGCGCGCAACACCGTGGCCTGATTCACGAGCGGCTCGTGCAGCTTCGTCTCCCACGAATCGAGCAGGGAAACGAACGCGTCGATCGAGTCGCACGCGCGTTTTGAAATGCTCGCGCGGAACTCCGCGTCCTGCAGCGCTGCGAAAATGCTGCACTGCTTTTTCACGCTGTGCTCCGTCGCCCGCTCGACCAGCGTGGCGCTGATTCCGCGCGCCGGCGTGTTGATGATCCGCAGCAGCGAGACGTCGTCCTCCGTGTTCAAAAGACAGCTCGCGTAGGCCAGGAAATCCTTGATTTCCCGCGCGTCGAAAAGGCTGTTCCCGCCGACCACGCGATACGGCACATGCAGCGTCCGCAGGTTTTGCTCGAGCAGCCGCGACTGCGCGTTCATGCGAAAAAGCACGGCGAAATCCTCGTGCTTCGCGCCCTCCATCACCGCGCGGCTCACGATCTCATTCGCGATGAATTCCGCCTCCTGCCGGTCGTCCGGCATCTGGATCACGCGCACCTTCTCGCCGCCTTCCGTGGCGCTCCAGAGCTGCTTCGGGCGGCGGCGCGGGTTGTTTTTGATGAGCGCATTCGAGACGCCGAGGATCGCATTCGTGGAGCGATAATTTTGCTCCAGCTTCACCACCGTCGGCCCCGGAAAATGCGTCTCGAATTCCAGGATGTTCGACACCTCCGCGCCGCGCCATCCGTAGATCGATTGGTCGTCATCGCCCACGACGCAGACATTCGGGTTCACCGCCGAAGCGACCGCCGATTTCGCGATCAGTGAGACGAGATCGAGCTGCAATCGATTCGTGTCCTGAAACTCATCGACCATCAAAAACTTGAACCGCCGATGCCACCGCTCGCGCACCTCCGGGTGTTCGTTGAGCAGCTTTACCGTCAGCAAAAGCAGGTCGTCGAAATCGACCGCGTTCAAAGTCTTCAGCTCGATCTGATACCGTGCGAACACTGCGCCAATCAGCGTCTTCTCGTCTTCCGGCGCATTCCAGCCGTTGTTTTTCGCCTTCGAAATCAGGCTCTTCGCCAGCCCCGGCTCGAGCTTTTCATCCTTCGCCGCGGTGCGCGTGATGATCTTTTTGATCAGCCCGGTCGTGTCGCCCTCGTCGTAGATCGAGAAGTTTTTTTTGTAGCCGAGCTTCTCGATGTCCTGCCGCAGCACGCGCACGCAGAGCGCGTGAAACGTGGACATCGTCACTTTTTTCGCCTGCGATTTTTCGACGATCGCCTCCAGCCGCTCGCGCATTTCGTTCGCCGCTTTGTTCGTGAAAGTGACCGCCAAAATGTGCGCGGGATCGACTCCTTCCGCGATGAGGAAGGCCACGCGCGCCGTGATCACCCGCGTCTTCCCGGTGCCCGCCCCGGCAAGGATCAACAGCGGTCCCTCCGTCGTCCGCACGGCTTTTTCCTGCGCCGGATTGAGGTCGAAAAGTCGGAAGCCGGACATGGGCGCGGGAGCAAAGCAGAGGCCGCTTTTTTCGCAAACCAAAGCCGCTGGGCGGGCGGAAGGAGAAGGATTTTTAACCGCAGCGAACGCGGAGGGCGCGGCGGGGAGGGGAGCTGAAATGTGGAAACGTGCGTCCGTGGGACTTGGTTCTGCCGCTGCGTCCGCTGCGTCCGCCGCGGTTACTTTCCAGAACAGCCATGCTGAACGGCGTCGCGCTCCCGCTGTCTCACGAGACACTTTTTATGCGCGCTCTGGCCTTTTTGCTCACCTTGATTTTCGTCGCGAACGCCCGCGCCGCACTGCCGTTCGACACCGTTTTCAAAGGCCGCGCGAAATTCGATCAGCTCGTCGCGAAAGCCGATGCGTGGAAGCTACTCCCCATCGGCGAGCGCACCGCCGCCGTCGGTCGCGCACTGTGCGGCACGCCGTACAAAGGCTCGACGCTCGAGATCGACGACCGCGTCGAAGCGCCGTCCGTGAACCTCGGCGGACTCGATTGCTGGACCTTTTTCGAGAGCTCGCTCGCCTTCGCCCGGATGCTCGACGAGCCGCGGGAAAAGTGGACGCCCGAGACGATGCTGCACTTCATCGAACTCGATCGCTACCGCGGCGGGAAGTGCGATGGCAGCTACCTCTCGCGACTGCATTACCTCGAGGATTGGTTCGCCGACAACGCGCGCCGCGGGCTCATCGACGACCTCACGCGCGACCTCGGCGGCGTCCGCGTTTCCCACACCACCGGCGAGATGACGATCAACTGGCGCGGCTACCGCTACCTCCGCGCAAACCCCGCGCTGCGCGGCGACATCCGCGCGATGGAAAAGCGCGTCGGCTCCGCGTCGATGTCCCACATTCCGAAGAGCAAAGTCACCGCGATCGAATCGAAAATCCGTAGCGGCGATGTCATCGGCATCACGACACGCGACCCCGGCGGCATCGGCACCTCGCACGTCGGCCTCGCCTTTCGCCCCGATGACGGCGTCCTCCATTTCATGCACGCCTCCGCGCCGCGAAATTACGGCAAAGTCGTCCTCGACTCGCGCCTCAGCGACTACCTCGCGCGCTTCGGGACGATCGCGGGAATCATGGTCGCGCGACCGTTGAAGTGAGGGCTGCGATGAAACTCGGAACGCGCTCGCGTCGCCGGCGAAGCCGCCCTCCAAACCGGTCCTCCTGAGCGGAGTTTTCGGCTTTGCGAAAACGCAGTCGAAGGACCTCTTACTATTTCCCCCTCCCCGATGCGCGCGCCTCGAGGGGAAAAGTAAGAGGTCCTTCGACTCCGCTGGCGCTGCGCTCAGGATGACCGGAAAAATCACCCCGCCCACGAATGCTCGCGCCGCGCCGGGGCTGGGCTAAAACCTGCGCCCGATGTCTCATTTCGATCTCACCGACGCGCTCATGTGGTACGTCGTTTTCCTCTACTCCACCGTCTGCCACGAGGCCGGCCACGCGTGGAGCGCGCTGAAACTCGGCGACCGCACCGCGTACGACGGCGGGCAGGTTTCGCTCGATCCGATCCCGCACATCCGCCGCGAGCCGTTCGGGATGGTCATCGTGCCGATCCTTTCGTTCGTCCTCGGGGGCTGGATGATGGGCTGGGCGAGCGCGCCCTCCGATCCGCAATGGGCTGAGCGTCACCCGCGCCGCGCCGCGTGGATGGCGATGGCCGGACCGGCTGCAAACCTTGTGCTGATGCTCCTCGCCGCGCTTTTGATCCGCGTCGGGATGAAATGGGGCGTCTTCCATCCGCCCGATTTTCTGAGCAGCTCGCACATCGTCGAGACCTCCGCCGGGCGCGGATTCGAGTTCGCCGCGCAGCTCGTGAGCATCGTCTTTTCGCTGAATCTGCTGCTCTTCGCGTTCAATCTTTTGCCGCTTCCCCCGTTCGACGGCAGCAACATCCCGTTCTTCTTTCTCAGCGCCGCAGCCGCCGACAAATACCGGCAACTCATGTGGAATCCGACGATGCGCTTCATCGGCCTGCTCGTCGCCTTCCGCGGCTTCGGGCAGATTTACCCCGCGATTCAGCACTTCGCTTGGAATCTCCTTTATCCCGGCATTCACTATTCCTAGCGTCCGCGCCGTCGCTTTTTTCAGCCCATGAAACTGCTCGCCGTCCGCACCTTTTTCGCCCTCGCTTTCGCCTCGCTCCTCCGGGCGCAAAATCCGGAGAGCGACCCCGACACGATCTTCCGCGAGACGGCGCAAAAGGTCGCCGCCGGGCTGAAGTATCAGCAGGGCGAGATCACGCTGCAGGGCGGGCTGGCGAAGATTTCCAAGAAACAGCCGCTGGAGTAGGCGCGGGTCTTCTCCCTCCGGTCATCCTGAGCGCAGCGCAGCGGAGTCGAAGGACCTCTTACTTCTCTCCCGTTCGTCGCGCGTTTTCGGAGGGGGAAATAGTATGAGGTCCTTCGACTGCGCTTCGCAAAGCCGAAGCTTCGCTCAGGATGACGGGGAAGGCTGCACGCTCCTCCGCGCGACGTTTTGCAGGATCGCATTGTCGCACGCGACTCGCGCTGAAATGCTCGCGCCATGCCTCGAAAAACGTCCCGTGCCGCCGCCGTCCCGCTCACTTTGCGCACGAAAAAGACCGCGTCGAAGGTGGAGGTGA
Organism: Spartobacteria bacterium; assembly: GCA_043777315.1. Taxonomy (GTDB): domain Bacteria; phylum Verrucomicrobiota; class Verrucomicrobiia; order Chthoniobacterales; family Chthoniobacteraceae; genus CAIURC01. Next base: position 25,324 of record JAYVPW010000093.1, on the reverse strand, counting down.
TCCCGCTCGCCGAGCGACGTCTGTCCTTCGGCGGAAAGTGGAAATATGCGCCCGCGCCGGAAAGCGTGCCGACGCCGATCGCGTCGCGGTACGAGCTCTTCATCGGTGGAAAATTCGTCGCTCCGAAACGCGGCGGTTATTTCCCTTCGATCAATCCCGCGAACGAAAAACAGCTCGCCGAAATCGCGCAGGCCGATGCCGCCGATGTGGACAGCGCGGTCGCCGCCGCGCGCAAAGCCTACGACAAAACGTGGAGCAAAATGCCCGGTCGCGAGCGCGGGAAATACCTCTTCCGCATCGCGCGGATCATCCAGGAAAAGGCGCGCGAACTCGCCGTCCTCGAGACCATCGACGGCGGCAAACCGATCAAGGAATCGCGCGACTTCGACCTGCCGCAAGTCGCCGCGCATTTCTTCTACCACGCCGGCTGGGCAGACAAACTGGATTACGCCTTTCCGGGCCGGAAAGCTGTGCCCGTGGGCGTTTGCGGGCAGATCATCCCGTGGAATTTTCCCCTCCTCATGGCTGCCTGGAAGCTCGCGCCCGCGCTCGCGTGCGGCAACACGTGCGTGCTGAAGCCGGCCGAGACGACCAGCATCACCGCGCTCCATCTCGCGCAGATTTTGCAGGAAGCGGAACTGCCGGACGGCGTCGTGAACATCGTCACCGGCGCGGGCGAAACCGGCCGCGCCCTCGTCGATCATCCCGGCGTGGACAAGATCGCATTCACCGGCTCGACGGAGGTCGGCAAGCAGATCGCGACATCGCTCGCCGGGACGAAAAAGAAGCTCACGCTCGAGCTCGGTGGCAAAGCCGCGCACCTCGTTTTCGAGGACGCACCGATCGACCAGGCCGTCGAAGGCATCGTCAATGGCATCTTCTTCAACCAAGGCCATGTCTGCTGCGCCGGCTCCCGCCTCCTCGTCCAGGAAAGCGTCCACGCCCGCGTCATGGACAAGCTGCGCGACCGCCTCGCCACCCTCCGCGTCGGCGACCCGCTCGACAAAAACACCGACATCGGCGCGATCAACTCCGCCAGCCAGCTCGCGAAAATCCGCGAGCTCGTGGACCACGGAGTCGGCGAAGGCGCGGAGCTGATCCAGCCGCGGTGCAAGCTGCCAGACAAAGGCTACTGGTTCCCGCCGACCCTGCTGGACGGCGTCACCGCCAGTCATCGCGTCGCGCAGGAGGAGATCTTCGGCCCCGTCCTCAGCGTCCTCACTTTCCGCACGCCCGCCGAAGCGATCGAGCGCGCCAACAACACGCCCTTCGGCCTCAGCGCCGGCGTCTGGACCGACAAAGGGAGCAAGATTTTCAAGCTCATCTCCCAGCTCCGCGCCGGCGTCGTCTGGGCGAACACCTTCAACAAATTCGACCCCGCCAGCCCCTTCGGCGGCTACAAGGAAAGCGGCTTCGGCCGAGAGGGCGGCGTCCACGGCCTGATGCCGTACGTGCGCTTGAGTTGATCCGCGCGGCGAGTCCGGCTTTGGACTAGCCGGGCTTCTGTGCTTTTCCGGGTGCGGCACGAACGCTAAAGCGGCAGAGGACTGCCGCAGTCCAAAACGCACGTTTTCAACAAATCAGATCACGGTGCCGGCTTCGATCACAGCGCCTTTCGGCACGATGACGATGCCGTCGCGGAGGTAGTAATTCGGGCCATCGAAGTCCGCGGGTTTGCCTTCGGCGGTGATGGTGCAGCCGTCGCCGACGCGGGCGTTTTTGTCGATGATGGCGTGGTCGATGGTGCAATTTCGCCCGATGCCGAAGTTGGGGCCGGGCGTGCGGGCGGCGATGTCCACGTCGTAGAAGTCGGCGCCCATGAGGATACTGTTGCGGATGGAAGTGCCGGTGCCGATGTAGCTGCGGACGCCGATGACGGCGCGCTCGATGGTGGCGTCGTCGATGATGCAGCCGTCGGAGATGATGGCGCGGTGGATCGTGGCGCCGTTGATTTTGCTGCCGGGAAGGAAGCGGGCGTGGGTGTAGATGGGGGACTTGGTGTCGAAGAAATTGAACTGCGGCACGGTGTCGGTGAGCATCAAATTCGCGTCGAAGAAACTGCGGATGGTGCCGATGTCTTCCCAATAACCTTGGAAGATGTAGGCCATCACGCGGTGGCGCTCGATCATGTCGGGGATGATGTGTTTGCCAAAATCGACGTGCGAATTATCGAGGGCTTCGATGAGGGTTTCGCGGTTGAAAACGTAGATGCCCATCGAGGCTTGGAAGGCTTCTTCACCGGCGGGGCGGCCGAGCTCGCCGAGGAGGGCGGGGGGGATGCGGAGGGTGTCGAGGACCGCGGGGTCTTTCGGCTTTTCGACGAAGCGGATGATCTTCCGCGCGGCGTCGGTGTGCATGATGCCGAAGTCGGTGGCGGCGTCGCGGGTGACGGGGATGGTGGCGATGGTGAGCTCGGCTTTGCTCTCGATGTGCTGGTTCAGCAGCTCGCGGTAGTCCATGCGGTAGAGCTGATCGCCGCTGAGGATGACGTAGTATTCGTAGGGATACTGGAGGAAGTCGCGGAGGTTCTGGCGGACGGCGTCGGCGGTGCCCTGGTACCATGTCGCATCGGTAGGCGTCTGCTGCGCGGCCATGATTTCGACGAAGCTGCGGGAGAAGGCGTCGAACTTGTAGCTGGAGGCGATGTGGCGGTGAAGCGAGGAGCTGTTGAACTGCGTGAGGACATACATCCGGCGGAGGCCGGAGTTGATGCAGTTGCTGATGGGGATATCGACGATGCGATATTTTCCCGCGAGCGGGACGGCGGGTTTGGAGCGCTCTTTGGTCAGCGGAAAAAGGCGCGTGCCAGCGCCGCCGCCCATGATGATCGCGAGAGTTTTATCGGTGATGGAAGGACCGGAGGAGAGGTTCATAACGGTGAGCGCGAGGCTATTATTTGGCGGGTGGAAAGACAGCGCGAAACTTCCGATGAAAAGGTGAGCGCGTCTGCGAAGCGTCGTCATCCTGAGCGGAGCTTCGGCTTTGCGAAGCGCAGTCGAAGGACCTCTTACCTCTCCCCCCTCCGCGATGCGCGCGCCCCACGGGGGAAATAGTAAGAGGTCTTTCGACTCCGCTTTCGCTCCGCTCAAGATGACCGGAAGAAAAACGCGCGTTTGCCCGTCGCTCCCACGGCTGCTAAGTCCTGCCCGCATGTGCGGAATCATCGGTTACATCGGCAGAAACGCGGCGGTTCCCGTCCTCTTGGACGGGCTCCGGCGGCTCGAATATCGCGGCTACGACAGCGCCGGAGTGGCGGTGTTGCACGACGGAAAAATCGCGGTCCGCAAACGCATCGGGCGCATCGCGAATCTCGCGGAGCTGCTGCAGGAACAGCCTGCCGAGGGGAACATGGGCATCTCGCACACGCGCTGGGCGACGCACGGCAGCGTGACGGACGACAACGCGCACCCGCACTTCGACCAGAGTGGAAAGCTCGCGCTCGTGCATAATGGCGTGATCGAAAATTACGCGACGCTGCGCGCGCAGCTCGTCGAGGAGGGCCACACTTTTCGGTCGCAGACCGACACGGAGGTGCTCGTGCATTTGATCGGAAAGCACTACGACCTCGCCGGCGGCGAGGCGTCGAAAGGACGGCTGATCGAGGCGCTGCGGACGGCGTTGAAGCAGGTCGTCGGGACGTACGGGATCGTGCTGCTGCATCGCGATTTGCCGGACGTAATCATCGGCGCGCGGCGCGGGAGTCCGCTGGTGCTCGGGCTGGGGAAGGGGGAGAATTTTTTCGCCAGCGACGTGAGCGCGGTGGTCGCGCACACGCGGGATTGCGTCTATTTGAAGGACTACGATATCGCGGCGTTGACGCGGGACGACTTCGAGATCACGAGCCTGCTCGGCGGGGCGAGCGGCTTCGAGGTGAGCAAGGTGGAATTCAGCGAGGAGGATGTGAGCAAGGGCGATTACGCGCACTACATGCTGAAGGAAATCTTCGAGCAGCCCGCGACGATCCGCGACGCGATGCGCGGCCGGCTTTCGCGCGAGGAAGCGACCGCGAAGCTCGGAGGGCTCGAGATGACGAATAAGGAATTGCGCGCGCTCGACCGGATCATCCTGACCGGCTGCGGAACCGCGAGCCACGCGGCGATGGCGGGCGAATACATCATCGAGGCGCTCGCGCACGTGCCGTGCGAGGTCGAGTACGCGAGCGAGTTTCGCTACCGCAATATGCCGATGACGCGCGACACGCTGGTCTTTTGCCTGAGCCAAAGCGGCGAGACCGCCGACACGCTCGCGGCGCTTCGCGAGAGCCAGCGCAAAGGACATCGGACGCTCGGCATTTGCAACAACGTGGCCTCGACCATCGCGCGGGAAAGCGATGGTGGAGTGTACATGCACGCCGGGCCGGAGATCGGCGTCGCGGCGACGAAATCATTCACGAGCCAGGTGACGATCATGACCTTGATCGGCCTGCTCCTCGGCCGCATCCGGCACCTCAGCACGACGGAAGGCTTGCGCATGATCGACGAGCTCGAGGCGATCCCGGACAAGGTCGCGGAAATCCTGAAACTCAACGATCAGATCAAAGCCATCGCTGAGAAATATGCGCACGCGCAGGCGATGATGTTCCTCGGCCGGCAGTTCAATTATCCGGTCGCGCTGGAGGGCGCGCTGAAGATGAAGGAGATCAGTTACATCCACGCCAGCGGCCACCCGAGCGCGGAGCTGAAGCACGGCGTCATCGCGCTGATCACGCCGGAGTTGCCGAGCGTTTTCATCGCGCCGGACGACAGCGTCTTCGGCAAGAACGTCAGCAACATCGAGGAGGTCAAAGCCCGCAAAGGCCCGGTCATCGCGATCGGCACGCAGGGCTGCACCAAGCTCGAGCATGTGGCCGACGACGTGATCTACATCCCGCGGTGCCCCGATTACCTCTCGCCGATCCTCACCTCGATCCCGCTCCAACTCCTCGCCTACCACACCGCCGTGAAGCTCGGCTGCGACGTGGACAAGCCGCGCAATCTGGCGAAGAGCGTGACGGTCGAGTAGCTCCAGGGAGCGCGCTTCTCCGGCGTGGCGTGAGCCCACTGCAAAAGAAAAGCGCAGGCCGCGTCACGGCCTGCGCTTCACTAAAAGCTGCTGCGACGAAAGCTACTTAGGATTGACCACGGTATTGTCAGCCCCCAGCCACTCAGCGCGACTGGCAAACAAATCGCCGTCATCTGGCCCCCCATGCACCCGCATATCGTTGCCCAACTTCTCCACAATCCCGCTTTGATCAGCCCGAATGACAATCGCAACCTTGCCTTTCCAAACCCCGCCCTTGGCCGTTTCGTCCTTCACGTAGGTGTGATCGGACTCACTCGCAAAGCCATCGGCAAGTAGCGGAAAGGTGGAGTTCGAGGTCGTCCCGAGACCCAAAACGTAGGCGAAGTGATTCTCACCCGTTTTGAGGCGATCATCAGCGCTTGTGATGTTGTCGTCAGGCTTAGCCGGTGTGAATTTTGACTTCGCGCAGAAAAAAATCTGCTCCGTCTGCAGATAATCTGGAATCAAAGTGGCGAAGACGGCGTTGGCAGTCGCCAGATTCGTGCCGGTGAGCTTGCCGTTGGCATTGATTCCCTGGCTCGGATATTGGCCGTCGTAGTCATTGGCGAAGACGCGACACGCCAATCCCACTTGTTTGGCATTGGAAAGAATTTTTGATTGCGCTGCCCGGACTTGCACGCCCGCAAAAGCAGGGAGGGCGATGCCAGCTAGGATCGCGATGATCGAAATCACGACCAGCAATTCGATGAGCGTGAATGCGTTTGTTTTGGAGATTTTCATGGTGAGGATTGGGGATTTTTAAGAGGCGGTGAAGATAGGGCGATTCGCGGATGCGGCAATCCTATATTGCCGATCTTAGCATGAATTTTGCGTCATCCAGCGCGGCGTTTGAAGCCGTTCAAGGCGAGGGGCGGGAGGCGCAGCACGATGGAATGCGACTTGCCCTGCCACGCGATCGGCTCGGCCCAGACTCCGCCGAAATTCCCCACGTTTCCGCCGCCGTAGGTCTGCGCATCGGTGTTGATGATCTCTTCGTAAAAGCCTTCGCCGTTCACGCCCACGCGGTAGCCCTCGCGGACGACGGGCGTCGCATTCACGACGAAGACGAGCACGTCACCGCTCAGCGACTTGCGCTTGAAGGCGATCACCGAGTTGTCGGTGTCGTGGAAATCGATCCACTCGAAGCCGGCGTAGGTGTCGTCGAGATCGAAGAGCGCGGGCTCGTTTTGATACGTGAAATTCAGGTGCTGCACGAGCCGGCGGAGCCCGTCGTGCTCGGGCCATTGCGTGAGGTGCCAGTCGAGCGACTGGTTGTGATTCCACTCGCGCCACTGGCCGAATTCCTGGCCCATGAAAAGCAATTTCTTCCCTGGGTGCGCGTACATCCACGCGTAGAACATCCGCAGATTCGCAAATTTCTGCCAGACATCGCCGGGCATTTTGTCGATGAGCGAGCCCTTGCCGTGAACCACTTCGTCGTGGCTGAGGACGAGGACGAAGTGCTCGTGAAAGGCATACACCAGCGAGAACGTGACGTCATTCTGGTGATACTTCCGGAACGCCGGATCCTTCTCCATGTATGCGAGAAAATCGTGCATCCAGCCCATGTTCCATTTGAAGCCGAAGCCGAGCCCGCCCAGATACGTCGGGCGCGAAACGCCAGGCCACGACGTCGATTCCTCCGCGATCGTCATGATGCCGGGAAAGCGCTCGTACGACACTTCGTTGAAGCGCTTGAGGAAATGGACGGCCTCGAGATTTTCCCGCCCGCCGTGGATATTCGGCAGCCACTCGCCGGGCTGGCGCGAGTAGTCGAGGTAAAGCATCGACGCCACCGCATCCACGCGCAGTCCGTCGATGTGATATTGCTCGAACCAAAAGAGCGCGTTCGCGATGAAGAAATTGCGCACCTCGTTCCGCCCGAAATTCGGAATCAGCGTGCCCCAATCCATGTGCTCGCCCTGCCGTGGGTCGGCATGTTCATAAAGGTCGGTGCCGTCGAATTCCGCGAGCCCGTGCGCGTCTTTTGGAAAATGTCCGGGCACCCAATCGAGGATCACGCCGACGCCCTCCTGATGGCAGCGATCCACAAAATATCGGAACTCGTCCGGGTTCCCGAATCGACTCGTCGGCGCGTAATAACCGGTGACCTGATACCCCCATGACCCATCGAACGGATGCTCCGCGACCGGCATCAATTCCAGATGCGTGTAGCCGAGCCCGACGACGTACGGGATCAGCGTGTCCGCGAGTTCGCGGTAGCTGAAAAACCGGTCGCCTTCCTCCACCTTCCGCTGCCACGAGCCGAGGTGGACCTCGTAAATGCTGACCGCGCTTTTCTGCCAATCGCGTTTCGGTCGCGCCTCCATCCACGCCGCATCGCTCCACGAGTAGCGGTGCAGATCGAAGACCATCGACGCCGTCGCCTTCCCGTGCTGCCCGTAAAACGCGAACGGATCGCTCTTTGTCGCGATGCCGCCGTGCGCCTGCTTGAGCTCAAATTTGTAGTGCGTTCCTTCCTCCACGCCCGGCAGGAAAATCTCCCAAACCCCGCAGCCGAGCAGCTTCCGCATCGGATGCACGCGCCCATCCCAGCGGTTGAAATCGCCGACGACACTGACTCGCTGTGCGTTCGGTGCCCACACGTGAAACGTCGTCCCCCGCACCCCATCGACCTCGCGCAGATGCGCCCCGAGCTTGTGGTAAATCTCGTAATGATTTCCCTCGGCAAACAAGTGCAAGTCGAGCTGCCCGAGCAGCACGCCGAACGAATACGGATCGCTCTCGCTCCACTCATGCCCGTCGTGCGCCGTGAAATTCAGCCGGTATTGGCCCCGCTCTTTCACCCCGATCAAGCCCGCCTCGAAAAACCCTTCCGCACTCACTCGCACGGCCGGAAAAAGCCCGCCATCGCTCAGATTTTCCACCACGACCTCGCGCGCATCGGGGCGAAAAACGCGCACCACGAATTGCCCGCCGACCTCGTGCATTCCGAGCAATCCGAACGGGTCGCTGTGATCGGCGCGCAGGATCGCGTGGAGATTGCCGGCATCGATGGTCGGAGCGAAAGAGGTGACTTTCATGGGAGGATCAGGATGCGTCTTCGGCGAGAAGCGGCGCGAGGAATTTATCGAAGATCGCGCTCCACGAGTGATCGCGCACCGCGGATTTCCGGGCCCGGAATTCATGCGAAAACTGCAGCGTTTCGGCGATCCGGGCGGCGATGATCGACGGATGGGAGCTGCTCAGGAAAGGGTGCAGCGCCCCGCCGACGAGGCTCGATGTGGGTTCTATGTTTGCGCAGAAGATCGGCAGCCGATGTAACGCCGCTTCGAGGATCGGCAGACCGAAACCCTCCTGCCGGCTCGGGAAAAAAAGCGCATCGGCGACAACGAAAAGACTGCTCAGGTCACGCTCAGTCACCGCGAAATGATCGTGCAAAAAGAGCGCGTCGTGCTCGAGCCCGAGCTCCTGCCGGAGCTCGCGCAGCGAGAGCGCGTAGGCCGCGGATGCTGACTGGTGGCTGTCCGGCGGACCAGTGACCAAGAGGCAGCAGTCATGCCCGCCCGCCAGCAGTTCAGCCGTGACCCGCAGACTGAGCTCGATGTTTTTGCGTCGCAAAAGCCGCGCCGGGTGCAGCAGCACGAACTCTCGCGTGAGGAGCCCATGCCGTTGCGCGAGCGCCGTCACGTTCTCGCTCAGTTCGAGCAGGCGGGCGGGGTCGATCCCGTTCGGAATCACCCGGCAACCCGCGCCCGTGAGCTCTTCGAACTGCGCTCGCCGGAACTCAGAAATCGCGACGTATTCGACCGCCGCGCAGGCCTGCGCGGTGAGGCTGCCGCGCTCGACTTCGTAGTCGGGATTGCACGCCGCGAGATCGTGAATCCACGCGATGAAACGAACGGCCGGCAACTTCACCGCGAGACGCCACAGCGCCGCCGTCCACGCCGGATCGAACGGCATCGTCAGCACATTGTGAACGAACAACACGTCCACCTCGGCGAGCAGCGGAGCGAGTTTCGCCGCGCCGGCGTCACCGGCTTCCAGCACCTCCACCCGAATCCGCGGATCGCTCGCGGAGCCCCGCTGGCAGATGATCCGCACCTCGTGACCTTTTGCCGCGAAGATCCGCGCGTGTTCCGCCACGATCGTCTCCACCCCGCCGATCACCGGAGCGTAGGAATAGTGGAGCAGCGCGATTTTCACCGCGTTCCGTCTGGCTCACCGCCTGCTCAGATCGCAAGGATGAAATACCTCGTCCTCCTCGTCTCCGTGGCCGTGATCTACCTCATGTTCATCCGCGCCTCGCCGATGGCGGAGGTCAGCAAATCGATGGCCGCGCCCGAGCTCGCGCCGCTCACCAACGCCCCGAGCGAAGCCGCCCCGCTGCCCCCGACCAACGCCCTCAAACGCCCGATCGACCGCACCCACCAAGTCCTCGGGGAGGTCAGCAAACGCAACGGCAGCGGCGAGTTTTGAGGCGGGAATTTTGCCCATTTCTCTGCTTGAACCCGCGCGGGCCGCTGCCTAGCTTCCCCGACCTTTCGCCAGGGTAGCTCAGTGGCAGAGCGGGGGACTCATAAGCCCTAGGTCGGGAGTTCAATCCTCCCCCCTGGTACTTTTTAGCAAGCGGGCAGCCTCCAATCCTTCCGGTCATCCTGAGCGAAGTGGAGCGCCAGCGAAACGCAGTCGAAGGACCTCTAACTATTTCCCCCTCCGCGATGGACTCACGCAACGGGGGAAAACGTAGAGGTCCTTCGACTCCGCTGGCGCTCCGCTCAGGATGACGACGACGGGCTTTTTCAAGTAGTCGCGGGCTAACTCGCCGGGACCCGGTTGATCGTGTTGAAAATCTCCTGCTCCAGCACGCGTCCGTCCGCCGCGTTGATCTTGTATTTGATCTTCATCTGCATCACCGGCTGCACGTCCGGCAGCTCGATCGTCAGCGTCTTTTTGTCGGTGGAAAGTTTCACCGCGCCGACGGTCAGCGTGTCGCGGCCTTTGCGCCCGGCATCGAGCGCGGACATGTCGGGCGAGCCGTAGTTTCCGGTCCACAAATAGTTCCACTGTTCGACCGAAAAGTTGTCCGGGTCGGTCGCGCTTTTCTCATCGAGCGGCGAGGTGAAAGTGAGCTGCACGCTCTTTTTCGCGACGTGCAAATCGACCGGGATGGTCGCCGGTTTGCCGGTGTAGCGGACGCGGTAAAAGCAGCCGTCCTTCGACGCGGCGGACTGCCAGACGTTCAGCCCGCTGACGTAAAGCTGCCCATCTTTCGGATTGAAACGCCCGCGCATGATCCCGCTTTTGAACTTCAGCGGAAAGCGGTTCAACCCGCCCTGCGCCTGCCCATCCACGGTCTCCTGCAACACGTTGAAGAGCGTGCATTTTCCGTAGCTCATGAAAAGCATCCGGCCCGCGAGCGGCCCCCATTTTGCGCCCGGAGGCACCCAGACCTGGCCGCCGCTGGAGTTGTCGATTTCCATCGGGACCCAGCAGAGCGGCGGGTCCATCGCGACCGGCGTCGGCGCATTGGCGCTGCCCCAGAATTCCGTTTTGAACTCCGCCCGCGCCGCCGCATCGCTTGGGTTCGCGGTGATCTCTTTTCCGTCGGCGGTCTTCATCGCGATCACTTTGTGCGCGGCCGGAGTCATGCCGTAGAAGCCGCCTTGCTTCACGAGATTGAGCCGGTTCGCGGGCATCCAGTGGCCTTGGTTATCGGAGAAAGTGAGTTCGTCGTGCGGCCCCATTCCGAGGCCATTCGGAGCGCGCACGCCAGTCGCGAAGACGTCCAGTTTTCCGCCGTCCTTGCTGATCCGAATGATCGTCCCCTGATGCGGTGAAACGTTGGTCGGAGTCCACGGCGAACCTTTCCCGAAAAAGAAATCGCCGTGCGAGTCGGTCTGTAGGTCGAGCGCGAATTCGTGGTAGTTATCGACGACCACGCAGTCGTTGTTGAAGCACTCGTAAAAGTCCGCTTCGCCGTCGCCGTTCAGGTCGGTCAGCCGCGTGATTTGATCGCGCCCCGTGACGTAAATTTTCCCGTCCACGACCTTGCACCCGAGCGGCTGGAAGAGCCCGGTGGCAAAGCGTTTCCACTTCACGTGCTCCAGTTTTTCATCGAGTCCGCTGACCAGCCAGACATCGCCGCTGACGTTCACCAGCACGGCTGTTCCGTCCGGCAAAAAGTCGTGTCCGCCAGGCCGCAGCCACGATTTGAACGGGTTTGGTTCCGGCAGCGTGATCTCGTCGGCGACATACGCTTCGTCGCCGGTGCCGAGCACGCCGGTGGTTTCAATCGGCACGTTCCAGTTCGCCGCTCCGCCTTTGCACAGCACCGCGAGATTCGGCAGCGGCGCGGCCTCGAGAAGGTCGGTGCCCGGCGGCAGTTCGCCGCTTTTCCCGCTCCAGATCACGACTTGGAAAGTGGCGGCGGCCGTGAGCGGTGGGAGTTTCAGCGCGATGCGGCCTTTGTCGCCGATGACCAATTTCGCGCCCGCCGGGGCGCCGATGACGCCGGCCAGCGTGACGTTCTCGGCCTCGAATCTTTTCGCGATGGAACCCTCGACCGCGCCCTCGCCCGGAGCCTCGCAAACAAGCAGTGAATTCGCCGCGGCATTCACCCCGACCTGAAATGTGCGCGTGAAAACTTTCGCCGCGCCGCGGGTTTCGAAGCCGTCCATTTCCAGCACGCCGCCGAGCCCGACCGAGTAGCTGAGGATCACCTTGTCGCCGTTGAGGTAGAGCCCGCGCCATTTTGCCTGATCGGCTGGCAAGTGGCCTTGGTGCTTGTCCCGCGGGTCATCGGCGATCTCGCCTTTCGCCCAGCCGGTGGCGTACGAGGTCGCAAATTTCACGTCGCCCGCGGGTGCGATCTGGCCTTCGAGGCCACCGCGCCCCCCCGGGATTTTGATGAAGCCGCCCGTCCACGCCGCGCTCACGCGCAGCAATTCCGTGTCGAAAAGCACGGTCGCCGCGTCGTCCTTCGTGCCGACCTTGATCGCGATCCCTTTCGCGGTCGGCTGGTCTTTGACATTGAAAGTCCCGCTGTGAAATGGACCGAGATCCATCTGGTCCCACCGCGTCTGCGCGAGCAGCGGCGAGTGGAAAATCGTGAGGGCGAAAAGCGCGGCGACGGAGGAGGGGAGAGGTTTCATGGAGGCGGGGATGAATGACAAATGTCTGCGCAATGACAAGTGCGGGGGGGGGGGGGCGGAGTTTCAGGCTCTGAGCCACGCGAGCGCCCCGCGTGCGGCGTGGGTGCCGGTCGCGAAGCAGCCTTGAATCAGGTATCCGCCGGTCGGGGCCTCCCAATCGATCATCTCGCCAGCAACGAAAACGCCGGTGATTTTTCGGAGCATCAGCGAGTCGTCGAGCTCGCTCCAGCGGACGCCGCCGGCGGAGGAAATCGCTTCCGCGATGGGGCGCGGACCGGTGAGCCGGAGCGTGCAGGACTTCACTCCGCGGGCGAGCGATTCGGCGGTGAAAAATGGCCCGCGGCTCGCGAGGATCGCGAGAGCCGCATCGCCGAGACGCCAGCGCTGGCGGGCTTCGGCGAGGAAGTCGCGCGTGATTGGTCCCATTTTCGCGACGAGCTGGGCGACCGTGAAAGTCGGTTTGAAATCAATCGCGATCTCCGGCTCCGGCATCGCGCGCAGCGTTGCGCCGAGCGCGTAAAGCGCGCCGCCTTCGATGCCGTATTTCGTGATGAGCAATTCGCCTTTCACTTCCACGCCTGCGGCGCGGACGGCGATGCTTTTGATCGGCAACCCCTCAGCTTGGCGAAGAACGTCGGTGGGCCATTCGAGTTCCCAGCCGCAGTTGGCCGGGGAGAGCGGGGCGATGGATATTCCGAGCGGCGCCAGCACTTCCGTCCATCCACCATCCGAGCCGGTCTGCGGCCACGAGCCGCCGCCGAGCGCGAGGATGACGGCATCGGTTTCGACCGTGCGAGTTTCATCCCCGACCTGAAATCCGAGCTGCATCGGCGAGCCCGCGCGGAGACCGCTCCAGCGATGATTCATTTCAAATTTCACGCCGAGTGCGCGAAGCCGTTGCACCCATCGACGCAGCAGCGGCGCGGCTTTCAATTCGCGCGGATAAATGCGCCCGGTCGAAGCGGCGAAAGTTTCGACTCCCAGCCCGGCAGCCCAGCTACGAAGAGCCTCGGAGTCGAAGTCGGCAATCAGCGACGGCCATAGATTTGCCGGCATTCCGGGACCGCTGTATCGCGTGACGAAGCGCTCGCGCGGTTCGATTTTGGTGAGGTTCAAGCCACCGCGCCCGGCGACGAGAAACTTCCGCCCGACCGATGCTTTCGCGTCGAAAATCGTGACCGCTGCGCCGCCTGCCGCCGCGACTTCCGCTGCTCGCAAACCTGCGGGTCCGCCGCCGATGACGGCTATTTTCACCGCGGCACAATCCGCGGGCTCACAGGGCGACGATGTGGAATTTTCCGTCACCGAGGGCGATGACTTGCGCGCCGGTATTGTCGGCGACGTACTCGCCTTGCACGGCGAAATCGCGGCCGGCCTGGTCGGGCTTGATCGCGGCTTCACCGGCGCCAAATGAGGAAGTGGCGAGCGCAAAAATGAGCGCGGCGGAGGCGGGGAGGCGGGGAGTCATGGCGGCGAGAAATAGCGGCGGGCGGCGCGGAGTCAATCCACGGAAAGTCGCGGCGCGCGGCCTTGATTTCCATTGCGCTCCGGGGCGATCGCCCCATCTTTTCGCCCCATGATTTTACGGATTTCGCGCGTCGTTATCACGCTGCTCGTCCTCGCCGCCACGGCTTCCGCCTTACCCAACGAAGTCCGCAAAAGCCTGGCGCGCATTACTAATACCGCGCAGGAACCGAACTACCGCATCCCGTGGTTGCCGGGCGCGACGGGCGGCGCGAGTGGCACCGGCTGGGTCGTTTCCAAAGACCGGCTCCTCACGAACGCGCACGTTGTGAGCAATGCGCGCTTTCTCACGGTCGAGCGGGAAAACGATCCAAAGAAATACATCGCGACGGTCGAGCACATCGCGCACGACTGCGATCTCGCGCTGTTGAAAGTGGACGATCCGGCGTTTTTCAAAGACACGAAGCCGCTCGCGCTCGGCGGCATCCCGGAGATCGAATCGAGTGTCAGCGTTTTCGGATATCCCATCGGCGGCGAACGGCTTTCGGTGACGAACGGCATTGTCTCGCGCGTCGATTTTCGCACCTACACGCACTCGGTCGTGGACTCGCATCTGTGCATCCAAATCGACGCGGCGATCAACCCGGGAAACAGCGGCGGACCCGTGCTGCAAGGTGCGAGCGTGGTCGGCGTGGCGTTCCAAGGCTACAGCGGCGATGTCGCGCAAAACGTCGGCTACATGATCCCGACGCCGGTCATCAAACACTTCCTGCAAGACGTGAAGGACGGTCACTACGACCGCTACATGGACCTTTCGATCAGCACGTTCCCGCTGCTGAATGCGGCGCATCGCAAGGCTTTCGGCCTGCCCGACGACGACCGCGGCGTGGTCGTGAGCAACGTGCTGGAGGGCGGTCCGTGCGCCGGAGTTTTGCAAGAGGAGGACGTCATTTTGGCCATCGACGGACTGCCGGTGGCAAGCGACGGCATGGTCGAACTCGAGGGCGAGCGCGTGATGATGGCCGAAGTCGCGGAGCGAAAATTTCTCGGCGATTCGGTGAAATTCTCGATCCAGCGCGAGCGCAAAACGCTCGACGTGATCGCGAAGTTCGAGCGCGCGTGGCCGTTTTCGATGCAGGCGAACAGTTACGAGCAGCAGCCGAAATACGTGCTCTTCGGCGGCCTGCTCTTTCAGCCGCTCTCGCGGAATTTGATGGGCTCGTACCAGTTCACGAACCCGCGCGTCGGCTACTTTTTCGACAGCTACATCTCGAAGGAAATCTACAAGGATCATCCCGACGTGATTGTCCTCAGCTCGATTTTGCCGGACCCGATCAACACCTATTTCAGCGAATTTCGGGAGGGGATCGTGGATGAGATCAACGGCAAAAAAGTGAAGACGCTCCAGGAATTGGCCGACGCGCTCGCGGAGCCGGCGGAGTTCTACGTGCTGAAGTTCATCGGCATCGGACGCCCGCTGGTGCTGGAACGCGCGGCGGTCGAGGCCGCGCGGGAACGAATCAAAAAACGCTACAACGTGCCGGAAGAGCGCAACCTGACCAACTCGTGAGCGGCCGATTTTTCCACCCCGTTTTTCTCATGCGCCCGCGCCTTTTTCTTCTCGTTCTCCTGACCGGTTCGACGCTGCTCGCGCAGACGCCCGCCGACCCGCCCTCGGCCACGCCGCCCGTGCCGCTGCCGCCCGGGGAGGTGCCGCCACCCAGCGTTCCGCCCGCAGGGCCGCAGAGCCCGAGCGGTGCGCAACCCGCCCCGGGACCAGCTTCCGCGGCCCCGCCGGTCGCCGCGAAGTCCGACAAAAAGCCGTCCGTCGTGCGGGTGAACGTCACGAATCAGGCGTGGGATTTCATCCGTCCGTGGGGCAAACATCAGCCCTATTCCCGGCGCGCGGTCGGTGCGGTGCTCGCGGATAAACGGGTGCTCGTGACGGGCGAACTCGTTGGCAACGCGAACTACGTGGAATTCGAGGCGCCCGACGGCGGGCTGAAGGTCGCCGCGTCGATCGAGATCGTCGATTACGAGGCCAATCTCGCGATTTTAAAAGCGGACGATCCGAAGTTCATGGAAGCATTCGGGCCGGTGGAATTCACGACCGCCACGGTCGGCGACACGCTCTCGATCTGGCAGCTCGAATCGACCGGAACCCTGCTCGTCACCAAAGGTTCGATGACCACCGCGGAAGTCACGCCGTACCCGATCGACGGCTCGCCGCTGCTCGTTTATCGCGCGACCGCGTCGCTGCAATTTCGCGATAGCAGCTTCACGCTCCCGGTGGTGAAGGACGACAAGCTCGTCGGCCTCGTCGCGCGCTACGACAACAACACGAAGAGCGCCGAAATCGTCCCGACGCCGGTGATCGAGCATTTCCTGAAAGACGCCGCGAAGCCGCCGTACCAAGGATTCGCGCGCGCCGGGCTCGCGTTTTCGATCACGCGCGACCCGCAGTTGCGGCGCTACGTGGGGCTCGGAAATGCCGCGGGCGGAGTTTACGTCACGGATGTGCTGCCCGGCGGTCCGGCGGAAAAAGCGGGCATCGCAAAGGGCGACATCGTGCTCAGCATCGACGGCGAGGCGATCGATCAGGACGGGAATTACACCGACCCGAATTACGGCAAAATTTCGCTCACGCACCTCGTCGGCACGCGGCACTTCGTCGGTGACGAGTTGAAGTTCGCCGTCATCCGAAAGGGCGAACGCAAAGAGCTGCCCGTCACGATCAGCCATCGGCCCGCGAACGAGTTCGTGATCGAGCCGTACGTGATCGACCGGGCGCCGCAGTTCTACGTTTTGGGCGGCCTCGTCCTACAGGAGCTCTCGCGCCAATTCCTGAAAGAATGGGGCAGCGATTGGGTGAAAAAAGCGCCCGAAGAATTCGTCTTTCTCGATCGCCAGCAGGCTGAGCTTTTCCCGGACGCCGGGAAGAAAGTCGTGATCCTTAGCGGAGTTCTCCCGTCTCCTCTCACGCTCGGCTACGAGGAACTTCACCAAATGATCGTGAAGAAAATCAACGGCGTGCCGCTCGACCACCTCAGCGACGTGCCGGCCGCCCTCGCGAAATCAACGAACGGGTTGCACAAGATCGAATTCGATGGTGACCCCTCGGCGATCTACCTCGACGCCTCCGCGATCGGTGCCGGCGACCGGGAGCTAATGCAGAATTACCGCATCCCGACGCTGAAGCGTCTGGAATGAAACGCTTGGCGCGACGCGCCGAACGGTTGTAAGGCGGGCGCTCCGCCTGCCTCGGGCAACCGACGCGGTCGCCGTACAATTCCTCCTTCACACCGAGCCACTCGCGCGGCGCAGCGGCTGTGCCTTACGCCAGCTTTGCGAGCGCCTTGTTCAGCGCGCTCTTGTGCCGCGCGGCGGAATTGCGATGCACCCGGCCGGTTTTCACCGCCTTGTCGATCGTCGAAATGAAGGCCTGTGCCGCAGTCGTCGCCGCTGCTTTGTCAGTGCCGGTCACCGCGGTCCGCACGGTCTTGAGCCGGTTCTTCACCGCGGTCAGCGCGCGTTGATTGTGAAGGGTTTTGCGGACGGTTTGACGGGCGCGTTTGGCGGCGGATTTCGTGTTGGCCATAAAGTGGTGTTTTCGGAAAAGGGACGGGAGACTAGCGAGCGAGCCGGGCTTGTCAACGCGCCTTTGCGTTCCGGAAAACCCCGCCTACTTTCCGCGCCGTGCTCACTTCACGCCTCCTCATTCTCGCCGCGTCTCTCGCGGTTGCGGGCTGCGCGAAAGACACCATCCACACCGTGCGCGTCAGCATTCCCGACCAGAAAATGCTCGTCCTCGAACGCGGTGCGCCGATCGCGCGCTACGATGTTTCGACCTCGAAGTTCGGGCTCGGAGATTGCCCCGGCAGTTTTGCCACGCCAGTCGGGCAGCTCGAAATCGCGAAGAAAATCGGAGCGGGTGCGATCGCGGGAATGAAGTTCAAAAATCGAAAACCGACTGGCGAGATCGTCGCTGCCGATGCGCCGGGCCGCGATCCGGTCGTCTCGCGGATCCTGTGGCTGAAAGGTTTGGAGACGCAAAATCGCAGTTCGTTCGCCCGCACGATCTACATTCACGGCACCGCCGAGGAGGCGAAGATCGGGACGCCCGCGAGCTACGGCTGCATCCGCATGCGGTCGCGCGATGTCATCGAGCTTTTCAACATTCTCGGCGTCGGCGCGCGCGTGGAAATCACCACCGAGCCGCTGCCGCCGCCCGTCGTCCAAGTCGCGCAGACGCCTACGCCCGCGCCGCTCGCGCACTAATCCGGCAGCACGAACGTCTCGCCAATTTCCGTCAGCGCGATCCGCTCCGGGGTGCTGGCGAGCGCCGCGCGGAGCCGCCGGTGAGGTGCCGTAGAAATCGAAGAGACTTCATCGGAGTGTCCCTCGAATCGCGCCGGCGCGTTCGCATGCGCGGGGCGCACGGGATTTCATTCGCCCCAATCTTCAGCGCGAATTTGGAGCTCCTTCGAGAGCATCACCTCGCCATCGAACTCGAAGAATCCGGTGAACCGATGCCCCTCCAAAAGTAGCGGCAGCCAATGCCGGTCATCCTCCCACATCTCGGCATACGGCAGCGCGTGAAGCGCAAACCAGCACGGCGTCGCCTCGTCCGTCTCGATGGGCTCGCCCGTAAAATCATGCGCGAGAAAAACGACGCAGTGGAGGCTGTAGCCGTCAGCAAACTGAAACGACAATTCGCCCCTCGGCTCGACCCCGAGCGGCGTGACGCCGATCTCCTCCTGAGTCTCGCGAATCGCCGCTTCGTGCGCCGTTTCGCCGGGCTCGATTTTGCCGCCAGGCGCGTTGATTTTCCCCGCGCCGAGTCCGCGCTTTTTGCGGATCAGCAACAGGCGTTCGTCTTTTAAAATGAAGCAGAGATTCGCCCGCTCGCGCGGCGTCCAGTTCTTCCAGTCCATCGGCGGACGATGGGTGAAAGATCATGCCGCGAGAAGCGCGGTGATCAGTCCGGTTATCCTGCGCGCAGTGGAGAGCCAGCGGAACGCAGTCGAAGGGCCTCATCTTTCCACCTCCGCGATACGGGAGGTCTCGGGGAAAAGTAAGAGGTCCTTCGACTCCGCTGCGCTGCGCTCAGGATGACTTGGCTGTGACGCTTTTCCGAAGATGTGATGCGTTCGCAAATAAAGGGCTTTCCGCCATCGTCGCGCCATGACCTCCTTCCGCGCCTTCCGTATCTCCGCCATTTTCGGGTTCGCCGCCGTCGCGCTCGGCGCATTTGGAGCGCATTCGCTGAAAGATTTGCTTGCGCGAAATGACACCGCCGCGATCTGGCAAACCGGCGCGCTTTACCACCTCGTCCACGCCGTCGTCCTGCTCCTAGTCTCGACCCGCGAGCCGCTGGCGCACAGGGCTTGGTGGCTATTCTCCGCCGGTATTTTGATCTTCAGCGGCAGCCTCTATTTGCTCGCGCTGACGAACCTCCGCTGGCTCGGCGCGATCACTCCGCTTGGCGGCTTGTGCCTGCTCGCGGGCTGGCTCGCGCTCGCCCTGCAAAAGACGCGCTGAACCGCATCTTCGCTTCCCATTCCGCGACCTGCGCCGGTAGTCTCCGCGCCCCACATGCCCAGCGAATACAAAGTGAAACTCGAGGTCTTCGAGGGGCCGCTCGACCTCCTGCTTTACCTCATCAAAAAAGACGAGGTCGATGTGTACGACATCTCGATCGAGCGCATCACGCAGCAGTATTTGGAATTCATGGGCGCCTTCAAAGTGCTCGATCTCGACGTGGCGGGAGAGTTCGTCGTCATGGCCGCGAACCTCATCTACATCAAGAGCCGGAGCCTGCTCCCGGCGCATGTGCAGCCGCCGGAGGAGGAGGTCGAGGAGGACGATCCTCGCTGGGAGCTCGTGCGCCAGCTCGTCGAATACAAAAAATTCAAGGACGCCGCGGCGCAGCTCGGGAAGCGCGAATTCGAGCAGTCGAACATGTTCACCCGCCTCCCGGAAGCGGAGTCGGCCCCAGAGCGGCCGCTCGGCGATGTCAGTGTTTTCGACCTGATCAATGCGTTCAACGGCATCCTGAAACGGCTCAATCAGCGCGAGGATTTACGCGAGATTTTCGAGGAAAATTACACGGTGTCCGACAAGATCGATCTCATCATGAAAATGATGGCGTCCGGCATCGCGCTGAAGTTCACGGAACTCTTTGCCAACGCCGCTTCGCGGACGGAAATCGTCGTCACTTTTCTCGCGCTGCTCGAGCTCATCCGGCTCAAGCAAATCAAGGCCGTGCAGGACGGTGCGTTCGGAGAAATCGAACTGCAACCGGCGTGAGCATGACGCTGAAACAAGTCATCGAGGCGCTCGTCTTCGCCTCGCCGAAACCGATCTCGACGCGCGAGATCATCGCCGCGCTCAAGGCTGCGGGAGAGGGGACCGAGGACCAATTTCAACGGGACTACGCGAAAGCGCGCGAGGCCGAGGTGGCGACCGCGCTCGCGGAATTGCAGGCCGACTACATCCAGACCGGGCGCGCCTTCCAGCTCGTCGAGCAGGTCACCGGATGGTCGCTCGTCAGCGAAGCTGCCGCGGGACCGTGGGTGCGCCAGCTTTATCCCGAAGCCAAGCCAACGCGCCTCACCGGCCCGCAACTCGAGACGCTCGCGATCGTCGCGTATCGGCAACCCGTCACGCGCGCCGACATCGAGGCCGTGCGCGGGGTCGCCGTCGATGGCGTGATGCAAGTCCTGCTCGATCGCGGGCTCGTGAAAATCGCCGGCCGCGCCGAAGTGCCCGGACGTCCGCTGCTCTACAACACGACCGAATATTTCCTCCAACATTTCGGCCTGCGAAACACCGACGAACTTCCGAACTCCGGCGAACTCCGCCGGGTCCCGCTCCCGACCGCGCCGGTGCCGGAGCCCAAACTCGAGCGCAAAAAGGCCGCCGCCGAGCCTCCGCTCGCCGAAGATGAGCAGCCGCGCGAAGGCATCCTCCTGCCAGGCGAAGCCCCCGATGAGCAACCGACGAGTTCTTCGGAGCCGGCCAGCGCCACCGCCCCGGAAGCCGCATTGCGAGAGGATTCCCAGCCATCGGAGCCCGCCTCAGAGACATTGTGAAGAACGTGCCGACCCCTGATTTCAGCAGCGGATGGTATCCGCGAAAACACGCGAAATGACGCGAAAGAATCTCTGTTTTCGCGTCATTTCGCGTGCTTTCGCGGACGCCAAAATCTTTGCATCCCGCCGCTGAGTTTCCTGGCCGACGCCAAATATTCTCCACCAGCCACCGAATGACCCTTTCCGAAATCCGCAAAAAGATCGACGCGATCGACGAGCAACTCGTCCGCCTGCTGAACGAACGTGCCGACCTCGTGCATGAAGTCGGGCAGGTAAAAAAAGCGGAAGGCACCTCGATTTACGCGCCGGAACGCGAGGAGCAGGTGCTCCGCGCGCTGCTGGAAAAAAATCGCGCGCACGCCGGACGCCTGCCGGAAAAAGCGATCCGCGCGATTTACCGCGAGATCATGTCGGCGTCGCTCGCGCTGGAAAAAGACCTGACGATTGCCTACCTCGGGCCGGAGGCGACTTACACGCATCAGGCGGCGCGGAGCAAATTCGGCGCGAGCGTCAATTACGCGGCGCAGGTCAACATCGCCGATGTGTTCGACCGCGTTGCGCGCGGGCAGGCGGACTACGGCGTCGTGCCGATCGAGAACTCCACGGAAGGCGCGGTGAACCACACGCTCGATGTCTTCATGGACAGCGAGCTGCGCATCTGTGCGCAGATTCTTTTGAAGATCGAAAACAACCTCATCGCGAAGATCCCGCGCGCGGAAATTCGCAAGGTTTACAGCCACCCCCAAGTCTTCGGGCAGTGCCGTCACTGGCTGCGCAACAACCTCCGCGACGTCGATCTCATCGAGGTCTCCAGCACCACTCGTGCAGCGGAACTCGCCGCCAGCGAGCCGCACGCCGCCGCCCTCGCCGGCCGCATGGCTGCGGAAGTCTATGGCCTCGAAATCCTCGACGCCGCGATCCAGGACAGCCCGAACAACGCGACCCGTTTCCTCGTCATCGGCCACGCGGCGTCGCCCGCGACCGGCGAAGATCGGACCTCGCTGATGTTCACCGTGCAGGACAAACCCGGCGCGCTTTTCCACGCGCTCGAGCCGTTCGACCGGCTGAAAATCAGCATGAGCAAAATCGAAAGCCGCCCCTCCAAACGCAAAGCCTGGGAATACTTTTTCTTCGCCGACGTGGACGGCCACGCCACCGAGCCCCAGCTCCAGGAAGCGCTCTCCGAACTCGAGAAACACTGCACCTTCGTCAAAATCCTCGGCACCTACCCGAAGACTTTGCCGGCGTAATTTCGCGAGCCGCTTGAAGTCGCGGACGATGCCGCGAGTTGTCGGGCCGACAGCCAATTCAACTTCGCCCAACGAAATGCACGGTCATGCACATTTCTGACGGCAGCGGCTTCACCCCGCGCGATTTTCTGCAAAAAGCTTCGTGGCTCGGCGTTGCGGGCGCGGCGCCGCGCCGCTGAAGATCGAGCTGCCGGCCGAGAGTGCGATCTTCAAAACTGCGCCGGGGGCTGAACTGGCGATGGGTCAGTGCCTCACCTGCCACTCGGCCGAATACGTCGGCACGCAGCCGACGCTTTCGACGGCAGCGTGGAAAGCGATCGTCGAGAAAATGCAGAAGAAATTCGGCGCCCCGCTGCCCCCCGGAGATGTCGAGGCACTCGTCGATTACCTCGTGAAAAGCTACGGCGTGGCCTCGGCGGTTGCGCCCTCCAAATAGCGTCCTTCGACTCGCCACGCATTCCCGAGGCGCGCATAATCCGGGGATGAAAGCCTTCCTTCCTCCTCTTCTCGCCTTCGTCTGCGCTCTTGCTTCGGCCGCTGCCGAGCCCGCGGCGGAGAAGCGTTTTCTCTACATGGCGTCGCCGGATGGCGCGCAGAAGGGCGGGTCGGGAAATGGCGTGCTGATCTTCGACATCGATGACGGGCATCGGTTTGTGCGGCGGATCGAGATGCCGATTTTCAGCGAAGGGATCCGCGGGTTTTGCGCGAATGCGAAGACGCATCGGGCGTTTTACACGACGACGAATCACACGCTCGGATGTCTCGATTTGGAGACGGACAAGGTGGTTTGGGAGAAGAAGTATCCGGCGGGGTGCGACCGGGCGGCAGTGACGCCGGATGGGCTTAAACTCTACGTTCCGACGGGATGGTGGGTCGGCGAGGGGGCGAGCGAATGGTTCGTCGTCGATGCGAAAAATGGCGAGGTGACGAAGCACATTTCGGCAAAGAATCGCGCGCACAACACCGTGATGGGGCTCGACGGCGAATACGTATATTGCGGCTCGGAGACGACGCTGACGGTGGTGCGGACGAGCGACGATTCGGTGGTGCGCGAGATCGCGCCGATTGGCGAGTCGGGCGTGTTTCCGATGACGGTGAACAGCGCGGGGACGCTCGCGTTTGTCTGCCTCGGCAAGCACGTCGGCTTCGATGTCGCGGACCTGAAATCTGGGAAGGTGATTCATCGCGTTTTCGCCGGCGACGGGACGCTCGCGCGGCGCACGCACGGGGCGGCGCTGACGCCGGATGAGCGCGAGCTCTGGATCAGCGATCAGGACGGGAAGGGGCTCTATATTTTCGACGCGACCGCGATGCCGCCGCGCGAAATCGGCAGCGTCGAGCTCAGCGTCGGCGGGCACGGATGGGTGACGTTCAGCCTCGACGGGAAATTTGCGTGGTGCCACACGCCCGACGTGATCGACGCGCAGTCGCGCAAAATCGTGGCGACGTTGAAGGACGAAACGGGTGCGCTCGTCAGCGGCTCGAAGTTTTTCGAGGCCGACTTCCGCGACGGGAAAGTGACGCGGGTCGGCGATCAGTTTGGCGTCGGGCGCGCGACCGAAAAGTCGGCGCGGTAATTACTCGCCGGAGTGGCGGCGCTCGGCTGGCTCGATCGTGGTGATCGCCCCGCGCCGGTGGGCATCGGATGTCTCGGGATCGGGCCTCGCGGCTTGCTGGAGGAGCAGTTGTTGCGAGCTTTTCCGGGTCTGTTGACGAAGCAGTCCGCTGTGTCGCCCGGATTGGCGCGCGGAAAGGAGATGCTGCTGCGATGAAGTCCCACGGCTTCGCGAGGACCGCTGACGTTTCGTCGAAGCCTGCGTCAACAAGTCGTGCTGAGCCGCGGAGTTGTGCGTCCGCAGCAGCAGGTGTTGCCGCGTGGACCGATGTTGCTGCAGCAGGAGATGCTTTTGCGCGGAACCCGCGTGTGGCGGGCGCGGCGGCGGCGGACCCTTGGCCACGGCGAGCGAGGAGCCGGCGAGCGAAAGGATGGCGACGAGGGAAAGAAGGCGGGCAGGGGCGATCATATTTTCGACTGAGGATACCACATGCCGACGAGTCCGCGCGGCAGCGCCGGAGAGATGCGCCTCGCGTCCAGCCTCATCGGCGAAGACGTCGAAAATGCCGTATTCAGAGCGTCCGAAACGGATCGCGAACCACGCGATCGTCCCCGCCTCATCGCGCACCAGCGGCAGCGCGGATTCCAGAAATGTTTCCACCTCGGCGTCCATCCCCGGACGGGCCGCCAGCCGCACCAATAAAGGTCGAGTGATCATGATTTTTCCTTCTGTAAAAATTGCTTTGCCTGTGTGGAAGATCGCACGCGAGCCAGCGCCTGCGCTTTCCGATTTGCCGCCCGTAGCTACTTCTTCGCTTCCGCTTCCGCGATCGTTTTCAGATCCGCGAGCCCCTTTTCAAAGTCGTCGCCGATCATTTTGTCGCAGTCCATGAAGAGGCTCATCGCCTTCATCACGAATGCCGATCTCATCGACCCGGCGATCCTGCGGCCGGGCCGCATTGATCGAAAAATCAAGATCGCCCGCCCGTCCCGTGAGGGCTCGCGCGAGATCTTCAAAATCTACCTTTCGCCGAGTCTGCCGTACGATCCCGAGCTCGTGCGCGAGGCCGGCGGCGTGCCCGCGGCGAAAACCGCTTCCTCAGCATCAAGCTGCGGAGCGGAAAAAAGGAGACGCTTTTCTGCGGCGATCTGATCAGCGGCGCGAACATCGCGGGATCGCTCACGGAAAAGTGCCGCTCCGGGCGATACTCGACGATGCCGCGGCGGATGAAAAAGAAGCCGATGATCGCCGCGCCGAAGTGCGCGATACGTTGGCCGCGGATGAAACGCGTTTTCGGAATCGAGACGGAATACGGGATCACGGTCGATGGGATGGAGCAGCTCGACGTGGTCCGCGAATCGATCGAAATCGTCCGCAGTGACACGGATCACGGGGCTTCGATGAAGTGGGATTACAATATCGAAGACCCGCACAACGACGCCCGCGGGTTCCGCGCCGCGGAGCTGCTGCAGGACACGGACGAGGCGGCGTATTACGAGCTGGATCAGCACCGGCCGCTTTCATTCGAGGAGATCAAAAGCGATCTGGTGCTCTCGAATGGCGCGCGTTTTTACAACGACCACGCGCATCCCGAATACTCGACGCCGGAGTGTTCGCCGCTGCGCGAAATCGTGGCGCAGGATCAGGCTGGCGAGCGCATTCTCAGCGAGTACGCGCGGCGGCGGAAAAGGGCGGCCGCTTCGCCTGCCTAGGAGTGTGTCGGACTTCGAGCCTCAAATTATCGCAGTTTTACTGGCTATGATAGATAGACACTTCACGTCTGAATTACTGTCAATTTGATAGAT
>JAYVPW010000092.1:0-6816 GCA_043777315.1 Spartobacteria bacterium | reverse complement strand
TAGGAGACGACGGGCTGCGGGGTGTAGAAGACGCCGCGCTGGATTTTGAGCTGCTTGTTGTAGGCGCTGAGGAAGTGCTCGTAGAAGTGGATGACGGGATCTTCGCCGCGGGTCTTGTTGTTGAAATCGGCGAGGACGACCTCCATGTGGGTGTCCGGGCTGGTGAGGAGGTCGGTGACGTCGCTGACGCCGAGTTCGTCGAAGTCGATCTTCCCGCGCCGCGTATTGATGCCGAGGAAGATGCCGAGCATCTCCTTCAAAAACGGACTGGTGAAATAATGGGTGAGGTCGTCTTTGACGAAGGCGGTGCCGTTACCGCGGACCGTGCGGCGGCACGCGAGGGAGAAGAGGCCGTAGGTGACGGTCTGCGCGAACATGTCGGCGAAGCCTTCGTCGTCGAGGTCGTGGATGAGGCCGTCGCGGAAGGCGCGCTGGAGCTTGCGGATTTCGCCGAAGCCATCCTCCATGCGCAGGATGGTGCGGATGCGGGAGCGGAGACGGCGGGCCAGCTCGGCGAGGGCGGCGGCGAGTTCCTCGGAGGTGCGGATGACGTGTCGATGGCGGAGGACGAAGGCGCTCGCCCATTGCCGGCGCCAGGCTTCGGGATCGGTTGCGAAGGCATCGTCCCAGCGGAGTTTTTCGCCGAGGGTCTGCGCGACGTCGTTCATGTGCAGCGGCGTGTCGTCGTCGTCCCAGCCGAGGACGCGCAGCTCGGCGAGGCCCGTCTCGGCGTGATCGACGAAGTGGGCGAAGGTGAGTTCGCGTTTCGTCTCATCGCCCCATGCGGAGATGAAGAGGAGGTCGCGCGCCTGCCAGCGTTTGGCATCGGCGGCATTGGCGGACGCGCGCTTTTTCAGCACGAGATGCCGGAGGATGCGGCGCAGCACGACGATGGGGAGCCGCTTTTTCTCGAACTCGACGAAGAAGATGCCCCACGGCTGGCCGGTCCGAAACGGGCGGAGCTGGTGGATGGCGCGGACCTTGACGGCGTCCTCGGGTTTCAGGCCCAACTCGGGCGGGTCGTAGGTGAAGGTGAGGTCGTCGAAGCCGTATTCGTCGAGCGGCCAGTCGAGCTGCTCCTCGAGGTAGCGGGTGAGTTCGCGGAAGGTGCGGATGGAGCGGAGGTCTGGGGGCATGGGATTATTTCTCCTGCTTGTGAAAGCCGATTTTTGGTTTGGGAGGATCGGGCGGCGGGCTGAGGAGAGGCTGCAATTCCCGCCAGATGACGCGCAGGGCGTCGTTGTGCTCCAGCAGCGTCTTGTCGATCTCAGCGAGGCGCTTGAGGATGGCGGCATTGGCGGCGATCTGCTCCCGCATTTGCACGAAGGCGCGGATCACATAGACGCTCATGGCAACGGCGCGCTCGCTCTTGAGCAGATTGGCGGCTTGGAGGGCGCCATGCTCGGTGAAGGCGTAGGGCAACTTGCGGCGTCCACCGTGTCCGGGCTTTGATATCGCAATTTGCGATATCAAGTTGGGATCAGCCTGGCCGCCTCGCAGCGCACTCATCGCAAATTGCGATGAGTTTAATGCGTCAAACTCTTCCCGCGTGAGTTGAAACATGAAGTCCGCGGGGAAGCGCGCGCCATTGCGCTTGATGGCTTCGTTGAAGCGGAAGGTCGGCACGCCGTAGATCTCGGCGAGATCGGAATCGAGCAGCACGCGCTGGCCGCGGATTTCGCGGATCGGGATTTCGGGCGTCGGCGCGGTCTTCTTCATGCCTTCAGCGGATTTTGAGCTTCGCCGCCTTCTTCGCGGATTGCGTGAGGCCGAGAAAGTTTTCGCGGGTGACGACTTTGCGCCCGCTTTTCTTTTCGAGGTCGCGACGGGCGCTGCCGGCGACGGTGCCGCCGTCGCGGGCGGCCTGTTTGTTTTCTGGAAAACCCTGCGCGTCCTTGTTGCGGGCGATCTCGGTGGTGGCGGCCTCGCCGAGCATGGAAAAGATGAGTTCGAGGTCGCTCATGTGGTCGCGGAGGTTTTCGCGCTGGAGGCCCTTGAGCTTTGCGTAGTCGGCAGGCGTGAAGCCGAAGGCGGCTTTGGAGATTTCGGCGGTGAGGATGGCGTAGTCGCGCTGCTCTTTGACGCCGCGCTTTTTCCACTCGTCGGTCAGTTCGTCGCGGATGGCGATGGAGCGCATCCGCTTCTCGACCCAGTCGTCGGAATAGCCTTTCGCCTTGTAGATGGCGCGGGTGCGTTTGGTGGCGAGTTCGGGGTTTTCGATTTCCTGCATGCGCTCGTAGCCGACGCGGGCGAGCCAGCGTTTGAACGGCTCGGCTTTCGGGCTGGGAATGGATTGGATGAGGCGGAAGATGCCTTCGGTGTTCCAGCATTGGAGGAGCTGACGCCCGCCCGTCGTATCGAACTCAAGGCCAAGGGGGGCGGCAATTTGCCCCCCCCCTGCATCGGTAAGGGGGGGGACGGTTTGTCCCCCCCCTTTGAAGGCGTCG
The DNA here is from genome assembly GCA_043777315.1 of Spartobacteria bacterium. Classification (GTDB taxonomy): domain Bacteria; phylum Verrucomicrobiota; class Verrucomicrobiia; order Chthoniobacterales; family Chthoniobacteraceae; genus CAIURC01. The sequence goes on along the minus strand of JAYVPW010000092.1, from coordinate 4,369 downwards.
GCAAGGGCGGCATCGCGTGCCCGCATCTTTTTCAGATAGTCGGAGGGATTCACCGAATCCGTGAGTGCGGCGACGACATCGGTGATGACGAACCACCATTCATTTTCGTGGAGCGTCTTGCGGATTTCCTTTCGCTGGAAGAGGGCGATTTTGGTTTCCATAAGTCAGTTGAGTTCCATCCAGCATTTCAGGATGGGCGAGACGCCGACGGGGGCTTGCAATGGGCGAAGATGGTCGGTGATGAGCTGCTTCTCGACTTTCTTGCGCAGGTCGGAAAGTGCGGCTCGGTCGATCGCGCAGTGGCGCGGAGTCTTCGGCTCGGAACGGATGAAGTCGGCGATGGCACCGGGGTCGGCGAGGATGCGTTTGCCTTCGAGGTCGTAGCACGACCAGACGGTGAAACCTGCGGCGTCTGACCAGCGCGGCTCGGCGGCTTCGCCTTCGCCCGCGGGGACGAGGTTCGCATCCGGGCGCGGGATGCGGTGGCAGAAGAAGACGGCCCGCGTGCCCGGCGTGGGTGAAGCTTTCCCGCTGAAAGTCTTGAGCGGCATCTTCGGCAACTCGGCGGCGAGTTCGGGATGCGCTTTGAGGAGTGCCTGATATTCAAGAAGCAGCTTTTCTTTCGGCGACTCTTCTGGCTCGCACAGTTCGTTCATTTCTTTCACCGGGTCGAACTCATCATCGGGCGTCAGCAGCTTGCGGCCCTCGATGCCGAGAGTCCGGGAGATGACGAGTGTCTTGCTGGCAACGCGCTGGAAGAGCTTGAGCAGTTCGTCGAGTTCGTCGGGCGGGAGGAAATTCCAGAACTCGACCTTGCCGCGCAGCTTCGCCTGCTCCGGGTGATCGGCGATGATGCGGGCCTCGATCATCGGATTCATGCGACGATCCACGCGACCGATGCGCTGCATGAGGCGGACGGGATTCCAATGCAGGTCGTAATTGATGAGTCGCGTCGCGTCCTGGAGGTTCAGCCCTTCCGCGAGGATGTCGGTCGTCACGAGCACGCGGATTTCTTCACTGCCGCCCGCCGTGATTTCAGCGGAGCTGGATTCGTTGTAGTAAGGCGCGAATCGGCGGATGACATCGCTGCGCTGCCGCTGCGAGCTGCTCCCGTCGATGCGATGAACGCCGGTGATGCCCGCTTTGTTCACCTCCTGCTCGACGTAACGGGCGGTGTCGGCGAACTCGGAGAAGATCAGCACCTTCTCCCGCTTCAACACCTTGTCGGTTTTCAGCAGTTTGATGAGCGCCTTGAGTTTGTCGTCCCGCTCGGGCTTCACCTCTTTGAGCAGTTCCAGGAATTCCGCGAGCTGGTTCAAATCCTCGATGGTGTCGCGGATGATCGCGCTGATGTCGTAATGTTCGGCGGGCAGGCGCGTGATGGATTCGAGCAGATCCTCGGTGAGCAATTCCTCGGCTTCATCCTCCTCCGCATCGTCGCGCCAAAGCTCCTGCTGATGCTCGTGCTCGTAGTCGATGAGTTTGCCGTGCTTGCGCTTCCACATTTCCAAGTGCCGCAGGTCGTCCGCGTTCTCGGCATGGACGGTGATCCACGCGAGCAGGCGCCGCAGCAGCCGCCAGCACGATCCGCCGAAGGCGCTGGCCGAGCTTTCAAAGCGCTTGAGGAAGAGCGTGCGGATGAGGATGACGACCTGCTTTTGCCGCCCCGCCTCGAAGGTCGCGAAGATCGGGTCGTCATCCGCGCCGCGCCATTTGGCGAGCGGGTTGTAGGTGGTGAGGAAAAAGAGCGGCTCCTGTTTGTTGAACGCGCGCTCGACGCTTTCGAGCAGTCGGCCATAGCTCGCCTTGAGATTGTAGTCCGCGATCTGCGGCGCGCCGCGCTCGGGAAAAAGCGCGCCGTCTTTGCCCTGCTGCATCTGGCTCTGCTTCACGTAGGCGCGGCTGCGCTGGACGACGAGTGTGTCGAAAAGCGGATCGCTCCGCAGCGTGCGCTCGGCCTCGGCTAGGTCCGCGCCGAATTCGAGATCGAGCTGCGCGGTCTTCGGCAGCTTGCCGAGGATGCGCTTTTCCAAGTCGATGAAGTGCCGGCGCAGGCTGTGAATGCCGAGCGTGCGCGGGCCTTCGCTGAAATAGCGTTCGTTCCCCGCGGTGAAGAGTTCGATGAGGAAGCGGAAGTCGTGGACGCTGTTGTTCACGGGCGTCGCCGTGAGCATGAACAGTTGCTTGGGCCGGTCGCCGGAGTGGAGATAACGCTGAAGCACGCGGTAGCGCGACGGGGCTTTGTCGCCTTCGCCCGCGATGCCGGGATTTCGGAAGTGGTGCGCCTCATCAATGATCACCACGTCGGCGTCCTTGATCGTGAGTTCGATGTCGCGCTGGAACTTTCCTTTCCGCTGCAAGTCGGTGTGATTGAAAATCTTCAAGTCCACGAATCCGCTGTTGAGCTGCGGCAGATGCTTCGGGATGACGCGCTCCCACACATCCTCGCGAGCGCCTTTCGGAGCGAAGAGCACGACGCGCTTTCGCTCTCGCACGACCAGTCGCTCGATCAGCATGAGGCCGACGAAAGTCTTGCCGAGGCCGACGCCATCGCAGAGGAACGCGCCGGAGTAGTTCTTCGCGATGGCGACGAGGTTCTTGTAGGCGTCCTGCTGGTAGAGATCGAGCAAGGGGAAGACGCGGGATTCCTGCTTGTCCCAAAGGTCTGGCGTGAGCGCCTCGCCGCGGAAGAATTCGTCGAGCGCCTTGAACCAAATCTCGAACGGCGTGCGCGGGTCGGTGTGGCGTTCCAGCGTGCGGAGAATATCGGCCGTGATGTCCTCGGCGTCCTGCCAGTGGCGCTCATACCACTCTTGCAAAAGGCCGACCTCCGAGCCGCGGACCTGCACATTCAACTCCACGTTTTCGCACAGGCCGGGGAACGTGAAATTCGACGAGCCGACGAGACCGAAAGAGCCGACCACTGCCGCGCGCCCGTGCGTGATGTAAGCCTTCGCGTGGAATTTGTCTTTGCGATAGACGCGGCACTCGATCTTGCCCGCGCGAATCGCGGCGACGATGGCGGGCACGCCGGCGAGGAAGTCATCCTTCGCCTTCTCGGCTTCGAGACTTCCATCGAGCCGCTGCGCGATCTTTTTCAAACCCTCCGCGAACGCGCGTTTCGTCCGCATCGAAACCTCATCACCCATCAAGATGCGGAAGTGATCTACGGCCTGCCATTTTTCATCCAACGCGAGCAGCGAGCCGATCTCGAAGTAGCCCGTGGCAATGTCGATGGCCTTGGAAAGTTCGCACCATTCCGTGAGGTAGGAGCGGACCTTCCAATCCGAGTCACTGTTATCGACGATGAAGAGTCCCGCGGAACTCTCCTTCGTTTGCGTCGGGTTGGTGGCCATGCGCGTCTTCGTATCGCTCCACGGGGATTTCAGCAACGACGGAGAGACCTGACAAAAGCAGGACAAGAGGCTTCCATTTACGCTTTTCCGTGCATCATGCCTTTTGTGAGGCGTGCAGTAACACGGACACAATCAACTACCAACGCACAACCCTGAAAAATGGGGGAACCTTATATACTTCCCGTCATCACAATTTGTGATTTCCGTGTCAGAGGAAGGAGCGTGATTGCAGACGGCCATTTCAGCCAGCCCGAAGGGCGGAGACAGGGCAGCCCAAGGCCGACGCCTTGGGATTCGGTGGGTAGGGTGGGCGTCCCGCCCGCCGTTCGAGGCATCCTGCCTCGAAGCACTTTGCGCCATCCGTGCCGGTCAACCCCAGCGCGGAAGTGCGTTTCGGCGAGACGCCAAAACCGGCGGGCGGGACGCCCACCCTACCCCGAGAGACCGTTTTCCGATCCATTCCCAGGGCGTTGCCCTGGGCTGGCTGGTTTCGGCTCTTCGAGCCTTTGGGCGTTTTTCATCCATGCCTCGGATGTCAGCGCTGACCTCCGACCTCCAAATTCACGATTGGTGACGACGGGCAGTATAGCTGCTCGGCGAGGCTGTGGACTTTGGCCCAGTCGGCAGGGACGAGGGCGACCGCGCCGCTGTCCAGATCGCTCTGCAAATCGGCGAGCATCTTCGCGCCTTCCTTGGTGCCGTAGCCTTTGGCGGGGTCGTGGTGATGCAGCCAGGTCTGGAAGCGGACGGAATGGCGGAACTCGAAAAGCAAAAGGCTGGTGACGGGCAGGGCGTGCTTCATCGAGGCGCGATGGGTCAGCGCTTTCTCCGTGTTGTCTTGCTGGCGATAAACGGCGCAGAGGAAGGACGTGTCGGGATAGGCGGTCATCCTTCTTCGCCTTCCAACTCGGCGTCGCGCATGGCCTTCACTTCCGCGGCGCTGAAAACCCGGTCGCCCCATGTCTCTTTGAGGCGCTGCCGGTGCTTTACCAGATCGAAACGCGGGGCGGCTG
>JAYVPW010000091.1:0-65206 GCA_043777315.1 Spartobacteria bacterium | reverse complement strand
TGAAGGCCATTGAGCCGGCCCAAGCCAGCACCGTGCTGGCGAAATTGACCGCCAACCGTCCCATCCCCGCCAACGGTGACGGCCCGTGGATCGAGTTGATCGGCCAGTCCGGCGGCGCGGGTGAGCTGCGCAAGATGTTTGATCAAGTGTTGAGCGGCGGCTTCGTCGAACCCGCCGCGCAACGTGCGCTGACGGCCCTTGCCGAGGCGGCGCGGTTGCGCAACGCGCGGCCCGACGGCAGCCTGGATGGCCTCGGCCGCCTGCTCGGCGAACGCAACGAAAAGTTCCGCGCCGCCGCGATTCGTTTGGCCGGGAGTTGGAAACTCGGTCAGTTCACGCCGCCATTGCTCAAGGCCGCCGGCGATCAGGCGCTGGCCGGCGAAGTCCGCCAGGCCGCGTTCGATGCCTTGCGTGAAATCGGCGGCAACGATGCCGTGACGGGTCTCCGCTCCTTGACGGGTGCCGGCCAGGATGCGTCCGTCCGTAATTCCGCCGTGGTGGCGCTGGCGTCGCTCAACATCGGCGCGGCGGTGCCGCAAATTATCGAAGTGCTTTCCGCGACCAAGAACGAAGCCGAGGCGACGGCACTCTGGCGTTCGCTCTTGAACATCCGGGGTGCCGGGCCGGCGATTACGCGCGGCCTGCCCAAGACCGGTTTGCCGGATGTGGCGGCGAAGACCGGTCTGCGCGTGGCGCGCGAAGGCGGACGCAAGGAGCCGGACCTCGTGCTGGCGCTCTCCCGTTCGGCGAGCGTCGCCCAGGAGGAACAGTCGCTTTCGCCTGCGGAACTTCAGCAGCTTGCCGCCACCGTGATGGCACAGGGCGATCCGGCACGCGGTGAAAAGATTTATCGCCGCGCGGAACTGGGCTGCTTGCTCTGCCATTCGATTGGCGGCGCGGGCGGCAAGGTCGGCCCGGAGCTCACTTCCCTCGGCGCGAGCGCCCCGCTGGATTACATCATCGAGAGCGTCGTCGCCCCGGCGGTGAAGGTGAAGGAAGGCTTCAACGCCGTCGCCTTCACCCTGAAAGACGGCAACATCGCCACCGGCATCCAGGCCCGCGAGTCCGACACGGAGGTCGTGCTGCGCGACATCACCGGCCACGAGCAGTCGGTCGTGAAAGCGAACATCACCGGCAAGCAGAACGTCGGCTCCATCATGCCCGCCGGCCTCGCCGACGCGCTCCCCGAGCCCGAACGCGCCGACCTTTTCGCCTTCCTCGCCCAGCTCGGCAAGCCCGGCCCCTTCGACGCCAGCAAAGGGGCGGTCGCCCGGGTCTGGACGCTCCGTGTCGGCCCGCAGCTCCAGCGCAACGCGCTCCCCGGCGCGGACACCGCGAGCGCGACCGCCTTCACCCTGACCGACGGCCGCCTGCTGCGCGCCAGCCTCGCCGAGGCGCTCCAAGCCCTCCCGGCCGGCGCGATCAGCGTCATCGCCACCACGCAGTTCCAGAGCAGCGGGAAGACGCGCCTGACCTTCACCGGAGTGAACAAGGCATTCCTCGACGGCCAGCCCCTCGCCGTCGCCTCGGAGCCCAGCATCACCGCCGACCTCGCCGCCGGGGTCCACACCCTCACCATCCAGCTCGACCCGAAAGCCCTCCCCGAAGTCCTCCGCGTCGAGTCGCCGGACGCGCGCTTTCTGGGGAACTGAGAGCGGGGTCTCCTCCCCTCCCCGGAAGCGCGCTCGTCCCGAGCGCTGGTCGAGGCGTCCCGCCTCGACGAACTTTAAGGAACCGTCGCAATCCCGCGCGCGCGGCACGATGTGAGGCGTCTCCGAAAGTTCGTTTCGGCGGGACGCCGAAACCAGCACTCGGGACGAGTGCGCTACCGGAGACTCGGACTCACGTCGATCGCGAACCCCGCTACCCTTCCCGCTCGTCGCGGATGGCGGCGATGCGCTTCATCACGCGCTCGCTGAGGCTCTGGTAAAGCTCGCGGCCTTCGCCGATGAGGTCTGCTTTCGTGAAGTGGATCGGTTTGCCGACGACGACGGTGATCGGGGTGAAGAGCCGCGGTTTCCCGCCGCGCGGGAAGGCGGCGTGCGCGCCGAAGATGCGCATGGGGACCACGGGGGCGAGGGTCTTCGCAATGACGAGGCCGAGGCCGGGCTGCGCAGGGCCGAGGGTGCCGTCGAGGGTGCGGGAGCCTTCGGGGAAGATGACGGAGCAATGGCCGGCGCGGATGAGTTTGATGAGGACTTTCAGCGCGCTCATGTCGGCGCGGTCCTGGTCGATCGGGATGACGTTCATGTCGGGCAGGATCGGGCCGAGGAGGGGCCATTTGAGGAGGGTCTTGCGCGCGAGGTAGTAGATCTCCCGGCGGCAGGCGATGCCGGCGAGGGGCGGGTCGAGGTAGCTCTCGTGATTCATCGCCAGGATCGCGCCGCCCTCCTCGATGATGCGCTCGCGATGGATGACGCGGAAGTCGAAGCACAGGCTCCCGAGGAAGCGCGCGAGGTGGTAGCCGGTCTGGTAGATGGCGCCCATGTCAGGGGAGGGGGGCGAACGTCGAACGTCGAACGTCGAACGTCGAACGTCGAAGGCAGAAAGAGGGCTCGTTCGAAGGCGTGCGTCGTCGGCTTCCGATACTTCGACGTTCGACGTTCGACGTTCGACGTTCGACGTTTGCCCTTCCTCCCCCCATCCGCGGACTACTCATCGGCCGACCAGTCCGAATTGGCATCACTCGGCCAGTGTGAGGCTCCCCTCTTCGACGAACCGGAGGCCCGACATTTTCAGGCGGCCGATGACTTCGCCGACCACGCCGTCGATGGTGAGGTGGGAGCTGTCGATGACGTGGGCGTCTTCGGCGATGGTGAGCGGGGAGGTGCGGCGGGAGCTGTCCTGCTTGTCGCGGGCTTTGATCGAGTCGGCGATGCCCTGCCGCGCGCGGCGGAGGGCGCGGACTTCGGGGGAGGCGTCGATGTAGAATTTGTAGGGGGTGTCGGGGAAGACGGCGGTGCCGATGTCGCGGCCTTCCATGACGAGGTCGGCGTCGTCGGCATACGCGCGCTGCATGGCGACGAGGCGGGCGCGGACGGCGGGGATGGTGGCGATGTTGGAGACGTTGGCATTCACCTCGGAGTCGAGGAGGTGCGGGGTGGGGTCGGTGCCGTCGAGGAGGATGGTCGATTCGAGGGCGTGGGTGCCGCACTGGAAGTCGCTCTTTTCCAAGAGGGAAAGGACGGCGTCGGAGTCGGTGGTGTGGACGCCGTGGGCGACGGCGTGCCAGGTGACGGCGCGATACATGGCGCCGGTGTTCACGTAGAGGAAGCCGAGGCGGCGGGCGAGGGCGCGGGCGACGCTGCTTTTGCCCGAGGCGGCGGGGCCGTCGATGGCGATGACGAGATGCTCGGCGGCGTCGCTCATTCCTGCGGGACCAGCGTGATGACGGGGGTGTGCGGCTCGCGCGGGTCTTTCATGATGTGAGAGAGCTGGTCGAAGAAGCCGGGATAGGAGGTGCCGACGCAGGCGGTATTCGTGATCGTCGTCTCGCCTTCGGCAAAAAGGCCCGCGACCGCGAAAGCCATCGCGATCCGATGGTCGCCAAAGCTGTCCACGCGCGCGCCATGCAGCGGCAGGCCACCCACGATTTCCATGCCGTCCTCGGTCTCGGTGACCTGCGCGCCCATCGCGCGGAGATTGGTCGCGATCGCGGCGATGCGATCGGTTTCCTTGACGCGCAATTCTTTCGCGTCGGCGATGATCGTCTTGCCCTGCGCGAGCGCCGCGGCGACCGCGAGGATCGGGAGCTCGTCGATGACGTTCGGGATTTCCTTGCCGGCGATGGTCGTGGCCTTGAGCCGCGTGCCCGTGAGCTTGATCGAGCCCGTCGGCTCGGCTTCCTCATTCTCCACGACGACGCGAATGTGTGCGCCCATCCGCAAAAGCACCGCCAGCACACCGGTGCGCGTCTCGTTCAGGCCGACGTTTTTCACCAGCACCTCGGCCTTCGGATGCGCCGCCGCCGCCACGAGCCAGAACGCCGCGCTCGAGATGTCCCCCGGCACATCGAAGTCCCGCGACTCCGGTGTCTGCCCGCCATGCAGGCTGACGGTGAGGTCCTCCTTTTTCGGCCGGACGAGGAAATACTCGAGCATCCGCTCCGTGTGATCGCGGCTCTGCGTCGGCTCGGTGACGCTCGTCTTCCCGCTCGCAAACATCCCGGCGAGCAACACCGCGCTCTTCACCTGCGCGCTGGAGACGGGCGAGAAGTATTGGATCGGCCGCAGGTTCCCACCTGCGATCACGAGCGGCGGCCGGCCGTCGATGCCCTCGGGGGTGAACTTCGCGCCCATCTCGGTCAGCGGCTCCATCACGCGGCGCATCGGGCGTTTGGAAAGGGACGCGTCGCCGACGAGCCGCGAACGAAACGGCTGCCCCGCGAGGATGCCCGCGACGAGCCGCATCGTGGTGCCGGAATTGCCGCAATCGATGTCGCGCGTCGGTGCCGTGAAAACCCCACGCTTGCCATGCACGACGAGCGTGGTCGCGTCCACGTTTTCGATCTCTACGCCGAGTGCGCGCATCGCGGCGACGGTGCAGAGGCAGTCCTCGCTCGGCAGGAATCCGCGGATCACGCACGGGCCGTTGCTCATCGCCGCGAGCATGACCGCGCGGTGCGAAATGCTCTTGTCGCCGGGGACGGTGATCTCGGTCCGAATCGCCGGCGCGCGGCGGATTTTCCAGTCGCTCATCGGTGGGTTTGGCGCAGCCGATCGCGCCGCATTTTAGCTTGGGTGAGAAAGTCGTGCATCGCTCGCTCCGGGGATTCCGGGCCGAGGAGTTTTATGATTTCGCGCAGCTTTTCAATCATTGCCTCCGCCGATTTTCGCACCGCGCCGCGATTGGTCCGCAGGATCTCCGCCCACATCGCCGGCGGTCCGCCCGCGACCCGAGTCGTGTCGCGGAACCCCGGCCCGCACAGCTCAAACGCGCCCGCATTTTCCGCCCCGACCATCTCCACCAGCGAGGCCGCGAGCAGGTGCGGAAAATGGCTCACCAGCGCGACCATTTCGTCATGCTCCCCGGGCGAAAGCTGCCGCACGGAGCAGCCCAGCATTTCCCAAAAACCCGCGATCTCCGCCACCGCCGCCGCATCCGACTGCGCATCGGGCGTGACGATGCAAACCGCGCCCGCAAACAAATCCGCGCGCGCCGCCTCGATCCCCGCCTGCTCGGAACCCGCCATCGGATGACTCCCGACGAACCGCCCGCGCTCCCGAAACATCCCGCCGAGTTCCGCGACGACGGACGCCTTCACGCTGCCGACATCCGTGATCAGCACTTCCCGCGAAATGAGCGGCACCAGCTCCCGCGCCAGCGCCGGCATCGAGCCGATCGGGGTGCAAAAAACAACGAGCCCCGCGCCTCGCACGACCTCCGCGAGATCGCTCGAGGCGAAATCCGCGACTCCCTTTTCCACCACCTCCACCGCCGCCTCCGCCCGCCGCGCCCACACCGCGACGGTCCGCCCGCCGAGTCGCCGCAACGCCAGCGCGATCGAACCGCCGAGCAGCCCGGGTCCAAGAATCGCAACTTTGTTCATTCGACAAAAGACCCCGGCTCGCAGCGCTGAGCCGCCGAGCCGGGGTCGGAGATTTGCGGGCCGTCGGGAGGGTTACGGAACGAGGAAAATTTTGCCCGTGTACGGATCCTTCACTTCCGTCCCCGGCGGAAATCCGCGCACATCGACGTAGCCTGCGCTGGAGTAGGGACTCGTGACGAACCCGTCTTTGCCGGGCACTTTCTTCCCATACTCAGGATTCCCGCTGCGAACATTCGGAGTCGCCTCGACCGCAGGTGAATGATCGACGGGTTGCGTGGGTTCGGTCTCTTCATGCGACCGGACCGGATGATCGCCCGGCTCCTCTTCGACGATGTGCGTCGGCTGCGGATAAGGTGCCGGCCGGGGCCGCGGCTTCTGTGGCTGGTCGTTGCAAGCGACAAGAAGACCAGCCGCTGTCGCCAATACTGCGGGAACGAAAAATCGCTTCATAATTGGGCGCGGTTGTTACCGATTTGGATTTTGAGTGACAATGCTTATTTGCCATCCGCGCCCCGGCGCTCACGTCCAGTCGCACAACGATTCGAGATAAGCCGCCGAGCCGTCTCGCAGCCACGCATCGAGTTGCGCCTGATCCTTGAGCTGCTGCCCGCGGAGCCGCGGCACGACCACAAACCGCGAATCGATCTCCGGCAGCGCGCTCATGTCACCCCACAGTTTCTCGAATTGCGTGACCGGGAAAATGTCCTCCTGCCCGTGCCCCCAGCGCTTTTTCACGTCCTTCAGCGTGATGTAAGTCGGCATCTTCGCCGCAAGATTGCGGATCGCCTGCGCGACCTTTTCTTCGTCGGAAAGTTCCGCGCGCGTGAGGCCAAACGCGGTCAGCAAACGGTCGAGATCGATCCACGTCGTCAACGTGTTGTAGTAGCTCAACGCGAACTCCGCCTCCTCGTTCGGCATCGCCAATCCCTCGACCAGCCGCACCTTTCCATTCACCCGCGCCAGCCCGCCGCCGCGATCCTCCAGCCGCCGCGTGATGACCTCAAACGTCAGGCACGCGCCGGACTCGATATGCCGTCCGAGCAAGGCGGGATCAGCATTCGCGCCGAGCGTGTCGATATTGTGGAGCAGCAAATATTTCGTCTCCGGCCGTGCCGCGAGCAGCTCCGCGAGCACGCCGTTTCGGAGCAAATTCGGCACCTCGTACCAATGCCCGACGGGATGCAGACATTGCAGGGGCAGATTGTCCGTGTAGTCGCTCGCCTCGCCGCTCGCCCGCGCCCAGCCGATCAGCGCCGCGCGCAAACTCTGCCGCACTTTCTGCTGCTGCTCATCGAGCATTTGTTGCGGCATCTCCTCCCACGCAAAACGCAAATCGCGCTCGGTCGGCACCATCCGCAACCCGACGTTCTTGCCCGGCGAAAGAAAGAGCGGGCCGTCGTAACCGTAGCTTTTCTGGTGCGCGAGAAACGCCGCCGTCGGCCCGTGCGTGAGGTAGCTCGTGGTGAAAATGTGCGGCACCGCCGTGCCTGTCATTCGCCCGACTTGGCGGCTCTTCGCAAGGTGCGTTTCGAGGAACGTCCGATGCCGGCCGTGCAGCTTGCAGAAAGGATGCAGCGCCTTCACCACCCCCGCGCCCTGCGTCCACCGCGAGCCCGCGCCGGCGGCGAGCGAAACCACTGCGACCTCGCCCGCGCGCAACGCCGCGAGCCCGACTTTTCTCGCCGAGTCCGAGTGGAATTTCGTCGCGTCGAAAACATCCGCGGGCTGCACGTCCTCGATCACCGAATTCGCCGGCAGACGATTCTGCGCGAGCCCGATTCGACCTTCCCGGAGCTGCCCGCGAATCTGCTCGTGTTGCTTCGCGTCGAACCCGTGCTCTGCCAGCAGCGCGCCGAGATTCTCGCTCCCCGACGCCTCCGCTTTTCCGCGCGGCAGCATCGCGTCGAAAAGCGTCTGCACCATCCCGCGCAGCTCCGGCTTCGTCCGGCACGCCGCGCCAAATTTATCGAGCTCCGCGCGGCGCATCGGCGAGAACGTCCGGAGATCCTGGCGCAGCAATTCCGGCACGGTCAGCGCGTAATACCCCGACGGCATCAGCGCATTCGGACCCTCGCGCAGATCGGCAAAAGTCCCGCGCTCGTTGATCGAGAAATCATAAACCACCGGCTCCATCGCGAACGGCAGTGCGTGCTCCAACTCGCGCTTCGTCGCGCTCATGATCTCTTGCAGTCGCTTCTGCGCGACCGCCTTTTTTTCCGGGGCGAAGATGAAACCCATCCCGCCGCCAGACATCCCGCCGAGCATCCAGAAGCCCCAAAAATCCGTGCCGAATTCCGCGCGCACCTGCTCGATCAACCGCTCTGTGTAAAACGTCGAAGCCCACGGAATGATCGTCTGGATCGGCCCCTGAAAATTACGCGTCGTCACCTCACCGACGCGCGCGATGTCGCCGTCCCGCAGCGCCGCGAGGATGTCGTCGAGAATGCCGAGCGCCTCCGCCCGACCGCGCCATTCCGCGGCGCTCCGCAGCAGATATTTCTCGGTCACCATTTCCAAAATCGGCCCGACGTTTTGCGCCATCCCGCCATGCACGAGGACGAGACTTTCCTGCAATTTGCGCCGCGTCGCAGCGGACGCATCGGCGTCGTCGAGGATGCGATGTTGCGGCATCAAGCGCCCGCGGCTCACTCCGAACTCCGCGTCGCCTGCGCGCGCCGCGACGCCCTCGATCAATTTCATCCCCGGCCACACCCCGCCCGAGTCCTGCCAGCCGCCGCCGGAGCCGCCGATCCATTCGCCGAAAAGCGCGCGCGCCAATACCAGCCGGCGCTCGGATTCGCGCAGTTCGCCGGTCAGTGATTCCGCCTGGCTCGTGGCCCTCATGCAAACGCTGATGAGCGCCGCGAGCAGGTTCGTCGAGACCGCCAGCCGCGAGCCTTTCGGGATGTCGTTCACCGAACTCACGAGCTCCAGCCCGCGCCCCGGACCGACCATCGCGGCGAGTAAATCGGCGAGACTTTGCCCCGAACCCTCGATCCCCGGCGGCACGATGCCGGACGCAATCACCGCGGCTTTCAGCAAGCCGAGGTAGTCTTTCGCGAAGTCGAAAACCTCCGCGAGATTCGTAATCTCCGCGCGCGCGCCGAGGTCCACGCTGACCAGCCGCAGCACCGGTTCCTCGATCACGCGCAGCCACGCCGACACCGGCGGCTGCGTCGCCGTGTCGCGTCCGTGGACACCGAGATCGACCGAGACATTCAGCACTTTCGCGCCCTCCGGGTAGTCCATCCCGAGGAAAAAAATATCGCTCCACGCGCTGTGCGTGAGGTCCATCCGCACGGGCGTCCGCTCGCGCAAAATCGGGAACGATTCGTCATCGGGATTTCGCCGCAAAAGCTCGCTGCGAATCTTCAGCGGCTGATCTTTCGGATGCCCCATCCGGAACATCCATTGATTGCCCCGCACGCTGCGAACACTGCGCCTGACTTGATCCGCGAGCGTCTGGAACGCCAGCCGATGATACGCCGCGGCGAGCGCGCTGCTCAGCGCGTCGCTCGGTCCGTTCGCTTCCTGCGCCGCCAAAAACACGTCGATCGATTCCTCAAATCGCCGCTGCAGGAGATGCTCGTAACCGTGAAATGGAATCTGCCCACTCGCCTTCAACTCCGCTCGCGCCGGCAGATGAAACCGATGGATCGCCGCGAGAAAAAAGAGCGCGCGAACCCGCTCGTAGAGGTTGTCGCTCTGCCGCCGAAACCGATCCAGCGACGCGCATTCCGCGAGCATTTCATCGAACGAAAACGTCGCGCAAACTTCGTCGAGGGAACGATCGCGCAGCGCCGGGTCGGACGCGGTGATGATGCCGAGAAGCCCGCCGGGAATCGCGCTCACTTGATTTTCGTCGCGAGCATTTCGACGAGTCCGGCGAGCACTTCGTCGCGGTCCGTGCCCGAGAGAGCGAGCGCGAGCTGCGCGGTGAGCAGCCCGTATTTCACCCCGAAATCGTAGCGCCGTCCGTCGAGCTCGCAGGCGAGGAAACGCTCCTGCCCGGCAAGCTTCGCCAGCGCCGCGCGGAAGTTGATCGCCGCCGGATTTCCGCCCGCGGCGAAGAGCTCGCGCAGGATGCGCTGCACCGTCGGAGTCAGAACGTGCATCCCAAAAAAGCAGAGGTAAAAACCGGCGCGCAAGCCGGGCACATCGAGCTTTTGCTCGGCCTCGGTCGGTGTCGGTTTTTCGAGCACCGCCTCGACTTGATACAGCCGCTGTGCGGCGTTCACGAGCTTGCCGCCGACCGCGCCGTAGTAGCGCAGCTTGCTCTCGTGCGTCGATTGCACGGCGGAGACGGAGCAGTTTTCCGCGCGCGCGACTTCCACCAATTGCTGCGCGCAACCGGCCGCCGTCGCGCTCAAATAAAGATGATCGCTGACGAGCAGCAGGAACGCGTCGTCGCCGCAAAAAGCATCCGCGCAGTGAATGGCGTGCGCGTATCCGAGCGGCTGCTTTTGCTCGATAAAAGTGAGGCGCTCCGCGTGCCTGCCCGCCGCCGCGCGATACGCCGCATCGTCGCCCGGCGTGATGACCACGCCGATGGTCTCGATGCCCGCGCGCAGGATTTCTTCGACGATGATCGCGAACGCCGTTTTCGTGACGCCGTCGCGGTCCACGAGCGTCTGTAAAGGCAGCGAGCGCTGACTGGTCCCAGCCGCGGTGATGAGAGCCTTTTTGATTTCCATGCGAGCCGGCGAAGGTTGCGGAAGGGGCGTGGGGCGTCAATCCGGGGGGAGCGGAGCATTCTTCCGGTCATCCTGAGCGAAGCCCGGCTTTGCGGGCGCAGTCGAAGGACCTCTAACTATTTCCCCGCAACCGTGCGCGCATCGGGGAGGGGGAAATAGTTAGAGGTCCTTCGACTCCGCTGACGCTGCGCTCAGGATGACGGGGAACGACGCAAGCGCGCGGCATTGACCCTCGATTTTCCTCGCCGCAACTTCGCTCATGCCCGACCAGCAAAACCCCCATTCCATCGCACCATTTGGCCGGCTGCCAGACGGCCGCGAAGCCTCGCTGCACACCCTCAGCCACGGCACGGGGCTGCGCGTTTCGATCACGAATTTCGGCGGCGCGATCACTTCCATCTGGGCTCCGGACCGCGACGGAAAACTCGCCGACGTGGCGCTCGGATACGACGAATTGAGCGGCTACGTCGGGGGCAAGGCGCATCTCGGCGCGGCCATCGGACGCGTCGGAAATCGGATCGCGCGGGGGAGTTTCACGCTCGATGGCGTGACGTATTCGCTGGCGAAAAATAACGGACCGAATCATCTGCACGGCGGGCCGGGCGGCTTCGATCGGGTGCTCTGGAAAGTGGACGCATCGGAGGATGCGGCGGGTCCGTCGCTCCAACTTTCGCTGATCAGCCACGACGGCGACGAGGGGTATCCGGGCAACCTCCACGTCACCCTCACCTATTCGCTGACGAGCCCGGACACGCTGCAGATTCGCTACCGTGCCGAGGCCGACAAACCGACGCCGGTCAACCTCACGAACCACTCGTATTTCAATCTCGCAGGGCACGATGCGGGCGAGATTCTCGATCACGAAATCACGATCTTCGCGAGCCGCTTCACGCCCATCGACGCGACCCTGATTCCGACCGGCGAGCTGCGCGAAGTCGCCGGGACGCCGCTCGATTTCCGCGAACCCCGGCGCATCGGCGACCGCATCGATGCCGACGATGAGCAGGTCCGTGTCGCCGGCGGCTACGATCATAATTTCGTCCTCGCCACCGCCCCGCAGCCCGCTCCAACACTGGCCGCGCGGGTTTTCGATCCGCGCACCGGCCGCGTGCTGGAAGCGCTGACGACTGAGCCAGGAATGCAGTTTTATTCCGGCAATTTTCTCACCGGAAAAGAGGTCGGAAAAGGCGGTGCGATCTACCGCCGCCGCAACGGCCTTTGCCTCGAGACTCAGCACTTTCCCGATTCGCCAAATCAAGCCGCCTTCCCCCCGATCATCCTCCGCCCCGGCGAGGTTTTTGATTCGACGACGATCTATCGTTTCGGCGTGCGGTGACGAAACTCAGCGCCGCAGGGCGAGGTCGAGGGCGATGGCGGTGATGAAGACGAGGCCGACGAACGCGTTGCTTTGAAAAAAGGCGCGGTTGATCGCGGCGAGGTCGAGGCGGGCGGCGCTGCGGTGCTCGAAAACGAGCGCGGCGGCAATGGCGGACAGGCCGCAGAAGTAGATGGGGCCTAGGTTTGCACACCAACCGAATGCGGCGAGGACGGCGAGCATCAGCCAGTGGAGTGTCTGCGCGAGGCGCAGCGCGCGCGGGATTCCGAGCGCGACGACGAGCGAACGAAGACCTTCGCCGCGGTCGAAGTCGTGGTCTTGCGTCGCATAAATCAGGTCGAAGCCGGCGACCCACAGCAGCACGGCGAGCGCGAGGACGAGCGGAGGAAATGCGAACGCGCCGGTGACGGCGAGCCACGCGCCGACAGGCGAAACGGAGAGCGCGAGGCCGAGAAAGAAGTGGCTGAGCGAGGTGAAGCGTTTCGTCAGCGAGTAGAAAAAAACGATCGCGAGCGCGAGTGGAGCGAGCCAGAAACAGAGGCGATTGATGAACCATGTCGTCGCGACGAAGGCGGCGGAACTCGCGAGCAGGAGAACGATCGCGGCACTGTGCGAGATGAGTTTGTGGCGGCCGGCGGTGCGCGGATTGCGCTGGTCGATGCGCCAGTCGGCGAGCCGGTTAAAGGTCATCGCGGCGGTGCGGGCGAAGATCATCGCGAGCAAAATGAACGCGACGGTCGCGAGCGGCGGGAGGCCACGGGCGGCGACGAGCATCGCGCCGAGGGCGAAGGGAAGCGCGAAGAGGGTGTGCGAAAACCGGATGAACCGGAGGACGCGGCCGATCACGGCTTTGCTTCAGCGGGCCGCAAATCCTCCGGCTCGTCGAACATGCCGGAGAGCCGGTCATCGACCCGCAAATCGACGAGCCGCCAGGTGAGCTCCGGCTTGTAAAAATAGAAGCGCCAGCGGAGCGGGAAATCCTTTCCGCGCGAAACGTAGGTCCGGCGGAGAAGTCGCTCGCCGACGTTTTTCGACTCCACCATTTCCGCGCCGAGCACCGCACCGAACACGTCGATCGCCTCGTGGGTTTTCGCTTTCAACGACTTCAATTCCTCGGGTCGCTCGGCGATCTTCGAGCCTTTCGTGAGCGCCTCGTAAGCGCCGTCCACATCGCCCTTTTGGAGCTGGGTAAAGAAGTGCAGCGCGAACTGCGCTGGAGCCTCGCCCGAGCTGAGGTCGAACGCGCTTTTTTCCACCGGAATGGGCGCGGGCGCATGGCCTTCCGGGACCTTCTCGCCGGGTTGAAAAACCATGGTTTTCTTCGCCGGCTTCTCCTGCGCGGACAAAGGCGCGGAGAGGGCGGCCAGGGCGAGGCAAATGAGGGCGTGACGGGACTTCATGCGAGGAGGTTTTCAAGTCGCGGCCGGGCTCGAGAAGTGAGCGGCAGACCGTGCGCGAAGGTCAGGATTTCGAACTCGCATCGCAATAATTTTTGCAGGCTGCGGCGCATCGATTTGGGGTCGGTGCAATATTTGTCGGGCAGGAACGTGAAGCCGTGCGGCTCGACGTTGATGAGCGCGTCGCCGACCGCGACGAGGTGATTTTCCCAATGCAGCGCGATCTCGCCGGGACCGGCTCCGGGGATCGCGATCGTGGCGAGTCCGGGGACGATTTCGGATCCGACGCTGATCTCGCGATCGACGCTGATTCCGAGCGTCGGGATGGCGTCCGCGTGCGCGAAGATCGGGATGGAAAAGCGCGTGCGAAACTTGGCGGCGGCGCGGGCGTGGTTGCCGTTGGTTAGGACGATCGCCCCCGGTTTCGCGGAAGCGGTGAGCTCGGCGAGCGCGGTCTTTTCGAGGGGAATCGGGTCGATGAAAATAAGGCCGCTCGCGGTGAGCAGTGCGGTTGAAAAAAGGTCGGTTTTTACTGCCGGATCGAACGCCTGCCAGATGGCGACGCGCTCGTTCACGAGCTGAAATTCCTCGGCGGTGCGGCTCATTCTTTGCGGAGGGAATGGCCGCGCATCACCGGCAGCGAGCGGGCGCGGAGTTCGTCGAGGAGATGCGCGACGGTCTTTCTTTTCGCGCGAAGTTCGGAGTCGGGGTCGAGGAGAAATTCGCTCTGCATGGCGGGCGCTTCGACATTCGTGAAGCGAAGTCCGGCGAGGCGCAGACTGGCTTTGCGCTGCCATGTTTCGCGCAGGAGCTGCGGGAGGAGCGGGTAGATGTCGGTCTCGACGTCGGTCGCCGCGCCGAGGGTTTTGGCGTGAGTCACGTCGCTGAAATCGGCGTAGCGCAATTGGATGCTGACCGTGCGAACGGCCTTTCCGTCGCGGCGGATTTTGCTCATCAGGTCGTCGGCCATTCCGTGCAGTGTCGCGAGCACGAACGCGTGGTCGGTGACGTTGCCGTCGAAGGTTTCCTGCTGCCCGTAGGACTTGGCGTCGTCGTGGTCGCAGACGACGGGACGCGGGTCGATGCCACGCGCGAATTGTTGGAGCTGCGGCGCGTAATTGCCGGCGACTTGCGCGAGGAATTCGAGCGGGGCGTCGGCGACTTGCGGGATGAAGTGGAGGCCGTTTTCGCGCAGTCGTTCGCCGAGTTTTGCGCCGACGCCGGGGAGCCAATTGCTGCCGAGCGGCGCGAGAAATTCACGCTCGGTCCCGGCGGGGACTTCGACGATCGCGTTCGGCTTGCGGAGCTTCGAGGCGATCTGGGAGATGAGTTTGTTCGCGCCGATTCCGAGAGAGACGGTGATGCTCAATGCCTCGCCGATCCTTTGCTGGAGCTGTTTCGCGACCTCCAACGGCGGCGTGCGCGCGTTGCCGCTGAGGTCGAAATATCCCTCGTCGATGGAGGTCCGCTCGAGCCACGGCGTGAACTCTTCGGCGAAATCGAACATGCGCCGGGAGTAGGTCCGATATTTTGAAAAATCGCCGCTGACGATGATGAGCCCCGGGCAGACCTGCTTCGCGCGAGCGGTCGGCATCGGGGTGTAAACGCCGAGCTTCCGCGCCTCGTACGTGGCGCTCGCGATGATGCCGCGCGTCTGCCCGCCGACGGCCATCGCTTTCCCGCGGAGCGCGGGATTTTCGGCCTGCTCGACCGAGGCAAAAAACGCGTCCGCATCGAGGTGAATGATTCGGCGGTGTGGCTCGCTCTGCATCGGCTTCAGCCAAACACGCGGCCCTCAACTCTCAACCTTCAACCCTCCACTTCCGCGCTACTCCCGGCACTTCCGAATGAGCGCGACCATGACGCCTTGCACGACGAGTTCTTCGGTCGGAATGAGATCGGGGAAGAGCGGGTTTTCCGATTTGAGATGAGCGAGCCCGTTGGCAAGGACGAAGCGTTTCAATGTCGTCTCGCCGTCGATGAGTGCGGCGACGATGTCGCCGTTTTTGGGCTGGCGAGATTCCATGATGACGAGATCGCCGCTGTTGATTTGCGCACCGGTCATCGACTCGCCGCGGACTTTCAGGGCAAAGATGCGGGACTTCCGGCCGAGGCCGAGGGTGGTCGTATCGACGGAGATGACGCTGTCGTTTTCCTGCTGCGTGACTTCGGAATAACCGGCCGCGATCTGCCCGTAGAGCGGGATGTCCACGATGGTTTCGCGCTTGAATTTCGTGACGACGGAAACCGCGCGCGCCTTGCCGGCCTGGCGTTGGATCGCGCCCTTTTTTTCGAGCGCGCGGAGGTGATTCATCGCGGCGGTCTGGCTCGCGAAACCGAAATGATCCTGGATGTCGCGCGTGGTCGGCGTGACGCCGCTGGAGTTCTGCGCGTCTTCGATGAAATCGAGGACTTCTTGCTGGCGCGAGGTGAGGGCGGAGCTCATGTTCGGTCGAACACTAACGGCGCGCTTCGAGGATGGAAGGAGAACTTGCGGTGCGCTTCGAGGTTCTGAATTGCGATTGGTTTTGAATCCCGCGGCGGTGCGGTGTAAGCCGCGCGGATGAACATTCTGATCCTCGCCGCGGGTTACGCGACGCGCCTTTATCCGCTGACTCAAAACCGCGCGAAGCCGCTGCTGGAGGTCGCGGGGAAGCCGATGATGGAATGGGTGATCGACAATCTCGCGCCAATCGACGGGATCGAAAAAGTGTATGTCGTGACGAACAGCAAGTTCGCCGCAGACTTCCAAAAATGGGCGGACGGGTATCACGCGGCGCATCCGAAGTTGACGTTTGAAATCATCAACGACGGCTCAACCGGCGACTCGGACAAGCTCGGGGCGATCGGCGATATTCAACTTGTGATCAATCGCGCGGGGCTCGGGAATTCGGGACTGATCGTGGTCGCCGGGGACAATCTTTTTTCGCAAAGCCTCGGCGATTTCGGGCGGCTCTGCGCGGAGAAGGAGCAGCCTGTGCTCGGCGTTTACGATGTCGGTTCGCTCGACGAGGCGAAGAAATACGGGGTCGTCGCGGTGGATGCTGGCGGGGCGTTGAGCAGTTTCGAGGAGAAGCCTGACGAGCCGAAAAGCACGCTGATCGGGATCGCGCTCTATTATTACCCCGCAGCGGTAGTCGGCGAATTCGCGACGTATCTCGCGGCGGGAAACAATCCCGATCAGCCGGGGCGCTTCGTGCAGTGGCTTTATCCGCGCGTGCCGGTGCTGACGTGGGAGGTGCCGGGGACGTGGTTCGATGTCGGAAGCAAGGAGACGCTGGAAAAGGCGAACGAGATTTTTGCGCAGTTCGAGTGA
Source organism: Spartobacteria bacterium (assembly GCA_043777315.1). Lineage (GTDB taxonomy): Bacteria > Verrucomicrobiota > Verrucomicrobiia > Chthoniobacterales > Chthoniobacteraceae > CAIURC01. Next base: position 48,915 of record JAYVPW010000091.1, on the reverse strand, counting down.
TCTCGGAGCGGGGGGCTGACGCAAAAAAAACGGCCCGGCTACTGCGATGGCAGCGGCCGGGCCGGAATGGTTTTCGCTGTTTAGCGCGGGATCAAAACGGGATGTCGTCCTCGGCGGCGTCGAGGTCGGGGTCGGCGGGCGGGCGGGGAGGCGGGGTCGCTGGACGGCTCGCGGGACGCGCGGGGCGGTTCTCGCCGGAGGGGCGGCTCTCGCTGTATTCGCGCTCACCACCGCCGCCACCGCCGCCACCGCCGCCTTCGCGACTGCCGCCTTCGCGACTGCCGAGGAGCTGGATATTTTCGCCGACGACTTTCATTTTGCTGCGCTTCGCTCCGGTCGTTTTGTCGTCCCAGGAGTCGAGCTTGAGGCGGCCTTCCACGAAGACGGGGCGGCCTTTTTTTAAATACTCCCCGGCGATCTCGGCGACGCGCCCGAAGAGTTCCACATCGACGAAGGTGGTTTCTTCCTGTTTCTCGCCGGCGTCGTTGGACCAGGTGCGATTGACGGCGAGGCCGAGTTGCGCGATCGCGGTGCCCTTCGGCGTGTACTTGATCTCGGGATCCCGGGTGAGATTCCCCATGAGCATCACTTTGTTGAGATTCGGCATAATGCGTGGGTCGTTTGGGGGAGGCAGATGGAGCCTACTTTTCGGCCTGCACTTTTTTCGCGCGGAGCTTTTGGTAATGCTGGCGGTAGATGTCGGGGTCGAGCTTCAGTTTGTTTTTGAACTTTTCGATGAAGGTCGGCTCGGCGTGGAAGACGAAGTTCACGAAGTAGCCACTGTCGAGGTCGCCGGCGACGTAGGAAAAGTGGCGGCGGTCGAGACGCTGCACTTGTTCGATTTGCGCGCCTTCCTTGGTGAAGTCTTTTTCGAGGCGATCGATGATTTCTTTCGCGCCTTCGTCGTTGCCTTTGACATTGAGGACGAGGAGTCCTTCGTAACGGTTTTTCATGGGTTTTAGTTGGGTTGGGTTGGTCAGTTGTAAGCGTTCATCGCGGCGGCAAAGCCCTGGCTCTGCGCGCAGTCGATTGCCGAAATGGCGCGGGCGAGACCCTCTGCGAGGGCTTCTTTTTCCTCCGAAGCAAAACGTCCGAGCACATGGTCGGTGGCGGCTCCGGTTTCAGCCGCGCCGATGCCGACGCGGAGGCGCGGGAAGGTCTGCGTGCCAAGGTGGGCGGCGATGGATTTGAGGCCGTTGTGCCCGCCCGCGGAGCCGCCGGCACGGAGGCGGAGCTTGCCGAGCGGGAGTGCGAGGTCGTCGGAAAGGGCGAGCACTTCGGTGGGTTCGATTTTGTAGAAATCGCAGACGGCGCGGACGGCTTCGCCGCTGAGATTCATGTAAGTGAGCGGCTTGCAGAGAAGCACGTCGCCGGCTTTGGCGAGGTCGCATTGCCACGATTTTTCTTTGCGGAATTCCGCGCGGGCGGCGGTGGCGAGGCGATCGACGATCATGAAGCCGATGTTGTGGCGCGTGTCGCGGTATTCGCGTCCCGGATTTCCCAAGCCGACGATGAGGCGGAAATGCACCGGGCGAAATCGAATCGGAGAGCGCAGGAACGCGGTGCGCCGAGCGGGAGCGAATCGATCGAGGAATCCATAAATCGAGTGCTCCCGCGCGGCGTGGCGTTACTTCTTCTCGGGCGCGGCGGTGTCTTCCTTTTTCTCCTTGAGCACTTCGGGTTGCGCGGCGGCTTCGGCGGCGACGGGCTCGACTTCGACTTTCGGAGCGGCGACGTGGACGACGGTGAGCTCGGGATTCGCGCGGACGGTGACGCCCGCGGGGAGGACGAGGTCTTTGACGTGAATCGCATCGCCGACGGTCAGCGCGGTGACGTCGATCGTGATCATCTCGGGGAGATCTTTCGGCAGGCACTCGACTTCGAGCGAATGGAGGTTGATCTCGAGAATGCCGCCTTGGTTTTTGACGCCGGAAGGTTCGCCGGTGGTCTCGACGGGAACTTCGGCGTGGAGCATTTCGTCGGCGCTGACGGCGTGGAAATCGACGTGGAGGATGTCGCGTTTCACCGCGCCGTGCTGCACCTCTTTGATCAAGGCGAGGCGGTTGGTGACTTGCGCGCCGTCGGCAATCGCGAGCTCGACGAGGACGTGCTCGCCGACTGCGTGGCTGAGGATTTTATTGATCTCGCGCGCGACGAGCTGAAGCGGCTGGGGCTGGTCTTTGCCGCCATAAATGACGGCCGGGACGAGACCCTGGGCTTTGATTTTTTTAACCGCAGTGCGCCCGATTTGGGTGCGGGGCTGCGCCGATAGTTGGATTTGCTTGGCCATATTTAGATTCTTTCGTGTTCGCTGATTTTAAAGAGAGAGGAAACCGACTCGTCGTCGTGGATGCGCTTGATGCCTTCGCCGAGGAGCTCGGCGATGCAGAGCTCGGTGATCGGAAAGCCTTCGGCGTCGCGGACGGGAACGCTGTTGGTGGTGATGAGCTCGCTGAGCTCCGACTTGAGCAGCCGCTCGATCGCGAGGTCGGCGAGGACGGCGTGCGAGACGGCGGCGATCACTTTGCTCGCGCCGCGTTCTTTTAAAATGCGGGCGGCGCTGGTGAGGGTGCCGGCGGTTTCCGTGAGATCATCGACGAGCAGGACGAGCTTTCCTTCAACGTCGCCGATCACGTTCATCGCCTCGATCTCGGTCGGGCTGATGCGGCGCTTGGCCACGATCGCGAGTTCGGTGCCGAGCGCCTGCGAATAGGCCGACGCCATTTTCAAGCCGCCGACATCCGGCGAGACGACGATGAGATTCTCGAACTTCTGCTCGCGGATGTGCCGAATGAGCACCGGCGCGGCGTAAAGGTGATCGACCGGGATGTCGAAAAATCCGGCGACCTGCTGCGCGTGGAGATCCATGGTGAGCACGCGGCTCACGCCCGCGGCGGTGAGGAGATTCGCGACGAGTTTCGCGGTGATCGGCACGCGGGGCTGATCTTTTCGATCCTGCCGCGCGTATCCGAAAAAGGGGATGACCGCCGTGATCCGCGCCGCGCTCGCCCGCCGCGCCGCATCGACCATGATGAGCAGCTCCATCAGGTTTTGATTTGTCGGCGGGCAGGTCGGCTGCACGATGAAAACGTCGCGCCCGCGGATGTTCTCGTTGAATTTGACGTAGGTCTCGCCGTCGGGAAAAGAGGTGACCGTCGCATCGCCGAGCGGCACGCCCACGAACGCGCAAATGCGCCGCGCAAGGTCGAGGTGCGCGGAGCCGGCAAAGATCTTCAGTTCGAGACGCTCGCGGAGCATTTTGGAAAAAGGGAGGGCGACTGTAGAACGCAAGACTTGAAAGACAATGGGAAAATCCCGCCGGTTTCCGGGGCTGGATTCGCCGTTCAAATCCGTCCGGGGGACATCGGGTGATTCCACGGTCGCGCCGTAATTTCGGCCGCTCACTCCATGCCGGCGCGAAATTCCGGCTTTACAACCCTTTGCCCCAATCCCTACCACTGCGCGAAGTGAGCCCAAAGCTCGCCACAAACCAAACAAACCAAGGAACCAAATATGAATAAAATTGCACTCAGCCTGCTCGCAGGCGCCGCAGTCGCTGGCACCGCCCTCGCGGGCCACGAAGTCAGTCACAAAGAATTCAAGGGCGGTCCGGCTCCCGAGCCGTGCTTCCGTGATCATGAGCTCCAGCTCGACGTGTTCGGCACCTATTCCGACTCCCAAGGTGGCGGACATGGCGACGGATTCGGCGGCGGGCTCGGCGTGAATTACTTCTTCACGCGCATGCTCGGCGTTGGCGCAGATGGCAACATCTTCGGCGGCGACGTGAACGGCGTGTGGGATTTGTCCGCGAAGGTCATCGCGCGCTTCCCGATCGAGTCCGGCAGCTTCTGCATCGCGCCGTACTTCTTCGGCGGCGGCGGATACCAGACCAACGGCACCAACGCGGCGACGATCCTCGTCGGCGGCGGTCTGGAATGGCGTGCGACCCACAACCTCGGCATCTTCAGCGAAGGCCGTTACACGTGGGCCGGCAGCGAAAACGATGCGGCGCAAGCCCGCGTTGGCGTTCGCTTCGTGTTCTAAGCTGACTTAACCGTCTGATTCAAACGCCGGGGTGGAAACACCCCGGCGTTTTTATTTGCCAGCATGTCCCGCTCGCACGTGCGTCTTGACTCCGTTCCCCTGTCTCCGCACAAATGCGCGCTCGTAAATCCGCGAACCCCAACCCTCAAACATCCCCGAGTCCCCATGCGCTTCGGCATCAACACGTTCCTCTTCACATCCCCCTTCACGACGGACAGCGTGAAACTCTTTCCCAAGTTTAAATCGTGGGGTTTCGACACCGTCGAAATTCCGATCGAAGACCCTGCGCACGTCGATCCGGCGCGGGTGAAATCGGCGCTCGAAAAAAACGGCCTCGCTTGCGGCAGCATCTGCGCCGCGATGGGTCCGGGACGCGATTTCCGCGGCAGCACGGACGACCAGAAAACGGCGATGATTTACTGCAAGGCGCTGGTCGATCAGGCCGCCGCGATCGGGTGCCCCCGCATCATCGGCCCGCTCTACAGCGTCGTCGGCCTCACCGGCGCGCATGAGGAGATCGCGAAAAAGCAGCACTTCGATTCCGTCGTCCGCAACTTGATCGAGCTCGCCGCCTACGCCGCGACGAAAGGCATCGACCTCTGCATCGAGCCGCTCAACCGCTTCGAAACCGACTTCCTCAACACCGTCGATCAGGGACTCAAGCTCGTGAAAGCCATCGGCGCGAGCAACGTGAAGCTCCACCTCGACACGTTCCACATGAACATCGAGGAAAAGCATCAGCCCGACGCCATCCGCAAAGCCGGCAAACTCCTCGGCCACTTCCACGCCTGCGGCACCGACCGCGGCACGCCCGGCGGCGATTCGCTCGAGTGGAAAGGGATCGTCAAGGCGCTCAAAGACATCGGCTACGACGGCGACGTGGTCATCGAATCGTTCACCACCGACGTGAAAGTCATCGCCCGTGCAGCGGCCATCTGGCGCAAGATCGAACCCAAGCGCGACGACATCGCAGTCGTCGGGCTCGCGAATCTCAAACGACTCTTCGGCAAGACCAGTAAACCGAAAGCTACCAAGCCTGCCCCAGGCGCCGCCAAGCCGGCGAAAAAAGCGGCGCGGTAAAAGCAGCCACTTTCTCGAACAGGCGCGACGATCTTGCCGATCTTCGCGCCTGTTTTTTTTCCCACGAAGGCAATGAGCGCGGAGGAAGAGGGAGCGCCGCAGACTCCGCTTTGTGCCTTCGTGCCTCATCTCTCCCCGCTCGTTTGAGGATGAAGATGGAGATGGAGAAAAAGACGAAGAGTCTTGCCCGGGGAACCTACCCACCACACTGCGCGCGCTGGCGGAGCAGATGGTCGCAGAGGACGAGCGCGGCCATCGCTTCGACCATCGGCACCGCGCGCGGGAGCACGCACGGATCGTGGCGCCCGCGGGCTTTCAACTCGGTCGGTTCGTGCGCGGTCGTCACGGTTTGCTGTGCCTGAAAAATCGTCGCCGTCGGCTTGAACGCGATCCGAAATTCGATCGCCTCGCCGTTGCTGATCCCGCCTTGGATTCCGCCCGAGCGGTTCGTCGCCGTCCGGACGCGCGCGCCTTCCATCACGAACGCGTCGTTGTGCTCGCTGCCCTTCATTTGTGAGCCCGCGAACCCGCTGCCAATCTCGAAACCTTTCGTCGCCGGCAGGCTCAGCATCGCCTTCGCGAGATCCGCTTCGAGCTTGTCGAAAACCGGTTCACCGAGTCCCGGCGGACAACCGCGAATCACGCATTCGATCGTGCCGCCGACGCTGTCGCCCGCGCTGCGGATTTCTTTGATGAACGCGATCATCTCCTCGGCGACCGCCGCATCCGGACAGCGCACGATATTCGCCTCGACCTGCTCGAGCGTGACCGTCGCCGGATCGACCGTGGCGCTGAGGTGGTGGATCGACTTCACGTACGCCACGATCGCGAGCTCGGGAAATTCGCGCGCCAGCACCGCCTTCGCCACCGCCGCCGCCGCGACGCGTCCGATCGTCTCTCGGGCTGACGCGCGCCCGCCGCCCTGCCAGTTGCGAATCCCGTATTTCGCCTCCGTCGTGTAGTCCGCGTGCGAAGGGCGAAACGCGCCCTCCATTTCGCGATACGACTCCGGCCGCGCGTCCTTGTTCATCACCGCGATGCAGATCGGCGTGCCCAAAGTTTTGCCCTCGAAAACTCCGCTCAAAATCCGGCATTCATCCGCCTCGTCGCGCGGCGTGACGATCTCGCTTTGCCCCGGTCGCCGGCGATCGAGATCCCGCTGGATCAGCGCTTCATCGAGCGGAATGCGCGGCGGACAGCCATCGATGACGACACCGACTCCGCCGCCGTGCGATTCGCCCCACGTGCTGATTTTGAAAAGCTGGCCGAAGTGGCTGGACATGGTCGTTTTCTCGCGGGTGAAAAATGAAAGCGCGAGAGGTTCTTCGCTTCGTCCCGAATGACAAGTAGGGAAGAGTCCGCGCGCCCGATGGAATTCGAGATCACCCACACCACTCGCTACAAATACGGCCATCCCGCGGCCGAAGCGTACGGCGAAGCGCGGCTGCATCCGCCGGAATCGGACTCGCAAACCGTGCTCAGCCACCGGCTCAGCATCGACCCGGACGTGCGCGCCTCGAGCTACACCGACCAGTTTGGCAACCACGTCGATTTCTACTCACTCCCGTTTCGCCACCGGCATCTCGTGATCGTCAATCAGGCGATCGTCCGCACGATGACCGCGCCGCCTCCGACCGAAAGTTTGGAGCTCAGCGTCGGCGAGGCACGGCAGATTCTGGGCTCTGCGATGACCGACATTTTCGAATACCTCCAGCCCACCCGCGTCGTCCCGATCGGCCGCGAGGCACTCGTCTGGGCAAAGAAATATCTCGGCGGGCGGATGCCGCTCGGTGAGGGGCTCCAGCGCTTGAACGAAGCGATCCACACCGAGTTCACCTACCAGTCCGGCTCGACCGAAAACTCGACGCCGCTCGCCACGATCTGGAAAACGAAAACCGGCGTCTGCCAGGATTTCGCGCACATCGGCCTGAGCATCGCGCGCACCGCCGGCCTGCCTGCCCGCTACGTCTGCGGCTACATCGAGACCGATCCGCCGAGCGGCGGCGCGCGCCTCACCGGTGCCGTCGCGACCCACGCCTGGCTCGAAGTTCTCGTCCCCGGAATGCGCTGGGTCGCCCTCGACCCGACGAATCGGCAGTGGGTCGGCGAGCGCCACGTCGCCGTTTCATTCGGCCGCGATTACGGCGACGCGACGCCGCTCCGCGGCACGTTCAAAGGCAGCGGCGGACAGGTCATGCGCGTCCGCGTCACGATGAAACGGCGCATCGGAAAAAACGGAATGGAGCAGACGAAATGAAGCGAGCGCCGAAGTCTGTTTTTTTTGTGGCTCAGGCTGAAAAAGAAGCGACGCGAAAGACGGGATTTTTCGGAAAACGTCGAACGTCGAACGTCGAACGTCGAACGTCGAAGTATCAGAGGGGAAAAACCGGGCTGCGTTCGCCCGCGTCCTTTCTCACTTCGACGTTCGACGTTCGACGTTCGACGTTCGACGTTCTCCCCTCCCTGTCTGTCCGTGTCCGTCCGTGGCCCCTCACAATCCGCCACTTCTCGTCAGGCGCATGAAAGTCCTCGTCCAATATCAGATGCAGTACGCCTACGCGGAGCCGGTCAGTTTTTCGCGTCATCTCTTCCGCCTTTTTCCCAAAGCCGACCGCCACCTCGCGGTCCGCAGCGCCGATTTTGCGACGAATCTCGACGCCGCCGTGAACTACCGGCGCGACCTTTTCGACAACGAAATCGCCTCCTGTTTTTATCCCGCGAAATCGGCGCTGCTGGCCGCGAGTCTGCGGATGGAACTCGATGTGGAGGAGCGCAACGCCTTCGGCTTTTTGCTCGATGCGCACGCGCTCGATCTGCCGTTCGATTACACGCCGGAGGAGGCTCACGTCCTCGCGCCGTTCTGCGATCCGGCGGCAAAACTCGAGCTCCCATTTTGGAAACCGGCGACCGGTCCGCGCCCGACCGTCGCCGCGCTCGTCGAGCTCAACAGCGCGATCCACGACCATCTCGAATACGAGCGCCGCGAAGAAGGCGCACCGCGCGCACCGGCGGAAACGCTCGCGCTCGGGCGCGGCGCGTGCCGCGATTTTGCCGTGCTCCTCGCGGAAACGCTGCGCGGCCTCGGCCTCGCGGCGCGGCTGGCGAGCGGATATTTGTGCGAGTTCGGCGCGGAGGAAAAACGCGCGGAAGGCGCGCTGCACGCTTGGACGGAAGCCTACCTGCCCGGCGCGGGCTGGGTCGGCTTCGACCCGACGAATGGCACGCTCTGCAACCACTGCCACCTCACCGCTGCGGTCGGTCTCACGCCCGCAGACATCTCGCCCGTGCTCGGTCGCTATTTTCACGACGGGCACGTTCCAGCGCTGATGAACGCCACCCTTTCGATCCATGAAATCCCCTGATCCCGTCGAAATCACCGTTGCCAAAATCGCCGCCACTTTCGCCGAACACGGCGTCGCGCTGACGCTCGGGGGCGAGCCGACTTACGTGCCCGTCGATCCGATCGGCAGCGAGTGGAGCATCACCGCGCTCGGCCCGACGAAACTGAAATACGGCTATGCGCTCGCCGCCGCCCTGACCGCGCAGACGCTCCCGCACGCCGTCGCGATTTACTCGCCGGGCAAGCAATATCCCGGCGAGCCGAACCCGCGCTGGGCGATCAATTTAATCTGGCGGCGCGACGGCAAACCGCTGATCCCGCAGCCGCCAGCGGGCCGCGCGATCGGAGCGCTCGGACGCTTCAAAACCGCACTCCTCCCCGCGCTCCGCGTGAAAGCAAAATGGCTCCGCGCGAGCGATCCGCTGGAACCGGGGCGCACCGTTTTCGTCCTCCCGCTCGATCACAACGGCAGGCGTTTCACCACCGCCGACTGGAAGCTCGGCGCGAACTTCGACCTCCTCCGCGCGGAAGGCCCCGCCGGCCTCCGGCTGCCGCTGAATGCTGTGCCAGCGGGCATCTCCCGCCGTGCGCTCACGCTCGAAGAACGCGACGGCGCGCTCCACATTTTCCTCCCGCCGCTGCTTCAGCCCGCCTTCCTCACGCTCCTGCAGCACCTCGCGAAATCGGCCGAAACCGCGAAATGTGCGCTGCCGATTTTGTCCGGCTACATCCCGTCCGATGACGCGGAAATCTGGTCACGCCTCGGCATCACCGCCGATCCAGGCGTGCTCGAAATCAACCTCCCGCCATGCGCGACCTGGCGCGATTACGACCGCTGGATGCGCGACCTCGAACACGCGACCGCGACCGCGGGACTGCGCTCTTTCAAACAACTCTCCGCCGAGGAACAGGCCGGCACCGGCGGCGGAAACCACCTGCTTTTCGGCGGCCCGACACTCGAAAAAAACGCGCTCTTCACGCATCCGAAATGGGTCATCTCGATCCTGCGCTACTGGCAGCATCACCCGTCGCTCGCCTATCTTTTCACCGGTCATTACGTCGGTCCGTCCTCGCAAGCGCCCCGCCCCGACGAGTCGGCGAGCAACCTCTACGACCTCGAACTCGCGTATCAATTTCTCGAGCAGCTCCCGCCCGGCGATCACCGCGGGCTCTTGAGCGAGACGCTGCGGCATCTGCACACCGACACCTCCGGCAACACGCACCGCAGTGAGATCAGCTTCGACAAATTTTGGAACGTGGCCTTCGACGGCGGCTGCCGCGGCCTCATCGAATTCCGCGCCGTCGAATCGCTCCCGCGCGCCGAATGGATGTCCGCCATCGCGCTGCTCTGGCACGCGCTTGCCGCGCATCTCCTCGCGCATCCTTTCGCCAGGCCGCTCGTCGAGCACGGCGACCATTTGCACGACCGCTACTTCCTGCCATCGCAGCTCTGGGCGGACTTCAAAATCATCCTCCGCGACCTGAAAAAATCCGGCTTCCCGCTGCCCGAAGAAACATTCCGCGAGATCGCCGATTGGCGCTTTCCGCAAATGCTCGCGCACCGCGACGGCACCGCCGCGCTCACCATCCGCAAAGCCCACGAAGGCTGGCCGCTGCTCTGCGAACAACCGCTCGAAGGCGGCAGCACCAGCCGCTTCGTGGACACCTCGATCGAGCGCCTCGAATTCCTCGCGAGCCCGGAATTTGCCGCGACCTGCACCGTCCACGTCAACGGCCGCCGGCTCGATTTGCAGCCCTTTCCCGGCGGTCAATTCGGCACCGGCCTCCGCTACCGCCGCACCGCGCTTTACCCCTCGCTCCATCCCGGCGTCCCGCCGCAGATGCCGCTCGTCGTCACGATCTCCCGCGGTCGAAAAGTCACGACGTACCAGCTCGCAGAATCCCGCCGCACATTCGAGCCGATCGACGCCGCCACGCCACTCTCGCGGAAATCGCCGCCGTGCAAAAAGCTCCACCCCGCGCTCCTCACCTGCGACCTGCGCCTGCCGTGAGCAGGAGGCGGATGAGATGAGCAGGAAAACAGGAAAACAGGAATTCTGAGCGCAGTGGCCTTTCCTGTTTTTCTGTTTCCCTGCTTTGTATTCTTTCTGGTCCGGCGTTTTTCAACACGCACTTCCGAGGCAATCCTAAATCGTTAGCCTGCCCGAGAGACGAGAAACTTCACTCGTCAAATTTCATGAAACAGATCCCCACCTTCACCCGCCGATCCTTTCTCCAAGCCCTCGCCGGGACCGCCGCCGCCTCCGCCGTGAACCCGCCAGCCTTCGCGCAACTCGACGCCGCGCCGGGCCGGACGGTCGGCGGTGCCGAGGTGCCAATTCCCAAAAAAACGGAGGGCACGGAAACCGCGCTCATCTCGAACGCCAAGCCGAAGATCAAGCTCGGGATGGACAACTTCGCCGTGCGCGCGATGGGCTGGAAAGCGGCGCAGCTTCTCGACTACGCCGCGTCGCTGAAACTCGACACACTCTTCATTTCCGACCTCGAAAGCTACGAGTCGCTCGACGACGCAGCACTGCGCGAAGTGAAGGCGAAAGCCGACGGTTTGAAGATCGATTTGTATGTCGGCGGCTGGAGTATTTGCCCGACCTCCACGCGCTTCAAAAAAACGTGGGGCACGGCCGAAGAACATCTGTCCACGGGCATCCGCGTGGCCAAGGCGCTCGGCTCGCCGGTCTTCCGCTGCGTCCTCGGCGCGGCCGAGGACCGCAAGACCGAGGGTGGCATCCGCGCGCGGATGGCGGACACAGTGAAGGTGCTGAAGGCGTGCGAAAAACAGGCCAAAGATGCGGGCGTGAAAATCTCGATCGAGAACCACGCGGGCGACATGCACTCGTGGGAAGTCGTCGATTTGATCGAGGCTGCGGGCAAGGATTTTGTCGGCGTGAACATCGACTCCGGCAACGCCGCCTGGACCCTCGAAGATCCTCTCGACGTGCTCGAACGCTTCGGCCCGTACATCAACTGCTCGAGCCTCCGCGACGACATGATCTGGGAGACGCCGGACGGCGCATCCATCGCCTGGACCGCCGCCGGCGAGGGCCAGATCGACTGGGAAAAATACGCCGCGCGCTGGTCCGAGCTCTGCCCCGCGGTGCCGATCCAAATCGAAACGATCTCCGGTTTTTCCCGAAATTTTCCGTACAAAAAAGACGAGTTCTGGCAGCACTACGACAAGCGCCCCGAAGCCCTCGCGCACTTCGAAGCCCTCGCGAAAAAAGGCCACGCGATCCCCAATTTCAAAGCCCCCGATGGCGCCGACAAAAAGCTCGCCGACCAGGAATTTCAAAAAGGCGAACTCGAACGCTCGATCAAATATCTCCGCGAAGTGATCGGCCTCGGTGTGAAGAGCTGAGCAGCCGACGCTGCGCGAAAATCCGCCTCGGCGCGGGCGAGAAATTCCGCCGTCGCGGGCAGGTCCGCCGCGCGCTCCGCCTCGAGCTTCGCACTGGCGCTGCGCGCGCTCGTGGCGGAGACGGATTGGAGCCGCTTCGGCCTCTGCTCCCGGTCGGGATGCTCGAAGTTTCCCGCCGCTGCGGCATCGCCGGCGACGGCGTCCCGCTCGCGCGCGTCGCCGGGCGCGACACGTTGCTGATGCGTTCGCCGCTCGCGCAAAACGGCAGCGTCTATTTTCTCGGCACGCTGCCCGGCTCCGACGCGTCGAGCCTCGCGCGGGATGGCGTCGTGATGTTCGCGCGGCTGCCCGCGCGCTGAACGACGGCGCACGCACACTCGGCAACGCGCAGCAACGCGTCGCCTCAGCCGCCGCCCTCGGCGCGGAGCCCGCGGCGTGGAAGCCGATGGAGCAGAAAAGCGAGGCCGCTATCTCTGCGGATTTGCCGCTCCACGCGGGCGTCGTCGCCTCCGGCGATCGCCTCGCCGCGCTCAATTGCGCGCCCGGCGAAGATCAGCCACAGACGCTCACCACGACCGCGCTGAACGACCTTTTCGCCGGCCTCGATTTCCGCGTCCTCACCGACAACCTGGAAGACGGTCGCAGCGGCCTACCAGCGGATCATGTCGCAGGGCGAAAAAATGCGCCTCTTTTACTCACCCGATCGCCCGACTGCCGGGGCCGTGCTGACGCTGAATGCGAACGTCACGAGCCTCACCGGCGAGCCGCTCCTCGACGGCGCAGTCATCGCGCAAATCACCGCGCCTTCCGGCAAAACTGCGAGCATCCGCCTGCCGCCCGCCGGCGAAGATGCTTGGGGTCTTTTCACCGGCACGTTCACGCCCGCCGAGCCCGGCGAACACCGCGTCCGCCTCACCTGCGCCGATGCCGGCTCCGCGCTCGACGCCGTGATTTCCGTGCAAGGCACCAGCCGTGAAAAGCGCGGCCAGCCCGCGAAGTTCGACGTGCTCCAGGAAGTCGCGCAACTCACCCGCGGCCGCATGATGGAAACCGCCGACCCCGCCGCCATCGCCGCGCTGCCGCAGCCGCAACTCGAGGAGCGCCGCGTCCAGCTTTGGGCACCTCCGGCATGGCGGGCGGCCTCGTCGTTTTGCTCGGCGTTTTCCGGGTCGGCAGGAAAGCAGCGGGATCGTTTTGAAACTTACGGCTCCGGCAAATCCTGGCGCAGCAAAAGACCCGGGATGTCCACGAAATGCGCATCCGGCGAAATCAATGTCGCGCGAACTCGCATCGCACAGGCGGCGATGACCAGGTCGGTCACTGGTGGCCATTTGCCTTTGCGGCCCAAATTCCACCCGATGTCACTGACCTGCCGCCACATTTTCGCATCCGTCGGAACCTCGGGGATGATGTCGAAAAACGCCTCCATTTCCGCTTTGAACCGCAGATTCGAAATGCCTCGCAAAACCTCGGCACGCACGACCCCGCAGTTGTAGAGCTGCCCGGCCTGCAGCGCCGAGACCAACGTCTGCCGGACATCCACCTTGGCACGGAGCAGGTTGATGTACACCGCCGAATCCAAAAGAATGGTCACGGCTTTTTCTTCCGGGATTTCACGCCGTATTTCACCGGTCCCAACCGCGACGCCATCACGTCGTAGTCGGGATCGATGACATCTTTCAACATCTCCGGCGTCCACGGATTTTCCGCAATCCGGTTGATCGTGACGAGCCGGATGGCCTCGGTGAGCGCCCAATCCACCGCTTCTTTCCGCGTCTTGAAACCGCCGAGCTCCATCACCCGATCGAGTTTTTCCTCGTCAATTTCCATCGTGGTTTTATTCATACGGCCATATTTACGGCCATATCGTTTTCGTGCAAGTTTTTTCCGCGCTGGCCTTGCCGCTTTTTTTGGGGCGAAGAGTCGCGGCGGGTCCGCATCTTCCATCTCTCTGCCACGACTGGCCGAGGCCTACTGATCGAGTTTTATAAACACCAATCTGCCGCCGATTCTGGAAACGAAACTCGCCGATTTCCGGCGTCGCGTGTGGGTCGTCAAACTCGCGGAAGGTCTGCTCGCCGCGCTGTTCGGGATCGCGGTTTCCTACCTGCTCGTTTTTGCGCTCGACCGTTTTTTTGAAACGCCGGCGTCGGTGCGGCTCGGGCTGTTGATCGCAGGTGGCGCCACGCTCGGGTTGGGACTTCCGCTGAAATGGCATCGGTGGGTTTGGCGGCAGCGGCGAGTGGAAGATGCGGCGCATTTGCTGCGGCGGACGTTTCCGCGGCTCGGCGATCAGTTGCTCGGCATCGTGGAACTCGCGCGGGCCGATCACGCGACGCAGGGCCGGAGCGAGCGACTGGTGCAGGCGGCGATGGCGCAGGCGGCCGACGCGGTGGCGGGCCAGGATTTTGCGAATGCCGTGCCGAATGCGCGGCATCGCGAGTGGGCGTGGGCGGCGGGCGGAGTGCTGGCGATGGCGGTCGTGGCGTTTTTTTTGGTGAACGAAGCGGCGGCAAATGCGCTCGCGCGATGGATCGCGCCGTGGCGGAACGTGGAGCGGTTCACCTTTACGAAAGTCGAGCGGATGCCGGCGAAGTTGGTCGTGCCGTATGCGGAGCCGTTCAGCCTCCCGGTGAAGTTGCGTGCGGCCACGCGGCGGTTCGGACGCGGAGCGGAAGTTCACCTGGTGCGATCGGGATGGGCTGACGCCCCGCGACCCGCTCGTGCTGAAAGTGCGCGCGGTGGAGGACGAAGCGCCGAAGATTCTGGCGCGGCGCGAATCACTGGAGCAGGTCGTGCTCGACTCGGAGGTGGTCACGTTCGACCTGACGGCGAGGGATGATTTTGGGGATTGCTCATGAGGTATTGACGTTGGAAAGAAAACAAAGAGGAAGGAGGGATGAAATGCCAACATTGCCAGAGCGAGACGGTGGTGAAGAATGGGAACAGCCGACACGGCAGGCAGCGATGGCTGTGCCGTGGGTGCGGGATTTGCTCACAAAGTAATAATCAATACCTAATGAGCAATCCCCACATTTGATTCGCGTGAATCAAAGCGAGCCCGCGGAGCAGGTGAAGCGCTTCCTCGAGACGCGCGGCTGGCAGCTCGCGGTGGCGATGGACGCCGGGCAAACGATCGCGCGGCAATACGGCGTGGACGGCATTCCACACACGGTCATCGTCGGCCCGGACGGCAAAGTCGCGTGGGTCAAAACCGGCTACAGCCCCGACGGCGACACCGAGGCGGCGAACGCCGTGAAGCAGTTGCTCGCCGCGCCGCCCGCCGCCGCGCGGTGACCGCCTTCACGCCACGATGACGCCGTTGCGGATGGCGTAGCGGACGAGGTCGGCGATCGAGTCCATCTCGAGTTTGCGCATGATGCGGGCGCGGTGGGTTTCGGCGGTTTTCACGCTGATGCCGAGCAGGCGGGCGACGTCTTTGTTGCTGTTGCCTTCTGCCAAAAGCTGCAGCGTCTCGCGCTCGCGCGGGGTCAGGCTGTTCGGCGCGCGCTTCGTTTTTTTGGCGGTGCCATGGTTGCGCACGTAATTTTTATACGCAGCCTCCGCGAGCCGCGAGGTGAAGAATGGTTTGCGTTTTCGCAGCGATTCGAGCGCCGCGACCAGGTCGCGGCCGGCGTCGGATTTCAGCACGTAGCCGCGGGCGCCGGCGGCGAGGACTTCGAGGACGAGCTGCTCCGACTCGTGCATGGAAAGGACGAGCACCTCGGCTTTGGGCGCTTTTTCGAGCACCTGCCGGGTCGCCTCGAAGCCGTTCAATTCCGGCATCCCGATGTCCATCACCACGATGTCCGGCTGGAGCTTCGTCGCGAGATCGATCGCCTTCCGCCCGTTGCTCGCCTCGCCGACGACCTCGAAATCCGGGTGCAATTCCAGGATCGCCCGGAGCCCCCGGCGCACCAGTTCATGGTCATCGACGAGCAGGATTCGCGTTTTGTTTCCGGTCATAAAATCATCGGGAGCACGGCCGTCACCGTGGTCCCCTCCGCCGTCGAGGTGATGTCGAATCGGCCGCCGAGTTCGAGCACCCGCTCCTTCATCCCGGCGATGCCGACGCCGACCGCCTCGACCGGCACGGCGGGCAGTCCGCGACCTCGATCGCGCACCGCGAGGGTGATCCAGCCGTTTTCCTCCGCCACGTCGATGCGGGCGGTCGTGCTGCCGGAGTGCCGATGCACGTTCGTCAGCGACTCCTGGACGATGCGAAAAATCGCGGTCTCCAGCGTCTCGGAAAGCCTTCCGACATTCGGGTCGAGGTAGAGATCCACGGCGATTTCGCTGCGTGCCGAGAATCCTTCGACGAACCAATGCAGCGCCGCGGAGAGGCCGCGCTCGTCGAGGAGCGGCGGGTGGAGAAGGTAGGATTGTGTCCGCAGTTCGCGGACGACCGATTGCGTGAGCGCGAGGCTGTCGGCGAGGAGGGTTTCCCGTTTTCCCGGCGCGAGTTGCGCGCCGGCTTGGTTGAGCACGCTGAGATTCATGGCGAGGGCGGCGAGGGTCTGTGCCGTGGAATCATGCAGCTCGCGGGCCATGCGGCGGCGTTCTTCATCTTGCAGATGGAGCAGCCGCCACGAGAGCTGCCGCAAGTGCCGCTCCGCGCGTTTTTCCGCGGAAATATCGCGGACGATTGCCGACGTGCCGGTGACCTCGCCCGCGGCATTGCGCAGAGGGACCACCGAGAGGCTGACCTCGATCTGTTGCCCGGACTTCGTCATCCAAATGGTCTCGAAATGTTGAATCCGTTCGCCGAGCCGGACGCGTGCCGTGAGCTCACGCGATTCGTCGAGCCGATCCTCTGGCGTGAGCCGGAGTGTGGATTGGCCGTACATTTCCTCGGCGGTGAAGCCGAACAATTTCTCCGCCGCTGGATTCCAGCTCACGACTATTCCGGTCGGACGCGTGCTGATGATCGCATCGTCGGACTCCGCGACGATCATCGCCATTTGCTCCAGTTGCCGGGTCCGCGCCCGCACGCGCGCCCCCATTTTGTCGCGGGACATTTCGAGCCGATCCCGCGTGTCGCGCAGCTCCGTCACGTCCGTCACCACGCCGACGCAACCCGCCAACCGGCCGTCGCCAGCGCGCTGCTCGGCGGTCTCGCCGAAGACCCAGATCACCGCGCCGTCCGGGCGCAAGTAACGATATTCGCTGCGAAAATTCGCCCCCGTCTGAGCGCTCTGGGACCACTCTTCCGCGATGCGCGCGCGGTCGTCTGGATGGATCGCTTTCAGCCAGCCGCTGCCGCCCGCCTCCGCCGGCGAAAGGCCGGTGAACTCACACCAGCGCTGATTGACGTAGATGCAGCGCCCCTCCGCATCGGTGCGGAAAATGCCGACCGGCGAGATGCGCGCGAGGACTTCGAGCCAGGAGGATTCCGGCACGGGCTTCTGTTCCACGAGGCTCGCTCCTCCATCGTTTGCGTCCCTTCCCCGTTCCATGTGGAGGTAGATTGAGCCTCACGGTTTATGCGAATACCAGTCGTAAGTTCGCGAGATTCCTTCGCGCAGCGAAATCCTCGGCGACCAGCCCAGCGCCTTGATCTTCGCGACATTGAGCAGCTTGCGCGGCGTGCCGTCGGGCTTGCTCGTGTCGAACATCAGCTCGCCGGAAAAACCGACGATTTCGCAGATCATTTCGGCGAGCTCGCGGATCGAAATATCCTCGCCGCAACCGACGTTGATGATCTCGGGCGAGTCGTAGTTTTCGAGGAGAAAGCGGCACGCGCCCGCGAGATCCTCGGCGTGCAAAAACTCGCGGCGCGGCGTGCCCGTGCCCCACACGGTGACCTCGCGGTCGCCGCGCGATTTTGCCTCGTGGACTTTGCGCAGCAGCGCCGGGAGGACGTGCGAGGTCGCGAGATCGAAGTTGTCGCCGATGCCGTAAAGATTCGTCGGCATGACGCTGATGAAGTCGTGCCCGAACTCGCGCGCATACGACTGGCAGAGCTTGATGCCGGCGATCTTCGCGATGGCGTAGGCGTCGTTCGTCGGCTCCAGCGCGCCGGTCAGCAGCGCGGATTCGTCGATCGGTTGCGCCGCGAATTTCGGGTAAATGCACGAGCTGCCGAGGAAGAGCAATTTGGCCGCGCCGAAGTCGTGCGCCGCCTCGATGACGTTGTTCTGGATCTTGAGATTCTCGAGCAGGAACTCGACGGGGAAATCGCGGTTCGCGGTGATCCCGCCGACCTTCGCCGCGGCGAGCACGACGACCCGCGGACGAGCCTCGGCAAAGAATCCGCGGACCGCGTCGCGTTCGCGGAGATCGAGTTGCGCGCGCGTCCGCGTGAGCAGATTCGTGCAGCCGTGGGCGGTCAGTTCGCGCGTGATCGCGGACCCCGCGAGCCCGCGGTGCCCGGCGACGAAAACTGGGTCGGAAATTTGCACGCGCGGACGGTGACGAGCGCGGCCGGGATGCGCAAGTTCCGCGGAGCGCGCCAATCCTTCCGGTCATCCTGAGCGAAGTGGAGCGCCAGCGGAACGCAGTCGAAGGACCTCTCACTTCTCTCCCTCCGCGATGCGCGCGCGCAACGGGGGAAATAGTCAGAGGTCCTTCGACTCCGCTGTCGCTGCGCTCAGGATGACAAAACGATGTTCGCCGCGCTGGGTCGCGTTTGCTTCCCATCCGCGCCGCGTTTCGCTTTTCATCGGCGGATGTCCGCGCCTCGCCTCGCCGTGTTGAAAACCTACAAGCTCGCCGTCGGCGGAAAATTTCCGCGCGGGGAAAGTGGGCGCGTCCTCCCGGCGAGAGGCGCCGACGGCGCGCACCTCGCCAACTTCTGCGCGGCTTCGCGCAAAGACCTCCGCGAGGCCGTGGTCGCCGCGCGGAAGGCGCAGCCCGGCTGGGCGAAAACCACCGCCTATTTGCGCGGCCAAATCCTCTACCGCGCCGCGGAAATCGCCGAGCAGCGGAGCGCCGAACTCGTCCACGAACTCACCCGCGCCGGCACGCGCCACGCCGCCGCGGAGGTGGAACTCGCGATCGACCGGCTCGTCCATTTCGCGGGCTGGACCGACAAATACGCGCAGCTTTTCAGCAGTGTGAATCCCGTCTCCTCGCCGCACTTCAATTTCACGATGCCCGAGCCGACCGGCGTCGTCGGCATCGTCTGCCCGGATGCGCCCTCGCTGCTCGGGCTCGTCTCGCTGCTCGCGCCGGTGATCCTCAGCGGCAACACCGCCGTCCTCCTCGCATCCGAAACGCGGCCGCTCGTCGCGATCACGTTCGCCGAGATCCTCGCGACCAGCGACGTGCCCGGCGGAGTCGTCAACATCCTCACCGGCACGCGCGCCGAACTCGTCCCGCATTTCGCCAGCCACATGGACATCAACGCGCTCATCGACGGCGCGAACGACCCCGCGACCGCTGCTGCCGCGCAAGGCGGGACCGCGCGGCATTTGCAGCGGCACGCCGCGCGCGAACTCCGCGAGAGCGACTGGTCCACCGCGCGCGCCGAAGACCCGTATTGGATCCTCGACACCGTCGAATTCAAAACGGCCTGGCACCCGATCGGGATCTAACGTGCGCGCACTTCTCCTCGTTCTCGACAGCGTCGGCTGCGGTCATGCGCCCGACGCGGCGACCTATCACGATGAAGGCGCCGACACGCTCGGCCACCTTTTCCAAGCCACGCCGGCGCTCTCGCTGCCCGCGCTTTTCTCGCTCGGATTGTGGAAAACCCTGACGGCGGACGTCTTCGATCCGCGTTCGCAAAGCACGCTCGCGAGCTACGGACGGATGCGCGAGCGCTCGGCGGGAAAAGACACCACCACCGGGCATTGGGAAATGGCCGGCGTGATCCTGGAGCAGCCATTCGCGACGTTTGAAACCTTCCCCGCCGAGCTCGTCGCCGCGATCGAGCGCGAGGGACGCGTGACCTTCATCGGCAACCGCCCCGGCAGCGGCACCGCGATCATCGAGGAGCTCGGCGCGGAGCATCTGCGCACCGGGCACCCCATCCTCTACACCTCCGCCGACTCCGTCCTCCAGATCGCCGCGCACGATCGCGTGCTGCCGGAAAAGCAGCTCCTCGCCCTCTGCCGCATCGCCCGGCGGCACGCGAATCCGTGGCGCATCGGCCGCGTGATCGCGCGTCCATTCACCGGCGAGCCCGGCGCATTCCAGCGCACGAGCGGGCGGCACGACTATTCGATGGTCCCGCCGCGGACGATCCTCAACGCCATCGCCGACACCGGACGGCCCGTCCACGCCATCGGGAAAATCCGCGACATTTTCGCTGGCAGCGGCATCACCAGTTCGCGCCCGACCGCCTCGAATGCGGAAGGCATGGCCGCGATCGAGGAAGTCTGGCGGGCGACGGACACGGGCCTCGTTTTCGCAAATCTCGTCGATTTCGATTCGCTCTTCGGACACCGCCGCGACCCGGCGGGATACACGCAGGCGCTCGTCGAATTCGACGCGTGGCTGCTCGGTTTTTTGTCGGAAATCGAAGCCGAGGATCTGGTCATCATCACCGCCGATCATGGCAACGATCCGACCTTCCGCGGCACCGATCACACCCGCGAGGAAGTGCCGCTGATGGCCATTCACGACGATCTCTCCGTCCCGCTCGGCACCCGCCAGACCTTCGCCGACGTCGCCGCCACGCTGAACGATTTCTTCCGCCTGAAAGAACGCTGGCCGGTCGGCACCTCGTTCCTCCGCGGGCGAAAGTGACTTCCTTATCTCCCCGCCAAAACCAATGAAAACCAACCCGCTCCTCATTCTCGCCGCTACCGTCGGCACGCTTTCGCCATCCGCGCGCGGGGACGATTTCCCAGGCGAAAGCTTTTCCCTGCGGCTCCCCGCGGCGCTCACGCACTTCTCGAGCTACGCCGATGTGGCCGCGAAAGGCGGCGCCTCGGCCGCGAGCAAATGGGGCTCGTCCATCAATCCCGCTGCCATCGCGTGGTCGTTTCCGAAGAGCTACGATGTCGGGATCAGCGGGCAGTATTCGCAGATCGCTTTCGACGAAGGGACGCGCCTGAACTTCTTCACCGAGGTCGCCACGATTGATGCGCACGACTTCGGCACGTTCCGTTTCGCGATGTCCGAAGTGCGCGCCAACGACCACGCCTCGCGGCTCGCCCGCCTGAACTTCGACTACGACGTGAACTTCGCGCGCGTCGATTGGGCGCGGCGTTTTGGGGAAAAGCTCGGCGTCGGCGCGGGGTTCAGTTTCTCGCAAAGCGAGACGACTTTTCACGACGCGCAGTTCAGCAGCGACACCGCCAAAAACACGTTCACCGGCCATCTCGGCGCGCTCTGGCAGCCGGCGGACCGCTGGCTCGCGGGCATCGTCGGCGATTACGCGTACGGCCCGTCCGACACCACGACGACCTTCCGCTCGCCGTTTTTCCGCGCGCATTCCGAGAGCGGCGACGTGGCGCATCAGTTCACGCTGCAGCCCGGCATCGCGTATGAATTTCGCGAGAACGCGCTCGTGCATCTCGACTACCAATTCGGCTGGTTCTCGAATGACAGCGGCGCGTTCACCGAGCAGCGCGTCGCCGCCGGGACGGACATCCCGCTCGCGCGTTTTCTTTACCTCCGCGCCGGCGCGGCGATCGACTGGCGGCGCAATTTTGCCTGGACGACGGGCCTCGGGTTTTATCCGCGCAAAGGCCTGTATCTCGACCTCGCGTATCAGAACGACATGTTCCCCGAAGTGCAGCGCGAGTTCGGCCACTCGCACACGATCAACGCCTCGGTGAGCTGGCAGTTCTGATTTTCTACCCGGCGAGAAGCCCGCGCAGCTCGATCAGGACCGGCGTCCCGGCACCCTCGTCGAAAGATTTCGCGAGGTCGGCAAACTCTCGCCGCGCTTCGTCCGTGCGGCCTTGGGAATGGAGGAGTTTGGTGAGATCGCGGGCGGCGCGAACCTCGCACCAGCGCGCGCCGAGAGCGCGGGATTCTTCGAGCGATTGGCGGAAACTCGCCTCGGTGGAGGGCGCGTCGGTCGCGGCTCGGAGCCGGCCCTCGATCAGCGTGAGATCGGCTTCGTAGCAGTGTTCGCCGGTCTCTCGCGGATACGCGCGGCCGCTCTCGATCGCGCTCAATCCTTCGTCGATCTCTCCGAGACGCGCGCACGCATCCGCGAGAAAGCCGAAGTTCTGCGAGCCTGCCAGCCGGGCTCCCGTGCGCTGCCAGCCGGCCAGCGCGCGCCGTAGAATTTCCAGCGCCATGCCGCTCTGCCCGAGCGCCACGCGCGCCCACGAACCGAGCATCGAGCCGAGGGCGATCCAGTAGATGAAGCCCTGCTCCCGGCACTCCGCGAGATAGGTTTCCATCCCTTCCAAAACGCCCGCGGGCTCCTCGCGCCAGTAGTGGGCGAGCTGCACAAAGTGCCGCGCAAAGGCGAGTGAATGCGGATGCGCGATGGCGGCGGCGTGGGCAACTCCGCGACGCGCCCACGCGAGTCCTTCGTCGGGCTGGCCGCGCAAAATCAGCGCGATTCCGCCCCAGCTCAACGCCGCCACTTCGATGTCGAGTGTGCGCGGCGGACGCGTCTCGCTGAAACGCCGGCAGCACTCCAGCGAGCGGGTCGCGTGATCGACCGCGTCGTCGAGACGGCCGACGTAAAACGCGTCTGTGGCGAGAGCGAGCCACGCGTTTTCCAGAAAAATGGACGAGTCGCTTTCCTCGCCGACGCGCAACATTTCGTCCGCCATTTCGCGCGCCGCGGCGAATTCCGCGCGCGAGGTGAAGAACGCGTTCAGGAGCGCGAGCACCTGGTAAATTTGCGGGCTCCCGCCGACCTCCCGGCACAGCTCGCGGGCGCGGGAATAAGTCTGCTGCACCTCGGGTGCCGCGTACCCGCGGAGCTGCACCTCGGCCTGTCCGCGCATCACCAGAAAAAGAAGCTCGCGCTCGCGCCGCGCGGCGTCGTCGGCGAGCGCGGGGAGCAGCGCGAGGCCGCTGGCGGCCTGCGCGATGGCTTCGAGATTCGCCGAGCGCTCGACCGAGCGCGTCGCCGCGCGGAGCCAGAAACCGATCGCCTCGGCGGGCCGCCCGCCCTCGGTGTAGTGATGCGCCACGAGCTCCGGCTGCGTGGCGAGCATCTCGGGAAAACGCTCCGCCAGCATCCCCGCGATCTCCTCGTGATAGCGCTGCCGTTTCCGCTTCAGCAGCGACTGATACGCCTCCGCCTGAATCAGCGCGTGACGAAACGCGAACGTCGCGTGCGGGATCACGCCGCTGCGCGAAAGCAGGCCGGCCTCGACCAGCCGGCCGAGTTCCGCGGCGAGCAGCGTCTCGTCGAACGGGCAGAGCGAGCGGAGCATTTCGTAGTCGAACTCGCTCCCGAGCACCGCCGCGATTTGCGCGACTTCGCGCACCGTGGAGGTCCGGTCGAGCCGCGCCATCAGCAGCGCGTGGAGCGTGTCGGGGATGGCGAGCGAAGGCAGCGGCGCCGTCGTTTCAAAATGCGACTCGCACTCCACGAGCAGCCCGGATTCGAGCACCATCTTCATCATCTCCTCGACGAAGAGCGGCACGCCATTCGCCTTCGCCACGACCTGATGCACGATGTCGCCGGGGAGCTCTTTTCCGCCGGCCATTTTCTCGGCGAAATCAGCGACTTCCCGCGCGTGCAGGCGCTCGAGCGCGATGAGCGGGAGCGGCGCCCACGGCGCGGTAAATTCGGGTCGGGCGGTGAGCAAAACGAGGACGCCGGCGATCGGCCCGCCCGCGAAAAGATGGTTCAGCGCCTCGATCGAGGACGGATCGAGCCAGTGCAAATCCTCGACGGCAAAGACGAGCGCACGGCGGGCGGCCAGCGTCTGGAGAAACTCGGGCAGCCATCCGATCAAGCGCTGGCGGGCCGCGGCGGGCGACAGCGGGCGAATCGCGCGATCGGCCGGCGGCTCGACGGAGAGCACGGAGGCGAGCAGGCTGGACGTCTCGGCGACGGGAAAGGCGAACTCGGCGGCGAACTTTTCGATCTTCTCAAACTGCTCCTCCGCCGGCTCCGCGACCGCGCAGCCGATGCGCTGGCGCAGCATTTCGAGCAGCGGAAAGAACGCGCTGCTTTGCGCCTGCGCCGAGCCGCGGGCGACGAGGCGTTGCGGGGGCTCGGCGGCGACGGCGCGGATGAATTCCTGCACCAGCCGCGACTTCCCGATCCCGGCCTCGCCGACGATGGTGAAGTTCGCGCCGACGGCTCCGACGCCGCGCCACGCCTCCACGAGTGCGCGCAGTTCGGAGTCGCGGCCGACGAGCGCGGTGAGATCGGTCGCCGCGTCTGGCGAGAGGATTTCCGCGGCGACGCGAAACACGCCGACCGGCTCGGCAATGCCCTTTAACACAAAGTCTCCCAGCGGTTCGCACCGAAAATAGGGACGCACGAGACGCCAGGTGTCGCCGCTGATCACGACCGTGCCGGGCCTCGCGAGCGCCTGCACGCGGGCGGCCAGATTCGGCGTTTTCCCGACGACGACCGACGACTCGCGACCCTGCCCGGTGCCGAGTTCCCCGACCACGAGCAGGCCGGTGTGGATGCCGATGCGGACGTGCAGCGGATCGCGCCCGGCGAGCGTGATCTCGCGGTTCAAGTCCTCGATGGCGCGCAGGATTCCCAAGCCCGCCCGCACGGCGAGGATCGCGGAATCCTCGCGTGATTTGGGGTAGCCGAAATAGACGAGCATCCCGTCGCCATGCACCTGCCCGACGAAGCCGGAGAAGCGCCGCGCGACCGTGTCGGCGACGTCCAGATACCGTCGCAGCAGCTCGCGGAAATCCTCGGGATCGAGCGAGGACGAGAGCCCCGTCGAGCCGACGAGATCGCAGAACATGACGGTGAGGTGCCGTCGCTCCGCCCGGTCGTCAGCGGCCTCCGCGGGCGGCGCGGTCTCCGCGAGGAAAGCGCCGCATTGCCCGCAATAGAGCGAGCCGGCGGGAAATGCGTAATGGCAATGGGGGCACTCCATGTCGGGGAAAGTCGCGGACGGTAAAGCGCGGGTCATGCGCGCGACAACCGGCATTTGCGGGGGAACACGGCGAGGAATTACTGCGGACTCGGCGGCGAGTTGCGAGCGAAGATCGGCTTCGAGCTGACGCCGATAGGCCTCGGCATTCAGTAATCCAATGCCCGCACTGAGGTGCTATTTTCGGTCGTCCCGCTGGGACAATTCCTCCCTCGCGCGGGCGCGCTTTTCGAGGGCGCGGATGAGGAAGACGATCTCGCCTTTGACGGGGCGGGGGGAGTAGTGGGCGAGGAGTTCGGCGGGGAGGCCGATGCGGAATTCCTCGTAGGTTTTGGTGAGCTCGCGGGCGACGCAGACGGGACGCTCGGGGAAATGCGCGGCGCAGACTTCGAGCGTTTTCAGGAGGCGGTAGGGGGACTCGAAGAAGATGGAGGTCTCGTCGCGGGCGTGGGCGGCGAGGAGGAGGCGCTCGCGCTGGCCGCTTTTGGTCGGGAGGAAGCCGCCGAAATAAAATTGTTCGGCTGGAAAGCCCGAGCCGATGAGGGCGGTGAGGACGGCGGAGGGGCCGGGGAGGACCGTGTAGGGGACGCCTTTTTCGAGGCACGCGCGGAGCAGCCGGTGGCCGGGGTCGGAGATGCCGGGCATGCCGGCGTCGGTGATCAGCGCGACCTTTTCTCCCGCGACCAAACGCGCGAGCAACTCCTCGGTGCGGCGCGCTTCGTTGTGCGCGTGGTAGCTGACGATGGGCTTCCGGATTTCAAAATGCCGCAGCAAATTTCCCGAATGGCGCGTGTCTTCCGCGGCGATGACATCGACGGCTTTGAGCGTCTCGAGCGCCCGCAGCGTGATGTCGCCGAGATTGCCGATCGGGGTGGCGATGAGGAAGAGCACGGCGCCTTTCTGCGGAACGTCCGGCCGTTCAACCATCGCAGGTCACCAGCCTTCGCTGATGAGGCTGGTGAGGTGGACGGCCATGTCTTCGGCGGCGAGGGGGATGGCCTGGCGTTCGTCCTGGTTCACGTCGGAGGCGAGGATGCTGGTGCCGTTGACGAAGAAATTCGTGCTGCCGCTGACGGTGCGCCGGTCGATCTGCGCGCCGGTGAGGCGGTTCCTCATCGTGTAGATCACGCGCAGGGTCAGGGTGTATTCGCGAGTCTGGAGGATGTTGCCGCGGACGCTGCGGGAGGAGCGGCGCACGATGGAGTCGAGGGTGCATTCGAGCACGGCGTCGGCGTGCTTTTCGTCGGTCACGCGATACGTGCCGTCCTGCTGGATTTGCTTGATGACGGAGTTGGCGAGGAGCACTTCGATGCGCGGCTCGAGGGTGTCGTTTTTGAAGGTCGGGACCGCGATGGACGTGATGTCTTTGTACGGTTTTGGCTTGATCGGGCCGAGCTGATAACCGGCGCAGCCGACGAGGCTGAAGAGCATCGCGGCGACGGCGGAGAGGCGAAGGAAGCGCATTTAGCGGGGCGGTTTGGGCAGCGTTCTGTCGGCGGGGAGCGCTTCCGGCAGCGGCGGTTCGACCGACGGAGGGACGGGGCCGAGGTTCTGCGGCGAGGTGCGGAGGCGCGGGATTTTGGAAGGGGCGATTTCGTCGGGAATCGGCGCGACGGCGACGGGCGGGCCGGCGTAATCGGGGCGCGAGACGGTGTTCACTTTTGCCTGGAGTTTGCGCCGGCTTTCGGCGCGCGCGCCGGTCTCCGCGCGCTCGGGTCCGGCGCGCAAGGCCTCCTCGCCGAACTTCTCTTTCAACACGGCGATCCGGTTTTTCGCGAACGTGCTCTCGGCCGTGTCGGGCTGCGATTTGATCACGTCGTTGTAATAGATGACGGCGGCTTTGTGGTTGCCGGTCTTGTCGTAAAATTTCGCGACATCCAGCGTGCCCTGCGCCGACCCGGTCTGGAGCGTCTTCATGTTTTCGCGCGCCTGCGGGATCTTTTCGCTGTCGGGATAGCGGGCGATGAAGTCCTCGAACGACTCGCGCGCTTTCGCCGCGGAGGCGCTGTCGTATGAACCTTCGCGATATTCTTTCAGCCGCACGTAGCCGACCTGATAGAGCGCGTCGTCGGCGATGGCGTCGGTCGGGTAGCGCGTGACGACAGCCTGATACGCGGCGATCGCCTCCGGCAGTTTGCCCTGTTTTTCGAGCGTCTGGCCGGCGTTGAATTGCGCGATCGGCGCCCATTTGCTGAACGGCGCTTTCTTCACGATCGCCTCGAACATCTCCTGCGCGCGGGTCATGGAAGACGCGACCGGCACGCCGAACAGCTTCTTCTTTTGCCCGTCCAGAAAGAGCTTCGCGATCTTGAACATCGACTCGACGACGGGCTCGAAATCGTCGCCTTTCGGATACTTGGCGAGGTAGGTGTCGTCGGCGGTGAACGCGTCGTCGTACTTGCCCGCGCGCTCGAGCAGGACGCCGATTTTGCGCTGCGCTTTCGGGGCGAGCACGGAAAGTCCGTAGCGTTTGACGAGGCCGCGGTAGGCCGAAAGCGCGCCGCCCGTGTCGCCCGCCGCTTCGAGTTCCTCGCCCTTTTTCATCTGTTCCGCGGCGCTGTTTTCGATCTTGCTGCCGGCGTCGCCTTCCACGCTCCAGCCCTCGTTCGAGCGGTAAACGATCGCGCCAAATCCCCCCGCGGGCAGCCCCAAAACGAGTGCGGACAGGGCGGTGAAAAGGGCGAGTTTTCTCATGAGAGCGCGGACGGTAGCGACGGGGTGGGGGAGCGTCAAGGTGTGCGGGGCGGGGAGGAAACCGAGGGGGAAAATAGGCGAACGTCGAACGTCGAACGTCGAACGTCGAACGTCGAAGTGCGGAACTGAGGGAGATGGCGCGCGCGCTGATTTCCTGACTTCGACGTTCGACGTTCGACGTTCGACGTTCGACGTTTGCTGCTCCGCTCATCACTCACCGTGAACACTTCCCCCCACACCACCGACGCCCCGCGCAAGGTGCATTTCGGCACGTGCGCGTGGAGTTTCGAGGATTGGCATGGGGTGTTTTATCCCGAGCATTTGCCGGCGGCGGAGCGGCTGGCTTTTTATGCGCGATTTCTCGATGCGGTGGAGGTCGATTCGACTTTTTATGCGCCGCCGAAGTCGTCCACGGCGGGGCATTGGCTCGATGCGACGCCGGAGACGTTCGTCTTTTCCGCGAAGATGGCGCGCGAGATCACGCACGATCGGAAGCTGCGGGATTGCGAGGATTTGCTCGCGGGATTTCTCGCGAGCGTCGCGCCGCTGCGGGCGAAGCTGGCGTGTGTGCTGGTCCAGTTGCCGCCTTATTTCACGCTGAAAAATGACGAGCAGGCGCTGCGGGATTTCGTGCGGAATCTACCGGCGGATTTCCGGTTCGCGATCGAGTTCCGGGACGCGGGCTGGCACCTGCCGCGGATCGCGCATCTGCTCGAGGAGCATCGCGTCTGCTGGGTCTGGAACGATGTCACGCCGCTGGCGCACGCGGTCGAGGGGGCGTTCGATTATTTCCCGCGGA
Source organism: Spartobacteria bacterium (assembly GCA_043777315.1). Classification (GTDB taxonomy): domain Bacteria; phylum Verrucomicrobiota; class Verrucomicrobiia; order Chthoniobacterales; family Chthoniobacteraceae; genus CAIURC01. The sequence goes on along the minus strand of JAYVPW010000091.1, from coordinate 20,644 downwards.
CGACTGATTTTCTCTACGTCCGGCTGCTCGGCGATCTGACGACGAAATACGGTGGCGACGGCAGCCGGATGCACAAATACAAGGGCCTGCTTTGGCCGCGCGACGCGTCGCTCGACTCGTGGACGGCGCGGGTGCAGGAGCATTTGGCGGAGGTCGCGCGCGTGATGATTTATACGAACAACCATTTCGAAGGCTTCTCGCCGCACACGTGCCAGCGGATCGCCGAGCGCTTCGGCGTGACGATCGCGCTGCCCACCGCGGAGGAGCTGTCGGGGCGGACGGCCGACGAGCGGAATCAGATGAATTTGCTGTGAAGAAAAACGCTCCACGTCCCGCGGCGGAGACATATTAGGTCACTGCTTTTTCCCACCGTCGCTTTCGTCGAAGTCCTCCTCGGCGATGTGGAATTTGTGCAGAAGACGGTGCATCACCGGCGAGATCATGACCGCCATGACGGAGATGAAAACGAGCCCGCTGAACAGCGCGTAGGCCGACGCGAAAATCTTTGCGCCGTCGGTGGGGAGCGTGCCGACCGGTCCCATGCCGGTGAGAATCATGCACGCGTTCAGCAGCGAATCGACCCACGCGAATCCGGCGAAAAAGTGGTATCCGAGCACGCCGACCCCGACGCCGAACGCGACCATCCCGCCGGCGATTCCGAGGCAGACCGCCAGGCGGCGGAGGAAGAGGGAAAACGGGAGAATCTTTTCGCGGCGCTGTTCGAACATGGCGGGCAGCGCACTCGAAAACAGGCCGGAGGACAAACCTTCGTCATCGTGGAAGATCGACGCCCGCCGTGCGGCGTTCGGGCTCGGCAGCGACGGCCCGCTCTGCCACAAAATCGCCCCGTGAACGCTCGATTTTTCTCCCTCGTCCTGCTCGCGAGCTGCGCCGCCGCGCTGCTCGCCGGCGAGCCGCCGTCCGCGCCCGGGCCTTTCTCGCTCACCGACAAAAACTTCGGCGCGCGACCGTGGCTCGCGGACCACGGCCTCACCTTCACCGGCAGCTACACCGCCGAAGTGCTCGGCAATGTGCGCGGCGGGCTCGCGACCGGCGCGACCTTCAACGGCCTCGTCCAATTCACCGCGGAGGCCGACTTGGAAAAGCTCGTCACATGGCACGGCGCCACGCTCCACGCCGCGGCCCTTCACCCGCACGGCCCCAGCCTTTCGGGGAGATACACCGGCGACTTCGCGGTCGTGAGCAACATCGATGCATACGACTCCTTTCGCCTCTACGAAGCCTGGCTCGAGCAGCTCGCGTTCGACGGGCGCTTCGCCCTCCGCGTCGGGTTTCTCGCCTCCGACGCCGAGTTTTTCAACATCGGCACCGCCGCGCCGTTCATCAATTCCAGCTTCGGCACCGCGAATGTCCTGAGCGCAAATTTTCCTCTTTCCTCCTATCCCTACAGCGCGCTCGGACTCCGGCTGCGCCTCATCCCAGCCCCCGGCTGGAGCCTGCAACTCGGCGCCTACGACGGCAACCCCGCGCCCGGCGTCCTCTCCGACCCGACGCCCGGAGCCGCGCCGTCGAATGAATTCAACCGCCACGGCATCCGCTTCGCCCTCCGCCGCGACGAAGGCGCGATCCTGTTCGCCGAACTCGCCTGGCGGCACGGCGACTCCGAGACCAAAGACGGCCCGGCCCCGCTTTCCGGCATCTTTAAACTCGGCGCGACCTACCACACCGACACTTTCGGTGACATCCACGACCTGACCCTCGCGGACATCGCTCCGCTTTCGAGCCACACGAAGGCCCGCAGCGTCCGCGGAAATTACGCCATTTACGCCATCGCCGAGCACGAGCTCTGGCGCGAACCCGGCACCGCGCACGATGGCCTCGGCGCCTTTGCCCGCGTTGCCTTCGCCCCGCCTGGGCGCAATTTCATCAGCCGCTCTGCGGAGGCCGGCCTCGTCTATCGCGGCCTCCTCCAGCGCGATGCTGCCGACACCCTCGGCCTCGGTTTCGCCTGGCTCGGCCTCAGCCCCGAAGTCCGCGCCGCCCATCATTCCGCCCACGACCCGGCTCCTTCCGATGAAGCCAGCATCGAGCTCACCTACCAATACGCGATGACCCCGTGGTGGACGCTCCAGCCCGACGCGCAATGGATCTTCCACCCCAGCGGCGTCCACCGCGCTGCGCTGGTCATCGGCCTGCGCACCACGGTGACTTTCTGAAAGTGAGCGAGCGAATTGACCCGCTCCCACCGCGCGCGTACGTCATTGCTATGCCCACTCTCGGTGTCGATTTAGTCGCGGAAATTCTCGAGCTCAAGCGCGAGCGGAATGCCGTGATCCTCGCGCACAATTATCAGGTGCAGGAAATTCAGGAGCTCGCCGATTTCGTCGGCGACTCGCTCGGCTTGAGCTACCAGGCGGCGCAGACCGATGCGGACGTGATCGCCTTTTGCGGCGTCCATTTCATGGCCGAGACGGCGAAGATCGTGAACCCGACGAAGCGTGTGATTTTACCCGATCTCGATGCCGGCTGCTCGCTTTCGGAATCGTGCCCGGCGGAGAAGCTCGACGCCTTCCTCCGCGAGCACGCGGCGAAGAATTATTACGTCATCGCCTACATCAACTGCTCCTCCGGCGTGAAGGCGCTGAGCGACGTGATCGTGACCAGCGGCAACGCGGTGAAGATCGTCAACGCCGCGCCGGCCGATCGGAATATTCTCTTCGTGCCGGACCAGAATCTCGGCGCGTGGGTGATGGAGCAGACCGGGCGCAAAATGGAGCTGTGGAAGGGCGCGTGTTACGTCCACGTCGAGTTCACGCGCGACTCGATCGAGCGCGCGCGCGCGGAGTGGCCGGACTCGCCGATCGTCGCGCACCCGGAATGCACGTACGCCGTGCGCATCCTCGCGGACGAGGTTTGCTCGACGGAAAAGATGATCACTTACTGCAAAAACTCGCCGTCGAAGTCGTTCGTGATCGTGACCGAATCCGGGATGTTGCACCGCCTGCGGCGCGAGATGCCGGACAAGGTTTTCATCCCCGGCCCGACGGATCATTGCGCGTGCGCCGATTGCCGTTTCATGAAGATGAACACGCTGGAAAAACTCCACGACGCGCTGCTGAATCTCACGCCCGAGATCATCATCCCCGAGCCGATCCGCGCGCGCGCCGAGTTGCCGATTCGGCGAATGCTGGAGCTGAGCCGGTGAGGCAGTGGCGAAATTTCTTATCCTGATGACGCGAGGGATGAACCACGGACAGCCACGGACAGACACGGACGGGGGCGGAAAACGTCGAACGTCGAACGTCGAACGTCGAACGTCGAAGGACCGGAAACGGAGAAAACGAGCGTCTTCGCCTGCGTCCTTTCTGCCTTCGACGTTCGACGTTCGACGTTCGACGTTCGACGTTTTCCCCTTCCTCCCTGTCCGTGTCAGTCCGTGGCTGTCCGTGGCTCATTCTAAACTCCGCGGTCCCTCGGGAAAACTCGGCATTCGCCCTGTTCGCTCCTGCCCCGTCCGCGCATGAATTTCCCGCGCCGTTTTCCGCTGTTTCTGTTGCTCGCCGCCGCGCTCTTGTTCGCGTCGTGCGATCGAAAAGCGGACCCCGTCGAGGCAGCGAACGCCTTCTTCCAGCAAGTTGGCAGCGGACAGGTGGCGCAGGCGTATGAGAGCGCGGCGTTCGCATTCAAGGCGCAGCAAAACGAAAAACTCTTCGCGCAAACCGCGAAAGAAATGGGGCTGACCGAGTTCGTTTCGGCGACGTGGGAAACGCCGCAAATCATCGACCGCGCCGCCAAACTCCGCGGCGAAGTGACCACGAAATCCGGCGCAAAAATGCCGCTGGTGTTGAGCCTCACCGACGAGTCCGGCGCGTGGCGCATCTTCTCGATCAAGAAACCGCGCGACCTCGAGACAGGAATCGCCGCGAATATTTTCGGCACGGTGGGGAGGGGGATCGGCTTCACCGCACCCGTCGATCGACCCGTCCCCGACGAGAAAATCATCCGCCAAATGACGCGCGAAACGCTCCTCGCTTTCGATGACGCGGTGCATCGCAGCACCTTCGAGGATTTTTACAAGCAGACCTCCCACGCCTGGCAAAGCCAGCTCACCGTCGGCGCGCTCACCCGCACGTTTCAGCCGTTCATCGACAAGAAGGTGACGCTCGAAGGCATCCGCGAATTGCCGCCGATTTACGACCAGCCGCCCTACCTCAACACCGAGGGTCTGCTCGTCGCCACCGGGCACTTCGCCACCAGCCCCTACCGCGTTTTTTTCTCGCTGAAATTCATCTACGAGCTGCCGAAGTGGAAGCTCTTCGGCATCGACGTGAATCTGCAGAAATAACCGACTCACGGCTCGCGAACCTAGGATTCATGCGGCTCGGATGCCTGGAAGGCTTGGCCGATGGCACCGCGTCCGCGCCTGCCGAAGCGTCGAGGCCTTCGCAGGGCTATTGGGGCTTTTACTTAGGTATAAATACTTCCCGATTAGGTGTTGACGCCGCACGGCCGGCTTTGGAAATCTCTCGTCCGCCGTGAGCGCCGGATGGATCGGGCTCGAGGCGAGAAAGTGGACACACCGCAACAACCGAAGTTGCCCTAACAACCGCAGGATGCGGGAGCGTGCAGCAGCTTCACTACCAACAGAATACCCCAACCCCATGAACCTTCGCAACGCCATCAAGAATTCCTTCATCAACCGCAACCCGACGCGCGCTCGGAAGCCACTCGCGGTGCCAGCCGGGGAGAGAGCCCGCCATGGTATCGAGCCGCTCGAGGCGCGCATCGCGCCGGCGAAAATCCTCGGGGTTCTTTCGACGACGAACTCCATTGTCTCGTTCGACTCCGCGACACCCGGGACGATCGACAATATCGTCACGGTTACCGGCTTGTTCGGCGTAGCGGAGAAGCTCGTGGCGATCGAGTTCCGGCCGGCGACGGGCCAGCTTTTCGGGCTCGGCATCAACGATCCGGCGGGGGCTGGCAACAGCGAGGGGCGCGTTTACATCATCAATCCAACGACCGGCGTCGCGACGCAGGTCGGGGCAGCGCCTTTCCTTTCGAACCTGACGGACGGCGCGAATTACGGCTTCGACTTCAATCCGACAGTGGATCGCATCCGCGTCGTGAACGACGTGGACTTGAATGCGCGCGTGAATCCGAACGATGGCACGCTGGTGGCGGTGGATACCGCCATCAATCCGAGCACGGCCGATATCGTGGGGTCGGGTTACGATCGCACCGGCGGCGGGTCGGAGTTCACCACGCTCTTCGGCATCGATTTCACGAATAAGACTCTCGTCCGGCAGGGTGGTGTGGATGGGACTCCTTCCCCGAACTTGGGTGCGGTCACGACGATCGGATCGCTCGGAGTGGCGTTCACTGACCGCAATGCCGGTTTCGACATCGAGGCCGGGACCGGCACCGCCTTTGCGGCGCTGCGGACCGGAACGAATACGCAGCTCTTTACGATCAATCTCGGCACCGGCGCGGCTACATTGGTCTCGACGATCGGAAACGGCTCGGTCGCGCCGATCAGTGGCATCGCGGTCGTGACGAGCGCGATCGTCGTCGCCGGCACTGCGGGAACCGACACGCTCGTGGTGACCGCGACCGGCGCGAACTCGGGCAGTTATTCGCTGAATGGCGGCGCTGCGGTGAATTTCGCCGGAATCACGGCGTTCACGTTCGACGCGGGCGCGGGCAACGACACCTTCACGATCACCAACCCGGCGGCATCGCTCTTCGGGCCAGTCGCCGGGGTCTTCTACAACGGCCAGACGCAGGCGAGCACGCCGGGCGACACGCTCATTCTGCAAGGCGGAGGCGGTGCGAATTTCACGGAGACTTACACACCGAGTTCGGCCAATAACGGCAGGATCGTCACGAGCGGCGGCGGAGTGACGCAGACGCTCACTTTCACCGGACTGGAGCCGGTGACAGATACGGTGGTGGCCGACAGTTATGACCTCATCCTCCCGATCGGGGCGGACACCGTGAACGTCGTCAACGGGCCGATCGCCAGCGGGTTCCAAACTTTGCAGGTCAACGGGGGCGCTGCGCCGACGTTCGAGTCGGTCAATTTCGCGAACAAGACGAACGTGCGAGTCATGGGCAACAGCGGCGCTGACACCTTCACCATCAACTACACGCTCGCGGCGGCGGGATTGGCCACCTTTGAGCTCGACGGCCACATCGCTACGGGTGTGCTCGGACAACCGGTCGATGATAACGCCACGGACCGGTTCGATATTCGTGCGACGGCGGCGCTGGTCGGTGGCGGCCTGCTCACCCTTAACGGCAACGGCGGCACCGACCTCTTCCAGAACATCGGCTACCTCGGTGTCGGCACGTTCAACCTGGACGCTGTGAACGGCCCCATCAACATCATCGGCGGGGGCGGGGCCGCCGACACCATTGCGCTCTCCGACCGCGATTCCGCCGGGCCCGACGGCGGGCTGACGATCACCAGCACCAGCATCACGAATTACGCGCCGGCGGCCATCACTTACAGCCAGATCGGAACGCTGTACGTCCAGAGCACGTCACAAAACGATTCCATCGACGTCCTGTCCACCAATGCCGGGACGCGCACCATCGTCGCCAGCGACGGTGGCCTCGATACGATTACCGTCGGCAACACGAGCGGGAATTTCGCCCCGCTGCCCCTGTTCACTGGCGACCTGAAGAACATCCAGGGAGCGGTGATTATCCTGGCCGACGATAGCAGTGGCTCGCTGGGCACCGCCGACACAGTGAACGTGGACGCCTCGGGCAACGCCGCCCTCGCTGGGACCGCCGACATCACCAATGTCGGGGTCGTCACCACCAACTTCGCCAATTTCGGCACAGGCGTGTTCGGTTTTCAAGGATCCACCACGCGACTGACCAATTTCGCACCGGCCACGATCGAGTACATTCACGGCGACCTGGCCGCCAGCCCGGCGGGCGCTTTCTACGGCGGGCTCCCGGTGGCCAGCCGCCTCGAGTTCCTCAATGTCCGGGCCTCGACCGGCAACGACATCATCAACGTCAACGACACGACGGCGACGAACACGACGACCTTGGATGCGCGTGAGGGCAACGACACCGTGACGATCAAAGGCACGACCCTCAGCGCCAATAACATCTTCCAAGGCTTCGACGGCAACGACCAGTTCATCCTGAACATCCCGGGAGTCGGCAACAGTATCGGCACCGGCGCGGCTTTCCCGATCGCGAGCCTGCAGATTCAGGGCAACAACGCGTCCGACACCGTCAATCGCGACCGGTTGACGATCAACGACTCGGGCAATGTCGGACGGAGGATCGATTACCTCTTCCTGAACTCGCAGGGCGATTTAAATGTCGCGACGAACCCTGCATTTCCGAACAGCGGATTGTTCGGTCCCAATGTTCCGAACGGCGTCGTGACGGTGCGAACGATGGAGACGTATATCTTCAACGACGACCTCGGGGAAGGCGGAGTGAACAACGACCTGGTGAGGATCTTCGGCGGCACGGACAATGGCGTGATCGGAGGGACGAATCCAAGCAACGACGTCCTCACGGTCGGCCTGCTGGCCAACAACACTTCGGCGTTCGTTTTCCGCAACGGTTCGCCGTACCTGGAGACGCCCCCGGTCACGGTCGCGAACTCGCGGCCTGGCCTCGCGGGCGGCGGAACGAGCACTGATTTGCTGCTGCGCGGCCTCTCGGCCGGCTTCGGGATCACACTCGACGGCAATGGGATTCCTGCCGCCGGTGGCGATCGCGCGGTGGTCTATGCCGCGAGCGAGGACAGCCTCACGGATGTCGGCAATCCGACGAATGTTTTCGGCTTCGGCGCGGGTGTGCTCATCCCCGGCTTCGGCGCGGGTCTGGCCTACGACACCATCAACGTCACCGACGCCCAAGTGACGACGACCAACAACATTTTCGGCGCGCTCACGACGGTCCATTTGGCCACCGCCAGCTTCGTCCAAGGCGTCGCGCACGTTTCGACCGAAAGACCAGCGCTGGTCGTGAACGGCGGCGATGAAGCCGGCGTGCAGGCCAGCCACATCGCGGACGACATTACGGCCACGATCTCGAATAATTTTAACATCCAGATCAACGGCAACCTACCGGGCCTCACCTTCTCTCCAGCCGGAGACCCGACGGGAATCCGGGAAGGCGATCAATTGACGATCCTGTCGCCAAGCGGCGCTCTCAATGTCTTCAGCGATGCGTCCGCCCCGCCGAACGTGACGGTGACATCGACCACGAGCGGCGTGTTTGGCATCCGAAACAGCTCGATCGAGCGTCTGACTCTCGACGCCGCGCCCAACGGCATCGTGAACATCATCGGCGACAACAACGATCCCAACGTCACCCAGAACGATTACTTCAAGGTTCGCGGGCGGGACATCGATGGCGACGGCGACGGGAACAACGAATTCTCCCTCCAGATTGGCGGCAATTGGAATCCGGCGACCGGTGCCGCGGACCTGAGCGCGCCAATCTTCTTCAATAACGCGACACGGATCAATGTGAGCGGCGGCAATTCCACCGGCTTCGACACGAAGGGCAACGCCATTCCGCAGACGGTCGGGACCGGCGTCGATGTGCTCGACATCACTGCGTATGCCGACAACACGCCGCGCGGCTGGGGCATCGAGACATATTTCAATGAAGGCGACCCGGGCAGTGACGGTGGCACGCCGAATCCCGACCTGCTCATCTTCAACGCCGTCTCCGGCGTTTCGGAGAACATCGTCATCAACCCGTCGGCTCCGGAAGGCGGGCAGGTGTTCAGCAACAACGCCGCCACGAATACGCCGATCGCCGTGGTGAACTACGTGCTGAACACGAACATCATCATCAACGGCAACAACGGTGCCGCCGGCGACACCGACACACTCACGCTGCGCGGCACGGACGGCACCACGCCGCTCACCAGTGGCAACGACGTTGTCGTAGCGGACTTTACGAAAGCCGGCACGGCGGGGAACGAACTGGTCACCGTCGCCGACGCGGTGAACGGCGCTCTCTACAACCTCCAGAACGTCACCAACATCGACGTCATCCACTTCGCGCTCGGTGACGGCAACGACTCGATCACCGTCAATGCTGGCACGCGCACGCTGGACATCGACGCCGGACGCGGCAACGACACGCTGACGGCGGCAGGCTCGACGACGGGGGTGATTCTGCGCGGCGGCGAGGGCGACGATATTCTCACCGGCGGCGATGGTGTGGATCGGCTCGAAGGAGGCGACGGCAATGACACGCTCACCGGCGGCAAGGGCAACGACGTGATGCTCGGCGGCGCGGGCTCCGACACGCTCATCTGGAACAACGGCGACAACAACGACATCATGGAAGGCGGCGAAGGGACCGATGTCGTCGTCGTCAACGGTTCGACGACTGCGGGCGACACCTTCGTGGTCGGTGCCAGCGGAGCGCGGGTGAGCTTTGCGCGGACGAACCTCGTGCCCTTCACGCTCGACATCGCGGGCGCCGAGCAGATGAACATCAATTCCGGTGTGGGTGCGGACTCGATCACGATCAACGACCTGACCATGACCGACCTGCGCTCGGTGCGGGTGGACGTTGGCACCGGGGATGGCGCCGTGGACCTTGTGACGGTCAACGGCACCGGGCTCGGAGACCACATCAGCGCGACTCTCGCGGGCGGCGTGGTAAAAGTGGCCGGGCTCGCGGCCGAAGTGCAGATCAGCTCGGCGGTCTCCACGGACGGGCTCACGATCAACGGCAACGAGGGCGATGACGTCCTCAAGGCCAACGGGATCACCGCTATCGGCGTGACGCTGAACGGCGGCGCTGGCAACGACGAGCTCACTTCCGCCGGTTTGGGGGATGCCATCCTCCTCGGTGGTGATGGTAACGACACACTGATCGGCGGCGCGGGGAACGACACGCTCAACGGCGAAGCCGGCGACGACATTCTCTACGGCGCGGGTGGAACGAACACGATCGATGGCGGCACCGGGTTCGACATCATCCAACTTCTCGGCACGCTGGCCGCGGACACCCTCACCGTGACTGGCCCGCTGGGAGCGCTCGTGGTCACAGTGAATGCCGTGACTGGCACGAATGCCGTGAGCAACGTGGAAGGGCTGCGCGTCTTCGGCTTGGACGGCAATGACACGATCACGCTGAACACGCCGATCGCAGCGACGGTCGATGCGGGAGCAGACGATGATACCGTCGTCGGGACGGGTTCGACGGCTGCGCTGGTGATTGACGGCGGCACCGGCAATGACGTCCTGATCGGCGGCACCCTCGCGGACACGATTTACGGCGGGGACGGCAATGACCGCTTCGGTGATCCCGTGGCGGGCGACACAGCGGCCAACGATCCTGGCAATGACTTCTACTTTGGCGGGGCTGGGTTCGATCGATTCGTCTGGGATCCCGGTGACGGCAACGACATCATCAACGGCGGCGGCGATAGCGCGGACATCGCGGAATACCACGGCGACGGAAATGCTAACGCGATCACCCTCTCGGCAGCGGGCGGCGCGCCGACGCATTTCAACATCACGCTCGGCGGGGCGTTGGTGGATTACCACGGCGTCGAAACCGTCATCATCAATGCCCTCGGGGGAGCGGACACGATCACGGTGAACGACCTCTTCACGACCGAAGTGGCCTCGGTGACGATCAATCACGGCACGGCGGATGGAGCGGTAGATGCGGTGATCATCAACGGGACGACGGGCGCCGACGTGATCTCGATTACCTCGCCCGCGGCGGGTGCGGTCCTCACGACGGGCCTCCGTTACAACGTGAACCAGACGAACGTCGAACTGGCCGACACCTATCGCTTCAACGGCAATGACGGCAACGACAACATCAAGGCTGCGGTCGGGGTTGAGAACGTCACGGCGATCACCCTGGATGGCGGTGTCGGCGATGACTCGCTCTCCGCAGACGCGACGCTGCTCGGCGGCGCGGGGGACGATCTTCTCGAAGGCGGTGCCGGCAACGACACCATCGACGGCGGCGCAGGATACGACCGGTTGAACGCCTCGGGCGATGTGAACTTCGTCCTCAGCAACACGAGCCTCACCGGACTCGGCACGGACACGCTCACGAGCATCGAAGAGGTGCATCTCACCGGTGGGCCGGGCGCGAATAAATTCACCGTCGGCGCCTTCACTGGCACCGTCGCGATCACCGGCCGCAGCGGCTCGGACACGATCGATTACTCGACTTCCACCGCCGCGGTCATCGTGGACATCGACTTGGTCGGGCAGGATCAGCTCGTCAGCAGCACCGGCGCGATTCTCCGCCTCGGCGACGTGATGGAAAACTTCATCGGCTCCTCGTTCAACGACATCATCCGCGCCGACGCGCTCCCGGTTCCACGCTCGATCAACGGTGGCCCGCATGCATTCTTCCCGCCCGGCGACAAGCTCTTCTTCGACGGTCGCGGCCAGTCCGTCGCGATCACCCACGTTGACTACAACACTGGCACGATCAAGACCTTGGGCCTCGCCGACGTCGCCTTCGACGAAGTCGAGACCATCTCGGTCAGCAATGCCGCGAACGGCGGCGGGTTTGGAAACCCGGGCGGCAACAGCAATGCGTTCCTCACCGCGTCCGATGCCGACACGTTCATCACGCCGCAGGGGAGAACCATCGGAGCGCCAGCGAGTGTCGTCACCGGCGACGTCAACGGCGATGGCTTTGCCGACATCGTCACGGCCAACTCGAACAGCAATACCGTCAGCGTCTTCCTCGGGCTCGGAAACGGAAACTTCCTTCCGCTGGTGAACTTCAGCAGCGGCGGCATCCATCCGACCGACCTCGTGCTTGGTGACTTCAACGGCGATTTGAAACCCGACATCGCCGTCACGAATCGCTCGACCGGGAACGTCGGCATTCTCATCGGCAACGGCCTTGGCGGCTTCGGCGCGGCGACGTCAATTAGAGTCACCCCCAGACCGAACTCGATCGCGGTCGGCGATCTCAATGGCGATGGCAACGCGGACCTCGCGGTGACGGGCAAGTTTGTCACCGCCAACGGCACCCCGATCGGGCTGATCACCGTGCTGCTCGGAAATGGGACCGGCGGCTTCGGCACCGTGAGGACCTTCAGGAGCGGCGGCCCGTCCCCCGTCGATATCGTGATTTCCGACTTCAACGCCAACGGGATGCCCGACATCCTGGTTGCAGACAGCTCCAGATTGCGAGTGGACCTCTACGCAGGCAATGGCACCGCCAACCCCGCCGCGCCGGTGCATTTCAAAGTAGGCGCCCAACCGACCGGCCTGGCCGTTGCCGACTTCAACAACGACGGCACTCTCGACGTGGCGGTCAGCCATTCGGTGAGCCGCTTCGTCAGCGTGCTGCTCGGCAATGGCGCGGTGCCCGGGGCACAGTTCCGGCCGCACATTCGCAATAGCTTCCCCGGCCTCCACGCCACCACGGGCATCGTGGCGGCGGACTTCAACGGCGACGGCAACGCTGATCTCGCGCTCTCGAACCGGATTGGCGCTCAGGTGAGCGTCATGCTGGGCGACAGCGTGGGTCACTTCACGCGGGCGTTCGAGTTCGACCTCGGCAACCGGCCGCTGCGCAGGTCCATGGCCATCGCGATCGCCGACTTCAACAACGACGGCGGAATCGACATCGTCGCAGCCAATCCGGGCAGCGACGACATCAGCGTCCTGCTGCGAAATACGACCATCTGACGGCTCGCGCCGAGTTGGAGCAAGAACGCGAAGATACTTTCCGAATCAATTGGCCCGGAGGGCCTTCGGAAGGTAGCCGGTGGCGTAAGCCACCGGACCCCGGATCAACGCGAAACCGCCCCGACGGGTCGGTGGAAATTCGTGTGGTTCCCGGCGCGCCGTCGGCGCAAACGTCAGCCGCGCAGCAGCGGCAGCGCGGCTTCGAGGCTGGCGCGGTCGCTGATGGAAATGCACGGCGTTCCTTTGCGCGTGCGGTTCAGCAGGCCGGCGATGACGCCGCCGGGGCCGAGCTCGATGAAGAGCTCACACTTTTCCTCGTCGAGCAGATACTCGATCGACTCGGTCCAGCGCACCGTGCCGGTGACCTGATCCTGCAGCGACGCGCGGATGGCATCGGGCTCCCGGACGGGGCGCGCATCGACGTTGCAGATGACGGGAAATGCAGGCGTGTGAATCGTCGTGCGCTGCAGCTCTTCGCCGAGCTTCAGGTATGCGGAATCCATCAGCCGCGAGTGATACGCTCCGGCGACGTTGAGGATTTTCGCCATGCGAATGCCGTGTTCCTTCGCGAGCCCGACGGCCATGGAAACCTTCGACGCCTCCCCGGAAATGACGATCTGTCCGGGGCTGTTGAGGTTCGCCACATCGACATCGGTTTCCGCCGCGAGCCGGCGGACATCGTCCTCATCACCGCCGATCATCGCGGCCATCGCCCCGTTGGTTTGCTCGCAAGCCTCCTGCATGAACCGCCCGCGCCGCGCGACGAGCTGCAGCGCTGTCTCGAACAAAAACGTCCCCGCCGCCGCGTGCGCCGTGAACTCGCCGAGCGACAACCCCGCCGCCGCGTGAATCGGGAAATCGCCGATTTCCTGCCGCAGCGCCGCGAGGCACGCGAGGCCGTGGACGAAGAGCGCGGGCTGACAATTTTTAGTCTCGGTGAGTTCTTCGACCGGACCCTCGAAGGCGATCCGGCTCAGCGAAAATCCGAGGATTTCATCGGCCTTGGAAAAGACCTCCGCGGCCGCGGGAAATGCGGCTGCGAGATCCTTGCCCATGCCGACTTGTTGCGCGCCTTGTCCGGCGAAAAGAAGTGCGATTCGGGAAGCCATAATATTTAGGAAGTGGGATTTAGGATTTAGGAAGTCGGGGATTCGAGGTCACGAGGTCACTTCCTAAATCCTAAATTTAACTTCCTAAATTCGACGTCCGAGTTGAATCAGCCTCGCCGCGCGCCGGGCCGCGCGCTCGAGAAATTCCGCGCCGCGCCGCATCGCTTCGCCGAGCAACACCGGCTCGTCCACGATCGCGCATTCCGCGTTGAAAACCGCGCGCACGGCGGGGTCGTCCGCGACCGACCCGGCGAGGGCGAGCACCGGTTTTCCGAGCTCACGCGCGAGAGCCGCGACGCCCGCCGGGCCTTTGCCCTCCAAGGTTTGACGATCAATGCGCCCTTCGCCGGTGACGACGAGATCGCTCGCGGCGATGCGCTCGCGCAGCCCGATCGCGTCGGCGACGACGTCGAATCCCGACTCGATTTTCGCGCCGCAAAAGGTGAGCAAACCGAACCCGATTCCGCCAGCCGCGCCCGCTCCGGGATGACTGCGAAAATCAATTTCGAGGTCTTGCTTCACCACGTCCGCGAGATTCTCCATGCACAGCTCGAGCGTCTCGATCGTCTTCGCGTCGGCGCCTTTCTGCGCGCTGAAAACTCGTGCCGTTCCGCGCTCGCCGAGCAACGGATTTTGCACGTCGGACGCGGCGATGATCTCGGGCAGTTCGAGCGCGTTTTCGACGACGATGCGCGTGAGCGAGAGGAGGTTCGACGGGATCGCGGCGAGCGGTTCGCCGTCGCTCGTGAGGAACTCGTAGCCGAGCGCCTCGGCCATCCCGATCCCGCCGTCGGTGGTCGCGCTGCCACCGAGTCCGACGAAGATTTTTTGCGCCCCGCGCTCCGTCGCGGCGCGGATGAGCTGTCCCGTGCCGAACGTCGTCGCGCGCAGCGGAGCCCGCTCGTCGGGTTGCAATCGCCACATTCCCGACGCCTCGCTCATCTCGATGACCGCGACCTTTTTCGCCTCGATCCACGCGTAACGCGCCTCGATTTCGCGCCCGATCGGATCGGTCGCCTTCACCGCGATCCACTCGCCGCCGAGCGCCGCGCAGAGCGCTTCGGCAAAGCCTTCGCCGCCGTCGGCGATCGGCGCGAGTTCGATTTCCGCATCCGGCCAGACCGCCCGGAATCCGCGTTCGATTGCCTCCGCCGCCGTGAGCGCGGAGAGCGAGCCTTTGAATTTATCCGGGGCGACGAGGATTTTCATGCGGGCGAAATAGCGTCGTCATCCTGAGCGAAGTGGAGCGCAGCGCAACGCAGTCGAAGGACCTCTTACTTTTCCCCCGAACCCGCGCGCAACGGGAGAGAAGTAAGAGGTCCTTCGACTCCGCTGTCGCTGCGCTCAGGATGACGGAAAGGGGCGCGTCAGCCGTTCACTTCGCCCACGTGATCAGCCGCAGTTCGTGCGCTTGCACGAGATTCGCATGGGTCGGGATCACGCGGACGCTGAGGCCGTAGCTGCCGCTTTCGCGGGCCGGGATCGCGCCTTCGTAAAGGTAGGCGCCGCCGTCGAGCTTCTTCGTTTGCTTGAGATCGACGGTGCTCGGTTTGGTGATTTCGTTGTCCACCGTTTCGCCGAGATACGCCTGCACGGTGACGAATTCCGGCGTGATCGGACCGAGATGCACGACGGCGCTGAGAGCGAGCGAATCGCCGACGAAAACATTGGCCGAGCCCGCGCCGACTTTCACGTCGGAGATGCGGATGCGGTCCCACGATTTGCGGATCGTGTTCTTCCAGGTGCTGAGCTCGACGGCCTTTTTCCCGCTGTTCGCGGAGAGCGTGACGTGCGCGCGTGCGGCCGGTTCGTAGAGTCGCTCGGCGTATTCCTGCACCATGCGATGCGTGTTGAAAACGGGTGTCACGCTGCGGATCGATTCGCGCATCAGTTGCAGCCACGCGATCGGGAGTTTGCCGTCGGGCTTGGCGTAATAGAGCGGGATGACCTGCGTCTCGAGGACGCGGAAAAGGCTCGCGACATCGACCTCGTTCTCGATCACGGGATCGACGACTTCGGTGCTCTCGGGGATTTCCGCGCCGATCGCCCAGCCATTTTTTCCGTTGTAACTTTCGCACCACCAGCCATCGAGCACGCTGAGGTTCAGCCCGCCATTGGGCGGAAGTTTCATGCCGCTCGTGCCGCTGGCTTCGAGCGGGCGGCGCGGGTTGTTCAGCCAAAGATCGACGCCTTGGTAGAGCCGGCGGCCGACATAATGATCGTAGTCTTCGACGAAGACGATGCGGTCCCGAAACTCGGGCATCCGCGAGAATTTATAGACCTCCTGGATGAAGCCCTTGCCCGGCTCGTCTTTCGGATGCGCCTTGCCGGCGAAGACGAATTGCACGGGTCGCTCGGTGTTCGACATCAGCTTCAAAAGCCGCGCCGGATCGCTGAAAAGCAGCGTCGCGCGTTTGTAGGTCGCGAAGCGCCGGGCGAAGCCGATGGTCAGCACTTCGGGGTTGAGCAGGCGGTTGACGTGGCGCAGTTCCTCGGGCGATTCGCCGAGGCGCTCGCGCTGTTTGCGGACGCGCGAGCGGACGAATTCGACGAGCCGATTTTTGAGCTTCTGATGCGTCGTCCAGAGCTCCTCGTCCGGGATGTCGAAGACGCCGCGCCAGAAATCCGGCTCGGTCAGGTGCTCCTCCCAGTCGGGCAGATATTTGTCGTAAAGCGCGGCGAATTCCGGGGCCATCCACGTCTTCGTGTGGACGCCATTCGTCACGCTGGTGATCGGCACTTCGGTCTGCGGCACGCCCTGCCACACGTCTTTCCACAAGCCCTGGCTCACGCGTCCGTGCAGTGCGCTGACGCCATTCGCATGGCGGCTGGTGCGCAGCGCGAAGATGGTCATCGAGAACGGCTCGGTCGGATCGTTCCGCGTCTGCCCGAAGCTCACGAACGTCGCGAAATCGATCCCCACTTTCGTCGGGTAATCGCCGAAATATTTCCGCATCAGATCGAGCGGAAACGCGTCGTTGCCGGCGGGCACGGGTGTGTGCGTGGTGAAGATATTTCCCGACGCGACGACTTGCAGCGATGAGTAAAAGTCGAGCTTGTCCTCGACCACCCCGCGCCGGATCAGCTCGAGCGAAATGAACGCCGCGTGACCCTCGTTCATGTGATGCACGGACGGCTTGATGCCCATCGCGTTGAGCGCGTGGATGCCGCCGATGCCGAGCACGATTTCCTGCTTGATCCGCATGTCGAGATCGCCGCCGTAAAGCTGCGCGGTGATCTGCCGGTCGTCCTCCGAGTTCTCGGGAAGATCGGTGTCGAGCAGGTAAAGCGTGATTCGTCCGATCGCGACCTGCCACACTTTCGCCCGCACGACTTTGCCGAGAATCTCGACGCCGACGAAGAGCGCCTTGCCATCCGTATCGAGCGCGTCGGCGAGCGGCAGATGAGAAAAATTCTGGTCCAGCCGGATGCTTTCCTGCCAGCCGTCCTTGTTGATCTGCTGCCGGAAATATCCGTGTTTATAGAGCAGCGAAAACGCGACGAAGTTCAGCCCGAGATCGCTTGCCGATTTGCAGTGGTCGCCGGAGAGAATCCCGAGACCGCCGGAGTAGATCGGAAAGGACTCGTGAAAGCCGAACTCCGCGGAGAAATACGCGATCGGCGCCTTTTCCGAAAACGGACTTTTCTCCCGCAGCTTTCCATACGTGTCCGGCCGCGCCAGATACGCCACGAACTTGTCGTGCACGATGTTCATTTCCCGCAGGAAATCGTCGTCCTGCGACACCTCGATCAGCCGCGCCTGCTTGCAGAGCTGCAGCATCCGCAGCGGGTTGTGATTCGTCTCATCCCAGAGCGCGGGATCGAGGTGGCGGAAGAGCGCGCGCGCCTGCGGCTGCCAGGTCCACCAGAGATTGAAGAGGATTTTGCGGAGCGGTTCGAGTTCGGTCGGAAGCTTCGGAACGACGTTGAAGATATGGAGCGGTAGCATGGATTCCCTTCTGTTTTCTGCACGGTCTGGGGCGGGAACGCGCGGAGGGTAGCGGCGGCGGGGAGGCTGGCAAGCCCGGAAGGGGAATTCGGAAAACGTCGAACGTCGAACGTCGAACGTCGTACGTCGAAGTTCTGATCGCGCGCGGAACTCTTCACTTCGACGTTCAGCGTTCGACGTTAGACGTTCGACGTTTTCCCCTTCCGCATTCGCACGTTCCAAAGTAGGCACTCGCACATGGCAAACGTCGTCTTCCTCTGGCACATGCATCAGCCGTACTACGTCAATCCGGCGACGCAGACCGCCATGATGCCGTGGGTCCGGCTCCATTCGGTGAAGGGCTACCTCGACATGATTTCCGTCATCGAGGAGTTCCCCACCATCTGCGTGAATTTCAACCTCACGCCCGTCCTCATCCTCCAGATCAAGGAGCTCATCGACGGCAAAATCCGCGATCTCTGGCTCGACTGGAGCCGCAAACCCGCCGCCGACCTCACCGAGCACGACAAATTCACCCTCCTCGAGAACTTCTTCAAAATCCACTGGGACCATCTCATCAAGCCCTTCCCCCGCTACTGGGAGCTCCTCAACAAACGCGGCCTCACCTTCTACCGCGACGAGGTCCGGCGGAACCTGCGCTACTTCACGACGCAGGAGTTTCTCGACCTCCAGACCTGGTTCAACCTCGCGTGGTGCGGCTACACCGCCGACCGCCTCTACCCCGAGCTCGCCGCGCTGAAAAAGAAGGGCCGCAACTTCACCGAGCAGGAGAAAAACCGCGTCCTCGACATCCACCTCGAGATCATGCGCCTCGTCCTGGAGAAGTATCGCGCCGCCGAGGAGCGCGGGCAGGTCGAGCTCACGACCACGCCTTTCTTCCACCCGATCCTCCCCCTCATCTACGACAGCGCCTTCGCCGAGCGCAGCCTGCCGGGGCGCGAATTCCCTGCGCGTTTCAATTACCCCGAAGACGCCGCCGCCCACCTCACCCTCGCCGTCGAGCAGCACGCCGCCATCTTCGGAAAAGCACCCCGCGGGCTCTGGCCGAGCGAAGGCTCCATCGCGCCCGAGCTCATCCCGCTCATGGAGCGCTGCGGCATCGAGTATTTTTGCAGCGACGAGGAGAACCTTTTCAATTCCCTGAAATCCGAGCCCGCGTATCGCGGCGTCGGCGTCGATCACCTCGAGCTTTTCCAGGGCTGGCGCGTCACCCACGCCGGAGCCTCGGTCAATGCCCTCTTCCGCGAAAAGCCCCTCTCCGACTTCATCGGCTTCACCGCCGCCAAAAACGGCCCCCACCAAGCCGCCGGCCACCTCCTCAACCACCTCCGCAACATCGCCGGCCTCGTCCCCGCCGGCGACGGCGTCATCCCCCTCATCCTCGACGGCGAGAACGCGTGGGAGACCTTCCCCGACGGCGGCGAAAGCTTCCTCCGCGCCCTCTACGGCGGCATCGCGGCCGAGCCCACCGCCCTCCACAGTTGCACCATGGAGGACTACTTCCGCGCCCACCCGCCGAAGAAAAAAATCACCACCCTCCACACCGGCTCCTGGATCAGCAGCAACTTCGACATCTGGATCGGCGACCCCGAGGAAAACCGCGCCTGGGACCTCCTCGGCCAGACGCGCGCCCTCCTCCAGCGTTCGCTGGAAAATCACACCCTCACCCCCGCGCAGGAGTGCGCCGCGAAGCGCGAAATCTACGCCGCCGAGGGCAGCGATTGGTTTTGGTGGTACGGCCCCGACTTCTCCACCGACAACGACGGCCTCTTCGACGAGCTCTTCCGCCAGCACCTGCAAAACGTCCACACCCTCTGCGGCGCCCCCATCCCCCCCGAGCTCGAGCGCCCCATCACCAGCGCCCGCACCGCCCCGCTCGACCACCGCCCCGAGCGCGCCATCACCCCGGCGATCGACGGACGCCGCCCCGCCTTCTTCGACTGGCTCGGCGCCGGCACCTACCTCCCCGGCAGCGAATCCGCCGCCATGCACCGCAGCGCCCGCCACCTCAGCCGCATCACCTTCGGCAACGACGCCCGCGCCCTCTCCCTCCTCCTCGAAGTCCGCGAATGGTCCGCCTTCTCCCTCCAGATCACCTTCTCCGAGCCCCCCGGCTTCATCTTGAAAAGCGCCCCTCTCACCCGCACCGGCCCGCAAAACTACACCCTCACCCCTCCCGCCGCCGACGTTTCGGAAAAAGTCCCCACCGCCATTCCTGTCATCCGCGACACCTTGGCCGTCGGCGAAGTCATCCAGCTCTCCATCCTCCTCACCGACCTCGGCCTCACCCCCGGCGCCACCGTTGCCTTCCAGATCCGCCTCTTCGAGCACGGCCTCGAACGCGAATGCTACCCTGAAGCCGTCCCCCTCCAGTTCCCCCTGCTGAGCGAAGAGCACGCGCTCGCGAACTGGATCGTGTGAACCGGCCGTCGGACTGCCGGCCCGCACCCGACTAAAATTTTCGTGCTCTTCTTCCTCCTCGCCGCCCTCATCCTCGCCTGGAACGCCTGGCGCGGCTGGCGCATGGGCGTCGTCCGGCAGGTCGTCGGCATCGTCGGAGCGATCCTCGCGTGGGTCGTCGCCTACTTCGGCGCGAGCTTCACCGCCCCCTTCCTCCAGCCCCTCGGCCTGCCCGACCACGTCCTCTCCGCCATCGGAGGTGTGCTCCTCGGCCTTGCCGTATTCGCCGTTATCTCCATCGGCTCCGCCATCGTTTTCAAAAACACCTCCCAGCAAGGCGTCGGCGTCATCCGCTGGGGCTACGGCGGGCTCGGCGCCCTCGTCGGGCTCGGTTCCGGTTTGGTGAAAGTGTGGATCCTCATGCTCTCCGTCCGCCTCCTCGGCAGCGTCGCTCAGACCGGCATCCAAGTCGCCCAGGGATCGGAAAACGTCGAACGTCGAACGTCGAACGTCGAACGTCGAAGTAAGAACCTCCGCGCCCC
>JAYVPW010000090.1:0-6841 GCA_043777315.1 Spartobacteria bacterium | reverse complement strand
AGGTTGTAGTCGCGCTTCGAGTTGAAGGGCGGGTCGAGGTAGATGAGATCGACGCTCTCGCTGGGGAAGTGCTCGGGCTGGCGGAGGACTTCGAGGTTGTCGCCGTAGAAAGAGCTGGTTCATGCGCGGGGGAACGAAAGGGGCCAAGGCGTGGTCTGGGCAAGCTCTTTCCGCGGGTCGCCGCCGGGGGGGGAGCGGTGAGAGGTTTCCCGAGCCCGCGGGCTACGGCGCCACGTCGATTTTGTAGCGGAAGTAGAGCTTCGGCTGGCCCACGGTGCTCACGGTGAAGGTGTGCGTGAGCCCGGTCCCGGCGTCGGGGATGGGGGTCCAGGTGACGAGGTCTTCGGAACTCTCCGCGCGATAAACGACATCGCGCACGGTTGACCGCTGCGCGAAGTTGACGGTCAGCGCTTCGCCGACGAGCGCGGGCGGCGGCAGGACGAGCGCGACGTCGGGGGTGTTCGGGTCGGTGTCGAAGGCGTATTCGATGCCGTTCGAGCGGCCATCGTGGTCGTCGTCGGCGAGGGGGCCGCCGGTCACCGGCGGGGTTCGCGTTTCGGCCCAGGCGGCATAGCCCGTGGAGAGCGAGGCGATGAAGATCCCGCTGGTGCCGTCGGTGAACGTCGCGGAAAAGGCCATCCGTTCGGCATCGGTCCAGCCATCCGAGAGGCCGTCGCCGCCGCCCGAGCCGCCGATGAAGCCGAGCGTCGCGATGGTGCGCGTGATGCCGGGTGCCACGAGGAAAGCAGCGCCCTTTCGCGCCACGAGCTTCAACTCGCCCGCCGCATTTTGTCCCCACAGGCCCGCGTCATTGGCCGTGGTCACGTCGGTGCCCGTGAGCGTCGCCGCAAAGCCCAAGTGGCCCGACACGTTCTCCGACAGTCCGCTGAAAGTCCCAAACACCACACCCGTCCCCGTCCCCGCCGCCGCACTCCCCTCGCGCGCCACGAGCTGCATCGCCGACAAGCCGTCCTGCGCCCAGATGCCCGTGTCTGTGGCCGTGGTCACGCCGCCGCTGGTCGTCTTCAGCGACGCGATCACCGCCACGCGGCCATGCGGCGCAGTGTCGATGAAAGTGAGCGCGGAAAAGTCCGCGAACACCGCGCCCGTCGGCGTCCCCGGGGCGGCATCCCCTTCCCGCGCCACGAGCACAAACCTGCCGGCAGCCGGCGCGATCCAGACCCCGCGATCATTGCTCGTCGTCACGCCGCCCACATTCGGCTTGCTCCCGCCGATGAAGGCGATGTCGCCCGCCGGATTCGGCCGCACGATCGTGAAATTTCCGAAACGTGAGCCCGTCTTGCCCGGCAGCTCCGTCCCGGTGAGGTCGTTTTCCTGCATGACCACCGTGAGCACCCCGTCGTAACGCCAGATCCCGGAGTCATTCGTGGCATCGATCCCGTCGGTGGAAGCCGAGAGGATCGCAGTGAAAACCAGGCCGCCCGCCGAGTCCATCACCGGCGGATCGATCACCGAAAAGAACGGCGCCAGCAAAAACGGCGGCGCTCCCCCGCTGTGGACCGGGGCTTTATCGCCATGCAGCACCGCCAGATCGAGAGGGCCCAGCGTCTCCGACCAGAGCCCGAAATTGTGCCCGCTCGTCAGCCCCCCGAGCGTGGTCTTAAAGGCCGTGATGCTGTCGTCATTGCCAAACAACAGCCCGCTGAACGTCCCAAACACTACCCCATCGTTCGAGCTCGGCGGCGCAGCGCCCTCCCGCGCGATCCGCACCGGGTCGGCCCCCTGCTGCGCGTAAAGGGCCGCGTCATTCGCCGTAGTGACCGACGCCACCCCGCTCCGCAACTTCACGAAAAAGGCCGTGTCGCCATTATTGTTGAAAGCGAGCGACGAAAACGAATCGAAGATCGGCACCCCGAACCCGTCATCAAAATCCCCAGTCTCGTCACCCTTCATCGCGACCGAGTCGAACCGGTCGTAAGCCGTGCTCCAGACCCCGCGATCATTCAGCGAACCCACTCCGCCGACGCCAAGCCGGAGAGTCGCGAGGAAGGCGGTCTCGCCGTAGATATTGATCAGCGGGGGGTCGAAGCCGAGGAACTGGCCACCCGTGCCCGGCGCCGCGTCATCGGTGCGGGCGATGGTTTCGTAAGTGATCGCCTGCGCCGAGGGGCCGCCGGTGCCGGCGAGCAAGGCCGCGAGGGTGAGGGATTTCCAGAAAGCGCGACGGTGGGGATGCGACATGGGGAGGGGGCAGCGGGGAGACGCCAGCGTCGATTGGAGCGCACTTTCATCGGTTTGCAACCGCGTCTTGCAATGCAGTGGCCCCACTGCTCCGGGGGAAATGCGCCGCTGCCACCTGCTTCGCTCCCCTCCGCTCCTGGCTGGGCAAGCTCCAACCTCGGTGATTTTTTTCGATGAATTTGGCCCGCATTGATTGGCTTTTTGGCGACAACCATTTCACCGTCGCCCGCCATGCCTCTGCCACCGCCCCTAGTCCGGTTGCCGCTGCTCCTCGCACTGGCGGCTTTTTGGTGTGCTGCCGTGGTGCCGGCGCGGGCGCAGGAGGCGGGCGAATATCAGCGCAAGGCGTCGCTCCTTTGCACCATCCTGCGATCGGTCACATGGCCGGGCCGGCGGTTTCAGGAGCCGGGTTCGCCCATCGTCATCGGAGTTTTCGGCTCGGACATGATCTCGGATTTTCTCCGGGAGGCGATCCAGGGCCGGCGATTTCAGGACCGCCCGGTGATCGTGAAGTCCTTGAGCCGCCGGGAGGAATTGGCGGGCTGCCACATGCTGTTCGTGAGCCGTTCGGAGCGCGAGAAACTCGGGCCGATCCTCGGCGAGGTGCGCCGCCAGTTCGTGCTGACCGTCGGCGAGTCGGACAACTTCCTGAAAGGGGGCGGCGTGATAAATTTCGTCAATGCCGACGGGATCGTCCGCTACCAGATCAATGGGGACGCGGCGAAGCGCGAGCGCCTGATGATCAGCGGCAAGCTGCTGCAGTTCGCGCTGCCCGCGAACTTCAATCCGAACGCGCGCGGGCAGGAACTGAGATGACCGCGTTTCGCCAGATTCCCATTCAGCGGAAGCTGCGGCTGGTCATCCTCGCGACCTGCACCGTCGCGCTCTCGGTCGCGTCGGCGGCGCTCTTCGCGCTGCAGTTTCATTTTTACCGGCGGGACTATCACCGCGATCTCGCGGCCGTCGCGCAGATCCTCGCGGAGATGAGCACGGGCGCGATCACGGCCGGGTTGCCGGAATCGACGCGGGACATCCTCGCCGCGCTGAAGGCGAAGCCGCATGTGGTCGGCGCGTTCGTGCGGATCGAGGAAGGCGCGAGGATGTACGGGCAATTTGGCAGCGTCCCGCCCGCGATCTTCGAGACGGTGTTGCCGGATGGTTTTCAGAAATTCGGCGGCGAACTCATTTACGTCCGCGCGATCACCGACGGGCCGGATCGGGTCGGTGCGCTCTATTTGATTTCCGATTACCGCGCGGATTCGCTGCGCCTGCTCGGGCTCTACGCGGCGATCTTGATCGCGGTGCTGACGATCTCTTTTCTCGTCGCCGCGCTCGTCTCTTCGCGGCTGGAGCGCTTCATCGCCGACCCAATCCGCAGCCTCGCGGAGACGGCGCGCGGCATCGCTACGCGGGGCGACTATTCGCTGCGCGCGCGGAAATCCGCGGACGACGAGATCGGCGAGTTCACCGAATCGTTCAACCACATGCTCGAGCAGATCGAGAGCCGCGATCTTTCGCTCCGCCACGAGATCGCGGAGCGCACGCGGGCCGAGCAGGAGCTGCAGCGCGTGGACCTGCAGCTCATGGATGCGTCGCGCCACGCCGGCATGGCGGAGGTCGCGACCGGGGTGCTGCACAATGTCGGCAACGTCCTGAACAGCGTGAACGTCTCGGCCACGCTGATCGCGGAAAAGCTCGGCGTCGCGCGCATCGAGAAGCTCGCGAAAGCCGCTGATCTCCTCCGCCAGCACGACGGCTCGCTCGCGGAGTTTCTCACCGACGATCCGAAGGGCCGACTGCTCCCCGGCTACATCGCCGAGGCCACGCAACTCCTCGCGAACGAGCGCGCCAGCGCGCAGGACGAACTCGCGCTGCTGACCCGCAACATCGACCACATCAAGGAAATCGTCTCGATGCAGCAGAGCTACGCCCGCGTGTCGGGGGTCATTGAAACCCTCGACCTCGCCGCGCTCATCGACGACGCGGTGCGCATGAACGCGGGCGCGTTCGACCGGCATGGCGTGAAATTGGTGCGGCACTTCGAGCCCGTGCCGGCCGTGCCGGTGGATCAGCACAAGGTCTTGCAGATCCTCGTGAACCTCATGCGCAATGCCAAATACGCGCTGGATGAAGCGGAACCGGCAGAGAAGCGGATCACGATTTCCCTGCGAAAAACCGACGAGCCCGCCGTCGAAATCGTCGTCGCCGACAACGGCGTCGGCATCGAGGAAGAACTGCTGACCAGGATTTTCATGCACGGCTTCACGACCCGAAAGAATGGCCACGGATTCGGCCTGCACAGCGGCGCGCTGGCTGCTCAACAATTGGGCGGACGCCTCACCGCCCGCAGCCCCGGCCGCGGCGGCGGCGCCACCTTCACCCTCACTCTCCCGCTCACCGCGGGAGCCTGAAATGACCCTCGACCGAAACCACCGCATCCTCCTCATCGATGACAACCCAGCCATCCACGAGGACTTCAAAAAGATCCTCGCGGGGCCTCTCGCGCCGGAATCGATGGAGGCGGCGGAGGCCATTCTTTTTGAAACAGCGGCGTCTGTTTCGCTGAGGTCGCAATTCCAGATCGACTCCGCTTTTCAAGGAAAAGAGGGGCTGGAAAAAGTGCAATGTTCCGTCGCGTGCGGACGCCCGTACGCCCTCGCGTTTGTCGATGTGCGGATGCCGCCCGGCTGGGATGGGATCGAGACGATCGAGCAGTTGTGGC
This sequence comes from Spartobacteria bacterium, assembly GCA_043777315.1. GTDB lineage: Bacteria > Verrucomicrobiota > Verrucomicrobiia > Chthoniobacterales > Chthoniobacteraceae > CAIURC01. The sequence goes on along the minus strand of JAYVPW010000090.1, from coordinate 1,917 downwards.
GGGCCGACCCCGCGCTGCAGATCGTCGTTTGCACGGCCTTCTCGGATTATTCGTGGGAGAAAATGACGAGCCGCCTCGGGGTGAACGAGAACCTCGTGATCCTCAAAAAGCCGTTCGACAACCTCGAGGTGCTGCAGCTCGCGCACGCGCTGACGCGCAAGTGGGAAGTGACGCAGGAGGCCGGGCTCCGGCTCGGCACGCTCGAACAAATGGTCCGCGAGCGGACCCGCGACCTCGAGCGCGCTCATGCGGAGTTGCGCCGCTCGGACGAGTGTTTCGTGAAGGCATTTTGCGCCAGTCCGATCCCGTTCGCGATCCACGATCGCCGCGAGAAACGCTTCGTCGATGTGAACGATGCCTTCGTCCAGATGACCGGCTTTTCGCGTAGCGAACTCATCGGGCACACGCTCGGCGAGCTACGCCTCTGCGCGGAGTACGAGACACAGATTCTGCGCGATCTCGGCGGAGAAAGTCCCGTCAGCAACGTGCCCGCGCAGATTCGGGACAAAGCGGGCGCGGCGCGCGAGACGCTCATCTCGCTCGAGCAAATCACCATCGACGGAGAGCCGCATGTGCTCCTCATCGCACAGGATGTGACCGAGCGAATCATCCTCGAAGCGGCCTTGCGCCAGTCGCAGAAGATGGAGGCGATCGGCCAGCTTGCTGCGGGCGTCGCGCACGATTTCAACAACCTCCTCACCGTCATCGAAGGCCACGCCAGCCTCCAACTCGCCGACGGCGGCATGGGCAAGGACGCGAATGAATCCTTCCGGCAAATCGAGCAGGCAGCCGAGCGCGCGGCGGAGCTCACGCGGCAACTTCTCGCCTTTAGCCGCCGCCAGATCATGCGTCCGCGCGTGCTCGATTTGAAAAACGTGATCCTCGGTCTCGTCGCGATGTTGCGACGGCTGCTCGTGGAAAATATCGAACTCCGCTGCATCCCGGCCGCCGCGCTCCCGCCCGTTCACGCCGACCAGACGTGCCTCGAACAGATCATCATGAACCTTTCGCTGAACGCCCGCGACGCCATGCCGGACGGCGGAGTCATCACCATCACGACCGGAGAAATGGTCGTGCCGGCCGAAGAGTGCGGCACAGAAAGCGAGGCGCGCCCCGGGCATTTCGCGTGGCTCAGCGTCAGCGATACCGGGGTCGGCATGGACGAAGAAACCCGCGAGCATATTTTCGAGCCGTTCTTCACGACGAAGGACGTGAACAAAGGCACCGGCATGGGCCTCGCGACGGTTTACGGCATCGTGAAACAGCACGACGGCTGGATCGACGTAACGACCGAGCCGGGCCGCGGCTCGACCTTCCGCGTCTGGCTGCCGGTCGCTGTGGGCGTGCCCGAAATCGACACTCCCGCCCGCCCCGTGCCCGGCGGTCTCCACGGCGGCGATCACACCATTTTCATCGTCGAGGACGACGACTCGGTCCGGAGCCTCGTGAAAGAAATCGTGCTCTCCGATGGCTACCGCGTCTTCGAAGCGCGCAACGCCCAACACGCCCTCGAAGTCTGGTCCGATCATCGCGACGACATCGAACTGCTCCTGACCGACATCGTGATGCCCGGCGCGAGTGGCCTCGAGCTCGCGGGGATGCTGCTCGCCGACCGCTCCGCGCTGAAAGTGATCTACACCAGCGGCTACAGCGCCGAGCTTTTCACGAGCCGCGTCCCGCTCGAGGACGGGGTCAACTACCTGCCCAAGCCATACCTCGCGTCCAAACTCCTCGGCATGTTGCGCAGCGCGCTGGAGCCGCAGACGGCTCACGCAAGCATCGCGGCGGTCAGCAGATTGTAGGGCGACCGCATCGGTTGCCCTAGTGTGGTGAGCGATTAGTTCGCTTACAAAGCGAAGCAACGCGATCGAGGATCAATTCGGCGGTGGCGGTCCAGATAAAGGGCTTTGGCGCACG
>JAYVPW010000089.1:0-6963 GCA_043777315.1 Spartobacteria bacterium | reverse complement strand
ACTCGGTCCAGGCGTTGTGATAGGGGTTGGCACGCGCGGACATGCTTTGGCGGATGCCTGCGGTGCTGAGCAAGCCGCGGAACTGGGCGCTGCCGTATTGGCTGCCACGATCACTGTGGAAGATCATGCCTTGCGTGTGGGTGCGGGCGGCGAGTCCTTTGCGCAGGGCTTCGGTGACGAGGTCGCTGCGCAGGTGATCAGCCAGGTGCCAGCCGACGATGCGGCGCGAGCAGAGGTCGATGACGACGGCGAGGTAGAGCCACTGGTCGCCCGCAGGGATGAAGGTGATGTCACCGGCCCAGACTTGATTGGGGCGCGTGGGGAGGGGTTGGTCGGGCAGCAGGTTGGGCGAGGGCGCATCAGCGCGACCATCGCTGGTCTGGGGGACGTAGGTCTTGGGCTGGAGGGCGTGGAGGTCGTGCTCGCGCATGAGGCGGCGCACTCGCGTCGGGGCGCAAACGATGCCTTGAGCGGCGAGTTCTTTCCAGATGCGCCGGTAGCCGTAGCGTCGCCGGTGCTGCCAGAAGATGGCGCTGATGGCCTTGGCTACGTCAGCGTCGTCGAGTTGGCTCGCGGTGGGCGTGGCGGCGTGGTAGTAGCTGCTGCGGGGCACGTCGAGGGTTTGGCAAACAACGCGCACGCTGTGTCCCGTGCTGTGGGTGATGGCGTGGATCATGTGGCGGAGTTGATGCGGGTTCTGCTGCCGAGGATAATCGCGGCCTTTTTTAAAATGTCGTTCTCGGCCAGCAGGCGCGCGTTTTCGCGGCGCAACGCCCGCACGGCGTCCGCTGCGGACGGCTCGCCTACGGGCTCGCAGTCCTGCGCTGCCGCCGTGCGGGCGTTGCGCCTGGCTGCGCCAGCCGTAAAGCAGGTTGTCGCTGACTTGCAGCTCTTTGGCGACTAGGGAGACGGGCTTGCCAAGGGCAATGAGGCCGAGGGCCTGCTCCTTGAACTCGGGGGTGTAACGCTGATAGGTCTTCTGACTCATGATGGACGATGGCTTGTTGGTTTGGCCTTGGTCCAGGAATCTAGCGCACCTCAAACCCCGCCGTGCCCTCAGGCGACTGCGGCCTCCCGAAGGAGTTTCCATCCTTTCAAAACAAATCCGCTCCTGACATCGCGTTCCAGCATGAATGCGAGAGACAAGGCGTTGCTGAGCTTGTCCTGAATTCGACAGAGGGTATTCTCTCGCCATGATCCTCGAAACCATTCCTGAGGTGAACCGCCTGACGGCAGCCCAGAAGCTCCTCCTAGTCAGTGAACTTTGGGACGATTTGGCCGCTCATCCCACCGATGTCCCCGTCTCCCGTGAACAGATTGCGGAGCTTGACCGCCGCATGGAGGCATACCGACGCGACCCCAGCCAAGTGACGACCTGGGAGGCGATTCAGCAGCGCATCCTCGGAAGGACTTTCGGCGGTGAGTGAGCTTGTTTTTTTATTCTCCGCCGATGCCGACATCCAGACCGCTTACGAGTTCTACGAGGCGTATCAGGAGGGGAGGGGCGAGGTTTTCATACGACTTTTGGATGTCGCTCTCGGGCGTCTCCGCATTTTCCCGGAGATTGCTCCTCCCATTCACGAGGCTTACAGGCGTTTGCTCGTGCATGGTTTTCCCTACGGCGTCTTCTACACGGTTGAGGGCCGTCGCATCATCATCGCGGGCGTCATGGACCCTTCGCCAAGACCCCGAAGCTATTCGCCGAAGACTACGCGGACGAAACGCCTAACTGTTGCGCATTGACACGTTGTCCGCAGTTTTTGGGAGTATTGGTCTGGCTACTTCCGATCGGCGGCGGCGGCTTGGGGGAGCTTCGCTTGCTCGAGGAGTGAGGCGCGGAGTTGGTGGAGGCTGGCGTTTTTCGGGTTGGCGGCGATGGCGGTGGAGATGGATTGGAGGGCGTCGTACCAGAAGCCGGATTGGGCGTAGAGGACGGCGCGTTCTTCGGGCGAGGCGGCGGCGACGGATTTGGCGAGGTCGGCGGGCTCTTCGACGCGCTTGATCATGCCGCTGGCGATGACGTCTTTGGAGCGGTTCTTCGGGTCGGCGATGATGGCGACGCTCCAATTATACGCGACGCCGGGCGCGAGGGTGACGCCGTGGCGGGCGAGGGAGAGGCTGCGGATGCCGGCTTTGTCGGCCGCGCCGCCGCCGACGTTGAGGAGTGGTTTTGCTTTTTTCGGCTCGGTGAGGGTGAGCTCGAATTCGGCTTTGGCGGGGAGGGTTTGAAACCAAAAGAGCGACGGCTGCGCCTGCGTGGTGAGCGCGAGATGCTCGGGCGCGAGGACGTAGATCGACGGCATCTTTTCGCCGCCGCCGCGGGAGCCGCCGTCGCCATCCATGCGGGAGCCGCCGCCGGTTTTCGGCGGGGTGTATTTTAAGGAGCCGAGTTTTTTCGCGGGCGCGGGAGGGGCCGCGGGCGCGGGAGTTTCCTCGGCGAAAACGGCGGAGCCGAAGGCGAGGGTGGCAGCGAGGGTGAGGAGACGGGCTGGGGTTTTCATAGTGTTTTTTCTGGGGGCAGTGAACCGATGACGCGGTGGACAATGATCTTGTCGGCCTTGCCTTTCAAGCTCATCGCTCCGAGCGCGATGGTGCGATATTTCCCGCGGAGCCGCTGGAAGGTCGAGTCGCCGATGAGGATGGTGCAGGGGCTCACGGGCATGTCCGGTCCGACCGCTTCCTTGCCGGCGCTTTCGAGTCGCGCGGCGGTGTTGACGGTGTCGCCGAGGACGGTGAATTCCATGCGCTCGGAGGTGCCGAGACTCCCGGCGACGAGCGCGCCGGTGTAGATGCCGACGCGCATTTCGGTGGTGGGGAGGCCGTCGCGTTTCCAGCCGATGTTCAGCTCGATCAGGGTCCGCTCCATCGCCAGCGCGCACTCCACGGCGTGCGCGGCGTCGAGGTCGAAGGCCTCCTCGCCCTCACTCTCAATGGGAGCGCCAAAGACCGCCATGATGGCGTCGCCGATGAATTTGTTGACCATTCCGTTGTTCGCTTCGACGTGGCTGCCGACGGCGTCGAAGTAGTGGTTCATCCAGTCCATCAGGGTGGACGGGTCCATGTTTTCCGAAGTCGTGGAGAAGCCTTTCAAGTCGGTGAAAAGCACGGTCGCCGTGATGCGCTTCGCCTTCATCCGGCCGCCGTCGAGAAAGGCGTCGCGATTGGCCCAGAGCTCGTCGGCGACTTTCGTGGAGACGTGTTTGGAGAAGAGCGACTGCATCGCGCCGCGCTCGCTGCTTTCGAGATACGCGGTGAAAGAAGTGACGAAGGTGGCGGCCACGGCGCAGCCGAGCGCGGGCGCGGCGACGAGCATCCAGGTGCCGTGCAGGAACATCCACCAGCCGGCGAAAACGATCGCGCCGACGAGCAGCGCGAGCGCGAGCGCGAGCTTCCACGGCGATTTGAAAACGAGCCCGAGCACGCCGCCGAGCAGGGTCGCCGCGGCGATCCACGCGACCTCCGCCCACTCGGGCCACCATGTCATCGGCGGCACGCCGTCGAGCGCGGCGCGGAGGAGTTGGTGGACCATCATCGCGTGCTGCTGGACGCCGCGGAGGTTGTCGTCGAGCGGGGTCGGGTTGCTGTCCTTGATGCTCTGCATCACGGTCGCGACGAGGACGATTTTGTCCTTCAAGGCGCCGGGCGGAATCGTCCCCTCGATCAATTCGCCGAAGCTGAAATCGTACGGCGTATTCGCGCCGTATTGCCCCTCTTTTTCCTGCACGCGGAAGTGCCGCGGGGCTTGGAAATCGACGAGGTATTCGTAGTCGCGCACCTTCAGCCCGACGTAGCCGCCCGCGTTCGGAGTGAGGCGGGGGAAGGTGGTTTTGCCGAGCTGCAAGACGGCCGCGCCGCCCGGCCCGGCGATCATTTCGGGACCGATGTTTTTTTCCGCGAGGTAGCCGAGCACGAGCGCGAGGCTGAGACTCGGGATCGGCTCCGGGACGCCGTCCTCACACAGCAGCGGGCCGCGGCGATAGACGCCATCGACGGTGTAATCCTTGAGCAGATTGTTCGCGGAAATGCGCTCGGTTTCGTTGAGCGCGGGCGGCGCTTTGACGAAGCCGATGCGCTGGATTCCGATCATTCGCTCGTGGCTTTTCAGCACGGCTTCGAGCTGCGGATAAAGTGAGCGGTTCCGCGGCTCGGGAAGATCGCGATACATGTCGAGCCCGATGACGGACGGCTGCTGCGCGTCGATCGTTTCGAGCACCCGGGCGAGCATCGCGTCGTCGATGGGGAAGCCGTATTTCACGAGATCGGCTTCGGTCATGCCGACGATGGCGATGCGAGGATCGGTCGCGTCGGGGTGCGAATTTCGACGCGTGAACGCGTCGTAGGCGATCAGCTCCGCTCGCTGCAACCAGCCGAGCGAACGCACTGCGAGGACGGCTCCGACGATCAGAAGACTGATGAGCACGCAGGCGACCAATGGGCGCTGAAGGGCCTTGCGGAGAGCTTTCACAACCAGTTGCCGATGATCAGGTACGGCGCCCACAGACACGGGTGGCTGTAGCGCGGATTGGTCAGGAGCTTGATCTGCGCGCGTTGCAGCGCCTTCGCTTTTGAAAGGTTCGGGTCGGTGTGGAGCGCGGTGTAAAAGTCCACGATGAGGTTCGTCGAGGCCTCGTCGTTGACGAACCAGAGCGTCGCAAATGCGCTGCGTGCGCCGGCTTTGATCGCAATCCCGGCGAGGCCGAGCGCGGCGCGATCGTCGCCGGCGGCGGTCTGGCAGGCGCTGAGCGAGAGCAGCTCCACGGGCTGATCGCGGAGCTGGCTCGGGCGGATCATTTGCTCGAGCTGATTGAGCGAAAGCTGGCCGTCGTAGGTCAGCACGAAAGTCTTTTTTACGTCGCCGCTGAACTCGCCGTGCGAGGCGATGTGGACGATGGAATACGGCTGCGCGGCGAATTGGCGGGTCACGTTTTCCGTGAGAAAATCGCCGTTCATCAGCGCCTTGGTACCGTAGATCGACTTGAGACTGCCGATCTCTTTTTCCACGAATGGCAGCGCCGCGAACTGCTCGCCGTTGCGCGTCACGGGTTGCGAAAGGCCGTTGATCATCAGCGAGACGTTGGCGCGTTTGATCGGCGTCGGCTCCATCAGCGTGAGGCCGGGCGTCACGGCGATCGCGAATTTTTCGATGAGGAATTTCTCGCCGTCGTGCAGCGCGGCCATCGGGATCGTGCGGAGCGCGCCGTCGGGAACGAAGACGAGCGTGTCGATTTTGTGCGCCGCGAGCATCGGCTCGAGCGGCTTGATCAGCCAGGTGTAGAGCTGCGCGGCCTCGGCGAGATATTCGAAGGTCGTGCGCGTTTCGAGATGCACGCGGAAGTCGCGAATCGTGGCGGTCAGCTCCGCCGCACCGACCGGCGATTTCACGCGCTGCAGGCCGGATTTCAGGCTCACGAGCAGCTCCGTGCGGTCGCGGAGCGGCACGAGATAAATCACCGCCGCGGTCTCGGAGATTCCTTCGATGGTTTTCTTTTTCGACTGCAAAAGATTCACGCAGTCGTCCTGGAAATAGTCCTCGAGCTCGACCGATTTCAGCAGCTCGCAGGTGTCGCGAGCCTCGATGAGCGCGGCGGTGACGGCCTTCTCGTCGTGCAACCCATCGGCGCGCTGGAGCAGCAAATCCGCGAGCTCGAAAAAGATGTCGCCGACGGCGATGCGAAACGACGAGTGCGCGTTGGGGTTGCCGAGCCGGATGGTCAGGTCGTTGCGGATGAGTTCGAGGTTTTTGATCGCGCGCCGGTAGTCGGCGATCGCGTCGTCGCGTCGGCCTCCCGCCGCATCGATGCGGGCGGTCTGCCACTCCCATTGATACAGCGCGTCCGGCGACCGCGCCTTTTGCGCGAGGAAGGCCGCGCGGCGCGTGAGCCGCAGCGCCTCGGCGTATTTTTTCTCCTGCTCGTAAAGTCGGCCCGCGTATCCGAGCGCGTACGAAAGAGCGCGGTCATCGCCGATGTTCTCCGCGACTCCCGCCGCCATTTGATAGATCCGCAGCGCGTCGGCCCGATGCCGGTTTTCGTGTTCCGGCGCTTTTTCAAAAAGCAGCTCCCACGTCTTCCCGCCGCGGAGCAGCGCGAACGCTTTGTCGTGCGAATCCGGGAGCGCCTGCGCGGCCTTGATCGCGGCTTCGTTCAGCGCTGCAGCGTGCGCGAAATTGCCGCTCGCGACCGTCGCATTCGCGAGGCTGATCCGCGCTTTCGCAGCGAGCGATTTGTCCTCCGCGAGCGAGATCGCCTCGCCGAAAGTGGTGAGCGCTTCGAGGTTTGATTCCTGCGCCGCGAGCAGGTCTCCGAGGTTGTTCAGGATCGGCGCGAGCGCGGCGTCATCGCGGTTTCCGCGCGCGATTTTCACGGCCTCGCGCAGCTTCTCTTCGGCCCCGGAAGCATTCCGCGATAATGTCTCGATCGCTCCAATCTCGGAGAGCACCGCGGCCCGACGAGGCTGATCTTTGCTGGCCTTCGCGAGTTCCTCCGCCTCGCCGAGCGCCTTCAACGCAAGCCGATGCTGGCCGAGCGAATGATACGTGCCGCCGAGCTGTGCGAGCGCGTCGATCAGAGCCGGTTGATCATGCTTTCCTCGCGCGGTTTCGGCCGCCTTTTTCCACTCGGTGATGGCGGACTCGAACGCGCCGCGGCTGGCTTGCTCCTCGGCGAGCGCGGCGTGCTGCGCGGGAGTGGAGGCGCCGCGCGCGGTCGGAAAAAATGTGACGACCCCAGCGGCAAAAAGCGTCGCGAAAAGCAGTCGCGGCAGACATGAGGGGGCTCGGGACATGGGCGGCGAACGTGGCGCATCGCCCGAGGAAGCGCACGCGGATTTCGCGCCGCGAGAGAATCGGAAGATGGGGGAGCGCGATACCTTCTTCGTCATCCTGAGCGCAGCCCGGCTTTGCGGGCGCAGTCGAAGGACCTCTTACTTCTCCCCGTTCGGACGCGCACGGGGGAGAAGTAAGAG
>JAYVPW010000088.1:0-1837 GCA_043777315.1 Spartobacteria bacterium | reverse complement strand
TGACGAAGATCGCGGAGGCGAAGGAGGGAAAGGTCAAGCTCAAGTTGACGGGCGTCTCTACGGATTTGCTGGCGAAATATCAGGCCAAACTCGCGGCGAGAGAAGGAGGCGTGCTTGCAATCGAGGATCACGGCGGCGGGAATGTCGATGTCACCTTTGTCAATCACGGGCCGATGGCGATCATCGGGGACACGCTGGTTTATCAGCGGTCGCAGATCGCGGCGTTGATCAACGAGCGAAAGGACGCGAGCCAGAGTGCGGATGAGGCGACGGAGGATGTGGTGGTCCACGAGCTGATTCACAGCGTGGCGGAGACGGTGATTTCCAAGGAGGAAGCCGAACAGATTTTCGCGAATGCGCCGGACAAGCTGCTGGCGCTGGCGGGGAAGACGTATGCGAATTGGGAGCAGCTGACGCCTTACCAGAAGGGGCACGAGCTGCTGCGGCTGGTCGTCGAGGGACGGTATCGGGGGAAGATCACCGAGCAGATTTATCAGGCGCTGCAAAAGGTGCTCGAAGCGATCGGGATTCAGATTTCGAAGCTGCCGGAGAATACGTTGCTGACATCGGCGGCGGACAAGGTAAAAGCCGCGCTCGACGCGGAGCGCGTGGACATCGGGAAGTCGCGCGTCGGCGGCGAAGCTGTGGTGGAGGCAGGCGCGTCCGGGGGGAATGCGCCTGCCTCCGTGGCTTCCGCATTCGAGATCAGCACGCCGCAGGGAGGCGTGAAGGTGCGCGGGCAGTGGAAAGTGGTGGAGGCGAGCGAGCTGACGACGAGCGACCGGCCCGATTACAATCCGGAGCTGCAACGGCGGCAGCGGGACCGGAGCGCGAGCAAGGCGCAGGTGGCGGAGATCGCGCATTCGCTCGATCCGGCGCGGCTCGGCGAAAGCGCGACGAGCGACACGGGCTCGCCGATCATTAACCCCAAGGGTGAAGTGCTGAGCGGGAACGGGCGGACGATGGCGCTGCGCCAGGTGTATGAGCGGGCTGGGACGAAGGCGGCGGAGTATCGGGCGTTCGTCGAAGAAAAAGCCGCGGCGCTGGGGCTGAGCGTGGAGGGTGTGCGGAATCCCGTGCTGGTGCGGGAGGTGACGGATTTCGGGAAGAGCAACGAGACGGAATTTGCCGACCTCTCCAACCGCTCGGCGCTGCTGGGGCGGAGTGCGGTGGAGACGGCGATGGACGACGGGCGCATGCTGAAAGAGGAGGGATTGCTGGAGCACTTCGCGCCGGGCGAGGACGGGAGCGTTTTGACGGCGGGAAATCGGAACTTCAACCGGCTCTTCATCCAGCACACGGCCGACCGGGCGCAGTTGCTGCGCGGGGACGGGAGCTTTTCGCCGGAACTCGAAGGCCGTGTGCGGCGGGCGGTGCTGGCGACGATCATGCAGGGTCTGCCGGACGCGACGGAGGCTGTGACGACGGCGCTGGAACGTGCGGACAAGCTGGGGCTCTCGCGGCAGATCAACGGGATCATGTCGGCGGCGGGCCGGATTTTGAAGCTGCAGACCTCCAACCCGGAAATGGACATCGCGGGACCGCTGGCCGAGGCGCTTTCAGGCGCGATCGAAGCGCGGGGGCTGATCGAGAGCGGGAAGGCGAAGAATGCGGAAGAGGCGTTGAGCCAGGGAGTGCTCTTCGCAGAGCCGTCGGCGGCGGGGAAGATTTTGACGCGCGAGCTGCTCGGGCGAAATGGGCGCGGCGTGCGGGAGCTGCTGACCGAATACGCGCGCGTGGCGGAGAGCGTGGCGAGCGGGCCGACGATGTTCGGCGAGACGGCACCGGGCCTGACGCCGGCGCAGGTGCTGGAGAACATCGTGAACCAGGGCGCGCG
>JAYVPW010000087.1:0-1839 GCA_043777315.1 Spartobacteria bacterium | reverse complement strand
GCACCCAGCGCTTCTTTCCGTCTTCCTGTTCCAAGATGTGCTCCTGTCCGCTGGGGATGAGTTGCAGGCGCTCGGTCGGCGTGCCGGTCGTCCACTTGGCCCACGAAAAGCCGTGCATCATGTCGCAGGCGATGCCGTGCTTCTCGTGCATCACGGCGATGGCTTGTTTCGTGTCGTAGGTCGGGCTGCCCTGGCCGCCGCTCTCGGTGTAGGTGGCAAGCGCGCGCTTGAACTGATCGGCGAGGCCGAGGTAGTCCACACGAGTCCGGCTAGCTCTACCTCAAGGGGTCTTCAAAGAAAGCTCTCGCAAGTGTCAGGCAGCGGTCATCTTCTTCAACTCGCCCTTGATTTGATTCACGAAGATTTCCTCGTTCGACGGTTCGAGCGGAGTCAGGCGGAAGTGCGGATGAGGTCGGCGTTGCGGCTGGAAGTAGTCACGAAGCTGCGGGTGAACTGAGTTGGAGCACAAGCCGCTGAGGCGCACATTCGATCCCATGTCGTCGATCAAGCCGACGAACGCGCGACCAAGACCCTTTTGAAGATTTCCCGCGTAGAATTTGCACTCCCAGCCCCCGACGAGACTGGCCGCCTGCGGGTCATCAAGTGACTGCGGGTTGCGACAGGCGCGGGCATCGGCTGCACGCATGATGCAGATGTCCAACTCGTGAGTCATCCCACTCGTTCCCCGAAACTCGACACCGGCATGAATCTCAAACTCGTGCCCATTCAAGGCGAACTCCGCGTAGCCGTAGTTCCTCGCCCGTGAATGAATCTGGCCCGGAGCACCTCGAAACACGAACGGAGTTGGCTGGCCGGAGATGCCGCGCAACACCGGGGTGACGCCCAATTCACGCGCCGCCCGCAGGCACAGCCCAAAGACGTAGGCTTCATACGCCTTTTCTCCGACACGCTGGACAAGCTGATACTGCCCGATGCCCAATGGATGATTGAGCAGCGAGTCGATGGCGGTTTCGAGGTCTTGGAGCGTTGCCATGATTATTACTCGGTAAAATCCATCAGGCTACGAAGCTCGGTGATGTGACGCTGCTGCGCGTTAATTTGCGCCGGTTCTCTGCGTTTGAGCGGCAACGTCTCTTCTCCGCTCTTATCGAGCTGAGTCTCTGTCTGGAGCTCAATCTCGACAAGTTTATCCTCTCCGGCTTGTTCAACAGAAACGGCTTCCGGCTCTTCTGAAACCGCCTGCCAAGTGTGCCGCCGCTCGGCAGGCACACCGACAGCAGCCTTGGCTAGATTGGCTGCCGCCGAATCCACGAAAAGCGGCTGCTCTACGAAGTAGGCTTGAAGAGCGTCGAGCGCGACTTGCAACGCCTCCTCGCGAGTGAACGACACGGTCTTGCGATACACTCGCGCTTTCTTTCGGCGATCCGGCGAAGGTTCAGTTTCGGAAACATCCTTCCCTGCGTCGATCGCCGCTTGGATGTGTGTGGCAAGGCTTTCGTCCCTTGCTCGAAGTTTTCTCATCAGCATTTCGAGAGCCTGTTCAGCGTTGTATCGGTGATTGGGCATTGGCTTCCTTTCTTACGTCAACCTTGCTGGTTATGAGGGCGGCAGGGCATTCCCGCAACCGCTCTACGCGGGCTCCGACGAACAAGCATGGTGAAACTCTTCCCGCTGCCCTGCGTGTGCCAGACCACGCCCGCGCGACGATCTCCCGGCTGGCCGCCGTGCATCCGGCCCGCCCAATAACGGCCGGGGTCTTCGCGCAGCACGCCCACGTCATTCATGCCGCTGGCGCGCACCGTTTCCTCCACCGCCGCATTCACCGCGTGGAACTGATGGTAGCCCGCGATGATCTTGTGCAGCGCGCCCGTGTCCGCG
>JAYVPW010000086.1:0-26588 GCA_043777315.1 Spartobacteria bacterium | reverse complement strand
ATCTATCAAATTGACAGTAATTCAGACGTGAAGTGTCTATCTATCATAGCCAGTAAAACTGCGATAATTTGAGGCTCGAAGTCCGACACACTCCTAGGGCATCCCGGTGTTGCGCTTCCATTTCAAATGGAGTGAGCACGAGCTGAAGCAGGCGTTGCACATGGAAAAGACCTTCGCCTCGATCATCGAAGCGATGGGCGGCAAAGCCTCGCGCCCACTCGCGACCGACGGCGCGCGCGCGATCACCGCGGGCGGCTCGGTCAATCACGAGATCGGCACCACGCGCATGGGAGCGACCGCCGAGGACTCGGTGCTGAACTCTTTTTGCCAGGCGTGGGAAGTGCCGAATCTCCTCGTCACCGACGGTGGCCCTTTCGCCTCGAATCCCTACAAAAACCCCACGCTCACCATCCTCGCGCTGACCTGGCGGAGCTGCGACCGGCTGATCGAGGAGATGAAGAAAGGGAACGTCGGGTAGCCTGCGGAGCTTGCACCGACGAGCGGCCGGCGGATACCGTCCGTGCATGAAATCCCTCATCTTCGCCCTCCTCGCGCTCGCGCTCCCGGCCTTTGCGGCCGATTCTACCGATGGCTTTGTCAGCCTCTTCGACGGCAAAACACTCGATGGCTGGAAGGCCAGCGAAAAGCCCGGCTCGTTCAGCGTGCTGGACGGCGAACTCGTCGTGAAAGGCCCTCGCTCGCACCTTTTCTACGACGGTCCGGTCGGCAACCATGACTTCAAGAACTTCGAGTTGAAGTGCGACATCATGGCGAAACACAACGCCAACTCCGGCGTCTATTTCCACACCGAATTCCAGGAAACCGGCTTCCCGAACAAAGGCTACGAAGTGCAGGTCAACAACACCCACGGCGACACGAAAAAGGGCGCGGGACTTTACGGAATCAAAGACAACTTCACCGCCCCCGCGCAGGACGATGAGTGGTACACGATGACCATCCGCGTCGAAGGCAAGCACGTCGTCATCAAGGTCGGCGACAAGGTCATCACCGACTACACCGAAGAAGAAGACGTCAAGCGCCCCGACAACTTCAAAGGCCGCCTCATCTCCCACGGCACCTTCGCCATCCAAGGCCACGACCCCGGCAGCGAAGTGCATTTCAAAAACATCGCGGTCAAGGTCCTGCCTTGATCGGCGACGGTAGCAATAGCAAGCAGTGACAACTGTTCGCTGTTTGAAACGGCGTAGCCAACGTCAGGGATTTCCATGCCGCCCGCTCTCAAATCTACAGTCGCTGAACGCCTTTACTGGAGCTATGCCAATCTCGCGATGGCGGAGAAGGCTGTTCACGACCATGACATAAAGTATTCGCGAAAGCACTTCATGATTCGAGCGCGTCTATACTCTGGCCTTATCAAGGGCACTATGTCGCCGAGGTCGTTAATGCGCGATCAGCGAATCCGCATGGAGTTGCCGCAGGAGTGCGTCTATTGTGGCGGCACTCATTTCCTCTCGATTGACCACATCGTGCCTACCAACCGAGGCGGAGCAGACTCCGGCGACAATGCAGTGTGGGCTTGTCGCAAGTGCAATTCCTCAAAATCCGACAGAGACCTTTTTGCCTGGTGGGCCGAGTGTCGGACCGGCCTACCGCCACTTTTCGTCGTGAGGATTTACCTGAAGCAAGCGATCACTTATTGCATTGCTCAACAGCTCATGGATCGCCAATGGGCAGATGTTTTTCAGCAGCCATTCTCTTTTGACCGTATCCCCACGTACTACCCTGATCCGGAGACACTCATGTTCTTGCCATCTTATGCTCCAACAGCAACCAATGAGGTATGATTATTCTGGTTATCCCCTCGTTCCCAAACTCCGTTTGGGAACGCAGTAGCTCCCGAAACTCTGTTTCATCCCCGTGCGCCGCTCGGAGCCGCCGCGAAACGGAGTTTCGCCCGCAAGTGCGTTCCCAAACGGAGTTTGGGAACGAGAGGAATTGGCGAGTGCATGAAGCTTATTTGTTCTCCAGACTCGCGTTGCGGGGGATGAATGAGCGCATTATGTCCAAGGCATGGACTACCGTGACATCCTCACGATCGAACCCGACAAACGGAGCGGAAGACGGGTATTCGTGGGACGCGGATGACGGTTACTGACGTGCTAGAATTTTTGGGGCTGCAGGACGCATCAGGAGTTGCTGGCCGAGTTTCCCGATCTCACTGAGGAAGACATTCGCGCTTGCCTGGCTTTTGCTGCAAATCGCTGGCTCCAGCATTGAAGTAGTGGCTGTTTGCAGCGGTGCGGGTGGCGATTTGCGGACCTACAAGTCGCTTGCTTGCGTGAGCGGGCACCTTATTTGTGATCCATGACTCAACTTTTGGAACGTGCCTTCGCCGAAGCGGCCAAGCTGCCTGATTCCGCGCAGGATGCAGTGGCTTCCGTTTTTCTAGAAGAGTTGAATTCGGAGCAACGTTGGACGCAGGCTTTCGCGTCATCGCAGGACCAGTTGTTGCGGTTGGCGGAAGAGGCTTTGCGGGAACTTGCGGCGGGTGAGACGCTTCCGATGGATCCAGAACGTGACTTCCCGCACGACTAAAGGTTTTCGGAAGCTACTCGCGGAGTTGCCGCGAGATGTTCAGCGACAGGCTGGGAAAACCTACGTTGCTTGGGTGCACGATCCTTGGCATCCGAGTCTTCAATTCAAGCAGATCCACGCCACGCATCCGATCTTTTCGGCGCGGATTGGCATCGGTTGGCGCGCGGTTTGTGTCCGGTCCGGGGATGTCGCGCTTTGGTATTTCATTGGTTCGCACGCAGATTACGACGAGTTGGTCGCGACTGTGTGAAATGGTCTGTCTTCCTCGTTCCCAAACTCCGTTTGGGAACGCAGTAGCTCCCGAAACTCTGTTTCGTCCCCGCACGCGGTTCTGGGCCGCCGCGAAACAGAGTTTCGCCCGCAAGTGCGTTCCCAAACGGAGTTTGGGAGCGAGGGAGAGGGGGGCGGTCGGATCAACGGCTTGCGATGCGGTGTCGCCAGTAGTCGGGTTTGCGGCTTCCGTGCATGACGGCGACGATGAGGATGTAGTCCTGCTCGATCGTGTAGAGGACGGCGTACGGGAAGCGCTTTGTGAGACAGCGCCTCACGTCCTTTTGGAAAAGTCTCCAGCGCTCCGGGTCGCCGCAAATCTGTTTGAGGACGGACTCGATCTCCCGAGTGAATTCCGCTCCCAGGCCGGGACGGACTGCCGCATGGAACGCGGCTGAGTCGAGGTATTCGCGGCGGGCCTCCGGGTGAAATGCAACCCTCATCTGCCGACGATGCGGCGCGCTTCGGCGATGACTTCTTCGCCGGGGATCGCCTGCACGCGTCCAGAGCGGACTTCATCGCGACGACGGAGGGCTTCGGCAGCCCAGAGCGTCTGCATCTCATCACTTTCGGGGAAGTCCAAGCTCTCGACGAGTTTCTCGGCGAGTTCGGCCCGGGATGTTGCGGGCAGATGCATCGCCTCTTCGGCAAGCTGGGTCAGGGTCAGTGGCATGGGGGAACGATAAGCGTTGACTGCGCTCGGCTCAAGGTTGCGGACGGGGGCCTGTTTCCGGGCGGGAGGCTTGGTCGAGGGTGGTGGAGGATTTGGCGAAGGTTTCGGTGAGGGTGTCGAGGCGAGTGAGCATGGGGTCGTAGAGTTTGCGCTGGGTGTCGCAGAAGGTGCGGAGGGGCTGGAAGGTGGCTTCGAGGTCGCGGTAGAAACGGTCGATGGAATGGCGGAGATGGTCCTGGATGCCGGCGAGGACGGTGTCGCGTTTGTCGGTCATCTGCTTGCGGAATTCGGCGAGGATTTGCTGGCGTTTGAAGACGGCGACGACGGTGCCGAGGAGCGCGGCGACGCCGGCGATGGTGCCGGTGACGTCGATGATCGCGGCGTGCGCGAGGGCGGCGACGAGGGTGGCGAGACCACCGGCGGCGGCGACGCCGGCGGGGATGCGGAGCCAGTTGGCGGTCTCTTCGAAAAGTTTGCCGAGTTGCTCGTCGATCTTTTCGCCGGTGCCGCGTTCGAGGAGGGTGAGTTCGAGGCGGCGAAGGAGTTCGTCCCGCTGCTGGAGGAAGTCGGGGAGCATGACGGCGGCGCGCGTTTCGGTGGAAAAGTGCTTTTGCAGCTCCTCGTGAAGTTGCTGCCAGACGCCGCGGAGATCGGTTTCGAGCAGTTCGAGCGAGTTCTCGATTTGGCGCTGGATGCTCTCGCGTAGCTTCGTTTCCTGCTCCTGCTGGAAGCCGTGCCGCCACTCGCCTTTGTTGAGGATGAGCTTCACGGTTTGGACGAGCGTGAGCTTTTCGGAGAGCAATTCTTCGCCGCGGCGCTGCGCTTTTTCGTAGCTTTGGGTGAGGGTGAAAAGCACGCCGCCGATTTGCCGGAGCGATTGTTCCTTGCGCGTTTCGAGTGTCGCGGTGAGGCGCGTCAGGCGCTCGGTGTCGCGGTCGAGCACGCCCATCGCGGCGCGCACTTTTTCGCCGAGATCGCGGAGGACGACTTGCGCGGTGGAGCAGACGCTGCGGAGCTTGCCGAGGCGGGATTCGCCGCGCGCGATGTCGTCGTTGATGTAGCGCTCGAGTTTTTGGAAGCCGGTGCCAGCGAGGGAATGGGCGCGGACGGAGCCGCGCCCTCCAGCGGAAGTGGCGTTGATTTTGGCCTCGAAAGCCTGGCGGGCGGAGACGGCGAAAATGGGGCACGCCTGGCCGAGCCGTTCGAGCATGGTTTGCTCGAGATGTTTGACGATCGCGACGATCTCCTCGGGCGCGCGGAGGTCGGCTTGTTGCACGACGAAAACGACGCGCTTGAGCCATTTTTTGCTGATCAATTTCAGGAACTCCCACGCGCTCGCGCCCCACGGATTGGTCGCGGAAAATACGAAGAGGACGAGGTCGGCGAGCGGGAGGAATTGCTCGGTGATCGTCTGGTGCTCGGCGACGATCGTGTTCGTCCCTGGCGTATCGACGACGTTGAAGTCGCGGAGAAAATCCGGGGTCCGGTAGCACTCGGTCAGCCGGCTGGAGACGGTGACGTTTCGCTCCTCGTCGCCGTGCTTGAAAACGTAGATGCGATCGGTCGCGGGGAGGACATCGACCTTGCAAAAATCGCGGCCGAAAAGCGCGTTGAGAAGCGACGATTTTCCCGCCTTCACTTCACCGACCACGACGAACAGGAACGGCTCGCGAAGGCTTTGCTGGAGCTGATTCAGCGTCGTCAGCGTCTCCTCCGGCGCGCGCAGATCGTGGGCGAGCGTGGAGAGCGAAGTGAGGGCGTTGCCGATCTCTGCGCGGCTCTGGAAATACTCGTCGCCAATCATGCGCGTGCCAGCGGCGGAATGCTCAACTCAGAGCGGTTTCGCGGGCGTGGTCGCGGGCTTCGCGGGGGCACTCGTCGAAGCTGCGGGAGCTGGATTCGCGGGTTCCGTTTTCGTGGTCTCGGACTCCGGTGCGGGCGTGGCTTTTGGCTTCGCGGTCGCGGGTTTATTCATCGCGAGAAGCTCGGTGACGGTGACGAATTTGAAGCCTTTCGCGGCGAGTGCATCGAGCGTTTCGGGCATCGCATCAACGGTGGTTTTGTGGATGTCGTGCGAGAGGACAATGGAGCCGGAGACGGTTTGTTTCAGGATCTCGTGCTCGACGTGCGCGGCGTTGCGGACCTTCCAATCGAGCGGATCGACGTCCCACAGGATGATTTTGTAGCCCCATTTTTTGTTGACCCATCCGCGCTGATTCGGTGTGAGCGCGCCGTACGGGGGACGCATCAGGGTCATGGAAACGCCGGTCTTTTCCTCGACGATCTCGTGCGTGCGCTGGAGCTGGCTGGTGATCCCGTCTTCGCCGAGTTTGTTGAGCGAAGGATGCGACCACGAGTGATTCGCGATTTCGTGACCCTCGGCGACGATGCGTTTGGCGAGCTCGGGATTCTGCGCGACGCATTCTCCGAGGAGAAAAAAGGTGGCCTTGATGCCGCGCTTTTTCAGTATGTCGAGGAGGCGCGGCGTGTTCTCGGCGCTGGGGCCGTCGTCGAAGGTCATCGCGATGTACGGGCCCTCGACGTGGCACTGGCTGAAGGTGATTTGCGGCACGGCGACCTTGGCTGGTGTGGGTGCGGCGGTGGCGGCGGCGACGGGCGTCGCGGCGGGTTTTGCGGGGACGGGAGATTGCGCGGAACAAGCGACTGCGGTGAGCGTGAGGAGTGCGGTGAGGAAGGCGCGTGGCATGGTGTGTTGTCGGAAATCGGAGGGCAGGTGCGTGTGGGCGTGTTCGTTATCGCAAAAGATCGGAGGGGACAACTGCGGGTGATCGACCACCGGCTGGGACCGACGGCGTCGGGCGTCGGTGTCGGGCGAGCGCTTTTCTGCTGCCAGACGGGTTGAATTTTAACCACGGATGAACACGGATAAAGACACGGATGAGACACGGAAGATGCAGCGGCGCCGCCGGGGCGGAAACTCGGGAGGAAACTCTTCGTCCGTGTCTCGTCCGTGTCTTTGTCCGTGAGCCTCCGTGGCTAATTCCAACCGCACCGATTTGCGAAGAGCGGCGTTCGTTTTGAACTCACAAAAAGCGGCCCAGGATCGGACGCAGACGCTCGACGGTTTCCGCGGGCCAGAGCGGGCGGGCGGTGACGAGGGCGCTGTCGAGGGCGCGGTGTTCGGGCCAATCCGGGACGGTCGGGATGCGGGGGATGACGTGTTCGAGGAGGCGGCGGGCGGTCGCGGCGTTGGCGAGGAGATGGCCGATGACGGCCTCGGCGGTGACGGGTTCCTCTTCGATTTTCCAGCAGTCGTAATCGGTGATCATGGCGATCGTCGCGAGGGCGATCTCGGCTTCGCGGGCGAGCTTGGCTTCGCCGAGATTCGTCATGCCGATGACGTCGAAACCGAGCTGGCGATTCGCCTCGCTCTCGGCGCGGGTGGAGAAGGCGGGGCCGTCCATGTTGACGTAGGTGCCGCCGTTGTGGACGGGCAGTTCGAGCTCCTGACAGGCGGTGTGGACGAGCTGGCGGAGCGGCGTGCAGATGGGCTCGGCGAAGGAAATGTGGGCGATGATTCCGTTGCCGAAAAAGGTGTGCTCGGCGCGCCGGCTGGTGCGGTCGAAGAACTGCGAGGGCAGCACGATGTGCCGCGGCGCGTATTTCTCCTGCAGGCTGCCGACGGCGGTGACGCAGAGGATCCAGCGCACGCCGAGTGAGCGAAGCGCGAAGATGTTCGCGCGGTGATTCAGCTCGTGCGGCATGATGCGATGCCCGCGGGCGTGGCGCGGGAGAAAATAGACCTGCCGGCCGGCGAGGCGGCCGCCGAAGATCACGTCGGACGGCGGGCCGAAGGGTGTTTCGACCGAGTGCTCGGTGGGGTCGGTGAGGCCGTCGAGTTGGTAAAGTCCGCTGCCGCCGATGACGCCGATTGCTGGGTCTGACATGGCGGTGAGCTAGCGATGGCGGCGGGGAGGGTCGAGTGAAAGTTGGGACGCTTGGGCGTCGAGACGCTTCTCGTCGGGGAAATAGTGAGAGGTCCTTCGACTCCGCTGCGCTCCGCTCAGGATGACTCGAAGAGGGCAGCGCTTCGCGCGGAGAACCCTCGTTTTACCCGACCAGCGCGTTGATGAATGCTTTTTGCGCCGGGGAGCGCGGGCGGTTGCGTTTGGTGATGACGCCGAGTGGGCGGCTGAGCTTTGCGCCGTCGAGCGGGATGGCGATGAGGACGCCGCTTTCCACCTCCTGCCGGACGGTGTTGGACGGGACGAGGGAGATGCCGCTCTCGATTTCGACCGCGCGTTTCACTGTTTCGATGTTGTCGAATTCCATCGTGTGGACGATCTCGACGCCGTGCTCGCGGAAGTGCCGGTCGATCACTTTTCGCGTTGGCAGGTCGGGCTCGAAGGCGATGAATTTTTCGCCGTTGAGCTGCGCGAGCGAGACCTCTTTTTTCGCGGCGAAACGGTGGTTCGGATGGCAGATCATCACCATCTCGTCTTCGTCGAAAATCTCGACCTGCAATCCGGCGCGTTTGGCCGGATAAGCGACGAGTCCGAGATCGACGTCACCGTTCAAGACCTGCGTGTAAACCTGAGTCGAGCGGCGATATTCCACATGCACTTCGACATCGGGATGCGCCTTGCGAAAGAGCTGCAAACGCGGGGGGAGCTCGTGCAGGCCGATGCTGTAAATGGAAGCGATGCGCAGCTCGCCGGCGACGACGTTGCGCAGCTCGTGGAGGCGGTTGCCGAGATGATTATAGACTTCGAGAATTTCGCGGCTCGCGGCGAGAAAGGCGGCGCCCTCGGGGGTCAGCGAAAAGTTCCGCCGACCGCGCTCGACGAGTGTGACCTCGAAGCGTTTTTCGAGGGCTCGAATTTGCTGGCTCACCGCGCTCTGCGTGATCGAGTTCAACGTCGCCGCCTTGGAAAAGCTCCCGGTTTCCGCGAGGTCGCAAAATACTTTGAATGTCTCGATATACATGCGGGTGCGACAGAATGAAGAATGACTTATGTCAATGTCAAAAAAGAATCGCTTTTGCTTATGAACGAGTTTGCCGATCGGCTGGCGGCGGTGCGCGCCGCGATGGAGGATGCGGCAGCGAAGTCGGGGCGGGCATTGTCCGAAATCGAGCTCGTGGCGGTGTCGAAAACACACCCGCCGGAAGCGGTGTTGGAGGCGCTCGACGCGGGCTTGTGTTTGTTCGGCGAGAGCCGGGTGCAGGAGGCGCGGGCGAAGATTCCGCTGCTGCCCTCGCGGGCGCGCTGGCACTTCATCGGGCACCTGCAGAAGAACAAATTGCGGCAGGCGCTCGCGCTCGGATTCGAGCTGCTGCACGGGATCGATTCGCTGGAACTGGCGCGCGATCTCGACCGCATCGCGGACGAGGCGGGGACGCATCCTCGGGTGCTGCTCGAAGTGAATGTCGCGGGCGAATCGAGCAAGTTCGGCTTCGCTCCCGAGAAGCTGCGCGCGCAAATGGAAGAGCTGCTCGCGCTCGGTCGCGTGCAAATCGACGGGCTGATGACGATCGCTCCATTCGCGATCGAGCCGGAGCATTCGCGCCCTTTTTTCGCCGAGCTCCGTGAGCTGCGCGACCAGCTCCAGCGCGAGTTCGGCGTCCCGCTTCCGCAGCTTTCGATGGGGATGAGTGGCGACTTCGCGGTGGCGGTGGAGGAAGGCGCGACGCTGGTCCGGGTCGGCACGGCGATCTTCGGCAAGCGGAGCGGGAAGAGTTGGAAACCGCAGAATGACGCCGCGACATTTGACGGGGATTGCTGAACATTCCCGCTCGTGCCTCATCGCCTGCTCCCCACCAACATCCAGCCGATCGGCGACGAACTGGCGATCTCGTGGAGCGACGGCACCGAATCCTTTCTCCAGCTCGAGCCGCTGCGCCGCGCGTGCCCGTGCGCGGCGTGCGGCGGCGAGCCGGACATCCTCGGAAATATCGACCGCCCCGATGTCCATTACACGCCGTCGAGCTTCACGCTGCGCGGATTTGAAATCATCGGCGGCTACGCGATTCAGCCGACTTGGGGCGATGGGCACGGGACGGGGCTTTACAGTTATCCATTTTTGAAAAGGCTCGCGGGCACGCCATGAATCGACCGGGAAAAATCGGCTTGATGCTCTGCTCGTTCGCGATCTGCGGGACGGCGTCGATCGTCCACCGGAGCCTGGAAGTGCGGCGCGAACGCGCGAAGCCGGCGGAGCTCTACGAGGTCGTCTGGAAACAGATCAACGCGTTCCGTTGCGCCGACTATTCCGAGGCTTACCAGCAGGTCTCATCGACGTTTCAAGAGCACTTCAATATCGACGCGTTTTCCGATCTCGTGCGCACCGATTACCCGGACCTTTTGCGCGCCGACCGAGTCGAGTTTGGCAACGTCCATTTCGCCGCGGGGCATGCGATCGTTCATGTCTATTTCATCCTGCCGGAAGGCGAGATCGTCCCGTGCATTTACAGCCTCATCCCAGAAGATCAGGTCTGGAAAATCGACTACGCGCGCGTGCAGAAACGCTGGCCGACCGGCCGGCGGCTCGGCGGGATGCGGAGCTGAAAATCGGGGCGGCGCGGAGCACTCCTTCTGGTCATCCTGAGCGCAGTGGAGCGCCAGCGGAACGCAGTCGAAGGACCTCTTACTTCTCTCCCTCCGCGACGCGCGCACAGAGCTGCGGAAAAGTAAGAGGTCCTGCGACTGCGCCCGCCAAGCAGGGCTTCGCTCAGGATGACGGGCTTGGCGGGATCGTCGTTCGGAGCAGCGCGGTGTCGCTGGCGCGGGGTCTGAGTTCGCGATCCGCCAGATCGGCCGGGAGGAGAAAAAAAGCGCCGGGGGCGAAGATTCGTCCGCTGCATTCCACCTCGCCGCTGAGAACCGTGACGACCGCGAAGCCTGCGCCGGGGCTGATCCGCGGCGCATCGAGCGTCCATTTTTCGACGCAGAAATGCTCGCACTCGGCCAGCACCTCGCCGCGCGGGGACGACATCTTCGGCTCATGATCGTTGAAATCGATCGACTCCAGCGACTCCTGCACCTGGAGGGCGCGCGGCGCGCCGTCGAGGCCGGTGCGATTCCAATCGAAGACGCGATAAGTCGTGTCGCTGTTTTGCTGGACCTCGAAAATGAGATTGCCCGCGCCGACCGCGTGGATGCGTCCGCTCGGGATGAACATCGTGTCGCCCGTCTCCGCCGCGATGCGATGCACCCGCTCGGCGACGCGCCCTTCCTCCAGCGCGCGGGCGAGGTCCTCGCGCGTCACGCCGCATTTCAAGCCCGCGTAAATGTCCGCATCCGGCAGCGTCTCGAGCAGATACCACATCTCCGTTTTCGGCTCGCCGCCGAGACGCGCCGCGACCTCGGCAGGCGGATGCACTTGCACCGAAAGCCGCTCCTGCGCGTCGAGGATTTTGAAGAGCAGCGGAAAACGCGGGGCGTCCGGCAACCCTGTTCCGAACAAGGTCTCGCGGTGCTGCGTCCACAAATCGTGCAGCGTCGCGCCGCGCATCGGCCCGTCGTGCACGACACTTTGCGCCTCCTCGCGATCGACGATTTCCCACGACTCGCCGATGCGTTCGCCGGACGGAAGATGCTTGCCGTAGCGCGCCTCGATGCGCCGACCTCCCCACACGCGTTCCATGAAAAGCGGCTCGAAAACGATCGGGGAGGTCATGGGGAAGTTGAGGGTGGAAGGTTGAGAGTTGAGGGCCGCACAGGGGAAAAGTGCAACGCTGGAAGCGCCTCACCAGCTCATTCAAATCGCGGTGACCGCATCGCTCGCGCGCTCGTGAGCGGCGGGTTGAAAGCGGGAACGTTCCCGCTACTATCCGGGAATTCATGGCCCGCGTGCAGGAACAAAAGCAAACCAACCAGACCTATCACGAAGCCATCGGGCTCACGCTCCTCGGGCTCGGGACGCTGCTTTTTCTCGCGCTGATCTCGTACACGCCGGACGACCTTTCGTGGTTCAAAACGCCGCCGCACCGCACCGCGTGGAACTTCATCGGGCCGCTCGGCGCGTGGGTCGCGGGCGCGTGTTATTTCCTGCTCGGCGCGGCCTCGTACCTCGTCGCGGCAGTGCTGCTCGGCTGCGGCGGGGCGAAGTTGCTCTCGCCCGCGCTGCCGCTTTCGCGCCGCGCGGTGTGGTGCGTTTTGTTCGTCGTGTGCGCCGCGTGCCTCGCGGAAGTGCTGCCGTTCGCCTTCATCGACGCGCATCGGCTCAGCATCGCCGGCGAGGGAGGCTGGATCGGGAAATGGCTCGGCGGGCGCGTGCTCCACGCGGCGCTCGGCGGCGTCGGCGCGCTGGTCGTCCTGCTCTGCGGATACGTCGTGAGCCTGATTTTGATGACCGGCATTCATCCGGTCGAAGTCGTGCGGCGGACGCTCGGGTTGCCCGCGTGGTTGGTGGGAAAATATCGCGCCTGGCAGCGTGCCCGCGCGGGCGAAGCCGAGCAGCTTTCGATCGACGCGCTGCGTCTGGAAAAAGAGCGTCGCCGGCTCGAAAAGGCGCTCACCAAAAAAGGCGCGTCGCCGACCGCAGCGGAGTCGCCGCAGGAGGAATTCAAGCTCATCGCCGAGGACGACGAACCTCCTCGCCCGGCCCCGAAAATCATCGACGGCGGCGCGCCGCAGCCCGGCCGCGAAAAGCCCGCCAAGCCGAAGAAAGACGAGCTCCAGGCGCTCGCGACTTTGTCCTGCGAGAACTACATCATGCCGCCGCTCGAGCTGCTCGACCCGGTCGATCTCGCGAGCCGGCAGGCGGCCGACCCGGCGGAGCTTTTGGCGATTCAGGAGATGATCATCGAGACGCTCGCGCAGTTTGGAATCGTCGTCTCGCGGGGCGACATCACGCGCGGACCGACGATCACGCGTTACGAAGTTTATCCCGCGAAAGGCGTGCGCGTGGACAAGATCACCGCGCTCGAACGCGACATCGCCCGCGCCACCCGCGCCGAGCGGATCAACATTCTCGCGCCCATTCCGGGCAAGGACACCGTCGGCATCGAAATCGCCAATTCCAAAAAGCAAAAAGTCACACTCCGCGAGCTGCTCGAGAGCGACGATTTCCAGCATTCCAAAGCCCGCATCCCGATCGCGCTCGGCAAAGACGTGTACGGAAAAACCGTCATCGCCGACCTCGCCGCGATGCCGCATGGGCTCGTCGCCGGGACGACCGGTTCCGGCAAAAGCGTCTGCATCAACGCGATCATCGCGAGCATCCTCTACCGCTTCACGCCGGAAGATCTGCGGCTGATCATGATCGATCCGAAGGTCGTCGAAATGCAGATGTACAACACGCTGCCGCACCTCGTCGTGCCCGTCGTCACCGATCCGAAAAAGGTGCTCCTCGCGCTCCGCTGGGCCGTCGATGAAATGGAAAAGCGCTACGCCATTTTCGCGAAAGTCGGCGTGCGCAACATCGGCAGTTTCAACGAGCGCCCGCTCCCCAAATCGCAGCGGCAACTCGACGAGGAACTGGAAACCAAACTCGCCGCCGCTCTCGCCGCCGCGGAGCCCGAGCCCGAGCCCGAGCCAGCGGAAATCAACTTCAGCGACCTCTCCGACGAGGAGCTTTTCAAAGTCTCGACGAAGCCGAAAATCGCCGTCCCGCGCGAGGCCGAGGAACTCATCGTGCCGGACCGGATGCCGTTCATCGTCATCATCGTGGACGAGCTCGCGGACCTGATGCAGACGGCGCCCGCCGACGTCGAGAGCGCGATTGCCCGGATCACGCAGAAAGCGCGCGCCGCCGGGCTGCACATGATCATCGCCACGCAGACCCCGCGGGCGGACGTAATCACCGGCGTCATCAAAGCCAACGTCCCGTGCCGCATCGCCTTCCAAGTCTCATCCCCGCTCGATTCGCGGGTCATCCTCGATGAAAACGGCGCCGAGCGTTTGCTCGGCCAGGGCGACATGCTTTACCGGCCGCCCGGCACCTCGCGCATGGTCCGCGCACAGGGCGTGCTCGTCACCGACGAAGAAGTCCACCGCATCGTCGAGCACGCTTCCTCGCAGAGCGGTCCATCGTTCGACCAGACGATCCACGCGCGGCTGCAATCCGCGAACCCCGGCGAAGGCGAGGAAGTCAGCGGCGAAGACGAGGAACTCGTCGAGAAATGCCTCGAAGTCATGCGGCAGGAAAAGAAGGCCTCGACCTCGCTTTTCCAGCGCCGCCTGCGGCTCGGCTACACGCGGGCCGCGCGCATCCTCGACATCCTCGAAGCCCGCGGATACGTGGCCGCCGGCGAGGGTGCCAAGCCGCGCGAAATTCTCAAAGACCTCGACGCGCTCGACTAAACCGCCGCGTCCGAGCGGGTGAGCGGGTTCGATGCTAATATCGCGCGCATCGGCCCTGCGCCGCGGTTTCCGGTGCGTGGACGACTCCATTTTTTATGTCCGAATCTGCAGGCAAAAGACTTTCCCGAGCCCGGCTCGATCGCGGGCTCACGCTCGATGCAGCGGCGCACGACACGAAGATGCGGCCCGACAAAATCCTCGCGCTCGAAAACGACGACCTCAGCCGCTTCGGAAACAACGCGTATGCCCGCGGTTTCCTGATGCTTTACGCCCGCTACCTCCACGTCGATGTGGCCGAAGAAATCCGCGCTCTTGATGTCCCGCACGACCTCCACGTCCGCGACTACCAATATCTCAACAACGCGCCGCCGCTCCCCGAGCCCGAGCGGCTTTCGCACTTTTCGCAAAAAGCGAAGACGCCGTCGATCTGGCCGCTCGTCGTCGGGGTGCTGCTGATGATGTTGGTGGCCTTTGGATTCTACGTCCGCGCGACCGCGCAACGCCTCGGACTCGGTGCCAAACCAGCCGCGGTGGAAATCTCCCCGAGCCGCCCGATCGCCCCGGAAGCCGCGCTGGCACAGGTTTCCACGCCTGCGCCGATCGTGCCGGGCGAGAATCCGATGACCGTGCCGGAGCCGGCGGCGACTCTTCCCGAGCCCCGGAAAACCGAGCCGGTCGCCGGCGCGGCGGGCAGCGCGCCGGAGATTCGCCGCGCCGAGCCGGTGACGCAGGTCGTGCCGCCGGGAACCGTCGTCAATGAAGTGGCGATTGCGGCGAAGAAGAAAACGTGGGTGCAAGTTCGCAAAGATGAGCCAAATTCCCGCCCCATTTTTGTGGACTACCTTTATCCCAACGACCCTCCGCTGAAGCTCCGCGGCGCCCGATTTTACGTCGAAGCCCGCGAACCAGACCTGATCGAGATTCGCAAAAACGGCGTGCCCATTCCGTACCAAGCCGGCGCGTCCATTCAGTAAAAAAAGCCGCATGAAGCTCGACCTCGAAACCCCGAAAACCGCCGTCAAAAAAGTCGGCATGATCAGCCTCGGCTGCGCGAAAAATCTGGTCGATGCGGAGATCATGCTCGGCGGCGTGCTCGGACGCGGGATGCAAATCACGAGCGATGCCGACGAGGCGGACGTGCTCATCGTGAACACCTGCGCGTTCATCGACTCGGCGAAAGAGGAGTCGATCGAGGCGATCCTCGAGGCGCACGAATCGCGTGGATTGAAAAAGCGCGCGGGGCAAAAACTGATCGTCAGCGGCTGCATGGCGCAGCGCTTTTCCAAAGAACTCGCGAGCGAGATTCCGCAGGTCGATGCGTTCATCGGGCTCGACCAAGTCGCCGACGCCGCGGCGATCATCGAGCAGGTTTTGGCACGCCCGGATTCCGCACAAAATCCGCTCACCGACGAAACGTGGCAGCCGCTGAATCTCGTCACGCGCAAGCCGGTTTACATTCCTGATTTCGACACGCCGCGCTTCCGGCTCACGCCCGCACACACGACGTTCACGAAGATCGCGGAGGGGTGCAACCACCCGTGCAGCTTCTGCGTGATCCCACAGATGCGCGGCAAACATCGCTCGCGCACAATCGAAAGCGTCGTCGCTGAAGTGCGCGCGCTCGTCGCCGAGGGGGTGAAGGAAATCAACCTCATCAGCCAGGACACGACCTACTTCGGCATGGACTTGTGGCAGGAAAAAGCGGGCCCGCGCGCACTCGTCGATTCGTCCCGCGGACCGACGCTGACGAAGCTCCTGCGCGAGCTGAACCAGATCGAAGGCGAGTTCTGGATTCGGCTGCTTTACACGCATCCGGCGCATTGGAGCGACGAACTGATACAGACCATCGCCGAGTGCGAAAAGGTCGCGCGTTACATCGACATGCCGCTCCAGCACATCCACCCGCGGATGCTCGAACTCATGCGCCGCGAGACCTCCAGCGAGCATATCGAAACGCTCGTCGCCCGCATCCGCGCCGGCATTCCCGGCATCTCGATTCGCACGACTTTCATCGTCGGCTTTCCCGGCGAGACGGAGGAGGAATTCGAATACCTCCTCGACTTCATCCGCCGCACGCGATTCGAGCGGCTCGGTGTCTTTTGCTACTCGCAGGAGGAAGGTTCGCGCGCCGCGAAAATGGAAGGCCAGCTCCCGCAAAAGGTGAAAGCCGCGCGCTACAAAAAGGCGATGAAACTCCAGCAGCGCATCGCCCGCGAAGTCTCCGCCGCGCAAGTCGGCCGGACCATCCGCGCCCTCGTCGATCATCCGCTCATCGCCCGCGGCGCCGCCGATGCACCGGACATCGACGGCCGCATCCTGCTCAGCGCGCCCGCCCCCGTCGGCGAGTTCATCGACGTGCGGATCACCGGCACCCAGGTGTACGACCTCACCGCGGTCGCCGTCTGATTCCCCGCTTCAGCCCGCGAACGCGGCGAAGACCCGGTGCCGGCCCGGGAAGCCCTTCAGCTCGTGCTCTCCGGGGATCGGTGTCGCGGCCATCGCACCCTCCAGCAGCCTCGCCGCCGACTCCGTGAGACAGATCGGAATCCCGAGCGCGCCGGCCAGCTTCTCCACCCGGAAAGTGAGGTTCACTTCGGGCCCCATCAGGCCCTCCTCGCCACTATTCGCGTTGCCGCCGATCGCCACCGACCCGCAGTGCACCACGACCCGGAATTCCACGCTCCCGGCGACCTGCACCTCGCGCAACGCCGTGAGCACCGCTGCCACGCGCACCGCCGTTTCCGCCCCGGCCCGCCAGTAGGCGAGGAAGCCGTCGCCGAGGTACTTGTTGATCGTCCCGCCATTCTGTTCGATGACCTCCTTGCATCGGCGCACCCAGCCGCCGACAAGCTCCGCGAGTTGGTCCGGCGCAAGCCGCTGCGAGAGCGGGGTGAAATTCACGAGATCGGCGATGAGCAGCCAGCAGCGCTCATTGCGAATGTCTAAAATCGTCGCCCCGCAGCTGCTCGCCTCGATGTCCCCCGCCTGGCCTGCTTCCCTTTGCCGGAAAGTGAAGAGCGCATCGCCGACCGCGATCCGGTCGCCATCGTGCAGCTTTGACGGCTGAGCCACCCGCCGGCCATTGCGCAGCGTGCCATTGCTGCTCCCGAGATCGATCAGCCAGAATTCGCCGCCCTCCTGCGCATGAATCACCGCATGCCGCCGCGAGACCCGGGTCTCTCGGATGCAGACCGTGTTGTCCGACGAGCGCCCGAACGCGCAATTGCCCCGCAGCGGCACTCGCGTCCCATCCGCCTTCTCCAGCCACGCATCCGTCATCTCATGTATTTCCATCTCCGTTCCTTTTACACACTTTGGATGCGCACGACGCGGACGATTTGTTCCGGCTTGAGCCAGAAGCTCACCGCGAATTGTCCGATCAACTGCCCGCAGTAGTCGCGTTCCGTGGGAAACCGGTCGGTGATTGGGATCATGGCGGCAGTGTAGGGGGAATGTGCGGTTGGGAAGTGGCGTTCGGCGTCCCGATGCTCCACCCTCACTTCTGCCCCGCCGCCTTCAGTGCATCGTATTCCTTCCAGACCTCGGCGACGGAGCGGGATTCGCCCTCATAGTCAAAGAAAAGCCGTCGGAGCGTGGGGTGGCTGCGCAGCAGTTCCCAATGAGATTTCCGGGAGAGGCGCACCATTTGAAGCTTTGTGAGGCTGCGAAGCACGCTGAGGTCGGCGATCGGATTATTGTCGATGTCCAGCTCCTCGATGGGGAGGCCGCGGAGCGGGGAGAGATCGGCGATTTGGCAGCTAGACAGCTTCAGCAGCTTTATGGGCGAATGGGCAAGGAAGGAGAGGTCCTTAATGCGGCTGCCGGCAAGGTGCACCTCCTCCAACGGCATGCCGCGCAGAGGTGAGTAGTCGGAGATTTTGCATCCATAGCCCATGAACATCACGAGCGGCATCCCTCGGAGTGGTTCGATGCTGGTGATCTTTGTGCTGTGGATGTCCAGCTTGGTTAACGGCATTCCTTTTATCGGTTCGAGGGTGGCGACTGCGCTGTCGGCGATGTTTAAGTCGGTGAGCGGCATCCCCCGGAGAGGTTCGAGGTCGGTGAACGCGCAGGGACTCGCGTTCAGGATATTGATAGGCAGACCCCGAAGAGGTTCCAGGGAAGCGATCGACTTCGGGAAATTCGATACGCTGATCCGCCCGTACTGTGTGACTTTCACGGTCCCTTTGCCCTGGCCGAGCCATTGGTCGAGGCGATCGCGGACGAGCTTCGCCTTCGCTCCGGAGCCGAGCAGCAGCAGCTCGGAAAGAGCGGTCGTTTCGCCCGTCGCGCCGACCTTTTGGAGGTGCCTACAAAGGGCGATGGCGCGCTCCGGCGTCCAGCGCTGCTTTTCATCGGCAGCGGCCAACTCCTCGACCACTGGCAGGGTCGCGGCCCACTCGGGATGCGGGCCATCGCTTTGCTGGGCGGCGCGGATCGCGACGGCGGCGGAGGTGAAGTCTTTTTTTCCCAAAAGCAGCCACGCGCGCCGCCAGCGTGCGCCGGGCAGGGAAGGATCGAGGGCCAGGGCGGCGTCGAGTTTATCCAGTGCGGAGTCGAAGCGCTGGAAGCTGGCTTCACTCTCGGCGAATTCGCGCAGCGCGGGGGCCTGGCGTTTCAAGTCGGCGATGGCGGCTTTGGCGTGGGCCGATTCGCGCTCGGCGCGGCGGCCTTCGAGGATGGCTTTGGTGGTGCCATTGGCGCTGGCGAGGTCTTCCACCTGCACGCCGCCGTCTGCGCCGACGACGAGGCGCGCGTGCTGACGCGAGACGGGCCGACTTTGATCGGGATGCTGGAGGTGGAGGCGCGGCCGAGGGTGTATTCGCCGGGCGCGAGCGTGTAGCGCGCGAGCTCCGCCGGGCCGTGGAGGACGATCAGTTCGGGGTGAGTCTGCTGCGGCATCGCGGGTGGAGGCTATCGGCGCGGCCTACGCTGGCAAGCCAGCGTCATTTCTGCGCGTCGCGTTCTTTCCAGAACTCGGCGACCGGCTGCGTCTTGCGGGCACCGCTCGGAGGATCCCAAATGATGGTCGCGAGTTTTGGATGGGTGCGCAGGGCGTCGAGATTGCGGTATTTCGGCGGCATGATGATCTCCTCGAGCTGCGGGCAATCGAGGAGCGGCGCGAGGTCGGGATTGATCGTCCCGTCGAGGACGGCGCTTCTGAAGGGCATGCCGCGAAGCGGCTCGAGGTTCGCGACTTGCGTGCCGATCCGCGGGACATCCTCCAGGCTGCGCACGCCGAGGCCGAGCTCGGTGAGCGGCATGCCCGCTAGCGGGGAGAGGTCGCTGACAGGGCAGCCGTGGAGCACGAGTTCAGTCAATGGCATGCCGCGCAGCGGGGATAGATCGGCGACGTCCGTGCGTGAAAGCGAGAGCCGCCGCAGCGGCATGCCGCGCAGAGGAGCGAGGTCGCGAACCTTTGTGCCTTCAAGCAGCAGGATCGTGATCGGCAAGCCGGAGAGCGGCGCGAGATCGCTGACAGGCTGGCCGTTGAGATTGACGGAAATTGCGCCGTCCTCGAACTCGGCAACGTTGCCACTGTAGCCGCCCGCCCGCCCGGCCGCCTCGATATTTTGCCGGACCATCGCCGAGCCCGCGCGACGCTGCGCGCTGGCCGGTAAAGCCCATTCCGTCCAGAATTCCGCCGCGCTTTGGGCGGCACCGTCGCGGCCGCTGTCCCAGCGAAAGGAAAGTGCCTTAAGCGCCGGGTGCTTTTGCAGCAGCGGGATGTTTGTCGCCACGAAGGGAATGGTGGCGTCCTCGAGTTCCCGGCATTCCAGGAGCGGCGCGATGTCCAAAATGTTGGTGTTGTCGGCGCTAAGAGATCGCAGCGGCATTCCGCGCAGCGGCGCAAGATCGCGGACGCGCCCGCGCCCGATGTCGAGATGGACGAGAGGAAGTCCGCTCAAGGGTCGCAGGTCTTCGAGCGGCGTCCCGGAGAGGGCGAGCGAGACAAGTCCGCGGCATTCGGCGAGCGGGGCGACATCGTGGATGGCCGTCCAACGTAAACTGAGCCGGGTGAGGGGCATTCCGCGGAGCGCCTCGAGGTCGGTGACTTGGGTCCGGTCGAGATTGAGCTCGCGCAGCGGCATTCCGCGCAGCGGCGTCAAGTCGGCGACGGGACGCTGTTGCAGGTCGAGCTCCTCGAGCTTCATTCCCGCGAGCTGGAGGAGATCGAAAGGCTCGGCGCTCCCGGCGACCGAGAGTTTTTTGAGCGGGACGTTTTTGAGGATGGCGAAGTCGGTGGCGCGGACGTTACGCAGCGAGAGCTCCTCGAGCGGCAGCCCGGCGAGAGGCGCGAGGTCGGTGACGGGCGTGTCGTCGAGGATCAGCGAGCGGAGCGGGAGTCCGGCGAGCGGGCGCAGGTCGGCGATTTTCGTCCCGGTGAGGTCGAGGCCTTTTACGAGCAAGCCTGCGAGCGAGGGCAGGGTCGTCATCGCGCTCCCGTTGAAGTTCAAGCGGAGGCCGCCGTCGGCATCGATCTTTGCTTCATCGACCTGGTAGCGGCTCAATCCCGCGCGCTTGAGCTGCGCGCGCCAGGAGGTCGAGGCGTCGTCGGCCAGCGCTGCCACGGAGCGAGTGTATTTTCCCGCGCCGGCGATGAGGGTGGCAGTGGGCGGCCCTTGGAATCCGTGCTGGTGCATCGCGAGCGATTTCACCAACGGCACGCGCGTCCCGGTGAAGAATTCGCGCGGATCGTAGTCCAGGGCGAAATCGAGTGTCTCCGCGCCTCCGAACCAGGCCAGCATCCCGTCGAGAGTCGAGCGGCGGCGGTCGAAGCGAATGCGGCAGACGTGCATCACCCTTCCCAGGAAGTGCTCGCTGAGGTTGTTGAACTCGACGACGGCGGTGGCGTCGTTCCACTCGATGATGTCGTAGCTCCCCCCCGCGTCGATCGATTTGGTGAATGCGCCGAAGATCGTCCAGCCCAGCTCGCGCAAGATTCGGAGCGCATCGATGTGTTCGACTTCCTTTTGCGCCCGATTTTCGGCTGCGGCGCGAAATGGGCCGGGCAGATCCGGAAAAGAAAAGGTCAGTTTGTTGGTCAGTTCATGCCGCGAGATGCGAAGTTCCGGCCGACCGACGAGGCCGCCGGTCTTGGCCGCGAGCAGCGCTTCGATCTCCGGGGCTCTAAATACGACGTCGTAATCGAGCGCATCAAGCGACTCGTAGAGTGCCGAGGTTTCGCGAAGAAGCTGCCACACTTCATCCGGCGTGGGATCGCCGAGCGGGCCGATACCCGCAGCCCCGGCGCAGGCGTGCGCGAGGAAGAGTGCGACTGGGAGAAAGGCCTGCGTCTTCACTTCGCGTCGGGAATGTCCTGGCAAAGAATCACGCCGGCTGAGTGATACTTCGCCTTCGGGTCCATCGCTTTGCGGCGGGCGGGCTTTTGATCGGTGATCGTGACGGTGCCAGCCCCGGCACCTCCTTTGATGATGAAGCGAACCGAGCCGGGTTCGCTCGGGGACGAGGTCCATTGCCAGAGCGTTTCGGTGAGCCCGTAGCAGCCGTAGGGCGAGCTGTGCGCCGTCTCTCGCGTGAACGGCTTCACTAGGTAGTCAGCGATAACCGACGACGGGGCACTGCCTTCGGTGAAGATGCGGCCGTCGATCCCCCGCGCGGCTTTCTCCCACTCCTCTTCGGTCGGGAGGCGCGCGCCGGCCCATTTGGCGAGTGCCGCCGCCTCGTAGTAACTCAGCGCGCGGACCGACAGCTCGGCGTCGGCAATGGTTTGGCGAAAGGATTGGAAATCCGCGGGCGTCTTCGCGCCGGCCTGGAGGTCGGAGGGGGCGAGGTTTTCGGCGGCGAGCGCCTCATTTACCAGTCGCGCGTAATCGTGACTCTCGCGGAACCGGAAATACTCCGCGCCGGTGACGAGTGTGGAGCGCATGAAAAAGCTGCCGACCCGCTTGGTGCGCCGGCCGAGGAAACCGTCGGCTTGCACGGTGCCGTCGTCGCCCTGGATGAAGTCGCCCTCGTGGATGTATTCGTAGCCGTCGGGAATCTCGGAAATCGGGATCGCGATTTTGGCGCGGCCGGCACGGGTGATCTCGACCGGCAGCGAGCACCAGCGTTTGCCGTCGCGGTGGATTTCGAAATGGTGAAACCCCTGGCGAAGACGCAGCTCTTTGATCGGCAGCGCGCCGAGCCGACGCGTGCCCGACGCGCCCAGGATTGGTTTTTGTCTTTCGTTGAGGAGGATTTCCACGAGCTCCGCGGGGAATTTCGCCTCGACGCTGACGAAGCCTTCGCCGAGCGCAAACGGCATCAGTTCGTTCGCGTCCTTGTCGCCGGGTGCGACACGCAGCGTCTCCTGCAGCTTGATCGCAGCCGCGCCCCAGCGCTGATTTTCCAAATCGCCACGCGCGCCGGCGACGAGCGCATCGCGCAGTTTCCCGCGCGTGGCGGGCCGCTCGAGGATGAGCGTCGCCTTTCCGAGCGCGGAGACGGCGGCGTCCCAATCGCCATGCTTGGCGCCGCTCTCCGCGGTCGCGACGAGTTCACCGTGCTGGCGGACGCGCTCCCGATAACGCCACGCCTGCCAGCCGCCGACACCCATTCCCGCGAGCAGCAGCGCGGCGCCAGCGGCGGTGACCACGGCGCGATGGCGCTTGATAAAAAGCCGGAATTGCCGTGTGAGGTTCGCCTGCTCTGCGCTGGTCGCGAAGCCGTTTTGATACGCGAGAATATCGTCCTGGAGCGCCTTCACGGAGTTGTAGCGCTGGGCTGGTTCGTGCCGCAGCGCCTTCATGCAGACCGCCGAAAGTGAGTCGGGGATCAGCCCGCCAGGACAGTGCGCGAGCGCTTTCGGCAACGCATTTTTATTAAAGGAAACAGGAGCTGCCACCGGTGCGTCGGTGGTGATTTTCTCAATGATCTCACTGACGTTTTTCCCGGTGAAAGGGAGGCGCAGGGTGAGCAGATGATAGAGGATCGCGCCGAGTGCAAAGATGTCCGTGCGCGCATCGAGCTGATCGATTTCCCCGCGCGCCTGCTCCGGTGCCATGTAGTGCGGAGTGCCCATCACGGAGCCGTCCAGCGTGGAAAAATTTTCGCCCTGATCGCGCCGCGCGCTGTCCACCAGATGGGTGCCGGCGTTCGCGGGTTGCGGACCTGTCGAGTTGATCAATTTCGCGAGGCCCCAATCCATCACGAGCACTTCGCCGAAGCTGCCGACCATGAGGTTCGCGGGCTTGAGGTCGCGATGGATCACTCCTTTCGCATGCGCAAAAGCGACGGCATCGCAGACTTTCTGAAAAATAGTCAGCAGCGCGGGCAGCGAATATTTCACCCCGATCTCGGGCGTTCCCTTTTGCAGCAGCTCGATGATTTTTTTGAGCGTGATCCCTTGGACCAGCTTCATCGTGTAAAAGACCTGCCCTTGGCCATCGATGCCGAGCTCGTGGACGGGGACGATATTCGGGTGCTCGAGCTGCGCCGTGATCTGCGCCTCCTCGATGAAACGCAGCCGATTCCGCGAACTCTTCGCCGCATCGCCGAGAATGACCTTCATCGCGACGGTGCGCCGCGATTGCGGGCGACGCTAGAGTAGCCCGCAACGGCTTGTCGAGTGGCCGCCGCGCCGTTCCTGGAGGCGGGCACGGCTCAGGGGTTGGCAAGATTGCCGGGCCGGTATTTCATGCGCGGACCTCTCCATGAATCTTCGCCACTCGCTTGTTTTCGCCGCTTTCGCCGCCCTCTTTTTCGCCACGCCAGGGTTCGCCGAGCCGAAGCCGGACCCGCTTTACGTCGAGTGGCCGGAGCATGATCCGAATGGGATCGGGAAGTTTTTTCTCGGCCGGGAAATCGCGCATGTAATGGGGCATCAGGCGTGGCAGTGGCTCGAGCGGCCGGAGCGCGAGGAGGAGGAGGGGACCGATCTTTTGCTCGAGGCGCTGCAGCTCAAGCCCGGCAATGCGGTCGCGGATATCGGCGCGGGGAGCGGGTATTTCAGTTGGCGGATGGCGCGGCTCGTCGGGGAAACGGGCAAGGTTTTCGCGGTCGAGATTCAGCAGGAGATGCTCGACCTTCTCATGAAAAACATGGCGAAGCGGAAGGTGGACAAGCAGGTCGCGCCGGTGCTGGGGACGATCGAGGATCCGAAGCTGCCGGCGGGGTCGTGCGATTTGATGCTGATGGTCGATGTTTATCACGAGTTCGATCATCCGTACGAGATGATCGAGAACATGGTCACGGCGCTGAAACCGGGCGGGCGGATCGTGTTCGTGGAGTTTCGGAAAGAGGATCCGAAGGTCTCGATCAAGGAGGTCCACAAGATGAGCGAGGAGCAGGTGAAAAAGGAAATGGCCGTGCATCCCGGGCTCGTCTTCACGCAGACGATCGAGATTTTGCCGCAGCAGCACATCATCGTTTTCCACAGGAAATGAGCGACCCCGACGGCGCGCATTTTGTCTGGCGGAAGCTGAGCTCGGCGAAGTGGGAGGACGTGTGGCCGGAGCGGTTGGCGGTGTTTCGCGACCGGCTGGCGATCACGGCGTTTGCGGGGAAAAAGACGATCCGTCTCGAGGCGTTTCAGCTCACGCGGCGGCAGGCAGAGGGGCTGGTGCGCGACTTTGGCGGCGAGGCTTCGGTGCAAAAACGGGATCACGCGCTCCAGCCAAAACCGCGTGCCGCGATTCGTGTGCGGGGGAAATTGATCGTCGTGAGCAGCGAGAGCGAACGCGACGAACTCGCGGGCGAGGTTCCGAGCCAGCGCGTGCTTTTGATCCCGGCGGGTATGGCCTTCGGGACTGGCGATCACGCGACGACGGCGACCTGCCTCCGGCTCCTCGCGGATGTGAGCGCCGAACTGCGCGACCGTCCGTGGGAGATGCTCGATCTCGGCTGCGGCACCGGCATTCTCGCCATCGCGGGGCGGCTGCTCGGAGCGAGGCGCGTGGATGCCGGGGACTTCGATCGCGACGCGGTGCGGGTGGCGAAGGACAACGTGCGCGCCAATGGCTTGGCGCGCGTGAGCGTGAGCAAACTCGACGTCCGGAAATGGACGCCGGCGCGGACGTGGGATGTGGTCGTCGCGAACATGTTCAGCGGCATTCTGATCGAGGTCGCGGCGAAGATCGCGGCGGCTTGTGCGCCGGGCGGGCGGCTCGTCTTTTCGGGTGTGCTGCGGGAGCAGGAGGCGGGAGTTGTCGCGGCGTTTGGGGCGCACGGCTTCCGGATCGACCGGGTCGTGCGGAAGGGGAAATGGATCACCGGCGCGGCGACGCGCGGAGGCTAACCTCCGGGTAGCGCACTCGTCCCGAGTGCTGGTCGCGGCGTCCCGCCGAGACGAACTTTGTGACGCGTGATGAATTACGTGGATGCTGTGTGTCTGGACGGTTTTGAAAGTTCGTTTCGGCGGGACGCCGAAACCAGCACTCGGGACGAGTGCGCTACCGGGGATTCCGACCGCGCGTTATCGGTGATCGGAGAAATCCGTTGACGCCTTTCCGGCGGGGCCGATAGCTTCACCGCCCACAAAAAAACTGAAGAAAATCCCTGCCTGCGGCGATTTTTCTCTGAGCAACGGTGCGCTCAGAGCGAGTTCCGCGGGCACTTTTTATCTATGGCCGAAGAACTTTCCTACGTGCTCGTCACGCCTTACTCGATCCGCAAGTCCCGCACCGGCGGGATCATCGCGCGGCTCATCTCGCGGACGGGGCTCGATCTCGTGGCGGCGCGGATGTTCGCGCCGTGCCAGGAGTTGGTGGAAAAGTATGCGGCCAGCATCGTGACCGATCCGGAGCCGCGGCATCGGGCGACGCAGGAGTTGATTCGGAAGTATGTGCTGAAGAACTTCGCGCCGTCGGCCGGCGATCAGCCGCGGGTAATGCTGCTCGTGTTCAAGGGCGAGGACGCGGTGAACAAGATTCGCAGCACCGTCGGGCACATCGTGAATGAGCGTACGAGCGGCGAGACGATCCGCGACACTTACGGCGACTACATGGCGGATGCGAACGGCGTCGTGACCTACTTCGAGCCCGCCGTCCTCGCGCCGCCCGATGCGGAGAGCGCGAAGGCGAACCTGCTGCTGTGGGCCGAGCATTCCGACAGCGATGGCGGGTTGCTGGACGACACGGTGCAGTTCCCGCCCGGCGTGAAAGTCGAGAAGACGCTCGTCCTCATCAAGCCGGACAACTTCCGCTTTCCGAACTCGCGTCCCGGCGGCGTGATCGACCTTTTTTCCCGCACGGGGCTCTACATCATCGCGTTCAAAGTCCACCGGATGAGCGTCGCGCAGGCCGAGGAATTTTACGGCCCGGTGCTCGAGGTCTTGATGGACAAGCTGAAAGATCGCTCGGCCTCGCTGGCGCGTCCTCTTCTCGAAAAAGAGTTCAATTTGACCCTGACCGACGACTCGGTGCGAAAGCTCGGCGAGTTCCTCGGCCCGATCAATGGGCGCGAAAATTGGGAGCAGATCGTCAAGTTCATGTGCGGGCTCAAGCCGAGCGAATGCCCGGCGGAGAAACGCAACGAACCGGGCTCGGAGAAGTGCATCGCGATCTGTTATCAGGGCGTCGATGCCGTGCGGAAAATCCGCGAGGTGCTCGGGCCGACCGATCCTTCCAAGGCGCCTCCCGGATCGATCCGGCGCGAGTTCGGCCAGACCATCATGGTCAATGCAGCGCATGCTTCCGACGCGCCGGAGAGCGCGCAGCGCGAATTCGGGATCGTCAAGATCGCCGAGAACAATCTCAAGCCGCTCGTCGAGAGCTGGTATGCCTGAGCCAATCGATTTGTAGGGCGGGCGCTTCGCCTGCCCGGGGCAACCGAAGCGGTCGCCCTACAGTTTTCCGATCCCTCACTTCCTAAATCCTAAATCC
>JAYVPW010000085.1:0-7099 GCA_043777315.1 Spartobacteria bacterium | reverse complement strand
GCGGTGTGTCGTGGTCGATGTTGACAAAGCGCGCGGGCATCCCGCTTCAACCCCCGAATCCAAGATTAGTGGCGCGGAAAGTCCGACAGGCAGCTAGGCCAACTTCGCCGCGATCCATCTGCTCGACGATTTGAGGTTCGCGCTCAAACAGCGAACGCGGCGCGATGAATGACACGATTGACAGACGGGTCCCCGAAAAATCCGCAAGGTTCCGATGTGGGACGGTGCAACTTCGTCATCCTGAGCGCAGCGCAGCGGAGTCGAAGGACCTCTTACTTTTCCCCGATCGGAGCGGGTTTCGTCGGGGAAAAGTAAGAGGTCCTTCGACTGCGTTTCGCTGGCGCTTCACATCGCTCAGGATGACTTGAAACTGACCGGGCTTACGCGGACTCGACCTTGACACTGCGCGCGCCGGTCGCGAAAGGTGCGCGCTCTTTTTCCCGCAAAAAACATGGCCACGCCTCGCATACTTTCCGGCATCAAGCCGACCGGGAAGCCGCACCTCGGCAACTACTTCGGGATGATGCGCCCGGCGATCGAATGGCAGGATCGCGGCGAGGCGTTTTACTTCATCGCCGACTACCACGCGCTGACCACGGTCCACGATCCGGCAAAGCTGCGGGAATACGTCCGCGGGGTCGCGCTCGACTTTCTCGCGTGCGGGCTCGACCCCGCGAAAGCCGTGCTCTTCCGCCAGAGCGACGTGCCCGCGCACACCGAACTCGCCTGGATTCTGAGCTGCGTGACGCCGATGCCGATGCTGGAAAATTGCCACGCGTACAAAGATCACCTCGCCCGCGAGAAGGTGCCGTCGCACGGGCTCTTCGCGTATCCGGTGCTGATGGCGGCGGATATTTTGATCTACGACAGCAACGTCGTCCCGGTCGGCCGCGACCAGCAGCAGCACGTCGAAGTCACGCGCGACATCGCCCACAAAATGAACGCGCTTTACGGCCCGATCCTCACCGTCCCGGAGGCGAGCATCCTCCGCACGGTCGAGACGATCCCCGGGCTCGACGGGCGCAAGATGAGCAAGAGCTACGACAACACGATCGAGCTTTTTCCCGACGAGAAAGCGCTGCGCAAAAAGATCATGGGCATCGTCACCGACTCGACCCCGGTCGAGTCGCCGAAAGACCCGGCGGCCTCGGCCATCGTCGCGCTCTACCGGCTCTTCGCGCCGCCGTCCGACGTGTTGCAAATGGAGGACGATTTCCGCGCGGGCGGCATCGGCTACGGCGACTTCAAAAAGCGGCTCTTCGGCGTGATCTGGGAGTATTTCGAGCCGATGCGGCAGGGCAGAAAAGAGCTCGCCGCCGACCCGGCATTCGTCGATCGCGTGCTGGCGAACGGCGCACTGCGAGCGGAAGAAGTCGCGGGCCAGACGATGAAGCGTGTACGCTCCGCGATCGGGCTGAGATAGGTTATTTATAACCACTAAAATAAATGCGATTTCGGCATCTTGCGTATTGCGCCCCGAAATTTCCTGCCTACCGTGAACGCCCTCACCCGCCCAGCCCTTTCGGCCCGGCACAGTGAGGTAAGTAATACTGAGTATATGATGAACCAAAATCCAGGGGAGCGCATGGGCTCCGATCCCATTGCGTCCGAGAAGGTTTCGATCGAGCGGAAGCTCTTCTTTCTCGACTTGAAAGAAAACCAACGCGGACGCTTCTTGAAGATCACCGAAGACGTGGGCGGACGCCGCGACACGATCATGCTTCCCGCCGCCGCTTTCCGCGACTTCCTCGAGGCGCTCCAGCGTCTGGTAGAGTTCGAAGGCAAGCTCTGAAGTCCACGTCCGGCTGACCCCGGCGCCTTTCCACCCCGTCTGGCTGAAAATTCGAGCCGCTCCACCGGAGCGGCTCTTTCAGCGTACGGGAGCTATTTGAGCTCCGCGAAAAACAAACGCCCCGCACTCGTCTGGTGCGCCCCGGCGATCACGACGATCGCCGATTTTCCCAGCCGCGCCCGCGCCTGGTTGACCACGATCATCGTCCCGTCCGGCAGATAGCCCACGGCCTGATGCGGCTCACGTCCTTCCTTCACCAGCGCGATTTCCAGCTCCTGTCCCGGTGCGACGATGGGCCGTAGCGCTTTCGTGAGGTCGCTTAAATTGAGCGCGACGACGGCCTGGAGCCGGGCGATCGAACAGAGATTTCCGTCATTCGTGAGCAGCCGCGCGTCGAGCACTTTCGCGAGCTGCACCAGCCGCGTATCGACCGGCGTCTCGAGGTCTGCCGCGCTTTCGTGGATGGTCACGGCGAGCGCCGGATTCCGCTGCAAGTGATGCAAGTGCGCCAACGCCGCGCGGCCGCGTTCGCGTTTCAACGGCTCGGCGGAATCGGCGAGCCGCTGCAGTTCATCGAGGATAAATCGCGGCACGATCAGCGAACTGCTGACGAAGCCCGTCGCGCACAGTTCGGCCAGCCGGCCATCGATGATCACGTTCGAATCCACGAGCACCGGCTCCTCGTGCGTCGTCGCGCGGCGGAAGCGAATGTAGGGCACCACCAGTGCGAACTCATCGCGATTGCTGCGGATCGCGAGCATCATCCCGAGGTAGGAAAACGTCGCGTAAACCAGCAGCCCGACGACCCACTGCGCATCGCCGGACGTGTGCCGCAGGACATTCGAGGCGAGCAGCAGCCGGGCGAAAATGAAGCCGACCAGCAGCCCGAATGTCGCCGAGGAAAAGAGCCGCACCGACACGCCTTTCAGCAGTCGGTCAGCGAGGACGATCGTCAGTCCGAACCCTGCGCCGGCGAAGCCGCCGAGCCAGATCGACTCAAACGCCACCTCACCGGCCATCAGCCCCACGCACACGCTGAACGTCACAAAAAGCGCGCGGAGAAGATTGATCATAAGTTGCTCGGGCATGGACGGAGAACCCTCTCCCTAGCATTTCTCCCGCCACTACCGCCGCGGACCCACCCCCGGCGCGGGCGTCGGGACCGGTCGATTTTTGTAAAAAATCGGCCCTGAGCGCCGCAGATTCGCGAGGAAAACCCGCAAGTCCTCGGCCGCCTGCCGATCCGAGATCAGCGTCCCGAGCGGCCCGCCACCGTCGCTGGCTTTCTTCACCAATCCCTTGCCCGAATCGACGAGCCCCTTCGCCGACTCGATCGTTTTCGTCGCTGTCTCGGCCGTCTTCTTAAATTCCGCGATCGCCCCGCGCAGGTCGCCCGCCGCGCCATCCACGGTCTTCATCGTCCCCTTCGCCGAGTCCACGACCTCCTGCGCGTGGCCCAAAAGCGGCGTCAGTTTTTGCGAGCCCTCGCTGAAATTCGCGCTCGTCGTTTTCAGGTTCGCGAAAGTCTCCTCGAGGTTTTTCAGGTTCTTCGGGCCGAGCAAATTGCCATTCAGCGCCGCCGTCATTTTCTTGATCTCCTCCAGCTCGGCGATGAGCTGATCCATCACCACCGCGCCTTTCGACGTCAGGTCGTCCAGCCCCGAAGCGCGCATTCCCTGGATCAGCTCACCCGGCTGCGCGATGTCCGCCGGATCAAAGTCCTGCTGCGGAATCACATCGACGAAGCGGTCGCCCATCAGCCCCGAACTCCCGACGAGAAAAGTCGATTTTCGCGGGATCTTCACATCGTCGCGGATGTTCAATTTTGCCCGCGCCGCATACGAATGCCCGGTCAGGCTCGGCACGTCCGCGACGTAGCCGATGCGCGTCCCGGAGAGCAGCACGTCCGAGTCTTTCACCAGCCCGCCCGCGTTCGGAAACTCGACGGTGATCGAGTAAAATTTGGAGAACGTCTGCCCCATCTTCCCGAACGTCACCACCATCGCCGCGATGAAGCAAAATCCGATCAGGACAAAGAGGCCGACATAGACCTCCACATTCTTACGCCCGGTCGCCATCGGCTAGTCCGTGTCGCCCGAGCGACCCTCGACAAAGTCCCGGATCACCGGGTCCGCCGAGGCCCGCAGCTCCTCGCTCGTGCCGAGAAAATAGATGCGCCCCTCGAACAAATAGGCGATCCGATCGGCCGTGTGATAAGCGGTTTTCATGTCGTGAGTGACGACCACGGAAGTCACGCTCAAGCGCTTTTGCAAGCGGCGAATCAGGTGGTTGATCGAGTCGCTCGCGATCGGGTCGAGGCCCGTCGTCGGCTCATCGAAAAGAATGCATTCCGGCCGGCTCACGATCGTCCGCGCGAGGCCCACACGCTTGCGCATCCCGCCGCTCAGATTCTCCGGCATCTTCATTTGCTCGCCGCCGAGATCGACCATTTCCAGCGCCTCCGCCACGCGCTCATCGATGATTTTTTGATCCTTCAGCCCGCTCTCCCGCAGCGGAAACGCGATGTTTTCCCCGACGTTCATCGAGTCGAAAAGCGCGCCGCTTTGAAACAAAATCCCGACTTTTTTGCGGATCGCCTTCAGCTTCCGCTCCGGCAGCCCCGCGATGTCCGTCCCATCCACCAGCACCTCGCCCACCGTCGGCTGCAACAGCCCGACGAAGTGTTTCAGCAGCACACTCTTCCCCCCGCCCGAGCGCCCGATGATCACGCAAGTCTCGCCCTTCCGAATCTCCAGATCGATCCCCCGCAAGACCTCCTGCGTGCCCAGCGTTTTGTGCAAATTGCGGATGATGATCACGGGAAAAAAGGGAGCCGCGACTACACGCCGCCGGGGTAAAAAATGTTCAGCGCGAACGAGAGGAAGAAGTTCACGATCAGGATCGCCAGTGAGCCGATCACCACCGCTTCCGTCGGCGCGCGCCCGACACCGACCGCGCCCTCCTTCGCGTTCAAACCCTGATGGCAACTGA
This sequence comes from Spartobacteria bacterium, assembly GCA_043777315.1. GTDB lineage: Bacteria > Verrucomicrobiota > Verrucomicrobiia > Chthoniobacterales > Chthoniobacteraceae > CAIURC01. Next base: position 2,316 of record JAYVPW010000085.1, on the reverse strand, counting down.
TGAAGACGACCAGAATCCCGAACGCAAACCCCTTCGTCAGCGCCATCTTGATATCCCGCATCCCCGTGAATTTGATCATCGTATTGACGTAATACGCCTCCGAAATCCCGAGCACCTTCGTCCCGACAAAATACCCCGCGATCGTCCCCAGCCCGCAGCATTCCGCGACCAGGATCGGCATCGAAACGACGAGCGCCAGCGCCCGCGGCACGACCAGATAATCGATCGGATGCACCGCCAGCGCGCGCAACGCATCGATCTGCTCCGTCACCTTCATCGTCCCGATCTCCGCCGCGATCGCCGCCCCGACGCGACCCGCCACCATCAGCCCCGTCAGCACCGGCCCCAGCTCACGGAACATCGAAACCGACACCACTGCCCCGACTGCCGACTCCATCCCGATCCGGTGAAACTGAAAGTAAGTCTGCGCCGCAAAAACCGCGCCGGTGAACCCGCCCGTCACGATCACCACCAACTGCGACCGAAACCCCACCTCCACCACCTGCTGAAAAAACAGCCGCCACCGAATCGGCGCCACCACGACCGACACACAAGTCTCGACGAACAACATCGTGACCTCCCCCAAATATCGAAAAAGTGAAAGCGCCGAGCGCCCGATCAGTGAAAACATCGCGAGCCGCGGACGCTAGATCGCCCCCCCGAAATTGTCCACGTCCCGCGGTTCAGAAGGGGAATCGCGCACGCGTTTGGACGATGGCCGAGCTTCAAAATCGCCGGCACGGAAAACGCGCTGTTTCTACACGGCCAATGCCAGCTTCTCTGCGACAGAGAAGATGTCGTCGCGGTGAGCTTTGAGTGAATTGCGGACCCGGACGATAGAGTCGGCGGCTTGGAGGTCGGCGGGGGTGTTGATGGCGGCGGGGCGGAAGACGGTCGCGAGGAGGAGTTGGGCCATCATGGTGTCGGGCGTTTCCGGCTGGCGCGCGGGAGCGGTGGGCTCGGCTGGCTCGTCCTCTTCTCCCAATTCGGAGGCGGGCATTCCGGCGAGTTCGCGGACGCGGGGGTAGAGTGCGAGGAGCAAGTCGCGGAGGGCGTCGTCGGAGGCGGTGGATTCGAGCAGGCGGACGACTTTCAGGACGAGGGGCAGGATGCTGCCTTCGCGGCCGAAGGAGGCGAGTTCGGCTTCTTCGGTGTCGCTGAGGGTTTCGCCGAGGCGGGCGCGGGCTTCGGCGAAGCCGAGTCGCAGTCCGAGCGGGGGACGGGTGAAGGCGGCGAGTTGCTGCTCGAAGTAGGCGCGGGCTTCGGTCGCCCGGTCGCGGGCGAGCAGGAGGAAGCCGCGTGCTTCCACGAAGGCGGTGCGACATTCGCCGGTCAACTCGTCAGGGAGGTCCAGCAGAGCCTCGGCTTCGGCAAAGAGGCGCTCGCGTTCCCCGGCGGATTCTGCGCGAGTGGCTGCCACTGGAGTCGAACTGCTTATCTCACTTACCTAATAGCCTAAAGAAGACTCGGGGGTATCAATCGGAGAGACTAATGCTCTAATGTCCATGCTGCCATGCTCTTTGCTTCTGAGCGTAAGGGCCTGTGAAAATCGACCGGCGAAATCGGCGTTCAACCGTGCTGCGGTTTCGCTGGCCATCAATATTTCTCCCGGCTTTGCCATGCTTTGGATTCTCACCGAGCGAACGATTGGCGTTCCTACTGCTGTAAGTCCGATGACTTGCCCGCGCTCATCGGTAGAGCCCTCGAGGAAAACTTGCCCTGTCGCGATTCCAATTCGGAAGGATGGCTGCCACTTAACCAACGTGGCCGCACTTTCATCAAGCCCAGTTGCGATTTCAGTTAGGATTGATGGTGACCCCGAATAGAGATGTGCCTCTTCATGAAAAACCAAAGCAAAGCGCACGGCTTCATTTGGATCTAAAAAGAACAACAACATTCCGTCACCAGTCGAAATTGTAGGAACAACATCTGGGGCAACGCTTGCTCGTTGCAGTGAATTAAGAACCATCTTCTGAAACGATCGATTGACTTCCGTCAATGTAGCAATCGAAAGCGCCGCCGCTGCCGCCAACCGCGAATAATTAATTAAATCAAGTGAAACCACTGTTCGTTCATCTGCAATGGGTTTTTGAAGAATAATCCCTCTACCGAAATAACCGCGACTAGGTTCGATTGTCATCGTTTGATGACGGATTGCTTCTCTAAGCGGCAGTATTTCCTTTAACCACTTCGGCCCATTTTGCGCCTCCTGCCTCGCCTCCAGCACCGGCTCGAACTCGCGCACCCACGTTTCCAAGCTGTAGTGGTAGCCGCCGAGCAGCGCGCGGGTGGTGAGGAGCCAGTCCTTTTGCGAGA
>JAYVPW010000084.1:0-26697 GCA_043777315.1 Spartobacteria bacterium | reverse complement strand
ACGCCATGAAGCAGGCGGCGAGATTCCGGGCGGTTCGGAAGATGAAGTCGTAGAGCAGATGATCGCGCGCGAACGCGCGTGGGCGGTGGAGTGGGTGGGGAGTTGCCAGCATACCGCCGAGCGTTCAGATACCTTGGCGCGGTTGGATGAAGGATCGGAACACATCGTTTACCTCGCACCGGGCGGTAAAGAAGTCATCAAGCTGACGAAACCGGGTGTGTACGGCGACTCCTACTTTCTGGTCGATGGCCGCGTGCATCAGCGCTGCTGCACACCGGGCGACTACCTGATTCGCCTCGCCATGCTGCAAATCACTTTTGGCTTCGCGCCCAGACCTTTGGGCCTGACGAAAGCCGGGCAGATCGTTTCCGCGCAGCGTTTCGTCGAGGGGGAACCGCCCACGCAGGGCGAGGTGGACGAGTTTTTATTGCAGGAGGGTCTGGAGCCGGTGAAGCGAAGCTGCTGGCTCTGGAAGAAGAGAGATCCCAAGAACAATGTGGAATACTGGATAGGGGACGCGAGGGACGATAATTTCGTGAAGACGCCTCACGGGATTGTGCCGATTGACCTTCGCATGTGGGGAGTCACCACCTAAACGCCCGCTCTTTCCTCCAAACCGTTTTCCCCATCGCCGGGCAGCGCGGGCTGGAGACGTGGGAGGCGATTGCGGCGTATGCGGGCGAGGAGTGGTTTCCCTCGCGCATCGCCTTCGGAAAGCACAAGGGCAGGTCCGTGTGGGAGGCGCGCGAAAACCGGGAGCTGCGGGAGTGGCTGGAATGGCTGGCGCGTTCGTCCAATGCCCGGAGCGCCAGGATGGGACGCTGGTATTTGCGGCAGTTGGAAACGGCGGAACCGGAAGCAGCTTGCGTGGCGACCTGGGGAACGGGTGAAGCCGGCGGGGAGCCGGATGCTTTTTCGCCGAAAGGCGCGGCGGTCGTCGTGTACGAACATCCCGAGCTGACCAGGCTGCGCGTGCTGGTGGACGCGGCGCGGGTGCGTTTGGCCGAACTGGAAACGGCCTACACCATCGACAAGGCCAGGGTGGACAGTTTGCAGGCGGGCCTTTTCCAGCGGCTGCGGACGTGGTGCCAGGAGCGCGACCGGCTGCGGGAAAGAAACCGGAGATGCTCGACAGCGTGGTGGCGAAGCAGACGGAGCTGCTCGAAAAGGAAATCCGTGGGCTCAAGGTCGAAGCGGAGCGATTGGGCGGGGAGATTGAGGAATTGAGCGGACAGGTAGCGCCGGGATGAAGGTGTTCCCGTCGTTCCCAAGCCGGAGCTTTGGGAGCAATGGGAGACGACGACCTACACCGGGCCGCCGGCACCGGTGGCGCTGGCGAAGGTGAGGGTGCCGTCGTGGACATCGACGCGGATGGTTTGGCCGGGGAGGAAGTGGCCGGCGAGGATCTGGAGGCTGAGCGGGTCGAGGATTTGGCGCTGGATGACGCGTTTGAGGGGGCGCGCGCCGTACACGGGATCGAAGCCTTCGCGGGCGAGGTGCACCTTCGCCGCGTCGGTGAGGTCAATCGCGAGCTTTTGCGCCGCGAGGCGTGCGGTGAGGCGGGAGAGCTGGATGGTGACGATCTGGGCGAGTTCGGCCTCGGTGAGGCGGTCGAACATCACGATCTCGTCCACGCGGTTCAGGAACTCGGGGCGGAAGTGCGAGCGGAGCGCGTCCATGACGAGCGCCTCGCGCTGCTCGGCGTTGTTGGATTCGTCGATGAATTGGCTGCCGATGTTCGAGGTCAGGATGATCACCGTGTTCTTGAAATCGACCGTGCGACCCTGCCCGTCGGTGATGCGCCCGTCGTCGAGCACTTGCAGCAGGACGTTGAAAACATCGTGGTGCGCCTTCTCGATCTCGTCGAAAAGGACGACGCTGTAGGGCTTGCGTCGGACGGCTTCACTGAGCTGCCCGCCTTCCTCGTAACCGACGTATCCCGGCGGCGCGCCGATGAGGCGCGCGACGGTGTGCTTTTCCATGTATTCGCTCATGTCGATGCGGATCATCGCGCGCTCGTCGTCGAAGAGAAATTCCGCCAGCGCGCGCGACAGCTCGGTCTTTCCGACGCCCGTCGGTCCGAGGAAAATGAACGACCCGATCGGCCTCGACTCGTCCTGCAAACCGGCGCGCGCGCGGCGCACCGCATTGCTCACGGCGGCGATCGCTTTGCGCTGCCCGATCACGCGCTCGCCGAGCCGGTCTTCCATTTGGATGAGCTTCTCGCGTTCGCCCTCCAGCATCCGCGTGACGGGGATGCCGGTCCACGCGCTGACGACGCGCGCGATGTCCTCGTCGGTTACTTCCTCCTTTAACATCTGCGCGCCGCCCTCCATCGCGGCGACCTGCTGGTTGTGCGCATCGAGCTGCCGTTGGAGTTCGGGAATGTGGCCGTATTGCAGCTCGCTCGCCTTGCTCAATTCCCCGCGCCGCTGCGCCTGCTCGAGCTCGATCCTCAGACGTTCGAGCTCTTCCCCGAGCTTGCGGCTTTTGTCGATCTCGGCCTTCTCGCTCTGCCACTGCGCCTTGAGCTGCGATCCTTTCTCCTGCAAGTCCGCGAGCTCGCGCTCGATCTTGGCGAGGCGCTCTTTGCTCGCGAGATCCTTCTCTTTTTTCAAGGCCTGGCGCTCCATCTCGTGCTGCATCACCGCGCGTTCGATCACGTCGATTTCGGTCGGCATCGACTCGATCTCGATCTTCATCCGCGAGGCGGCTTCATCGACGAGATCGACGGCTTTGTCGGGGAGAAAACGGTCGCTGATGTAGCGGTGCGAAAGCGTCGCCGCCGCGACGAGCGCCGCGTCCTGGATGCGCACGCCGTGATGCACTTCGTAGCGTTCTTTCAGCCCGCGCAGGATCGCGACGGTGTCCTCGACGGATGGCTCGTTGACCTGCACCGGCTGGAAGCGCCGCTCGAGCGCGGCGTCCTTTTCCACATACTTCCGATACTCGTCCAAAGTCGTCGCGCCGATGGTGCGCAACTCCCCGCGCGCGAGTTGCGGCTTGAGCATGTTGCTCGCATCGACCGCGCCCTCGCTCGCGCCCGCGCCGACGATCGTGTGCAGCTCGTCGATGAACAAAATGATCTCGCCCTGCGAGTCGGTGACCTCTTTCAAAAACGCCTTCAGCCGGTCCTCGAATTCCCCGCGAAACTTTGCGCCCGCGATCATCGAGCCGAGGTCCATCGCGATGATCCGCTTGTTCTTCAAAGACTCCGGCACGTCCCCGCTGACGATCCGCCGCGCGAGCCCCTCGACGATCGCGGTCTTCCCCGTGCCCGGCTCGCCGATGAGCACCGGGTTGTTTTTCGTGCGGCGGGAAAGCACCTGCATCACGCGTCGGATCTCGTTGTCGCGTCCGATGACCGGGTCGATTTTCCCCCGCCGCGCCTGCTCGGTCAGGTCGCGCCCGTACTTTTCCAGCGTCTGATATTTGCCCTCCGGATTCTGGTCGGTCACCCGCTGTGAACCGCGCACCTGCTGCAGCGCCTGCATCAGATTTTTCCGCGTCGCGCCCGCCTGTTTGAGATACCGCCCGGCCGGCACTGACGCTTCCGCGAGCGCGAGCAGATAATGTTCGGCGCTCAAATATTCGTCCTTCATCCGCGCCATCTCGGCCTCCGCGGAATTCACCACCGTCGTCAGTTCCCGCCCGAACCCGACCTGCGCGCCGCCATGCACGTTCGCCCGATGGGCGAGGTCGGTCCGCAGCGCCTCTTCGATGTTCCGCGGATTCGCGCTGATTTTTTCCAGCAGCGGACGCGCGACGCCTTCGGCCTGTTCGAGCAGCGCGAGGAGAAAATGCTCGTTGGAAATCTCCGCGTGATTGGCCTGCGAAGCGGCGTCCTGCGCTGCCTGGAGCGCCTCCTGCATTTTTTGGGTGAAGCGATCGGGTCTCATATTTTTACCGTTGCCCGTTCAGCAAAATGCCGGCCCGGTCTCCGCCAGAGTAATCGGCGCGGGGGACTGCGACAGCCTTGCGCAAACCGGAAACGACCTGAGTCAAAATGCGCAGGCGCACCCGGCGGCGCGTTGTTTGCTTCCACAGCCATCCGATGAAAGCCCTCGGATTTTTCGCCGGTCTCGCTGTCGCCCTCGCGGTCTGGCTCGCGACGTTTGCTGCGATGGCGGTGCTGCTGGAAAAGACGCCCGTTGATTACCGGCAATACGGGCTGGTCGCGGTGATCGCGGTGATCGTGGGCGGGGCGCTCGGCGGCTGGCGCGCGGGGAAAGAGACCGTCGCCGCGGTCGATCGCGCGGGTCGCCGGGCGGCGCGGCGTCGAGCGGCGAAGCTGGCGGCGGGGATGCGTGTGGTCCGGCAGGAGTCGCAGCAGGTGGCCGATCGCCGGCTTTTTGAAAAGGATCTGCAGACCCGCCTCGACGGCGCGCGCGAGCTGGCGCAGCAGCTCCCGGCCTTGCTCCGCGATGCCGAGGCGGCGCTCGACGACGCGGACCGGGAGTTCATTCTGCGCGGACTCGTGCCGTTTTGGGAAGCCATTGAGCGCGCGGCCGAGAGCCTCGCCAATTTCAACGACGCCCTCGAAGCCCTCGCCGAGAAATGCCGCAGCTACCGCCGCGACTCCGCCCGGCTGGATGCCGCCGCCCCGCCCTTCACGCTCGGCGTTGCCGCGCTCCCGGACCCGACGCACGCGGCGCGCCGGATGGAGGAAACCGTTGAGCGCACGCGTTCCGATCTCGACTTCTCCGCGATCTACGAACTGCGCAAATCCGGCGTCATCCCCGCCGCCGGATTCCACACGCTCGCCCACGCGATCCACGGCCTCCCGGGCACGCTTTCTCTTTCGCTGAAATCGCTCACGTCCACTATCGCGAGCCCACCCGCGAACTCACTCTCCGCCAAGCCTCGGAAGGCAGCCTGCTCGTAGAATCCCGCTTCGGCTCGACCGCGAATCCGGCCCGGCTATCTTCCCGCGATGCCGACGGGACCACTCCAAAAATCCGATGATCACGACGCCGTCCAAGCCGGCGAAACGGATGTCAGTGAACTCGCGACGCAGTTGCGCGCGGCGGCGGATTTGCTCGAAAAAGTCGCGGCGAACCGGACGCTGATCCTTTCGCTCCCGATCGAAGAACGCACCCGGCTGCTGCGCGCCGCGGGCGATGTCTATTGCCCGGAGCCGCTGGAACGCCGGCGGCTCGTGAAGGCGCGCAACCGCCAGCGCAAGTCCGACAAACGCGACCGCGACGATGCGGTGCTTTCTGAAACCGGCATCCGCGCGCTGCGGCGGCAGACGGTTTTCACGACGCCGAATGCGCTGCCGCCGCCGGAATTCGAGCCGCAGGAAATCGAGGACGACCCGGATTTCCGCGAGGTCGTGGAGCCGCAGAATTGCTACATTTGCAAGCGCGACTTCTCGCGGATTCACCCGTTTTACGACCAGCTTTGCGCGACGTGCGCGGAGTTCAATTTGCGCAAACGCACCGAGACCGCCGACCTGCGCGGACGCGTCGCGCTGCTCACCGGCGGGCGCGTGAAGATCGGCTACCAGGCCGGGATCAAGCTCCTCCGCGCGGGTGCGCAGCTCATCGTGACGACGCGCTTTCCGCGCGACTCGGCGGCGCGGTATGCGGAGGAGCCGGACTTTGCGGAATGGGCGGATCGACTGGAAATCTTCGGCCTCGATCTGCGGCACACGCCGAGCGTGGAAGCCTTCTGCCGGCACTTGCTCGCGACGCGGGACCGCCTCGATTTCATCATCAACAACGCCTGCCAGACCGTGCGCCGTCCGCCCGATTTTTACCGGCACATGATGGACGGCGAGACCGCCGCGCTGCACACGCTGCCGGAAAAAGTGCGGCATCTGCTCGGCGCGTATGAGGGGCTCCGTGGCTACCATCTTTTGCCCGAAGCCGAGCCCGCGATCGTCGAGCACGGCGGGATCCCGACGCTCGCCGGGCTGACGCACGCGGCGGAACTTTCGCAGGCTCCGCTGCTCCCGGATGAGCTGCTCGCGCAGCAACATCTTTTTCCCGCCGGGCAGCTCGATCAGGATTTGCAACAGGTCGATTTGCGCGAGCGGAACTCGTGGCGGCTCCTGCTCGCGGAGGTTTCGTCGGTCGAACTGCTGGAGACGCAGCTCGTCAATGCGGTCGCGCCTTTTCTCCTGAATGCGCGGCTGAAAACGCTGATGCTGCGCAGCCCGGAACGCGACAAGCATGTGGTCAATGTCTCCGCGGTCGAGGGGCAGTTTTACCGGAAATTCAAGACGACGCGGCACCCGCACACGAACATGGCGAAGGCCGCGCTGAACATGATGACGCGCACTTCCGCGGCGGAATATCACGCCGACGGCATCCACATGAACAGCGTCGATACCGGCTGGGTGAGCGACGAAGATCCCGTCGAAATCGCCGCGCGCAAAACCGCCGAGCACCGCTTTCATCCGCCTCTCGACATCGTCGATGGCGCGGCGCGGATCGTCGATCCGATCATCGCGGGCTTCAACACGGGCACCCACATCTGGGGCAAGTTTTTGAAAGATTACGTGCCGACGGATTGGTGAATCGGCGCGCTGGTTCAAACCTCCATCCCGCGCGGGCGCGTGCGTTCGGCGGCGAGGAGTTTTGCGCTGACCCAGGCCATGACGCCGATCAGTCCGGCCAGGAACCAGGGCAGCCAGCGGAGCGCTTCGACGAAGATGGCGTCCTGCGTGCCCGCGCTGTGTCTGGCGCGCGTGAAGCCGGCGAAAAGCAGGCCGACTGCGCCGTAGGCGAGATTGAACGAGAGCCCTTTGAAACTGAGGATCGTGGCCCGTCGCGAGGAGTCGGTGACCAGCGCATTCAGGTAGTGGGAAAGGAAGAACTGCAACAAGGACATCGCGATGCCCAACGGGATCACCGCCAGCACACCCCAGCGCGGCCAGAACGGCGCGGCGAGGCAGAGCCCGGCGAATGCCAGCCCGGCGGGGAGCACCAGGTTCGTCAGCATGGCCCGCTTTTTGACCAGCGACTGCGCCCAAGTCGCGGTGAAGAACCCGAGGACGGCAAAGGCCGAGCCGATGGCTCCGAAGGACGCTTCCGGGAGCGCAATCAGCCGGTAGTAGTTGCTGCCGATGGTGAGGAAAAGCCGGATGACGCTGTCGATGGACAGCCCCGCCAGGATGACCAGCAGCACCATTGGCGTGCGCAAAATCCAGCGCCCGGCCGCGAGCGTCTGCCGCCAGGCGGTGCCGATCGTCGCGGGTCCGGCGGAGGCGTGGACCCGCGGTTCGCGCAGCTCGAGGGTGACGAAGAACGCGAGCAGGGCGTTGCCGAGCGTGAGGTAGAGCGGCCAGCGCATCGTCGTCTCGCGGGTGATGTGGGCGTGCCAGCCGACGAATCGCAGCGTGCGCTGCACGAGCACCGGATCGTAGAGCGCGGCCCCGAGCAGCATCGCGACAAAGAACGCGGCCGACTGCCAGCGCATCAGGCGGGCGAGCACCGACGGCCACTCCGACTCGCGCCCATCTTCGCGCAGCGAGTCGTAGGCCAGCGATTCGTCCGCGCCGCTGGCACAGGCTTCCGCCGCGCCGCTGAGGAGCCGATTCAAAAGCAACATCGGAAACAGCCACCCGGAGCCGCGCGGAGCAAACGCGAAGAGGCACATCTCGAGGACCATGAGCCCGGCCGCGAGGACGACGATGCGCCGCCGGCCGAGCTGGTCCGCGAGCGCGCCCGACGGCACTTCGAGGCACACGATGCTGACCGCCCACGCCACGTTGAGCAGCGCGTATTGCTCCAGCGTCAGTCCAAAATCGAGGAACAGAATCGCCAGGACCGGGTAATACCAGCGCGCGTTGAAAAGCACGCGAAAGGCGATGAAGCGCGGGATGTTGCGATCGGCAAGTGAGACCATGAAATTTCGCCGCAATCTTCCAACTTCCCGTGCCCGGTATTCAACGCCAACGAGATTCGCCTGGCATGGCGCTAGACGTCGTGCCTGCTGCTTCCCACGCGTGCCCAAGCTCCAGCTTGGGCACGAGTCGGTCTTGGAAAGGCTCTGCCTCCCCGGCGCTGACCTCGGCCGGGCGCTCCGGCTCGCGAGACGCGCAGCGAAGCGGAGCTTCGGGGACAAGTGCGTCCCCAAGCTGGAGCTTGGGAACGAGGGGGAAGCTGGGTTAGGCCGTGGGGACTTCTGGGGTGCCTCTCGCCGCGTGCCAGACGCGCGAGATTTCGACCAGCCGGCGCGGATGATCGACCCGATAGACGATCCGGTAGGGCCGATAGAGAATCTCGCGAATGTGCGGAATCCGATGCTCGGGCACGACCCGATCGCTTTACGGCTGCTCCTGCAATCGATCCGCGTGGGCCATGAGCCGATACGCAAACGCTTGCGCCCGCGCCGGACTGTCGCGCGGGATGTAGCGAACAATGTCCCGCAGGTCATCGCGGGAGAGTGGAGACCAAGTCAGGTGGTAAGCCACGAGGCGAGCTGGCGCTTCAGTTCTTCGTGTGGAATGCCCTCACCGCGATCGAGCTGGTCAAAGCCCCTCTGGACGGCGGCGAGGAAATCCACCCGGTCCGCGATCTCGTCCAGGGAGGCGTCGTTGGGCAATTCTTTGATGGAGTCGAGCACAAGTTCCTTCTGGGTCATGGGCGGAAAGGTGGTCGGTGGGAGTCGGGAGAGCAAAGGCAGGAATCCGACGAACCGGGAGGCGCTTTTTTTCCCACTCGTCCCCGATAGAGCCGGGGCGCTGCTACGCGTAGCGGTCGGGGGCGAGGAGGGTGAGGTCGAAGCGGGGGGGCTCGCGGTCGGCGATTTGGCCGATGAGTTCGCCGGTGATGGGGGCGAGGCTGAGGCCCATCATGGAGTGGCCGGTGGCGATGATGAGATTCGCCGCGGCGCGGGTGCGGCCGAGGTAGGGGAGGCCGTCGGGCGAGCAGGGGCGGAGGCCGCACCAGGGCTCGATGTTTTGAAAATGGTCGGGGCGAAAACGCGGGTAGTATTGCGGGAGGGCCTTGATGATGCCGGCGATGCGGCGGGGGGAGAGGCGCTCGTTGAGGCCGGCGATCTCCATGGTGCCGCCGACGCGGAGGGCGGGGCCCATCGGCGTGACGGCCACGCGGGCTTCGGTGAGGATGGAGCAGAGCGCGGGGAGCTCGACGGGGTGCGGCAGGGTGAGGCTGTAGCCTTTGCCCGCCTGCATCGGCAGGCGCAGGCCGAGGCCGCGGACGAGATCGGCGGACCACGCGCCGCCCGCGAGGATGAATTCGTCGCCCGCGATCTCGCCGCTCGTGGTCTGCACGGCGGTGAGGCGCGGGCCTTCGCGCCGCCAGCCGGTGACCTCGGCGTCGAGGAGGGGCGCGCCGAGCCGGCGCTCCATCGCGGCGACGTAACGCTCGGGCTGGAGGTGGCAGTCGCGCGGATAGTGGACGCTGCCGGCGATGTCCAGGGTCGCGCCGGGATCGAGCGCGGCGGTCTGCGGCGCATCGAGCACGGTGGCGGGGACGCCGAGGGCGTTGGCTTTCGCGGCGGCGCGGGCTTCGTCGTCGAGGCCGTGCGGGGTTTTGCAAAGCATGAGGAGACCTTTGCGCACGAGGCCGCAGTCGGCGGCGATCTGCTCGTAAGCGGCGCGGCTGGCGAGGTGCAGGTCGCGCAGGAGCGGCGCGGCGCGCTCGACGTGCGCGCGGGTGCTCGCGCGCCAGAAGCGCCAGGCCCACATCATCAGCTCCCAATCGAGCCGTGGCTGAATGTAGAAGGGCGACTCGGGATTCCACATCCACTTCAGGCCGAGCGCGACCATGCCCGGCGCGGCGAGCGGGATGAAGTGGCTCGGCACGACCATGCCGGCATTGCCGAGCGACGCGCCGCGCCGGGCCCGCGCGCGCTCGATGACGGTGAGGCGATGCCCGCGCCGCGCGCATTCCACGGCCGCACTCAAGCCGATGACGCCTCCGCCGATGACGACGATGTGTCTCATGCCGGGTGCCGGGTTGAATGGAAGGGGACGCTCATTTTTCCAGCACCCAGTCGAGCGGGCAGCGCGAACGCGATGCGCGCATTATTGTCAGCCTCGAAGAGACAGCCGGCGGTGCCATCGGCGAAGCGCGTGAGCACGCTGTAGGCAAACGATCCGGTCAGTTTCATGGGCAAAGTTTTGGCAGGCCCGCGGGATGCGGCTAGCGGTAAATATCGACGAGGAAAACGGTGGCCTCGCCTTTGCCGACGTTCACGATCGCGTGCGGGACGTCGGCGCGATAGGTCGCCGAATCGCCGGGCTCGAGCTCCTCCGTGTCGCGCCCGGATTCGACGCGGATGCGCCCTTTTTCCACGACGAGAAACTCGCGCGTGCCGCCGAAATGCGCGGCGCTGCGGAGGACGCCGCCGGACTGGAGGCGCACCTTGTAAAACTCCACGTCCTTCTCGAGCTGGAGCGGCGAGAGCGTGCGAATCTGGCAGTGTTTGTCCGAGCGATAGAGCTGCGCTTTGTCGCCGCCGCGGATGACTTGCACGGCGGAGGACGCGTCGGGCGACTCGACGAGTTCGCCGAGCGTGACGCCGAAAGCGCCGGCGATGCGCATGGTGACGGCGAGCGTGGGGTTGGCTTCGTTGCGCTCGATTTGGCTGAGCATGGAGCGGCTGACCCCGCTCGCGTTGGCGAGAGCTTCGAGCGACCACTTGCGCGCCGCGCGCATCGCACGGATGCGCTCGCCGAGCGCGCCGACGGATTTCTCCGCGGGCTCGGGAGCGGGTGGCGCGGGGCGGCGGCGGGGCTTGGGAGAGGAAGGCATGGGGTCGGTGTAGCGGAAAGGCCGCGCGTCCGCTATATCGAAAACAGTTCTTGCATGGCGGAAGTCGCGTCGTATATCCCGGACACGTTTCCGATATACCGCACGCCTATGAAAGCGCTCGTCAAACGTGAATCCCGCCCCGGCCTCTGGCAAGGACACCAGCGGCATCGGCGTGAATCGCGCGGGCGCCTTCGCCGAGCTGATCAGCGTGCCGATGACCAACGTCTGGCATCATCGCGACGACGTGGATCGGGACGTGGCCGCCGTCTTCGATCCGCTCGGCAATGCCGTCCACACCGCGCTCACGTTCGACATGGCGGCTTCCTCCCCGGCTTCACGAAATACGGCGAGAAATTCACCCGCCCCGCGACCGGCCACCCGCCCGCCGATTTCCACCCGCCCGCGCTGCCCGCCGCGCCGTAATCCCGCGCCTCCACCACCATGCCCGGCTCCTTCACCTCCCACCTCGCAAGGCGGCCTCTTCGAGACCCTCCTCGGCGCGGAGGACGCGACAGCGGCCGGCGCGAGATCATCGAGCTCCTGCGCCAGCGCTCGCGCCCGTAAGAGGTCCTTCGACTGCGCTTCGCAAAGCCGAAGCTCCGCTCAGGATGACGGGGAAGGCTGGGAGGCGCGCCCACCCTTCTGGTCATCCTGAGCGAAGCGCCAGCGGAGTCGAAGGACCTCTTACTTTTCCCCCCGTTGCGCGGGCGTATTGCGGAGGGGGCCGGCACGCAGCCCGCACTCAGAACGCATCCGCGGGCCGGCGGCGGGAGTGCAGGCGGTGTCCGAGCTTTTCCGTTTGGCGGACCAAATCGGAGGCGATGAGTGCTGCGGAGGCGGTGACCGGGACGCCGCTCCGGCGCAGCTTTTGCGCGACCCAGACGTTGCACATTTTCGGAAAATAGAAGCGTTCGCGGCCCGCGTAAAAACGGCTCTCGGGATAGTATCCGCGGCCCGCCGCGATGCGTTCGCGGTGCGAGTCGAGGGCAAAGGCGCGGTCGATTTCCGCGGCTAAAATCCGCACGTCCGGGCGCGGAAGATCGAGCTGGATGATGTCGCTGTGGGGGAATCTCGCCGTGAGTGAACCGCGCACCGGCACGATGTGGAGGACGCTCTGGTTCGCCCCGATGATCGCGGTGAAGAGCGTCCACGGGTTCGCATGGCCGCGGTAGAAATCGCCGGCACCCCAGCCGAAGAGCACGACGTTCGCACGCCGGTCGCCCGTGATTTTCGCGGCGAAAGGAACGTCGCGAATCCGCAGGGCGAGCGAGGTGTGGAAGCCGTTGCTGACGATCCAGACGGGCGCGGTGGGCCTGGCGGCTGCGGCGAAAAGGCGCGCCGGAAACGAGAGCGCGAGCGCGATGGAAAAGAGCCTCGCGCATCGCAGCGCGGATCGGTGAAGGTCAATCCGTCGATGCACCCGGAAAGCTACTCTTCGCCAACACCGCCGCGAGGAGAGATCAGCATCATCATTCCCGTCTGGCAGGATCATGCCGCGCTGGCCGTTTTGCTGCCGAAATTGAGGGGCTTTTCCGAGGTGAGGGAAGTCATCGTTTCCTTTGCGCAGGCTGATCCGGCGGCCCTGCGGATGGCGTCCGGGCTCGGGGCAAAATGCGTAGGACCCGGCTCGCCGAACCGCGGACGACAGCTCGACGCGGGAGCGGAGATCGCGGTCGGCGAATGGCTGCTTTTTCACCACGCGGACTCGCTGCTGACGGCGGAGCACGTCCGTTCGATCGCGGCTTTGCAGCGGAATCCCGCGATCGTCGGCGGCGCGTTTTATCGGCAGTTCGACGAGCGGCATCCGGCCTTGCGCTGGCTGGAGCCGGTCGAGCGCTGGCACAATCGCGCGTTCGGCGCGCTGTTCGGCGATCAATCGCTTTTTGCCCGCCGCGAAGTGTTCCGGGAGCTCGGCGGATTCCGCGGTCTGCCGCTGATGGAAGACGTCGATTTTTCGCTCCGGCTGCGGCGGCGGGGGAAGATCGCGCTGCTCGATCCGCCCATCGCTTCATCACCGCGCAAGCATCTCGCGCAAGGCCCGTGGCGCACGACTTTCACGAATGTGCTGCTGCTCGCGCTGTATCATCTCGGCGTGTCGCCGCAGCGACTGCACGCGCATTATTACCGGCGCGGAGCCGCGACCTTTCCCGAGCCTCCGGGTGCCGCGGAGACGCCAGCGAATCCGCGGCAGGGGACTTGCAATGAGGCAGGGTCCTTGATCGACGGAGCGGCGATTGATTAGAACCCGGAACCACAAATGACTGCCGCCACTTCTTCTCCTTCTTCAAAATGGCGGACGCGCTGGGAAGCCTTTCGCTCGCCGGTTCATCGCGAGAAAGCGGACATCCTGCGCGCGCGCTGGGAGTCGCTGCCGGGAGAATTGCGGACGCCGAATCAGATTTCCGGGCGGCATCTCACGCACTGCGGCTTCACGCTCGGCGCGAGCTATTGCTCGTTTCATTGCACGCATTGCTACCTTCCGAAAAACGCGAACGAGGTGCCGCTGCCGTCGCTCGCGCAGATGAAAGAGCAGATCGACGCGAACCGTCGGTTCCAGGGTCCGGGCGGCGGTTTGCAGCTCACCGGCGGCGATGTCGCCGATGCCTACTGGCGCTCCGGGCGGCAGGATGAGCTCGTGGAAATCGTGCGCTACGCCTACTCGGTCGGCCTCGTCCCGATGCTGATGACGCACGGGCAGACGCTCATCGAGCATCCCGAATTTCTGGAGCGGCTCGTCGTCGAGGGCGGGCTGCGGCAGGTCGCCGTGCATGTCGATGTCACGCAGGCCGGGCGGCACGGATTCCCGATCGGGCGGATCAAGACGGAGGCCGATTTGCATCCCGTGCGCGAGGCCTTCACCGAGCTCGGCTGGCGCATCCGGGAGAAGACGGGCGTCGCGCTGGAGTTCGCGCACAACTGCACGGTGACGCGCAAAAACATCGACGGCGTCGCGGAGATCATCCGCTGGTTTCTCGCCGACCCGAAACGCACGCAGCTCTGGCGGATGCTCAGTTTCCAGCCCGAGGCCGACACGGGCCGCACGATCTTTTCGCAGGAGCCGATCACGCCCGCGCTGGCGTGGGAAAAAATCCGCGAGGGCACCGGCCTCCCGCTGCGCCGCGATGCGAGCATCTTCGGCCATCCCGACTGCAATAGTTGGGCCTCGCTGCTCGTCGCGCAGGATTCCGGCGAGGTCTGGCCAACGCTGCCGGACGACCCGAAATGGGACCAGGTTTTCGGGCGAATGCTCGAGCGCATCGGCGGCATCTCGCTCGTCACCGACGACGCCCGCACCGCGCCCTACCGCCTCGCCGGCGCACTCGCGCAGAACCCGCTCCTCGCCGTGCGGCTCGCTGCGCATCTCGTGCGTTTCGTCTTCGCGGGAAAAATGCCGCACTCGGTTTTCCGCGCACTTTTACGCGGCAAAGTCCACACCGTCGGCGTCGGGATGCACAATTTCATGGACGCCGCGGTGACCGCGACCGCGCCGCACGATCCGGTGATCCAGGCCCGCCTCGACTCGTGCGTTTTCAAAGGCGCGGTGAAGCAGGGCGGCGAGTGGACCGCCGTGCCGATGTGCCAGATGAATCAGGAACGCTGGGGCAAAGTTTATGACGAGCGTCTCGCCGATCCCGCGCTGCGCGCCGAAGCTCGAGTCGCCTCCGCGGGAATTAAACCTCAACTCGAAGCCTCTCTCTAAATGCCCATGAATCCATCCGCCCTGCCCATCGAATCCGCCGTCAAGCAACGCTACGCCGCGGGCGCTCAAGCGCAGGAAGCCGCGCTCTGCTGCCCCGTCGATTACGACCCGCAGTATTTGAAAATCATCCCGCAGGAAGTGATCGAGCGCGACTACGGCTGCGGCGATCCGAGCAAATATCTGCGCCCCGGCGAGACCGTGCTCGACCTCGGCAGCGGGACGGGAAAAATCTGCTTCATCGCCGCGCAGGTCGTCGGCGCGGAAGGGCGCGTCATCGGCGTGGACATGACGGATGCGATGCTCGAAGTCGCGCGTCGCAATGCGCCGATCGTCGCGGAGCGAATCGGGCACGCGAATGTCGAGTTTCGGAAAGGCCGCATCCAGGATCTCGCGCTCGATTTGGAGAAGCTCGACGCCGAGCTGAAGTCGCGCCCGATCGCGAGCGCCGACGCCTTTCTCGCCGCCGAAGAACTCGCGCAGGAGCTCCGCGTGAAACACCCGCTCGTCGCGACGGAGTCGATCGACGTCGTCGTTTCCAACTGCGTGCTGAACCTCGTCGAGCCGCGCGCGAAACGGCAGATGTTCGAGGAACTTTTCCGCGTCCTGAAACTCGGCGGACGCGCCGTGATTTCCGACATCGTGGCGGACGAAGAGGTGCCCGTTGAAATGCAGAACGATCCCGAGCTCTGGTCCGGCTGCATCTCTGGCGCGTTGACGGAAGGGGATTTTCTCGAGGCATTCGAGGAGGCCGGATTTTACGGAATGCGGATTTTAAAACGTGACGAACAGCCGTGGCGGACGGTCGCGGGGATCGAGTTCCGCTCGCTCACCGTCGAGGCGTGGAAAGGAAAACAGGGGCCGTGCTTCGAGCGGAATCAGGCCGTCGTTTATCGTGGTCCGTTCAAAGCTGTTCTCGATGACGACGACCATCACATCACGCGCGGCGTCCGCCACGCGGTCTGCGACAAGACGTTTCAGCTCTTTCAAAAAGAGCCGTACCGCGAGCACTTCGATTTCATCGAGCCGCTCCTCCCGATCGCCCCGGAAGCCGCTCTGGCGTTTGATTGCGAGCGCTCCGAGCTGCGCCATCCGCGCGAAACCAAAGGCCTCGATTACGACGCCACGAGCGACGAATCGAGCTGCTGCGGCTCCGACGGCGGCTGCTGCTGAATGAACCTGATCACGCCAAACGGGCGGTTGGGTAGGGTGGGCATCCTGCCCGCCGTGTTCCGCATCCTGCGGAACACATCCCGGGGTCGTTTGATGTGGATTGCAAGAAGGACGCGTCGCCCACGCTCGATGATCCGCGCAGAATGCGCGGATCGGCGGGCAGGATGCCCACCCTACCCAAACGCCCAATGAATCGCTTCTCCACCGCCGTCGCCGGACACGGGCGCACGCTGCATCGCGATGCGCCGGAGATTCTGCAAATCAACGTCGGCAAGCTGTGCAATCTGACCTGCACGCATTGCCACGTGAACGCGGGGCCGAAGCGGAAAGAGATCATCTCCCGCGGGACGCTCGACCGGATTCTCGACTGGTTCGCCGCGACTGATCTCGCGACGCTCGACCTCACTGGCGGCGCGCCGGAGATGATCCCGGATTTTCGCCACGCGATCCTGCGCGTCCGCGAAATGACGCCGCGCCGGCGGATCATCGACCGTTGCAATCTCACGATTTTGCTGGAGCCGGGCTACGACGGGCTCGCGGAATTTCTCGCCGAAAACGAGGTCGAGATCGTCGCGTCGATGCCATGCTACTCGCCGGAAAACGTGAACGCGCAGCGCGGCGACGGGGTTTTCGACGCGAGCATCGCCGCGCTGCAATTGCTCAATCGCCTCGGCTACGGCACGCGCCCCGAACTGCCGCTGCACCTCGTTTATAATCCGAACGGCGCGAACCTGCCGGGCCCGCAGGCCGAGCTGGAAGCCGACTACCATCGCGAGCTCGCCGGGCATTTCGGCATCGTTTTCAACCACCTCTACACGATCACGAATCTGCCCATCGCGCGCTTTGCGAGCTGGCTGCGGCACGAGGGAAAATACGAGGAATATTTGGAGACGCTCGTGGCCGCGTTCAATCCCGCGACGGTCGATGGCTTGATGTGCCGCAACACGATCAACGTGAGCTGGGAAGGCGAGGCGCACGACTGCGATTTCAACCAGATGCTGCGGCTGCCTCTGGCCGGCAATGGTCGCCGATACGTCTGGGATCTTGATTCCGCGGCCCTCGCCGGTCGGGAAATTGCCACGGGTATTCATTGCTTCGGCTGCACGGCGGGCGCGGGCTCGAGCTGCGGGGGCGCGCTGACGTGAAGGTTTCCGTGATCATTCCCGCGTGGAATGAAGCGGCGGAATTGCCCGCGACGCTCGGCGCGCTGCGGGCGCAGGAGGTCTCGCATGAAGTGATCGTCGTCGATGCGGGCAGCACGGATTCCACGGCGTTCATCGCGAGTGCTGCGGGCGCGCGCACCATTTCCAGCCCACGCCGGCAACGCGCCGCGCAGATGAATCTCGGGGCCGGGGCGGCGCTGGGCGACGCGCTCCTTTTTCTCCACGCCGACACGCGGCTCGCGCCCGGCTCGCTGCGAGCGATCGAGGCGGCGCTGGCGCAGCCGGGCGTGGCGGGTGGCGGATTCGTGCGGCGCTACGATTCGCCGTCGCTGTTTCTGCGCGCGACTTGCGCGCTCGCCGAAGCGCGGACGCGGCTCTGCGGCTGGTTCCTCGGCGATCAGGGGATCTTTGCGCGCCGCGCTGTTTTCACGGAGCTCGGCGGATTCCGGGAGTGGGACATTTTTGAAGACCTAGATTTTTCGCGCCGTCTCGCGCGCGCCGGGCGGGTTGCCACGCTGCGCCCGGCAGTCGTGTCGGCAGCGCGGCGCTTCACCGCCCGCGGCGCGGTGCGCACGACGTGGCGCGATCTCGGGCTGACCGCGCGGTATCTCGCGGGAACGTTGCCGGACTGTGAATCGCCTGAACGGCAGATGGAAAATCCGCCGGACGTAACGGTTGAAAACCTGTGCTCCAAATGAGCGAAAAACTTTACAACGCAGTCGTCATCGGCGCGGGCACCGCGGGGCTCGTGACGGCCGCCGCGACGGCCGGGCTCGGCGGGCGGGTGGCGCTGATCGAGCGGCGGCACATGGGCGGCGATTGCCTGAACTTTGGCTGCGTGCCGAGCAAGGCGCTGATCTCGTCCGCGCGCGCCGTCGATCGCATCCGCCACGCCGACCGCTGGGGGCTCGAAGCCAGCGAGCCGGTTTTCGCCTTTGAAAAAGTGATCGCGCGGATGCGGGCGCGGCGGGCGCAGATCGCGCCGAACGATTCGCAGGAGCGGTTCGAGGGGCTCGGCGTCGAGGTCATCCGCGGCGAGGCGGCGTTCATTTCGCCGCACGAGGTCCGCGTCGGCGAGCGCACGCTGCGGGCGCGAAATTTCGTCATCGCCACCGGCACGCGCCCGCTGCTGCCGCCGATCGACGGACTGCGCGACGTGCCGTTTTTCACGAACGAAACCATCTTCGACCGGCTCGACGAGCGGCCCGCCCGGATGCTCGTGCTCGGCGGCGGACCGATCGGCTGCGAGCTCGCGCAAGCCTTCGCGCGGCTCGGCGTGAAGGTGACGCTGGCGCATCGCGGCGCGCGGTTGCTGCCGCACGAAGATCCCGAAGTGTCCGAACTCGTGCAGCGCACGCTCGCGGCGGATGGGATCGAGTGCCTGACCAAGTCCGAGGTGCAGCGCGTGCGAAAAGAGGGAGACGAAATCATCGCGACGGTGCAGGTCGGCGACGCGGCCCGCGAAGTCCGCGCCGAGGCACTGCTCGTCGCCGTCGGGCGCACGCCGAATTCCGACACCCTCGGCCTGGACGTCGCCGGTGTGCGCACGAACAAACACGGCGTCGAAGTGAACGCGCAGCTCCAGACTTCGCAGCCGCACATCTACGCCGCGGGCGACATCGCGGGGCCGTATCGCTTCACGCACATGGCCGATTACCAGGCTCGCATCGTGGCGCGAAACCTCCTCGTGCCATTTGGTTTTCTGCGCTCGAAAACCGATTACGCGACCGTCCCGTGGTGTACGTATCTCGATCCCGAAGTCGCGCGCGTCGGCCTCAGCGAAACCGAAGCCCGCGAGCGCGGCACCGAGTACGACCTTTACATTTCCAAGCTCGAAGACCTCGACCGCGCCGTCGTCGAGGACGAGACGACGGGCTTCGTGAAAGTGCTGACCGCGCGCGGCACCGACCGCATTCTCGGCGTCACGCTCGTCGCGAGCCACGCCGGCGATCTCATCCACGAATACGTCCTCGCGATGAAATCGGGCATCGGTCTCGGGAAACTTTCCAGCGTCATTCACGCGTACCCGACCTTCGCCGAACTCGCGCGCAAGACTGGAGACGCGTTCCAAAAAACCCGGCTCACGCCGACCGCGAAGAAGCTCTTCGCGTGGCTCTACGAAAGGAACCGCAAGCCATGAGCGATGCCCCGAGATCATTTTGGTCGCGCTTCGGAAAATGGATTTTGCTCGCGCTCGCGCTGATCGCGATCGGCGCGGCGTGGCATTTTCTGCCGGTCAAGGATTGGGTGGAGACCTTCAACGGCTGGGTCGAGAGCAAAGGCCCGTGGGGCTGCGTCATCTTCATCCTGGCCTACGCCGCGGCGACGGTTTGCTTTTTCCCGGGCTCGCTCATGACGATCGGCGCGGGGCTCGCGTTCGGTCTCTGGCGCGGCTTCGCGGTCGTCTCCGCAGGAGCCACGCTCGGCGCGGCGCTGGCCTTTTTGGTCGCGCGCTATTTCATCCGCGGCCGCGTGGAAAAGGCCGCGAAGAACAACCCGAAATTCTCCGCGATCGATGAAGCGATCGGCAAGGAAGGCTGGAAGATGGTGGCGCTGCTGCGGCTCAGTCCGCTGCTGCCGTTCAACCTCAGCAACTATCTCTACGGCGTGACGAAGATCGGCTTCTGGCCTTATCTCGCGGCCAGTTGGGTCGGAATGCTGCCCGGCACTTTTCTTTACGTTTATCTCGGCGCGGCGGGGAAGGAAGCATCGGACGGCGGCGGCGGGCCGTGGAAATGGGTGCTCTTCGGCGCGGGTCTCGTCGCCACGGTTTTTGTCACGATCTGGATTTCGCGGCTCGCCAAAAAGGCGATCCCCGCCCCGCAGAAAACCGAAAAATAAAACCCATGAAAACCACCCGTCTGCATCTCGCGCTCGCCGGAGCGTTCCTCGTTTTTGCCATTGGCGCGCCGCGTTTGCTGGCGAAAGAAAAGCCGGTGCAAGTCAACTTTCCCGCCGGTGTGCGGCACGACGCGTGGGATGCGCTTTTGAAAAAGTATGTGAACGAGCGCGGCCTCGTGGCGTACGAAAAATGGAAGAACAACGACGCCGACCGGAAGGCGCTCGACGCCTACCTCGCGCAATTTGCCGCGAAGCCAGACAAGCCCGCGGCGGGCAACGAGCTCGCGGCGTCCGGGATCAACGCCTACAACGCCTTCGCGATCCAATGGATCATCGCGAACTACCCGACCGAGAGCATTCAGGCGCTGCCCGCTTCCTTCAGCCGCAAAGCGCACACGGTCGGCGGAGCGCAGATCGCGCTGGACGACATCGAGCACGGCACCATGCGCCCGCTGCTCGGCTACCGCACGCACGCCGCGCTGGTCTGCTGCGCGCGGAGCTGCCCGCCCTTGCAGCGCACGGCCTACACGGCGGCGGGGCTCGATTCGCAAATCGATGCGGCGTATGCGACGTGGCTCGGGCGCGAGGACTTGAATCAGTTCGACGCGACGAAGAATCGCGTGGCGGTTTCGAGCATTTTCAAATGGTTCAAGGGAGACTTCGACGCAGCGGGTGGCGTCCCGAAAATCCTCGGCGAGCGCGGACCTGCGGCGGTGCGCCCCTTCCTCGCGAAGGGCGGCTACAAAATCGAATACCTGCCGTATCGCTGGGGCCTCAACGAGCAGGGTCCGCGCGGAGAAAATTACAGCATGAAGAATCTGATCTTCGACCACCTCTTCCAGTAACCGCGCGGCGTTTCAGCGTCCGCCGACCTGCTCGCGAAGGCGGAGCAGCTCGGCGCGAAAGCGTTCGCGTTCCTCCAGATGCACGATGTGGTCGGAGTGCTCGAACCAGACGAAACGCTTGCCGCGCGGGGCTCGGAGGGCGCGGAAATATTGCTCCATGAGAGGCGCGCTCAGCACGGTGTCGTGGCGTCCGGCGAGGAAAACGACGGGCACTTTGATCTCGGGAACTTCGCGGGCGAGATCGTGCGCGTAGAGGTCGTCCTCGAGATTCACGCCGGAAAATTTGAGGCCGCGCAGCAGCCGCACATCGTCGGCGAGCGAGTAGTACGGCGAGGCGAGGCCGAGACGGAGATACCGCCAGATGGTCATCGCGAGCGGGAGTGGCGGCGGCAAATTCTTGGTGAGTTGATTCACGAGCCGCTCGTCGCGCCGCGTGCGATAGGGCGGGGGGCCGATGGCGCGAAGCTGGCCGGCGACGTCGTCGCGGCCGGTTCGCTCCGCCTGCGCGATGCCGGCGAAATGCAGCAGCCGCTCCGACCGCGGGACGCTGACGAGCTGCGAAATGCCGAGGTAGGCGTGAAACAATTCCGGGGCGCGATCGACGGCGAGGACGCCGACGAGCGAGCCCCACGAGAAGCCGGCGAGATAGACTTTCCGCCGGCCGAACGTGCGGCAGAGATGGCGCGTGAGCTCGAGGGTTTCCCCGACGATCTGATCGGCGTTCATCGACGCGAGCGGGATGCCGGGGCGGAACGATTTCCCCGCGCCGCGCTGGTCCCAATGCACGACGATGAAGTCGCGCTCGAGCTCGGCATTCGCGTGCGAAAAGGGCATCTCCGGCAGGCCCGGCCCGCCGTGGAGGAAGAGCAGCACAGGATTCGCGCGATCCTGGCCGCGGATGAAGATGGTTTCCTCCAGCCCGCCGAGGACGACTTTTTCCTCGCGCGAAATGCCGGGCGCGCGCAGCGGCGGCTGCCTCGTGGTGATGCAACCGGCGAGGGCAATACTGAGGAGCGGGCAGAGGAGAAAACGCATGATGGTGGTCAGGAATGTCGGCGCTGATAACGCGCGAGAAAACGGCGGTCGATCCAGTCTTTCAGCCAAAAAGCAGCGCGGCCGAACCAATGGAAACCGCTCCAGCGGGCGAGGCCGAACCCGTCGCCGAGATTGAGGATGAGCAGGCAATGGCGCTGCGGGAGGAAGGCGCGGAGCGGCGTCCCATCGAGGGTCGCGAGCAGGTTGTGCAAAAGCACGGGCGACTGGCGCACGGCGTAAACGCCGATCTTTTCGAGGTCGTGCCCGCGCATTTTCACGCAGTCGCCGCCGCCGAAAATGGGCGTGCCGGTGAGGGTGCGGAGGTGGTCGTCCACGAGCAATTCGCCGCGCTCGCTGCACGGCAGGCCGGACCCGGCGAGCAGGGCAGGGGGGCGCAGGCCGGTGGCATTGACGAGGTAGTCGAAGGGGATCGCGTCGCCGCGGGTGGTGATCGCCTGGCGATCTTCGATGCGCTCCAATCCGTCGCCAATCCGCACGGCGATGCCGCGGGCGCGCAGCCAGGCGTGCAGCCGTTTCGAGACGGAAGGAGGGAAGCCCGGGACCACTCGTTCAGCGCGGACGAGCAGCGTGATTTCCGCCGCGTCCGCGCCGACCAACGCGCGGAGATTTGCCGCGATCTCGCAGCCGGAAGCGCCGCCGCCCGCCACGACGATGCGCACCGTTCGCCGCGCGTCGCGCGCCTGCTCCAGTTCGCGGCGCAAGCGCCACAGTTCGCGCAGCGGCTTGATCGGAAAGACGCCGAACGCGTCGCCGGGAATCGGCCGCACTTCGCTGCCCACATTCACCGACAGCGCCTCGAAGCCGATCGACTCACCGCCCGCGAGATCCACGCGCCGTGCGGCGGCGTCGATCTTCACCACGCGATCGCGAATGAACCGCCCGGCGGGCAGCAGCGCGGCGATGTCCACCTGGTCTTGCTCGGGCGAATAGCGCCCGCCGAGCATCCCGGTCGCGAGTCCCGAATACCAAAAATTCTCCGGCGCGATGACGACGAGTTCCACTCCGCGCCGCGCGAATTCCGCCGCGTGCTGCAAGGTGTGCAGATGCGCGTGCCCGGCGCCCACGAGCACGACGCGGCGGGCCGACTCAGCGGCCATCCGTGGATATTTTGACCGAGCCCAGTTCAGGAAACGCGGCGACCGCGCGCCGCCAGCTCGCGAGGTCGTCCACGTCCTCGAGCGTCTCCGTTTCCACCCATCGCGCGCCCGACTCGCGGAGCCGCTGCCTCGTCTGCTCCAGCACCGCGCCGGTGCTCCACGCGATGTCGCGAAACACCGCGTCGTTTCGGGCCCGCAGGCCGATCAGGCAGTAACCGCCGTCGAGCGCTGGCGCGAGCACGGCGTCGCACCGCGCGAAGCGAGTGAAGAGCTGCTGCAAACATTCGCGAGTGAGGGAGGGACAGTCGCCGCCGATGAAGATCAGCGGAGCAGCAGAACGTGAAAAATGAACGGCACTCGCCGCCGTCAGCCGCTCCCCGAGATCGCCGGCCGATTGCGCGAAATACTCACAGCGATCTCCCAGCCACTCGCGCATTTCCGGCTCCGCATCCGCAGGCGAAAAACAGACTTGGACCGCCCAATCTTCAGGAATCTGGCGAAGCTGATGCTCGACCAATCGGACATAGGCCTCACTCGCTGCCGGGTCGCCGATCTCCCGGCCCAGCCGCGTCTTCACCTCGCCCGCACGAGGCGCTTTCAACATCGCGATCACCGTCGGCGTCATTTCACTTCCGAGCGCTTCGTCTCATCGAGCAGCTTTCCATATTTCGCATTGTAGGGATGGACCTTCGCCGCCGGTTTGCCGTCCGCCTCGAGCGCGCGCCCTTCATTGGCCCATTGAAAAATCGAGCCTTCGAGATTTTGCACCTGCGGCACCCCGGCCTTCAGCAAACGCTCCGCCACCGCCGACGAGCGATAGCCGACGGAGCAATACGTCACGACCGGCCCGCGCCGCTGCACGATCGGCCCGAGGTCCGCGGCCTTTGCCGATGGATCGACACGAATGGCTCCGCGCAAATGACTGACGCGAAACTCCTCCGCGGTGCGCACATCGAGCAGAATCGGCTGAGGGCGGGATGGGTCGCGCAGCCATGCGGCCAGCTCCGCGGTGGAAAGCTGCGGCACTTGCGGAAAACGCGTCCGCACCGTCCGCTTCATCTGGTCGAAGCCGAATTCATCGCCGGAGGCGGTGCCGCAGATTGCGAAAATGAGCAGGGCAGCGAGCGGCGGGCGCAGTGGGAGGAAAGGCATCGGGAAGGAAAAGTGCTCGTGCGTTTTTCAGCGTCGTGATGTTGGCGGACGACTGCAACGCGCGCGTGGATTCCCCGAGAAATCGGCGCTCGGATCAAAATTGTCCGTGGCTGAAAATGGCGAGCGGGGTCGCGTGCCGGCAGCTACGGTGCCGGGGCGCCCGCGCTCCACCTCTGGCAAACCCTGCACGACTCCGCGCTCGCTCGCACCTTTTATGATCATCCACTTCACCGAGATCGACTCACCCGTGGGCACTCTCACGCTGTGCGGAACCGAGCGCGGCCTGACCGGAATCTACCTGCAGAATCATCGGCACGGGCCGGAAGAACTCCAGCGCCACGACTGGCAGCGCGCCGCTCACCGCTTCGCCGATGCCCTCGCGCAACTCGCGGAATACTTCGCCGGAAAACGACAATCCTTCACCGTGCAGATCGATCGCGAAACGCACGGCGGCACCGACTTCCAGCGCCGGGTGTGGGCCGGCCTCGAGGCAATCCCGTACGGCGTCACCATTTCCTACGGCGAACTCGCCCGCCGAATCGACCAGCCCGCCGCCGTGCGCGCGGTCGGCCTGGCCAACGGCCGCAACCCTTTGTCGATCATCGTCCCCTGCCACCGCGTCATCGGCGCGAACGGCAGGCTGACCGGATACGGCGGCGGCATGGAGCGAAAGCAGTGGCTGTTGGATTTGGAGAAAGCTCGTGTTCCCGCGCGATACCTGTGCTCGCACGCCAGCCACGCGACCGGATGACGAAGACGACCGCCGGCTCGTTGAGCAGCTTGGCGAGTTGCGGCGCCTGGCTCGCGGATTTGACCTGGTCGATCTCGTGGGCGGAGAGCGTGGTTTTCGCGCTGGCGAAGGGAATCGTGATGACCTTGCCGATGCCGCGCGCGCGATCGAGGCTGGTGTAGAGGTTCGCTTTGTCGGCGGGCGAGAGCTTCGGCATCGCGTCGATGCGGTTCATCACCTCCTGTTCTTCCTCGACACGACCATTCCGTGAGCGAGCCGGCACCCGGATGCGACGCGAAAATCATCGCACCCGCCCCCAGCCCGCACTAATCCCCTCTAAAACCACCCATGCCTCCGCTCGACGACTCCACCCCCGGCTCTCTCCCGCACGACTTCATCGACGCCGAGATCATCGTCCTTGGCCTCGACAAACCGACCGACGAGCAAGCTCTCACCACCGCCCTCAACGCCCTCCCCGGCATTCAATCCTACACCCTTTCCGGGGGCCGGAT
Organism: Spartobacteria bacterium; assembly: GCA_043777315.1. Lineage (GTDB taxonomy): Bacteria > Verrucomicrobiota > Verrucomicrobiia > Chthoniobacterales > Chthoniobacteraceae > CAIURC01. Next base: position 1,701 of record JAYVPW010000084.1, on the reverse strand, counting down.
CGACGTGGAATACAACCCGATGCAGATCACCCAGGCGGACCTCCGCGAAGCCGTCATCCGCGCCGGCTACCAGGTCGGCCACACCGAAACCGCCGCCGCCTCCCCCCTCACCGACGCCCTCCACCCCGGTCCCGACAGCGCGCGGCATCCACCGGCTTCGTCGAATCGTAAGGCATCGGAATAAACTGTAGGGCGGGCGCGTGGAGAATGAGTTTGCGGCGTCTGAAGTGGGGTATGGGAAGTTTGGTGCGATCGTCCTCAATCCGGAGCATGGGATTAGCCGATCCCATCAACCGCGCGTGACATCCACCGGCATTCGCACCCACTGGTTTTGGCAAGCAACTTGGCCGGGAATCGTAAAGAAACAGGTGAACCGTAGTTTCTACGACAACAAATGCGGGGGCGAAGCTGGCACAAAAACAGCGGCTATCGAAGCTCCGAAAAATGGCGTGAGAGTATACCTCGACCATCTCCGGCGCGGTCTTGTCCCGCGAATGAAGGCCGCCAAAGTTCTCTACAAGCGGAGATCCTTTGAGCACGAGCGCGAGGTGAGGGCTCTCGTCGAGCCAGAGGGGATGGCGGCGCTGCTGAAGAAGGAAGGAAACCCGTCGCCCGGGGCGGGGCGGTGGGTAAAGATCAATGTGGCGGAGACAATCGAGCAGGTGCTCATCGCGCCGGATGCGCCGCCGTGGTTTCCGGAGTTGGTCCGGCAGGTGACAGCGCGGTATCACCAGAGTGTGGTGCCAGTCGTTCCTTCAGCGCTGGCTCAGATCCCTTTCTACTGAATTCGCGTCGAGCGGTCGCCGCCATTCGAGAGTGGTTCCGCACAGCCCGGAGGGCTGACGGGAGATTAGCCGGGGTCGAGGCGAGCGTCCGCGAGCCGACTACCCCCGGATGCGTCGCGGAAAAAGTCGTGCGCACCGGCAGGTGCGCGGAAAGGATGCACGCCCATGTCCTCGACGCATCTCTCCCTCCATGTGCATGTGATCTTCAGCACGAAGGGACGCACGCCTTGGATCGCGTCGGAGTGGCGGGACCGACTCCACGCTTACCTCGGAGGGGCTGCTCGGGAATGGGACGCGGTGCCGGAGGCGATTGGCGGAGTCGCGGATCATGTTCATCTTTTACTCGGGCTAAAGGCGACGCATTGCGTGGCGGATGTGCTGCGCGAGGTGAAGCGCGGGTCGTCGGAGTGGGTGCATGGGACGATCGGGTGCAAGGAGTTTGCGTGGCAGGATGGATACGGGGCGTTCAGCGTGAGCGCTTCGCAGCGGGAGGAGGTGCGGGCGTATATCGCGCGGCAGGAGGAGCACCATCGGCGGCGGACTTTTCGTGAGGAGTATCTTGAGTTCCTTGTGAAGAGCGGGGTGGAGTTCGATCCGCGGTATGTGGATTGAGGCATTCCTGCGTCCCTGCCGGGACGCGGCGCGTTTGGTGGGCGAGTTCCGGGGGTGGTCGCTCCGCTCGACCCCCGGCTAATGTCCAGGCATCCCTCCGGGATGCGGGAGAGGCGGACGCGGGTCTGCCCGAGCATGAAGGCGAAGTGCCGGACGTGCGTGGGGAAGTCGGCGAGGATGAAGTGGTGTTTCTCGATCTGCCGGCCCGTTCGCCCACTTCGTCCTCTACGACCTCGAGCCCGAGGACCAGCTGGGGGTGTAAAAGTTTTTCTGTAAATTGCTCTTCCTTCGCAATGCCCAGCTC
>JAYVPW010000083.1:0-7168 GCA_043777315.1 Spartobacteria bacterium | reverse complement strand
CCACGGAATGACGTCGCGCAGCTTGAGGATGCCGGTGGTCTTGGCGGCCACGGCCTGCTCGTGCTCGATGGCGGAGAACAATCCGCCGCCCCGTTCGGTCTGGCGATAACGCTTCATGGCCCCCTTGATGGCTCAAGAATGCGCCCGGCGAAAGTGATGCCTGGGCAATTGAGGTTTCCAGAGGTGCCCACCAGTAAAAAAGCTGCGCCACGAGCTTTCGGATGGACGTTTCAAAATGAACGCGGCTTTCGCGGGGTTGGCGCTGGCTCGGGTGGCGGTTCCGGGGCATGTTTTTCGCCGATGATCCGCGCGTCGTTTCTCCCCAAAATTCTGCCCCTGCTCGGCGCTCTGATGGCGCTCGCTCCGCCGCTCTCCGCCGCGGTTTTTCAGACCGGCGATCTCGTGCGATTGACGAAAAGTGAGACGCTGCTTTTCAAGGGCGAGAACTTCCTCGGCGCGCCGAAAGGGCAGGAGTTCAACGTGCTCAAGCACGAGGCCGCGCAGGGTCAGGTCTTCGTCTCTTTTTTCAAGGAAGACGGCACCTTGATCGCCGTCACGCTGCCCGCGGAGGCGCTGGAACTCAGCCCGCCCGACGCGTGGAATGATCTACTGCGCGGGGTCGAGGCTTTCCGCGATCAGCGCGCCGACGAAGCCCGGCGGCTGCTCGCCCGCGCGGCGGCGGACCCGAAATACCGCGCCATCGCCACGCCGCTCTCGACGCGGATCAACGGAGCCCTCGCCGCCGCGAATGCGGGGCGGTCGAGCGATGCGGGGCGCGCCGCCTTTTCCAACGTGCTGCAAGGCCTCCGCGACACCGCCGCACAGCTCGAAAAACTCGGCGACCCGTGCCTCGCGCTGCCGCTCGATGAAGGCGTGGAACGGCTCGGCGCGACCGTGCCGGGGACGGCGATCCCGCCGACGAAACTCGCGCGCGAGGAACTCGCGAAACGGGTGACGATTTCCAATCGCGCGGTCTGGCGCAGCCGGCAGGCGCTCGCGCTGCACCGCGCCCTCGAGGCCTCGCGGATTCTCGACGAGGGGCTCAAAGCGGAGCCCGGCCGCGCGGAACTCGTCGCGCTGCAAACCCGCGTCGGCAAAGATCTCGTGGACGCCGAGGATGATTTCAAAGCGGCCGACAAGATGCGCAAATTTGCCGGCGGCGCGGTCCACGCGCTCTCCGCGCTGGAGCACGGGCTGAAGCGCTGCACGGATCACCCAAAGCTCCGCGCCTTGAAAAAAGAAATGGAGGGCGCGATGGAGGAGCGCACTTCGCCGCCGATCACGCCCGCCTTTCTCGCCGCCGCGAAGGTCGCCACGGCACCCGCCGCGCTGGAGGAGGGGCGCAAAATTTACACGAGCCGCTGCACGGAATGTCACGACCTGGAAATGGTCGATTCGCGCTCGATCGGCGGGTGGAGAAACATCGTCGGCTCGATGTCGCGCCGCGCGCATGTCGATGACACGCAGCAGGCGCGCATCCTCGATTATCTCGCCGCCGCGGCGACCGGCATGGACGGGGCGAAGTGACGCGGCGCGGGAGTTTTTTCCCGTCATCCTGAGCGCAGCGACAGCGGAGTCGAAGGACCTCTTACTTCTCCCACTTGCGCGCGCGCGTAGCGGAGGGGGAAAAGTAAGAGGTCCTTCCACTGCGCCCGCAAAGCCGGGCTTCGCTCAGGATGACTCGGGAAGGCTGCCGCGAGCCACGGGCGGCAGGCCGCGATGTCGCGCGAATTCGGGGTCTGGTGCAGCCGCCGTTTGCCGCTCGGCTCCCATTTGAAATGCTTCACCGCATTCGTGACGTAAGCCGCCGCGCGATCGATGCCGGCGTCGGCCAGCGCGCGAACACTATCGACGCGGACTTTCCGGGCGCAACTTCACCGCGATATTTTCCGCAGCCGGAGCGCGTTTCCGATCACGCTGACGGAGGAGAACGCCATCGCCGCGGAGGCGATGATCGGGCTGAGGAGCCAGCCGGTGAACGGGTAGAGCGCGCCGGCCGCGAGCGGGATTCCGAGGGTGTTGTAGAGAAAGGCGAAGGCGAGGTTTTGGCGGATGTTGCGCATCACGGCGCGGCTCAACGCGATGGATTTCGCGACGCCGCGGAGGTCGCCTCGGAGGAGCGTGACGCCCGCGCTTTCCATCGCGACATCGGTGCCGGTGCCCATCGCGATGCCGACGTCGGCGGCGGCGAGCGCGGGCGCGTCGTTGATGCCGTCGCCGGCCATCGCGACGACTTTTCCGGAGGCGCGCAGTCGTTGAATGCGGGCGTGTTTTTCGTGCGGCGCGACGCCGGCCTCGACCGTCGCGATCCCGAGCGGCGCGGCGACGGCGCGGGCGGTGCGCGCGTTGTCGCCGGTCAGCATGATGACCTCGATGCCGGCCTCGTGCAGCGCGCGGATCGCCTCGGGCGTGGAGGCTTTCACCGGGTCGGCGATGACGAGCACGCCCGCGGCGAAAGCATCGACGGCGAGAAAAACGACGGTCTTTCCCTCCGACTCAAATTGCTGCGCCGTGGCCTCGAGACCGCCGAATTCGCGGACGTGATTCGTCGCGAGAAAATCGCGCGTTCCGATCCGCACGATGCGTCCCTTCACGCGGGCGCGGACGCCGCCGCCGGTCTCGGAGGCGAAGTCATCCGCCGCGTCCAACGCGAGGCCGCGCGCCTCCGCGCCGCGCACGATCGCGGCGGCGATCGGATGTTCGCTGTGCCGCTCGACCGCGGCCGCGAGCGCGATGATTTCGCGCTCTTCCCAATCCGGCGCGGTGATCGCGGAAACCAGCGCGGGCCGGCCTTCCGTGAGCGTGCCGGTCTTGTCCACGACGAGAATTTGCACCTTTTCCATCCGCTCGAGCGCGTCCGCATTCTTGATCAAAATGCCCTCCTGCGCGCCGCGTCCGATCCCGACCATGATCGACATCGGCGTCGCCAAACCAAGCGCGCACGGGCACGCGATGATGAGCACGGCGACGGCATTGATGAGCGCGTGCGCGAGCCGCGGCTCCGGCCCGAGCCAGAGCCACAGGGCGAAAGTGACGAGCGAAAGACCGATGACCGCGGGAACGAAAATGCCGGCCACTTTGTCGGCGAGCGTCTGGATCGGCGCGCGGCTGCGCTGCGCCTCCGCGACCATCGCGACGATCCGCGCGAGCATCGTTTCGCTGCCGACGCGCTCGGCGCGCATGATGAAACTGCCGGTGCCATTCACGGTCCCGCCGGTCACTTTTTCACCCGCCGTTTTTGTCGCCGGCATCGGCTCGCCCGTGAGCATCGACTCGTCGAGCGTGCTGCGGCCTTCCACGATCCCGCCATCGACGGGGACTTTTTCGCCCGGCCGCACGCGGAGCAAATCGCCGGGGTGCAGGTGCGCGATCGGCACGTCTTCATCGACGCCATCCCGCACGCGGCGCGCGGTCTTCGGCGCGAGATCGAGCAGCGCGCGAATGGCGGAGCCCGTGCGGCTGCGGGCGCGCAGCTCCAGCACCTGCCCGAGCAGGACGAGCACGGTGATCATCGCCGCCGCTTCAAAATAAATCCCGACCGCGCCGTGCGCGAGAGCCGACGCGGGAAACATTCCCGGCGCGAGCATGGCGACGGCGCTGTAAAAAAACGCGGCGCCGACGCCCATCGCGATGAGCGTGAACATGTTCAAATGCCCGCTCCGCAGCGACGCCCAGCCGCGTTTGAAAAACGGCGCACCCGCCCAAAAAACGACCGGCGCGCTCAACGCGAATTGCAGCCAGCGCGCGATGTCGCCGCTCATCCACGCCGGCGCTTTCGGCCAAAGATGCGACATCGCGAGGATGAAAACCGGTGCCGTCAGCGCCGCGGCCATCCAGAATCTCCGCGACATTCCCGTCAGCTCGCCCGTGTCGTCCGCATCCTCATCAGCGCCACTTTTCAACTCCAGCGCCATGCCGCATTTTGGGCAGTCGCTGGGATGATCCTGCTCGATCTCGGGATGCATCGGGCATGTGTAGATCAGCCTGCCATCAGGCTTCGCAGCCGGATTGCGCTCCAGCGCCATGCCGCATTTCGGACAGTCGCCGGGCTGCTCCGACTCCACGCCGGGGCACATCGGGCAGAAGTATTTCGCGGACGGTTTCCGCGCCGCCGCCGCCGCCGCGATCTCGGTCGCGGAGTGGTGCGCGCCGCCGTGGCAGCACGATTTCGCCGGCGGCTCGGGCGCGGCATCGTGGCAGCACGTTGACTCCGATGGCGGCGCGGCGGAGTTGGAATTTGGGACGGGCATTTGCTCCGGCATGGCACGGGAAGAATCGGCTGACAGGCTTAAAAAAGCGTCTTCCAAAATAGGCCGGCGAGACCGGCACCGGCGACGACGGGGAGGACGTTCCACTTCCAGCGGAGGAGCCCGGCGAATGCGATCACGGTCACGGCGACGGCGAACCAATCCCATTTTCCCGGCGCGGGAATGAGCACGCGCAGGCCGAACCAAACGGCGAGATTCAGGATGACGCCGACGACGGCGGCGGTGACGGCGGAGAGCGCGGTGGTGAGCTTTTCATTGCCGCGAAGCTGCTCGATGTGCGGCGCGCCGAGGAAGATCCAGAGGAAGCACGGGATGAAAGTCGTCCAGGTCGTGACGAGCGCGCCGAGGGTCGCGGCGAGCAGCGGCGGGAGGGTTCCAGGTTGATTCCAGCCGCCGAGGAAGCCGACGTGTTGCAGGACCATGATGAGCGGGCCGGGCGTTGTTTCCGCGAGGCCGAGGCCGTCGAGCATCTGCGGCGCGGTGAGCCAGTGGTGCGTCTCGACGGCCTGCTGCGAAACGTAGGGCAGCACCGCGTACGCGCCGCCGAAGGTGACCATCGCGGCCTTGCTGAAGAAGATCGCCTCGCGAAAAAGCGTGTGGTCCACGCCGAGCCAGAGGCCGAGCAGCGCGACGGGAATCCACCAAAGCGCGAGCCACGTCGCGCAGACTTTCAGCGCGCGGGCGAGCGACGGGCGCGGGTGCCCGGCGGCTTCCGCGGTGTCGTCGAGGACGCTCGATCCGGGGTGCGCGGAGCTGTGTCCGCCGATGACGAGGAATTTGTCGCGCCGCACTTTTCCGCCGACGAACCCGACGAGCGCCGCGGTGAAAATGAGGATCGGAAAGGGCATGTGGAAAAAGAAGATCGCCACGAAAGCCAGCGCGGCGAGCGACCACATCACCTCATTTTTCAGCGCCTTTTTTCCAATGCGGATGACCGCCGCCGCGACGATCGCGAGCACCGCGGGCTTGAGTCCGTAGAAGATCGCGGCGACGGCGGGCACGTTGCCGAAGCTCACGTAAACGAGGCTCAACGCCCACAGGATGAACATCGACGGCAGGACGAAAAGCGCACCCGCGACGACCCCGCCGCGCGTCTGGTGCAGCAGCCAGCCGACATAAGTCGCGAGCTGCTGCGCCTCCGGGCCGGGCAGCAGCATGCAGTAATTCAGCGCGTGGAGAAACCGCGCCTCGCTGATCCACTTTTTCTTTTCCACCAGCTCCGCGTGCATGATCGCGATCTGCCCCGATGGCCCGCCGAAGCTGATGAAACCTAGCTTCAGCCAGAACCGGAAGGCCTCGGCAAAGGTCGGGCGTGCCGGGGGGGGCGGAAGCGCGGACATCGGAACTCTCTGCTCGGGAGTCACGCGCGGAGCGAAAGAACTCGCTGCTCGTACGCGCGAACTTCATCGAGCCACGCGATGCCGACGGGAACATCCGCGCGGCGGCAGTGCTCGTCCCACACGGCCCCGAAGGGCAGCGATTTCAGCTCCTCGAGCAGCGCGAGCAGGAGCGCCTTGAGGGCATTGCGCGTGCCGATGACCCACGCGGCGATCCGGTTGATGCTGGCGTCGAAAAAATCGAGCCCGAGATGCGTGCGATCCAGAAATCCGCCGCGCACGACTTCCTCGAAAATCCCGCGCGTCGCGTCGTCGAGGAGCACGACGTGATCGCTATCCCAGCGCACGCCGCGGCTGAGATGCAGCAGCAGGCCGGGCACGAATTGCAGCAGCGACGAAACCTTGTCGGCGATCGATTCGGTCGGGTGAAAGTGACCCGCATCGAGGCAGTAAAGCTTTTGCCGGGTCGCCGCGTAGCCGAGGTAAAACTCGTGCGACCCGATGACGCAGCTCTCGCTGCCGAGGCCGAAGAGCTTCGATTCCACCGCGTCGAGATTCAGCGCCGGGTCGATGGGATCGGCGAAAATTTCGTCGCGTGAAGCCGCGAGCCGTTCGCGCGGCGCCTTGCGATCCACGGGCACGTCTTTGAAGCCATCGGGAACCCAGACATTGGTGACGACTGCCTTCCCGAGCTGCCGGCCTGCGTCCGCGGCGATGCGCCGGCACGCCTTGCCGTGCTCGATCCAAAAGCCGCGCACACGTTCGTCCCGATGCGAAAGCGTGAACCCATCCGCGGCGAGCGGATGCGCGAAAAAAGTCGGGTTGAAATCGAACCCGAGCCCGCGCGCCCGGCACCAATCCACCCAACCCTTGTATGTTGGAAAGCTGAAGGGGCGACTCATTGACGCGCCACTTCAGGGCTCGCCCTCCTTCTTCCAAATTCCCAGGGCGTTGCCCTGGGCTGGTATGTTGCTGGGCCTTCGGCCCGGAGGATCCCCGGCCGAAAGTGCATGACACGCTCTAATCTCCAAAGTCCCTCCGGGACGCAACACGCGGCCATCGGTCTCGTCCACGAGCACCAGCGGCGCACGTGTCGAAACAGCGAGCGCGATGGCCTCGGATTCTCCGGGACCCAGTGTCTGCCGGAGCAGCGTCAGAAATGGCGAAGGCGCGCACGGCATCACCCGCAACCAGCCTGCCGCAAATCCCTGATCGATCGCTTCTTTTGCGGAGGAATGTTGGAGCCGTTGCAATTCGTCTCGCACGGCGCTTGGACAAATCACTTCGCCGAACTGGAGCCGCAACGCATCAATGCGCCCGATGATCGCGAGGTTTGAAACCGTCGAGGTGTCAGCGATGACCATTATCGTCCAACTCGCGCCGGACATCCTCCGCCTCGACATGCCGTTCGATTCCGCGTCGAGCCAGCTCCCGCCCGAGGGAGTAATGGTCGAGTCCGGCGAGTTCGCAGGCGCGTCCGATGCTGATCATTTCTTGCGCGTAGAGTGCGATGCCGAGCTCCAGCAACAGCCGCTCGCGGCGCTCTCGCGGCGGAATGGGCAG
>JAYVPW010000082.1:0-26838 GCA_043777315.1 Spartobacteria bacterium | reverse complement strand
TCCAACATGCGCTCCACCGGCGACGGCAAAGGCATCTCCCTCGCCCCGCCGCTCACCATGACCCTCGAGCGTTCGATCGAATACATCGCCCCCGACGAGTACGTCGAAGTGACCCCGAAGAGCCTCCGCCTCCGCAAAAAGCTCCTCACCGCCGCGGCCCGCAAACGCTCCGCGCCGGCCGTCGCGTAAAGCGCCGGCACGCGTCCTCCCTCCGGTCATCCTGAGCGCAGCGCCAGCGGAGTCGAAGGACCTCTTACTTCTCCCCCCGTTGCACGCGCGCATCGCGGAGGGGAAACAGTAAGAGGTCCTTCGACTGCGCCCGCAAAGCCGGGCTCCGCTCAGGATGACTCGGAAGACGGGCACGCGCATCCCCGACGTTCCCAAGCTCCCCTCGTTCCCAAGCTCCCGCTTGGGAACGCCCTTGTCCCCGAAGCTTTGCTTCGTCGCCGTGCGGGTGGGCGTTGGCGACGTCGAGCTTCGGCGACGAGATGAAAACTCTCCAGCCCGGCAGGGCTGCCGCAGAACTCATGGCCTTCGACTACATCGAGACCTTCTACAACTCCCGCCGCAGACACAGCTCCCTCGGCCAACGCTCGCCTCGCGACTTCGAGGCTCTGATGTTCCCCCCCTCACCAAAACATCCCAACCAACTAACCAAAAAACACACCAAACCCCTGTCCTCGTTTTCGAAGAAAGATCATTTTCCCCGCTGGCGCTCAGGTGCGGGGGAGCTGGCGGAGTTCGGCGCAGAGGGCGGTGATTTGCCTGGTGGTGTGGCGGGCGGAGAGGGTGATGCGGAGGCGGGCGGTGTCGCGGGGGACGGTGGGGTAGCGGATGGCGGGGACGAAGTAGCCGCGGTCGCTGAGGTGCGCGGAGGCGGTGAGGGCGGCGTCGGCGCTGCCGATGATGTGGGGGATGATGGCGCTTTGGATCTTGCGCCCGCCGGGGAAGAGCTGCGGCATTTCCTGCGCGAAGTGGAGGAGGTTGGCGCGGAGGAGCTGGCGTCTCTTTTCGCCCGCAGGCGAGAGGAGAAAATCGACGGCGGCACAGGCGGCGGCGGCGGCGGCGGGCGCGGGCGCGGTGGAGTAGATGAAGCTGCGGGCGCGGTTGATGAGGAGCTGGATGAGGGGGCGGCGGGCGCAAATGTAGCCGCCGCTGGTGCCGAGGGCTTTGCTGAGGGTGCCGAGGTGGAGGTCGATGCGGGAGGAGAGCCCGAGGTGGTCGGCGAGGCCGCGGCCGTGGGTGCCGATGACGCCGACGGCGTGCGCTTCGTCGAGGAGGAGGAGGGCGCCGTGGCGCTCTTTCATTTCGACGATCTCGGGGAGGAGGGACCAGTCGCCGTCCATGCTGAAGACGGACTCGGTGACGACGAGGACGCGGGCGTCGGGGTAGTTGTCGCGCGCCCATTGGAGGTGGCTTTCGAGTTTGCCGAGATGGTTGTGGGGGAAGACGCGGACGAAGGCGCCGCTGAGGCGCGCGCCGTCGATGAGGGAGGCGTGGCAGAGTTTGTCGAGGATGACGACGTCGTCTTTGCGGACGAGGGCACCGATGGTGCCGAGGGCGGCGGCGTAGCCGCTGGAGAAGGCGAGCGCGGCGTCGGTGCGCTTGAAGGCGGCGAGTTTTTCCTCGAGGCGGACGTGCGGAGTCAGGGTGCCGCAGACGAGGCGGGAAGAGCCGGAGCCGACGCCGTATTGGTCGATGGCCGCCTTGGCGGCGTCGCGCAGGGCGGGCTCGGTGGCGAGGCCGAGGTAGTCGTTGGAGGAAAAGTTGAGGAGCTTTTTGCCGGCCAATTCCATGTCGGGCTGCTGCGGCGATTCGAGCTCGCGCAGTTCGCGGAGGAGCGAGCGGGAGCGGAGTTCGGCGAGCTCGGCGGCGATGGTGATGGGCATTTGCGGAAGTTGAGAGTTGAGGGTTGAGGGTTGAGGGTTGAGAGCCACGAAAGCGAGGGCTGCGGCTCTCAACTCTGAACCCTCAACTCTCAACCTCCCGCCGACAGTCCCCACGCCAGAAGTTTGTAGGAATCGACCCAGATCGATTTGTCGTCGCCGAGGATGACGGCGATGACTTCGCGGCTGCCGCTGGAGGCGCTGGAGATGAGGCAGTGGCCAGCGGCTTCGGTGTAGCCGGTCTTCATGCCGTTGCAGAGCGCGTAGTTTTTCAGCACGCGATTGGTGGTCTCGAAGACGCGGGTGCGGCCGTCGTTGTAGCGCCAGGCGACCGATTTGAGCACGACGATGTTGCGGAGGGTGCGGTTGCGATACGCGGCCATCGCGACCTTGGCCATGTCGCGCGCGCTGGAGTACTGGCCGGGCGCGGGAAGGCCGTTGGGGTTGATGAAATTGGAATGCGTCATCCCGAGCTGCTGCGCTTTCGCGTTCATGCGCGAGGAGAAGGCCTCGACGGAGCCGGCGTTGTCGCGCGCGAGGCAGCGGGCGACGTCGTTCATGCTGTGGACGAGGAAAACGCGGAGGAGATCGCCGCGCGGATAGACTTCGCCGGGGCGAAAACCGAGCACGGTCGGCTCGGCCCAAGTGTCGCTCGCCTCGACCCGCACGTCGCGATCGAGCCCGCCGGCTTCGGCGACGATGAGGCCGGTGAGGAGCTTCTGCGTGCTCGCGACGGGACGCGTCTGGTCGGCGTTGATCTCGTGCAAAATCTCGCCGGTGTTCGCATCGAGCAAGATCGCCGAGGAGGCGCGGAGGACCGGCGCGGCGCTGCCGGGCTCGACGGCGAAAACCTCGACGGGCGCGGGTTTTCTGGGGATCGCCGCGGGCTTCGGTGCGACGGGTTTCGTGGATGCCGGTTTTTTCGCCGGGGTCTTTTTGGTCGCAGCGGGCGACGGCACCGCGAGCGCGAACGTGAGGGCGAAAGCGAGGAGCGAGGCGAAGCGGCGGATCATGCGGTGCGTTAGTTAATGAAAAGCGCGGGAGGCGCAAGCCGCCGGTCCACGCGCGCCAGCCGCCTATTTCGGCCCGGCGATTTGCTTCTCGATTTGCGCGTCGGGCGCAGCTCCGAGGTCGATCGCTTTTTGGTAGTGACGCCGCGCGAGTTCGACGGCGGGCGGGACGCGCTGGAGGTAGAAGACGGCGAGGTTGAAGTGCGCTTCGGCGTAGTCCGGCGCGAGCTCGATCGCCTTGCGCATCTCGTCTTCCGCGCCGGAGTACCACCCTTTTTTCCCAATCGTGACGCCGAGATAATGATGCGTCCGGGCGTCTTTCGGCTCGAGGAGAACGGCTTGGGCGAGCGCGGCGAGCGCGGCGTCGAGCTTGTCCTGGTCGTATTCGATCGCGCCGAGGATGAGCCACGCGAGGCCCGCTTCCGGCGCGATGCGGACGGTTTTGGTGAGGAGCGTTTGCGCTTCGGCGTAGTGCTTTTGGCGATACTCGATGAGGCCGAGGTTGATCATCGTCGGCGCGTTGCCGGGCGCGAGCTGGAGCACTTTCTCGAAGTCTTTTTTCGCCGCGGGGAGGTCGCCTTTTTGGAAAGCGGCGAGACCCCGCGCGGCGATTTTTTGCGCTTCGTCCGGCACGGTTTTCTCGCCCGGCTTCTCCAGCTCCGCTGACGGATCGAGACGCAGCGCCGGGTTCTCCGCGCTGGCGAGCATCGCCGTGCAAAGCAGTGCCAGCAATGATCCGCAGCGCATCTTACTTCGCACGGCCGATCTCCCGCGCCCGCTCCGTGGCGGCGCGGACGGCGCTGATGAACGCCGCGCGGGTGCCGTGATTTTCAAGGGCTTCGAGGCCCGCGATCGTGGTGCCGCCGGGGCTCGTGACCATGTCGCGGAGCGCGGCGGGATGCTGCCCGGTTTGCAGGACCATCTCGGCCGCGCCGCTCACGGTTTGGGCGGCGAGCTTGAGCGCGAGTTCGCGGGGGAGGCCCATCAAGACTGCGCCGTCAGCGAGCGCTTCGATCGCGAGATAGATGAAGGCGGGGCCGCTGCCGCTGAGGCCGGTGACGACGTCGATCAGTTCTTCCTTCACCTGAAAAGCCGTGCCGACCGCGCCGAAAATCAGCTCCGCGATGGCGGCGTCCTCCGTCGTCGCGCCGCGTCCGAGAGCAAATCCGGCCGCGCCTTTTTGGACGAGCGCCGGGGTGTTCGGCATCACGCGGATCGCGCGGGCACCGGCTCCGGCGGCTTCCTCCAGCGCCGCGAGGGGCAGCCCGGCGACGATGGAAATCACGAGCTTTCCCGCCGCATCGATCTCGCGCAACGCGGCGAGTGCGTCGGCCGGTTTCACGCAGAGCACGAGCACGTCGGCGGCTTTCGCGAGCTCGGCGTTGCTGGTCACGGCTCGCACTTTCGCCGCGCTCGCGAGCGCCTCTCGGGCGGGCGCGTGGATGTCGGTGATGACGATCTTTTCGCGGGAAATCGCGCCCGATCGGACGACGCCCTGGACGAGCGCCGCCGCCATTTTTCCCGAGCCGATGAAGCCAAGAGTCATAGCGACGAGTGATAGCCGCGCGCCGAATGGTGGCAACCTGCAATCTTCTGCCAGCGGGCTTTTGCGCGCTACTCCCTCCGCCGGCGGCGCAGCGCGAGGAGGTTGATGCCGCTCAAAATGAGCACCGCCGAGGTCGGCTCGGGCACGACGCGGAGGACGACGTCATTGCCGCCGGTGAAGGCGTTCGAACCGCTGCCGTCCGCGACGAAATTCCCGGTGTAGCCGATGTCGAATGTTCTGCCGCCAAACGCGATCCTGCCGCCTTGCGCGAACGTTCCGGACACCGCATCGGCACCGTCATTCAGGACGATGAAAAAGAGGTCGCCGATCACGGGGGTGAAGCCGTTGAGCAGCGTTCCGTCGAGCGTCGCGCCGTTGAGCGAGATTGCGCCATTCACACTCAGCCGGTCATGACTGCCGGCTCCCAGGCCGCCGATTTCGAGCTTGAGCTTCGAGGCTGCGCCGCCGAACGCGGTGTCGCCGACCGTGAGCGTCCCCGTCCGCGTCGCCGCGAATTCCGCCGGGCCCGCGATGTCGCCGGGAGCCAGGATGCCGCCGGTTTCGACCTCGAGATTTCCGACCGTCCCGCGACCGGCGAGCGTCGCCAGATTGCGCACGCGCGTGACGAAGCTCGCCGCGATCGAGCCGCTCACTTGCAACGTGCCTGCGTGAACGATCGTCGCGCCGCTGAAGGTATTCGTGTTCGTCAGCTCCAGCGTGCCGCTGCCGGTCTTGAGAAGATCATTGCGCACGCTGCCGGAGACGACGCCGGAGACGCGCGTGAAATCAGCCGTTGAAGTCGTGCCGTCGATCACGCGGACTTCGCGAAGATTGTAGTTCACGTCGTTACTCGCGCCGGTCAGGACGGTGGGCGGCTGCGTGAGGCTGAGGTTGCTCGAGAAGGTGAGCCGCGCGTCGGAGCGAGTGGATCCGAACACGAGAGCGTGGCCGCTGTTCACAAACCCACTCTGCTCCCACGAGAGGTTCACGCCCGCAGCGGCGGTGCTGAGACTGACGATGACGGGCACGCCGAACGCGGAAAAGCCGCCGCTCCCGCGATCGTTGCTATTCGTCGGGTCGCTCCAATCCACGTAGCCCGCGGCGCTGCCGACCAGCGCATTGTAGGTGAAGCCGCTCGCCCCGGTGAGCTCGAGCACGCCGCCGCGCAGCTCGATTTTTCCCGAGGGCAAGGTGGAGCCGGGCGTGGCGCGCACCGTCCCGGCGTTGATCGTCAGGGTCTTGTTCAAGGTAACGTTGTCCGTGCTGGTCAGCGCGAGGGTGCCGAGGCCGGCCTTGGTCACGGAGTCCTGCGCGGGCGTCGCGCTGGTGTCCAACTTGGCCAGCGAGACGCCGACGGTCAGCGTGACGTCGGGCTTTTGCACATGAAAATAACGCGAGCCGCCCGGCCCGCTCATGCCTCCGGTGCCGCCGGCATTGATGATCGAAAAATCGTTGTTGCCCGCGAGGAGGATCGCGTTGGTGTTCAGCGATCCGGTTCCGGTGATGCTCAGGCTCTGCCCGACGCCGGGGTCGATTTTCAGCGAACTGAGCAGGAAATCGCTCGCGCTGTTGATCGTCCCACTGCCAATGAGCCGCGCGTTCTGCGTCGCATTGCTCGCGAGCGTCCCGCTGACATTCGTCGTCGCCACCGCGACCACGCCGTTGGTCGCATTGTAGGTCGCGAAACCCGAGCCATTCACCGTCGCCCAGCCGGCCTGCGTCGTCACCACATTGCTGCTGCTGATGAGGCCCCCCGCCGTGAGATTCACCGTGCCGCCAATGAAGATTTTCGGAATCGCGCCGAGCGTCCCGGTGCCGCCGTTGGCCGTGAAATCGACGGTCGTGCGCGGCGTGCTGACACTGTCGCGGGAGTAGGATTGCATCGTCAGCGAGACGGCGCCCGCACCCGGCGCGGTCACATTGATCGTCAGCGCCCCGGCCCGCGCACCGTTCGTGATGTTCGAGCTGCCGAGCTGCAACCGGCCGATCGTTTCAGCCGTACCGCTGGCATTTCCGAGCAGGGAGAAGGTGCCGCCGCCGATCGTCTCCAGCCCCGTGTCGATCGTAAAGCTGGGGCCAAAGTCGCGCAGCCGGTTATTGTTGTTGGTCGCCGAGTTATCCAAAACGAACGTGCCACCATTCACGACCACCTTCCCCTTGTCCGCAGTCCCGACGACGCTCGTGCTGCCGGCAAAAACGAGCGTGGCCCCGCGCCCGACGACGAAGTCGTTGTTGACCGAAAGCGCACCGGCGGCGGTCTGCAGCGTTTGCTTGCCGACGCCCCGAACGATGAACTGACCCTCGACCGTTCCCGCTCCGACCCGTGTGTTGATGATGCTCCCAGTGAAAGTGGCGTCGCCCAAAGTCGAGAGAATGATGTCCTGCCCGTTCCCGGTCGTCAGGTCCTGGCCCTGCAACGTGCCTGCGCCGCTCAACTCGCCGAGCCGCAACTCCGCGTTGCTGCTGAGTGTCGCGCCCGCGGCGATCGTCACGCGGTTGGAACGCAGGGCCGTGGCCGAGGAATCGACCGCATTGGCGGCGGTCCCGGCATTGGCAAAAGCAACGGTCCCGCCGGAAATGGTCAACCCACCGAAAAACGTGCTCTCCGAGGGCACTCCGGCCGCCGTCGCGCTGAACCGAACCGTTCCCGCGCCATTTTTCGTCAGCCCGAACTTGCCCGAAATCAAACCCGAAATCGTCAGCGCGCCACTGCCGGTTCCGCCGATCGTGGTCGGCGCACCGAGCTGAATCGGCGTCCGGACGACAAACTCCGCCGCGCTATTCTGAGAAATTTGCGGACTGGTTCCGGCCAGCTTGATCGCGTTCCCTGTGATCGTATTGAAAGCCGATGTCGCCCCCGAAAAAGTGAGCTGATTCACCACGAGCGGCGCCGGTGTGGCGATGTCGTTGGTCGAAGTGTAGCCGCTGCCGGACCCGAAAACGAGCTGGTCGGTCGCGTCCGCACCGCTGGGCTTCTGCCCCCCCACCCACTTGGAAAGATCGCTCCAAAGACCGTTGACATCGAGCCAGGTGAAGGTCTGTCCCAGAGCGGAACCGAGACTTAACACGCCTGCGGTGGCGAGGACCGGGAGGGCGAGTTGGCGGAGGATTTTCAGGGATTTTTCGAAGAGCATGGGGAGAAAAGAAAAATGCTTTATCACCTATCATGAATTCGTGGGCCTGTCCAGTCGCCGCCACGGAAAAGTCATCAAATCGGGACACTCCCATACCCTCCGGCCCGGGGAACCTGCCCCGCCTGCCCGCCTCAGACGTCGACTTCGGCCGCCAATTTCCCGACGGGAAGATTCAAAACGATCGTCGTCCCCTGCGCGAAGGCACTCTCTGCGCGGACGGTGCCACCGTGGGTTTGCACGATGTGCTTGACGATGGAAAGCCCGAGACCGGTGCCGCCCTGCTCCCGGCTGCGCGCTTTGTCCGCGCGGTAAAATCGCTCGAAAATGTGCGGTAAATCCAAGGGCAAAATCCCGACGCCATTGTCTTCGACCCGCAGCTCCATTTCTTCGCCAATCAACGCCACCCGGACCGCGACGCGCCCGCCCGCCGGCGTGTATTTGATCGCGTTGTCCACGAGGTTGCTGACGACCTGCTCGATTCGCAAAACGTCGGCGACCAGCGGCGGCATCCCCGGTGCAATCTCGAGCGAGATGGTGATGTTCTTGCGGGCGCTGCGGAGTTTCCAGTCGCCGATGATTTCCCGCAGAAAACTCTCGAGGTCGATCTCCTCGAGTTGCAGCCGTACGTCGCGCGACTCCAGCCGGGCGAGGATGAGCAGGTCTTCGACGAGCGCATTCAGCCGCAGCGAATGCTTTTCCAAAACGCCGATCGTCTCGACCAGCTCCGCGCGTGGGAGGTTCGGATTGTCGCGCAGATTTTCGAGGTAGCCGTGGAAAATCGAAAGCGGCGTGCGCAGCTCGTGCGAGACGTTCGCCACGAATTCGCGCCGCATTTCCTCGAGCTGTTTCAGCCGCGTCACGTCCCGGAAAATGGTCACCACGCCTTCCTCGCCCGACGCATTCCGCATCGGCATCGCGTGGACGGAAATGTGGTGCAGCGCTTTGCTCGAACTCGCGGAAATTTCGCGCGACTGCGGCTCCCAAGTCGTGAGCGCGCCGCTGATGATTTCGTCGAAGCCCGACTCCCGCAGCGTCTGCAAAACGCTGCGCCCGAGCGGATCGAACGTCAGCCCGAACAGCCGGAGCACGGACGGATTCACCAGCCGGATGGTGTGCTGCCGATCGACGACCATCACGCCATCTTCCATGCTCGCGAGGATCGTTTGCAGGTTCATTTCCTCGCGACTGCGCCGCCGCCGCAGCCGCTCGCGGGAGTCCGTCAGCCGCTCGAGAGAATTCGCCAAATGGGTGAATCGGCCTCCGTTCAGAAAAACGAAACTCTTCGGTTCGCGGCCCTGCCCGAGTTCCTCCACGATCGCCGTGAGCTGCGCCCAATGCCGCCGAAAACGCCGATGCCGCCACCAAACCGACGCCAAAATCCCGGCGAAAATCAGCGCAAGAAACCAGCCCATTCGCCGTAAAATTATATGACGGTGAATGCGCGACCAGTGGTCGCGGAAACATCGGTGCGGAGGAATTTTGCCACGGACAGACACGGACAGACACGGACAAAAGGATTCGGAGAAGCAGGAAAACAGGAAAACAGGAATGGAATCCGGACGTTCCTGTTTTCCTGTTTTCCTGCTGAATCCTGTCCCCCTGTCTGTGGCTGGCCGTAGCTCATCCTGGCTTTTACGGTCTCGGAGAAGACTGCCCAAATACCCGAAGCCATCAGCGCCCGGGCTCGATGATCCGGTAGCCGAAGCCGCGAATCGTTTCGATGCAATCGGCCGTGGTGCCGAGCTTTTCGCGCACCCGCCGGATGTGCGTATCGACGGTGCGCGTGTCGATCGCGCTCTCGTATCCCCACACGTCGTTCAGCAGCGTGTCGCGACTCTGCACGCGGCCCCGGCGCTCGATGAGCAGCGCGAGGAGCTTGAATTCGGTCGCCGTAAATTCGACCGGCTTGCCTTTCACCAGCACCTCGTAACGCGCGCGATCGAGCTGTATTTCGCCGAGCCGCAGCGTCTCCTCCGGCTCCGTCGGCGTGCTCGCGCGGCGGATCACGGACCTCACCCGGAGCACCAGTTCACGCGGGCTGAACGGCTTCGTGATGTAGTCGTCGGCGCCGAGCTCGAGCCCGAGGATGCGGTCGATTTCCTCGGCCTTCGCGGTGAGCATGATGATCGGGATGAACTTCGTTGCCGCATCGCTTTTCAATGCCTTGCAAACCTCCAGTCCCGACAGCCCGGGCAACATCAAATCGAGGACAATCAGCGCGGGTGCTGCGGTGCGCGCCTGCTCCAGCGCGGACGGCCCATCCTCCGCGCGGAGGACGCTGAAGCCCGCGGCTTTGAGGTTGTTCGAGACGAGGTTCAGCACGTCCGCCTCATCGTCGGCGACGAGAATTTTTTTGTTCGCGGATTTGCTGGTCATGTTCGCAGGTCGGAAAATGTAGAGCTCGGCCCGAACGCGGCAAGCCACCGGATGTGACGATCGCGTGTCAGTCGAGCCTTCTCCGTCCTCCCGAGCGTGGCGAAATCGAGAATCTCTCGCTTTCTCCCCTTCTCTCACTCGATACGGAAAGCGTCGAGCTTGACCCCAAACGTCTTTGCCAAGGCCAGCAATTCCGTGTCGATGATCGAGCGGGTCCGCAGCTCGATCCTCCCGATCAATGTGCGATCAACGTCCCAACCGGCGAGCTGGAGCCGCCGGGTCAGTTCATCCTGCGACCACCCTTTTTGCTCGCGCACACGACGAATGCCCGGCCCGAGAATATTCCGGCCTTGCTGCTCGTGGTGAGGCTTGCGGTGCGCCATTTCTAGCGCGCAACCGTAGGGACGGCAAAGCCGGTAATGCGTGCTACCCATCTCACACTTTGGCATTTAGTAGTTTGCGAAATCACGCTGCGATCCGCACCTCACGCAATTCCACGCTCACCCGATCCTCACGAAAACAAATTCGCTCTCAGCCGCGCTCATCCTCCTGACGGGCACCTCCATGACTGCCAAAGCCATCACCTTCGACGAATGGCGCTCCACCATTTTTAACTCCTCGCAGCTCCTCGATGCAGCGCTGAGCGGCCCGGCTGGCGATGCCGACGGCGATGGCGTGTCCAATTATGTCGAATACGTCCTTGGCACCGACCCGTGGGTTCCAGCCGCACACCCCATCTTGTTCCCGCAGTTCACCTTCGACCCGCTCACCCAGCTCTCACACTTCACCGCTCGTTTTCAACTCAGGCTGGACGCGGAAGGAGCGCTCGTCCTTCCGCAAGTTACCGAGCATCTCGGCACCCGCTGGCGGGGCGATCAAATTCAGCTTCGTGGAAACGGCTACCTCTCCGACGGCGTTTACGAATATCTCGCAGTCGATCGCGAGTCAGCCAACCTGCCGTTGCATCGCTTCATTCGTTTGCTCATCGCTTCCGATGCCGATCAGGACGGGATGCCCGATGATTGGGAGCTGGCCCTCGGCATGAATCCCAACGATCCCTTCGACTCCATGGCCGATAGCGATCAGGACGGCGACAGCAATCTTGTGGAGTTCATGCACGGCACCGATCCCTTCGATCCAAACGACAACTCCCGCCGCGACGAAATCCCTCGCGCCCCGCGCGACGCGCAAATTGTTGTCAACTCGGATGGCAGTAGAGACGTCGTTTGGACGGATGTGTCCGACAATGAGAAGGTCTTCATCATCTATAATACAGATAGCAATGGGAATAAGGTAGAGCTCGGGCGGGTTGGACCCAACCGGACTCGTTTCCATCTACCCGCGGGCTACTAATAACTTTCTCAAACTCATGTCTCTGAATCTGTATAAGTTCTTATCCGCACTCCTCCTTGGTTCCTGTCTCGGTGCATCGACGGTGGAGGGTGCCGTTTCTGTCGCAGCAGGGAATGACTCGGGCTTATCCGAGGATAGCGAAGCTTCCGAACCCTCTTAGTCTTCGTCGGGCCCCGGCTCCATCGGTGCGATTGGGCGATCGTTCTTTGAACTCCTCCAAATACCTGAGATTACCGAACTCCGCCGACTCGATCTCAATCGTGTGAAAATCAAATGGACGTGCGCTCAGCCGGGTTTCAATGCGACCTACATGCCGTATGTAAAGGTGATCATTCTGCGACAAGCCTCCACCGGCCTTTGGGAGAAACCCCATGAACAAGCATGGGCGGCAGCAGGAGAGTTTATCGACAATGCAGCCATTGACACCACTTGGCGATACTCGGCAATCACCACGATCACCGGCACGGGCGTCCGCGATGCTGCATCCAACGCTGGCGCGGTCAAGGAATTGGAATACGGCCTCTGCACGTATGGCATCCTCGGTTATCGGGGGTATTTGAGCGAATATTGGTGGACTCCTCCCGGTCGCGACCTGGTGGGCTCGGCACCGCGCGACGATTGGTTCAGGACAGTCATCCGTCCATCCGACGGTCAAACCCCTGCTTTTCTCCCGGTCAATCCAGCCCTCCCATCCGGGGAAGATGCACCGCTTACCTTCACTAAAGAAGGTAAGCGCTACTTTCCGGAAGCCGCGCCCGTAGAGTTTCATACCGAGCTTTCGACCAAGGGTTATATTATTCGCCAGCGTCCCTTCAAAATCCAAGCTTTAGCCCGAGTTTCCGGTCTCTATCAAGGCTGTCTTCTGGAACTCACTGCCTTGAACGCTACTCCACAACTCACGCCCGATGGCACGATCAAGATCGGCAATGATATCAAACAGAAATACAACCTCGATCCCGTCGAAGTGGAAGTGCGGGGTACGCATTATGAAGGTTTTGAAGATGCCGGATTCGATTCGGCCACTTATTTCGCCTCCCAGCACTTGCGCGGAGGTGTGGCTGCATCCTTGGGCACCCGGAGGTTGAACCTGCGTTACCGGGGCGGCGGCGCTTATCCGGCTCTGAGCACGGTTGGCCCTGTCCAAGTCACCAACGAAACCGGGGTGGACGGCGGTACCGACTTCGATCTGAAAGCGACCGGGAGTGCGCTGGATGAGACCGGCAAAGTGCTGGAAGCGGCCACCAATCGCGAGGTCAAAGCCGTGACCCTTCCGCCTAAAGGCTGGACGATCGGGATATACCCCACCCTCATCTATGATTCATACAATGGGGTTTATCACTACCCGCCCCCGCTGCCGGATGCTGCCACCCTCCAAGCCGAACTGAATGACATCTATGGCCGCCAGGCGAACGTGACGTTCACTGTGATACTGAAGCCGCAGATCACGGTGGATACGGCCAACTTCGGCAGCCCACCCTTTTCACCCTACCCACACCCGGTCTCTGAGATGAAAAGCGCCTTGTGGAATGCTTCCAATAAAGAAGACCTCGTGTTGTTCTGGGTCGATGAAATGGAGGAGGGGACGGCGGCGCAAGTGTTTCGGATTGTAAGCAGAGGCGCGGTGATTGGTCCTGATGCGGGCACGAAAGCGGTGGCTCATGAATTGGGCCATTGTTTCGGATTGAGTCATTGCTGGCGGCCTGACTCGGATTCGAGCCTCGCAAACATTGCCGATTTGGAATCAAAGCGCTTAATGGGCTATGGTTCTGGTGGGAAAATACTCAGGAGCAAAGAAATTCTCAAGGTGAACGCGTGGAAACGCCCCGACAAGCCGCTTGGGGAAAATTAAGTGCAAACGCCGTATTTCACTATGAAAACACTTCTCTCAGTGATTGGAATTTTCGGTGCAGCCATCTACGGGAGCGCCGCGGACGCGCCAAAGGGGGATTCTGCTTGGTCGCAAGGGCGCGTTTCCGAAGTCATGGAGCGGAGTAAAACCGATCCTGACGCGCTCTGGGAACTCAAAGAGGCGCCCTTGGAATTGATTGAACGCCCTCTCGGCGACATCTGGATGATTGGAGCCAGCCGGATGGAGGATCGGTTATCGATGAAGAAAGATGGGCGGGAAGCGGTGTGGCTGGCGACCCAGGCACAGGTCGGCCTCGATCCAGAATATTCTGCGCGCATTTTCCCGATCGCCCGGGAGGTGATCCTCTCCCATCCAGAGTTCGAGCCTAATTTAGCGGCCAAGCTCCAGCACATGACCGCAGTCTTAAACAGAGCGGCGAGCGACGAATACTATCGGTACCACAGTCCGGATGTGCCTGGGACGGCCTCCGACTATTCACAGCTTCTGAGCTACGCCGGTCGCACGCCCAAGGACATGGCTTTCCGGCTCGTCGGCCCCTGTATTTACAGTCCGTATTTCCCGGATCGAGATCACGGCGACGTCATGGAAGCCTCCCCGGCCACGTGGGCGCGTGAGACGCTCGCAATCATCGCGAGGGAGCATTTAGGGGAAGAAATTCCCAAGGACATTGAAGAGGCGCGGCGCTGGTGGGAGGCGAATGAGCAGCGCTTTGCCATTCAGCCGCCGGTTTTAAAGCCACCACTGGGCGCTGCGAAGTCTTCACCCTCCTCTCGGCAGAAATTGCCGGAGCCCACGGCGCACCACCTGCAAACAGCACCGGCAGCGGGAGCGCGCACAGCGTGGTGGTTGGTGGCCGTTGTCGCTCTGGGCCTGCTCGCGTTTCTCCTTTTCCGGCGCAGAGACTAGGCCTGCGCGATCCAACTTTGTTTGGACACGCCATCACGTTCTTGCTGCACAGCCGATTCCCCGCACGGTCAAACCCATATTGGACGCGGTCCACCTCCGTCTCGCTCTCCGCGTGCAGCCACCCAATTTTGCAGGAGGCTTCGCATCCTTTGTCTGCGAGTCCGGGCGTGCTGCTACGGCTTCAGTTCCTGGTTCGTGTTCGCGTCGAGGATCGTGAATTTCTCGTGATGAAAAGTCGGGTCGGCGCGGAAGGTGAGCCGGCCCGCGTACTTCCGCTCGATGTTCACGAGTAGTTCCTCGTCGTCGCTGCGGAGCCGGCCGAGGACGTGCGGATGGACGACCACCTTCACCTCGTGGACGGTGTCCTGAAACTTGCGCATGACGAGATGCAGCGCGCGTTGGAGTTCGACGCTCATCGTCATCGCGCTCTTCACTTTTCCGCGTCCGCCGCAATACGGGCACGAGTCGTAAACTGCGCCGCTGATCGATTCCGCCGCGCGCTGCCGCGTCATTTCCATGAGCCCGAGCGGCGAGATGGGAAGGACGTGCGTCTTCGATTTGTCGCGCTTCAGGCCGTCCTTCACGCGCTGGTAAACGGCCTGCTGATCCTTCCGCAATTTCATGTCGATGAAGTCGCCGATGATCAACCCGCCGATGTTGCGCAGGCGCATCTGCCGCGCCATTTCGTCGGCGGCTTCGAGGTTGGTTTGCAGGATCGTTTTCTCGACATCCTTGCCGCCCTTGTTGCGGCCCGTGTTCACGTCGATCGCGATGAGCGCCTCGGTTTCGTCGATGACGATGTAGCCGCCGCACGGGAGCCAGACCTGCCGGTGAAAGGCGTCGTCGATCTGTTTTTGCACGCCGTGTTTTTCGAAGATTGGCTGCGGCTCGGTGTAATGCTTGATGCGCGTCGCCGAGCGTTTGGAAATCTGCCCGACCAGCTCGATCATCCGTTCCACCGAGTGCTCGTCGTCGCAGATGACCTCGTCGATTTCGTCGGTGAGGAAGTCGCGCACGGTCCGCTCGATGAGGTCGGGTTCCTCGAAAACGCAGTTCGGCGCGGGCTTGGTTTTCATCGCGTCCTCGATCGCGCGCCACTGCTCGACGAGCAGTCCGAGATCGCGGATGAAATATCGTTCACGCTGCCCTTCGCCGACGGTGCGGACGATCAGGCCCATGCCTTCCGGCACCGAAAGTCCCTTCAAAATCGTGCGCAGCCGCTCGCGCTCTTTTGGCGAGTCGATCTTCCGCGAAATACCGCTTTGGTCGCTGTACGGCATGAGCACGAGGTAGCGTCCGGCGAGGCTGAGGTTCGTCGTGATACGCGGGCCTTTCGTGCTGATCGGGCCTTTCGTCACCTGCACGAGCACCTCGCTGCCGACGGGATAAATGCTCGGGATGTCCTTCGCGGTGATCCGCTTTTTGTCGTTCTTTTTTCCCGCGGGCCGATCGACTTCCTCGATGCCGCTGTCGAGCGCGGCGGGGAGCGCATCCCAGAAATGGAGGAACGCATTTTTCTCGAATCCGATATCGACGAACATCGCTTTGAGCCCGTGCTCGATGTTCTTCACGCGGCCTTTGAAAATGCTGCCGACGATGTTGCGGTCGGTCTGCCGCTCGATGCTGTATTCCTCGAGGACGCCGTTTTCCATCAGCGCCACGCGGCGCTCGAGCTTCTCGGAGTTGATGATGAGTTTGTTGCCGGTCTGCTTGGGAGCGAGACCCAGAAGTCGTTTCACGCGTTCGGTCATGGACAGGATTTTGGGGTAAACTTTGTTGAGCACTTGGGGGTAAAAATTAGCGGCCTTGCGGGCGCACGGGTGGCGGAGCGGGGCGGGAAACGGGCGGCGGTTTGCCGCCGCTGAAGAATCGTTGGAAAAAGCCGCGCTTGTCCATTTGTGGCTGCACCGACTGGGCGCGCGGCGGCACCTTCCCGCCTTGATCCGGGGCCGAGCGGATGTTCGGCGTGTCCTTGATTTGCAGGCCGGATTTTTTCTTGTCAGGCGTGTCGGTGTGCTCCGCCGTCTCGAGGTCCGGGGTCATTTCGCCGGGCACTTCGCTCTTTTTGTAATCGACCATTTCGATGGGAGTGAAACTGCCGATCGCCGGTTCCAGCGGCTTCAGGCCGGGGTCGAATCCTTTTTCGAGCGCGAGACTTTCCTCGAGAATCCGCTGCGCGATCGGAGCCGAAACACCGCCGCCGGATTTCGCGCCCTGGACGAAAACGCAGATCGCATATTTCGGATCATCGTACGGGGCGAAACAGATGAACCAGGTGTGGTTATCCTTCACCTTGGTCACCACGCCGCGGGCGTCTTTGTTCTCGCGCCAGAACTGCGCGGTGCCGGTCTTGCCGGCGACCTGAATGTTTTTCACCTGCGCTTTTTTTCCGGTCCCGCCGGACTCGTTGACGACCTTCCACATGCCGCGGCGGACGAGTTCGATTTGATCATTCGTGATGCCAAACTCGTGCAAATCCGCGCGCACTTTCGGCGCGTGCGGCGCGACCATGTGGCCCTCCTCGTCGAGCACGTCTTTCATGTTCTGGTCGAGGATGCGCGAGACGAGCTTCGGCTGAAATGAAGTGCCGCGATTCGCGATCGTCGAGACGACCATCGCCATTTGCAGCGGCGACGCTTCGACCGAACCCTGGCCGATCGAGACATTCGCCGTGTAGCCGTCGGTCCAGCGCGCATTTGGCTCCACCTGCCTCAGCCATTCCTTCCCGGGCATGATGCCGGGCGACTCGCCGGAGAGTGGAACGCCGGTCTTTTTTCCGATCCCGAGCGCATCGCCCATCGCGTCGATATTTTCGATCTCGGCCGCGTTGCCCCATTGGTAAAAAAAGGCGTTGCAGGAGAATTTGAGCGCGTCCGGGAGGGTGAGCGTGCCGTGGGAACCGCCTTTGTCCGCGATCCAGCATTTCATGAATTTCGCACCGTAACTCACGCCCCCCGAGCAGTTGAAACTGGTCCGAGCGGTGAGTCCTTTCCGCAGGCCGGCCAGCGCGGTCACCGTTTTGAAGGTCGAGCCGGGCGCGTAACCTTGGATCGCGCGGTTGGTCAGCGGGTCGGTTTCGTCGTCGGTGAGCTTCTCCCAATCGGGCTTCGTGATGCTCGGAATGAACTGGTTCGGATCGTAGGACGGCACCGAAACCATCGCCAGAATCTCGCCGGTTTTCGGATCGGCCACGACCGCCGCGCCGCGCCCGATGTGCGCGTCGCGCAACGCCCGCTCGGCGATGTATTCGATCCGCGCGTCGATGGTGAGATAGACGTTGTTCCCTTGCTGCGGCGCCTTCCGCCGCTCGGTCGCCTCGCGCTCGATCACGCCTTTGACGTTGCGCTCCATCACGCGCACGCCCGGTTTGCCGCGGATCCATTTGTCCAGATAAAGCTCGATCTGCGACTTCCCCTCCACGTCCGGCTGGTAAAACGTGTAATCCTCGATGTCCGGCAGCTTGTCGATGTTCAGCGGCGCGCCGACGTAGCCGAGGAGGTGCGCGCCGAGGGCTCCGTAAATGTATTGGCGGACCGGCCGCAGCGCGATCTCGACGCCGGGCAACCCGACATCGTGCTCGGAAAATTTCGCGATGGTCGGGAAGTCGAGTTCCTCCAGATACGTGAACGGGACTTCCGTGTCGTTGCGGTAATGTTTTTGCAGCCGCTCGGAGCTGTAATCTTTCGCGAGGTCCAGCTCCTGCAGCCGCGGGACGATGCTCGTGTTGACGATCTGCACGATGTCCGCCTCGGACTTTTCGGTGAGCATCTGCCGCACAGGCGCCTTGTATTTGGTCGTCGGCATCCAGCCATTCTGCCGCTTGAAGCCGCGCACCATGTCGGGCAGGTAAAAATCGACTTCGTAACTCGCGCGATTGCCGACGAGTGTGATGCCGTTGCGGTCGCGAATTTCTCCCCGGACCGACGGAATGCGCACGGTCACCTCGGAGCGCCCTGCGATCTTTTTCGTCCAATATTTTCCCCGCGCCACCTGCTCCCACCAGAGCCGCCCGACGAGTGCCACCAAGCCGCACACAATGACGAATCCGATGAACAGGATGCGCCATTCGGCACGAGCCCCGCGGCGCGGAAGTCGGAGGATTTTCGCCATGTCAGGCCTTCCCTCCCCGTTCCGGCTGCGGGTCGTAGCCGACGAGCGCGGCGAGGTAGTTCAGGAAGAAAAAAAAGAGCGGCGAGAGGAGCGCGGCGATGAGCCCGGCACCGCCGATCCGCCACCAGATTTCGTGGTTGAAGGCGAAGGTCACCGGCTGTCGGCGGATGCAGATGACGATGTATTCCGCGAAGACGATCAGAGAAGTGCAGACGCCGCTGAGCAGGCAGTGAATCTCCCAGCGCCCGCGCAAAAACAGCGGGCGAAATCCGCTCATCAGCCCGCCGAGCGCCGCGTAAAGGACGATGGACCAGCCGAGCGCGATCTCGGGTTCGCCCTCCACGATCTGTGTGCCGAGCGCGTCCCACATCAGCCCGCCCGCAAACGCCAGTGCCAGCATCCCGGCCAGCGGCAGCGCGAGCGCGCCGTAAAACATGATGATCGGCATCAGCATCACGCGCGCGCCGGAGGGCGGGATGGGACCTATGAAATGCTGCACGATGAGCGAGACGAACATGCCGGCGAGGAGGATGAGAAAAAAGATCATCGCGGGGGGAGGCGGTGAGGATCGTTGCGGGTCGCGGGCGAGTTTGAGAATGCTCCCGGAAGGGAAAACGTCGAACGTCGAACGTCGAACGTCGAACGTCGAAGTGAAGACACGGGCTCGGAACTCTTCGTTCGATGTTGGACGTTCGACGTTCGACGTTCGACGTTTTCAGTATTCCTGCTCCGCCGATCCCGACTGCGCATTCCGCTCATTTCGTCTCCCCCACTACGACGAACACATCCTGAATCGTCGAAAGATCCACCGCGGGAACGATCGTCGCGTAACCGTCGAGCGCGCGGACTTCAAATTTCCCGATCTGGCCGATCAACACGCCCGCGGGAAATACCCCGCCGATGCCGGACGTGAAAACTTTCTGGCCCGGCTTCAGGTTCGCCTGCTTCGATAAAAAATTGAGACTGATCACGGGCATCGCCGACTGCGAGGTCCGCTCGCCTTTGATGATCCCCTGCTCGCGCGTCCCCTCCACCGTCGCGGCGACACGGCAGTTTTCATCCGAGATCAGGATGACCGTCGCGGCATGATCGGCGACGTCCTGCTTGGTCTTTCCGACGAGCCCGCCTTCCGTGAGGACCGGCTGGTCAGGCTCGACCGCTTCCTTCCCGCCGCGATCGATCTTGACCGTGTTGTACCAGCTCGACGCATCGCGCGCGATGATCCGCGCGGGCATCAGTTGGAAGATCGCGCGCTCGCGATAGCCGAGCGCGTTGCGGAGGCTGTTGTTCTCGGCTTCGAGGCCGCGGAGCGTCTGGTTTGTCGCGCTGAGTTCCTTGTTCGCCACGGTCAGGCGCTTGTTGTCTTCCTCGAGCTGATTGAGCGATTTCAAGCCGTCCCGGAAAGCCGTGTACTGCCGCTCGACGGATGAGCCGCGTTTCAGAAACGGCGCGATCATTCCCAAAAATCCCGACTGCACCCGCTGCATCGTGCGCGGGCTCACGACGGCAAAAAGCGCGACGAGCGCGACGAGGAAAACCACGACCGCGATGATGTTGCCGCGCTGCTTCATCGGAGATGGGAGATCGGAGATCGGAGATCGGAATTAGCAGGATCAAAGTCGGCCACACCACTGCCTGAGATCAGCCTTCCGATCTCCGTTCTCCCATCTCCGAACTCCGAACCCATTCCGCGGACGCTCAGGTGTTCCAGCGCGAGTCGCTCGTGGAAACCTGACGCAGGAATTTAATTTCGCTCAACGCGCGTCCGGTCCCCTCGGCGACCGCGCTGAGCGGGTCTTCGGCGACGTGGACCGGGAGCCCGGTTTCTTCGGTGAGCAGGCGATCGAGGCCGCGGAGCAGCGCGCCGCCGCCGGCGAGGACGAGACCGCGATCGACGAGATCTGCGCTGAGCTCCGGCGGGCAGCGCTCGAGCGTCACGCGGACGGAATCGACGATCGTGGAAATCGGCTCGAGCAGCGCTTCGCGGACTTCCTGCGAAGTGATCGTCAGCGTCTTCGGCAGACCGGCCACGAGGTCGCGGCCTTTCACTTCCATCGTCGTCTCTTTTTCGATCGGATACGCCGAGCCGATCTTGATCTTGATATCCTCCGCCGTGCGCTCGCCGATCATCAAATTATACGCGCG
Organism: Spartobacteria bacterium; assembly: GCA_043777315.1. GTDB lineage: Bacteria > Verrucomicrobiota > Verrucomicrobiia > Chthoniobacterales > Chthoniobacteraceae > CAIURC01. The sequence goes on along the minus strand of JAYVPW010000082.1, from coordinate 6,502 downwards.
CTTCATGTACTGAATGATCGCCTCGTCGAGCTCATCACCCGCGACGCGGACGCTGCGGCTGAAGACGATGCCTGAGAGCGAAATCAACGCGACCTCGGTCGTGCCGCCGCCGATGTCGATGATCATGTTTCCCGCCGCATCCTGCACCGGCAGTCCGCAGCCGATCGCCGCCGCCATCGGCTCCTCGATCAGATGAACTTCGCGCGCTCCGGCGTGCAGCGCGGATTCTTTCACCGCGCGCTTTTCGACCTCCGTGATGCCCGACGGCACCGCGATGACCACGCGCGGACGCGGACGAAAAAACGTCCGCTTGCCATGCACTTTTTGAATGAAATGCCGGAGCATCGACTCCGTGATTTCGAAGTCGGCGATGACGCCGTCTTTCAGCGGACGGATCGCGACGATATTGCCCGGCGTGCGCCCGAGCATCCGCTTCGCTTCGTCGCCCACGGCGAGCACGCGGCTGGTGCCCGCCTGCACGGCGACGACGGAGGGCTCGCGCAAAACGATGCCGTGATCCTTGACGTAAACCAACGTGTTGGCCGTCCCCAAATCGATGCCCATATCGTTCGAGAACAGACCGAAGAGTCCATTAAACATTCAGAGTAAACCTTTTGTAGAGTCGTAGTTGCCTGCGCTGTGTCTGGCGGCGGCGGTGCCGCGGGAGCCCTCAGGTTCCCGCGAAATCAGTCCGTTTGTCCGCTGAAAAGCGGATACAAATAGGGGGTCCGCCGCGGGAGCGTCAAAAGAATTCGCGGGTGGTCGCAAATGCGTTTGGTCTGCCGGGAGAAAGTGGCCGCGCGCGGCTTTGGAAAACAAAAAAGGCGGGAAGCTTTCGCCTCCCGCCCTGTGATTTTTGGATGAACCGAGGTTACTTTTTGTCGGCCTCAGCGGGCTTCGCGGCATTGGCGCGGCGCTCCTGCATTTTGGCGAGTTGCTCTTTCCACTTGGTCTGCTGCTCGGGCGTGAGGATCGGGGTGATCTTCTCGCTCTGCCCCTTGAGAATCTCGGCAAACTTCGCCCGTTTGTCTTCCTGGCTCGTCGCGGTGTCTTCGCGGAGCGCTTTCATTTTCTCGCGGTCGGCCTCGACGATCGGCTTGATCTTGGCGACCTGATCGTCGGTCAGGCCGAGATTTTCTTTCATCATTTCCATGCGGTCGCGGCGCTGGCCTTTGCCCGGTTCCGGTTTGGCATCTTCGGCTTTGGATTGGCTCGGGACGATCAGCAGACCGCCCAAGGTGAGGGTGAGAACTGTCAGCAGTTTTTTCATGTGGCTGTTTGGAACCCATCGCCTTCGCGGAAGTTTCACGGTTTTGGAAAGTGCGAAGCGTCCGCGGTCAAATCACCCTTGCCGCTCCGCGCCCGATTCCTAAACATCCCCGCCCACTCAAAAACCCCTCACCATTATATAAATACATGAGTCGCAAAATTCGCATGGGCATGGTCGGCGGTGGCCGCGGAGCCTTCATCGGAGCCGTTCACCGCATCGCCGCCAATATCGATGGACAGATCGAACTGGTCTGCGGCGCGTTCAGTTCCGAGCCGCAACGGTCCAAGGATTCGGGCGCGGATTTCTTCCTCCCGCCGGATCGGTGCTACGGCACTTTCGAGGAAATGATCGCGCGCGAAAAAGCGCTGCCGCTCGGCGAGCGCATGGATTTCGTCTCCATCGTCACGCCGAATCACATGCACTTTCCTCCGGCGAAAATGGCGCTGGAAAACGGCTTCCACGTCCTCTCCGACAAGCCCGCGACCTTCGACCTCGCCGAATCCAAAACCCTCGCCGGTCTCGTGAAATCGACCGGCCAACTTTACGGCCTCACGCACAACTACACGGGCTATCCGTTGATGAAAGAAGCGCGCGAACTCGTCCACACCGGCAAGCTCGGCAAGATCCGCAAAGTCGTCGTCGAATATCCGCAGGGCTGGCTCGCCACGCGCATCGAAGCCACGGGCTCGAAGCAGGCAAGCTGGCGCACCGACCCGAAACGCAGCGGCGCCGCGGGTTGCATCGGCGACATCGGCACGCACGCCGAAAACCTCGCGGAATACGTCACCGGTTTGAAGATCAGCGAGCTCGCCGCGGACCTGACCGCGTTCGTCGAAGGCCGCGAACTCGACGACGACGGGAACGTCCTCCTGCGCTTCGAGGGCGGCGCGAAAGGCGTGCTCCACGCCTCGCAGATTTCCGTCGGCGAAGAGAATAATCTCAGCCTCCGCGTGTACGGCGAAAAGGGCGGGCTCGAATGGCATCAGCGCGAGCCGAACACCATGCTCCTCAAATGGCCCGACCAGCCCATGCAGGTCTATCGCACCGCCAACGGCTACCTCAGTCCCGCCGCCCTCGCCGCCGGCCGCACACCGCCCGCGCATCCCGAGGGTTACCTCGAAGCCTTCGCCAATGTTTACAAAAACTTCGCCGCCCACATCCGCGCGCTTTTGGAAAATCGCGAGCCCGACGCCCTCGTCCTCGACTATCCGAAAATCGAGGACGGCATCCGCGGCATGGCCTTCATCGAGGCCGTCGTCGCCTCCAGCCAGGCCAACGCCGCGTGGACGAAACTGAACGTCTGAACCACCTCCCATGAACTTCGGATTTTTTGGATTTCCCGCCTTCGTTTGGGGCATCGCCATGGCCATCGCGTGGCTCGTCATCGGCTGGCGCGCGATGCGAGCGCACGAGCGACTCGCCGACGCGACGGAAGAAACCGCCCGGCAGAATCGCAGCGACCCGCCCGCGCGCTGAGCGGCGACAAAAGCCCGTCATCCTGAGCGCAGCGCAGCGGAGTCGAAGGACCTCTTACTTTTCCCCTCACGCGCACGTCCGAGGAAGAAAAGTAAGAGGTTCTTCGACTGCGTTCCGCTGCGCTTCACTCCGCTCAGAATGACGACTTTTAGCCGCTGCTCCGGCGAGTGCCTGATGACTCGATGATCGACCCGCCCGGCGAGCCGCGCCGATTCGTTTTTCAAGACCCGCTCGGGCGCCGCTGGCCGCGCCTGCGGCTCGTGCTGGGCGCGTGGGCGCTGCTGATGATCGCGGCGATGGTCTGGTTCATTTGGGCGATCCTCGTTCGCCCGGAACTCAAGCTCCCGCGGTCGCTGCGCGACATGAAAGGGCAACTCAAAGCCGCCATCAAAAGCGGCGACAAACCGACCGACGACAAAAACGCGCTCAACTGGCAAAAGTATTACGAGCAATCGACCGCGTCGCAGGAACGGCTCGCCCGGATCCGCGCGCAAATTCGCAAACCGAAGCCGCAGAACGGGCGCATCCGGCTCGCGTTTTACGTCGATTGGGATCCGAACAGTTTCGCCTCGCTGGAAGAGCACGCCGCCGCGCTCACGCACGTCGCGCCGGAGTGGTTCACCGTCGAGGGAACGGAGAGCAAACTGACCTACGATCCCGACCCGAAACTCGCCACTTTCGCCGCCGCGCACGGCATCACCGTGATGCCACAACTCGACAATCTCGCGGGCGAAGTCTGGGAGCCCGAGGCGGTCGAAAATCTCGCGAACGGCCCGGCCGACAAACGCGACCAATTCATCGCCGAACTCGTCGCCGACATCGTCCGCGCGAAAGCCGGCGGCGTGATCGTCAACTGGGAACAAATCGATCCCGCCTATCGCGACAAATACACCGCGCTGCTCGAAGAACTCGCCGGCGACCTGCACGACGCCGGCAAGGAACTTTGGTTCATGGTCGCGCTCGGCGAAGACTTCAACACCTTCGACATCGAGGCGCTCGCGGGCTTCACCGATCGCTTCGTCGCCGTGCTCTACGACGAGAATTCCGACGGCGACGCGCCCGGTCCGATCGCCGCGAAAGACTGGATCGAAGGCTGGCTCAGCGTCCTCGCGGAATACGCCGAACCGGAGCAATGGATCGGCGCGCTCGGCGCGTATGCTTTCGACTGGAATACGACGCGGAAAAAAACGGAGGCGATCAGTTTCAAGGACGCGATGAGCCGCGCGAGCTACGCCGGCGTGGACCAAACCGGCGACCGCATCGAGGTCGCGCCGCCGAGCTACAACGCGCAGTTCGAGTTCACCGACGGCGAGGAGCAGCACACCATTTCTTTCCTCGACGCGATCTCCTTTTTCAACGCGCGCAAACTCGTGATCGCCGCGAAATTTGCCGGCATCGGCATCAACCGGCTCGGCACCGAGGACCCGCAAATCTGGGACGTCCTCGAGATGCGCGACGCGACGGCAAAAGCGTCCATCGCGAACCTTTCCGTCCTGAAAGCGAACGACACGATCACGCACGTCGGACGCGGCGAAATCGTCAGCGTCGATGAAAGCCGCGACGACGGCACGCGCGCGGTCGGAGTCGATTCCGGCGGCTTTTTGCGCGCCCGCTACACCGACTTCCCGACCTATCCGATCTTGTACCACCAAGGCGCGGGCGGCGATCATCAGGTCGCGATCACGTTCGACGACGGACCCGATCCCGAGTGGACGCCGCTCATTCTCGACCTGCTCAAAGCGCGCGGAATCAAAGCCTGCTTTTTTCTCGTCGGGAAAAATGCGGAGGATTTTCCGGGGCTCGTCCAGCGCATCGTGGAAGAAGGCCACGAGATCGGAAATCACACCTACACGCACGCCAACCTCGCGCTCATGTCGCCGTTCAGAATGAAGCTCGAACTCAACATGACGCAGCGCGTGATCGAGAGCATCACCGGCCGTTCGACCACGCTTTTTCGCCCGCCGTACAATGCCGACTCGACGCCCGGAACGATCGCCGAACTCGCACCCCTGAAGCTCGCGCAGGACGAACTCGGCTACACCGTCGTCCTCGAGAAAATCGACCCGCAGGATTGGGCGCAGCCCGGCACCGACGAGATCGTGCAGCGCGTGAAAGATCTGCGCGGCGAGGGCAACATCATCCTGCTCCACGATGCCGGCGGCGACCGCGAACAGACCGTCGCCGCACTGCCCCGGATCATCGATTATTTGCAGACCCGCGGCGACCGCATCGTGAGCCTCAGCGAGCTGCTGAACATCCCGCGCGACGAGCTGATGCCGGTCACCCAAAGCGGCGCGCAGCGTGTCGAGCGCATGGTCGCCGGGACCGGCTTCAAGCTCTGGCACGCCATCGTGGAGTTCTTTTGGGCGTTCATGATTTTCGCCACCGCGCTCGTCGTCGCCCGCACGCTGCTCATCGCCTGGCTCGCGCACCGGCATCATGGCAGGGCTGAGGACTTGGATTCTGCGGGAGGGGTCCGCGAAATCACGCGAAAGAACGCGAAAGAAGACGCCGATTTCGCGACTTTTCGCGTGATTTCGCGGACCGAAAAATCCGAATCCTGCGCTCACGGAAAGGCCACGCCTCCGTTGAGCGTCATCATCGCCGCGTTCAACGAAGGTCGCGTGATCGCAAAGACTTTGCGCTCGGTTCTGGATACGGATTTCGCCGGCACATTCGAACTCATCGTGATCGACGACGGCTCGCGCGACGACACCGCCGCCGAGGTCGAGCGCATCGCCGCGAGCGACCCACGCGTGCGACTTTTGCGCCAGCCAAACCGCGGCAAATCCGCCGCGCTCCGGCACGGCCTCGCGCACGCGCAACACGACACGATCGTCTTCCTCGACGCCGACACGCACTTTGAAAAAAGCACGCTCGCCGAGCTCGTGAAGCCGTTCGTGAATCCGCTCGTCGGTGCGGTCAGCGGTCACGCGCGCGTCGGAAATTTGCGCACCTTCGTCGCGCGCTGCCAGAGCCTCGAATACATCTGCGGCTTCAATCTCGACCGCCGCGCCTACACCGATTGGAACTGCATCACCGTCGTCCCCGGCGCGATCAGCGCGTTCCGAAAAAGCGCGATCGAAGCCGCCGGCGGCCTTTCGCACGACACCCTCGCCGAAGACACCGACCTCACCCTCACCCTCCACCGCCTCGGCTACCGCATCGAATACGCGCCCGACGCCGTCGCCTGGACCGAGGCCCCCGAGACCTTCCGCACCCTCGCCAAACAGCGCTTCCGCTGGGCCTTCGGCACCATGCAATGCCTCTGGAAACATCGCGACCTCGTCTTCAGCTCGCGCTTCCCCGCGCTCGGCTGGTTCAGCCTCCCGAGCGTCTGGTTTTTCCAAATCGCGCTCGTCGCCCTCACCCCGCTCGTCGATGCGATCCTCCTTTATTCCGTGCTCCTCGGCCACGCCGGCGCGATCTGGTTTTACCTCGTCATCTTCTTCGTCCTCGACCTCTTCCTCGCCTCGCTCGCCTGCTGGATGGAAGGCGAGAAATTGCGCCAAGCCTTCATGATCATCCCGATGCGCCTCGCCTACCGACCGCTCCTCGCGTGGGTCATTTGGAAATCCATTTTCCGCGCCCTCACCGGCGCGCTCGTCGGCTGGGGCAAGCTCGAAAGAACCGGGACGGTGGTGGCGCGATGAAGTTTCTTTTTAGCCACGGACAGACCCGGACGGGGAGAAGCAGAAACGTCGAACGTCGAACGTCGAACGTCGAACGTCGAAGTGGGAGAATCGTTCGAGGGCG